>NZ_AZUZ01000022.1 GCF_000513955.1 Pseudoxanthomonas suwonensis J47
GTGCTGGCAAAAAGAAAGGCGAAGCTCGCGCTTCGCCTTTCCTGTTCCCTGGTCGGGAACCTCAGCAGCAGCGGAACCCGCTGCGGCCGCCGTAGCGGGCTTCCTGGCGTTCGCGGAAGAACGTCTTGTAGTCCATCGGCTCCCGGTCGGGGTGCTTCTCCAGCATGTGCCGGACGTAGTTGTCGTAGTCCGGGATGCCGCAGCAAAGCCGCGCGGTCTGCACCAGCCTCCGCCACACACGCTTGTGCGTGGCGAAGTGGTCGAGCGGAACGAGCTGGGTGCCCATGGCGACCTCCTTACAGCCAGGCCTTGACCTGGTCGTCGGCGAGCGGAACGAACGGGGTCTCGCGGTCGGTGCGTTCGGCCGTGCGGCGCGCCTTGAGGATGGAGCGCACCGAGTACACCAGGATGCTGAGGACCACGAACAGGAACAGCGCGGTCAGGGCGGCATTGATGTAGCTGTTCACCATGACCTGGCTCATCTGGCCCATGTTCTTGGCCGTGCCCAGCAGCTGCCCGTCGGCGATCGCCTGCTGGTACTTGCGGGCCTGGGCGATGAAGCCGACCGCCGGGTTGCCGTCGAAGATCTTGATCAGGCCGGCCCAGGTGGTGCAGATCAGCAGCCACACGGTCGGCACGATGGTGACCCAGGCGTAGCGGTCGCGCTTCATCTTGAACAGCACCACCGTGCACAGCAGCAGGGCGATGCCGGCCAGCATCTGGTTGGCGATGCCGAACAGCGGCCACAGGGTGTTGATGCCGCCCAGCGGGTCGACCACGCCCTGGTACAGGAAGTAGCCCCACAGCGCCACGCAGCCGGCGGTGCCGACCACGTTCGCGCCCCAGGACTCGGTGCGGCGCAGCGCCGGCACGAAGTTGCCCAGCAGGTCCTGCAGCATGAAGCGGCCAGAGCGGGTGCCCGCGTCCACCGCGGTGAGGATGAACAGCGCCTCGAACAGGATCGCGAAGTGGTACCAGAACGCCATCATCGCGTCGCCGCCGGGCAGGGCGTCGTGCAGGATCATGGCGATGCCGACCGCCAGGGTCGGCGCGCCGCCGGCGCGGGAGATGATGGTGTGCTCGCCGATGTTGCTGGCGGTCTGGGTCAGCATCTCCGGCGTGACCGCGAAGCCCCAGCTGCTGACCTTGGCGGCCACGTCCACCGCCTCGGTGCCGATCGCGGCGGCGGGGCTGTTCATGGCGAAGTACACGCCCGGCTCGATGATCGAGGCCGCGACCAGCGCCATGATCGCCACGAACGATTCCATCAGCATGCCGCCGTAGCCGATGTAGCGGGCGTGGTTCTCGTTGGCCAGCAGCTTGGGCGTGGTTCCCGAGCTGATCAGCGCGTGGAAGCCGGAGACGGCGCCGCAGGCGATGGTGATGAACAGGAACGGGAACAGGCCGCCCTTCCACACCGGGCCGTCGCCGCTGGCGGCGAACTGGGTCAGCGCCGGCATCTTCAGCGAGGTCACTTCCGGGCTGGCGATGAAGATGCCGATGGCCAGGGCGACGATCACGCCGATCTTGAGGAAGGTCGACAGGTAGTCGCGCGGGGCCAGCAGCAGCCACACCGGCAGCACCGCGGCGACGAAGCCGTAGCCGATCAGCATCCAGGTGATCTGCACGCCGGTGAAGGTGAAGGCCGGGCCCCAGGTCGGGTGCGCGCCGACCTTGCCGCCGAACCAGATCGCCAGCAGCAGCAGGACGATGCCGACCACCGAGATCTCGCCGATCCTGCCGGGGCGGATGTAGCGCATGTAGATGCCCATGAAGATCGCGATCGGCATGGTCGCGATCACCGTGAACATGCCCCACGGGCTCTCGGCCAGGGCCTTCACCACGATCATCGCCAGCACCGCCAGGATGATGATCATGATCATGAAGGCGCCGAACAGGGCGATGGTGCCGGGGACCGGCCCCATCTCTTCGCGCACCAGGTCGCCGAGCGAGCGGCCGTCGCGGCGGCTGGAGATGAACAGGACCATGAAGTCCTGCACCGCGCCGGCCAGGACCACGCCGGCGATCAGCCAGATCATGCCGGGCAGGTAGCCCATCTGCGCGGCCAGTACCGGGCCGACCAGCGGGCCGGCGCCGGCGATGGCGGCGAAGTGGTGGCCGAACAGCACGTGCTTGTTGGTGGGCACGTAGTCGAGGCCGTCGTTGTGGATGTGCGCGGGCGTGGCCCGGCGCGGATCCAGCCCCATCACGTTGCGGGCGATGTACAGACTGTAGTAGCGGTAGGCGACCAGGTAGATCGAGATCGCGGCGACCACGATCCACAGGGCGCTGATCGATTCGCCGCGGCGCAACGCCACGGTGCCCAGGCAGAACGCGCCGAGCAGCGCCAGCGCGGCCCAGGCGGCCTTGGAGAGTACTTTCATGGGAGCCGAACTCCGGCGATGGGGGGAAGGCAATCCCAAGGGTCTGCCGCGCGGCGTTACAGGTCAATCAACAACGCGCAGTGGATGCGCCCGACTTTGGTCCTATGTGCATTCGCAGCAAAATGTGCCTGCGCGAACTGCGTCACAGCCAGCGTGCGCGCTTGAACGCCACGTACAGCCCCGCGCAGATGCCCGCTACCACCACGATCAGCAGCGGATAGGCGATTTTCGGCTGCAATTCCGGCATGTGCGCGAAGTTCATGCCGTACCAGCTGGTGACCAGGGTGGGCACGGCCAGCAGCGCCGCCCACGCGCCGAGCCGCCGCACCGTCTCGCCCTGGGCCACGGTCACCAGCGACAGGTTCACGCTCAGCGCGGTGCCGAGCATGTCGCGCAGGGTGTCGATGGTGTCGTTGATGCGCAGGACGTGGTCGTGCACGTCGCGCAGGTAGAGTCGCGCCTCCTCGCGCACCAGCTGGCCCTGCGCGGCCTGGCTGCGCATCAGCTGCGCCAGCACGTCCTGCAGCGGCGATACCGCCACCCGCATGTAGGTGAGGTCGCGCTTGAGGTCGTACAGCCGCATCACGATCGCGCGGCGGTAGGTGTCGGAGAAGATGTCGTGTTCCAGCCGCTGCAGGGTCTGGCGGTGCTCGTCGACGATCGGTGCGTAGTTGTCGACGATGAAGTCGAGCACCGCGTACAGGGCCATGGCCGGTCCCAGCCGCAGCAGTTCCGGCTCGCGCTCCAGGCGCGCGCGGGCCGCCGCGTAGGACAGCGAGGCGTCGTGGCGCACGGTCAGCAGGAAGCGCAGGCCGAGGAAGGCGTGGGTCTCGCCGTAGCGGATCTCGCCCTCGACCATCTGCGCGGTGTGCACGGCCACGAACAGGGTATCGCCGTAGGCCTCCACCTTCGGGCGCTGGTGGGCGTTGCGCGCGTCCTCCACCGCCAGCGGGTGCAGGCCAAGCTCCTCCTGTAGCTGGTCGAGGACTGCTTCCGGCGGTTCGTACAGGCCGACCCAGGCGAAGCCCGGTGCGTCGCTGGCGAGCTTCTCGCCCAGCTGGTCCAGCGGCAGGTCCTCGCGCCGGCCGTCGCCGTCGTACCAGACGCAGTTGATGACACAGACGGGATTGGAGGCGGCGGTGGCGGCATTGTCCATGCGCCGCATCCTGCGCCCGGGGTTCGACTGCCGGCAAGGCCGGCGTCCTTCACCTCTGCGGCGAAGTCCGGCCGAGGGCCAGTGCCAGCGCCGCATGCAGCGGCAGGAACAGGCCGATCCACGGCAGGTTGTACTGCGGCTGCAGGCTCAGCCACTGCAGGATCCAGCCCAGCAGCGCCAGTGCCGCCACCGCGACCAGCACGATGCGGAACATGCGGCCCGGTGTGCGTCCGCGCAGCAGGGCGATGGCGCCGGGCAGCAGCAGCAGGCACAGCGGGCTGAGCAGGAACAGATTGCGGTTGGCCCAGCCGGCCTGGTGCGCGGTGCCCAGCCAGAGGAAGGCCATCAATGCGCCGGCCAGGCCGCACAGCAGCCACAGCGGCAGGGCCAGGCCGGCGAGCAGGCGCGGGCGCCGGCGCAGGGCCAGCACGCCGGCGGCCAGGACGATGCCGGCCAGCGCCCACGGCCACCAGCGGCGCGGCGCTTCCGCCGGTTCCGGGGCGATGCGGTGCGGCAGTACCGGCTCTTCGGCGAGGACGAGCGGACGCCCCGCGGTGTTGCGCGCCTCGCGCAGGCTGTCGGCCAGGCGCATCGGCACGAAGGCTTCCTCCCAGCGCGACAGCGCACGGTCGGCGTACGGACCCAGGCCGAGGTCGAAGCCCAGCCACATCCACGGCGCCGGCCGCGCCAGCCGCACCGCCTCGCTGCGGTAGGTGTTGCCGCGCGAGCGTCCGGCCAGCTGCGCCTTCAGCGCGCCGCCCATCGCCGTGTCCAGCGCGTCGCGCACCTGGGTGGCGCAGTTGGCGGTGAAGTAGTCGTAGCGGTAGCGCGAGTTCTCGGGACGGGCGCGTTCGGCCAGCGCGTCGGCCAGCGCACGCGCCTGCCCGGGCTCCAGGTCCAGCCACTGCACGTCGACGCCGCGGCCGGTCGCCTGGTAGTGCGCCAGGTCCTGCTCCACCGGCAGCGCGACCAGGTGGTACATCATCTCGCCGCGGATGAAGCGGCCGATGAAGTCCGCTTCGGTCGGGTCGAAGAAGCCGAAGTTGTACGAGGTCGCCGCGCCGGTTTCCGGGTCGACCACCACGATCGCGTCGTGGCCGAAGCGTTCGAAGAACACCTCGCCAGGCTGCATGGTGAGGATGCCGATCCGCGGCGGCGCGGCCGCCAGGGCGGGCAGGGCCAGCAGCGCGAGCAGCAGCGCCACCAGCAGCGATGCCAGGGCCGGCAACGCGCGCGCGCGCCGGTGGCGGGGGCTGGCGGTCACCAGTCGCCGTCCTCCGGCTGCGGTGCCAGCACCGCGACCTGGAAGGCGCGCACGCGCCGCGCGTCGGCGCGGATCACGCGGAACTGGAAGCGGTCGAGGGTCAGTTCCTCGCCGACTTCCGGCAGGTGGCCGATGGCCTCGGTGACCAGGCCGCCGATGGTGTCGTACTCGTCGTCGGACAGGGTCGCGCCGAAGCGTTCGTTGAAGTCGCCGATCGGGGTGAGCGCGTCGACCACGAACTGGCCGTCGGCCTGCGCGGCGATCAGCGCGCTGGCGTCCTCCGCCTCGTCATGCTCGTCGTCGATCTCGCCGACGATCTGCTCCAGCACGTCCTCGATCGTGACCAGGCCGGCGACGCCGCCGTACTCGTCGACCACGATCGCCATGTGGTTGCGCGAGAGCCGGAACTCCTTGAGCAGGAGGTTGAGCTTCTTCGATTCGGGGATCAGCACCGCCGGGCGCAGCAGCGCGTGGATGTCGCCGGGGCCGTTGTCGGCGACCACGCCGCGCAGCAGGTCCTTGGCCAGGAGGATGCCAAGGATCTCGTCGCGGTCCTCGCCGTGCACCGGGAAGCGCGAGTGGCCGGACTCGACCACCTGTTTCATCAGGTCCAGGAAGCGGGCGTTGGCCGGCAGCGACACCATCTGCGAGCGCGAGACCATCACGTCGCCCACGGTGAGCTGGGACACCGACAGCGCGCCTTCCATCATGCGCAGGGTGTCGGCGTCGATGAGGCCGTCGTCCTGCGCGCCGCGCAGGATCGCGATCAGGTCCTCGCGTGTGTCGGGTTCGCCGGAGAACGCGGAACTGATCCGCTCCAGCCATGAGCGCCGGCGTTCGTGCGGTTCCGGCGCGCTGCGACTACTGTCGTCTTCAGACATTCGTTGGAGGATTACGCTGGGAAAGCGGGCGCCCGGGAAACGGGCGTGGCAGGGAGTCTAGCGTGGAACGGCGGGCGCGGGCGAGGGCACGGCCACGGTGGCCGGGGCCGGCTCGTCCGCGGGCTCCTCCGCCTCCTCGGGCGGGTCCAGGCTGTAGCTGCAGCCGGCCAGGGTCTTGCCGGGGTGGGAATCCACGTTGGAGACGTTGATCACCGCCGAATCGATCCAGCCGCGGCTGCCGTCCGGCCCGGTGGCCTCCTGGGCGCGCACTTCGCGGCCGAACAGGGCCTTTTCCGGCGTATCCACGCCCGTTTCCAGCTGCAGTTCGCGGGCCAGGACGCGCGGGTCGGCCAGGTCCAGCACCGCCACCACGCCGTCGCCGGCGAAGGCGATGTGGTCGCTGCTGTGGCCGAACACCGTCACCGGCGCGTTCAGCCGGTACTCGATCATGAACGGGTTGGCCTGCGGCAGCGGCCGCCAGCCCAGCGCCACCGCCGCCAGCGGATCGCGCAGCACCGGCTGGTAGGCCATGAAATCCCCGTGGCCCAGGCGGCATTCGATCAGCGCCGCCAGGTAGGGCAGGGCGGCGTCGGGGGCCTGCTCCGCGGCCGCCAGCGGCAGCGGCAGCGCGAGCGACAGCGCCAGCGGTGCCAGGAAGCGCAGGCGCATCGCGCTCAGCGCTCCGCGTAGGGATCGGGCAGGCCGAGTTCGGCCAGCACCTCGCGTTCGAGCTGCTCCATGGCCTCGGCCTCCTTGTCGTCCTCGTGGTCCCAGCCGAGCAGGTGCAGGGTGCCGTGCACGGTGAGGTGGGCGTAGTGCGCGGCCAGCGCCTTGCCCTGTTCGCGCGCCTCGCGCGCCACCACCGGCGCGCAGATCACCAGGTCGCCCAGCAGCGGGAACTTCACGCCCTTGGGCAGGCCTTCCGGCAGTGCGGCCGGGAAGCTCAGCACGTTGGTCGCGTAGTCCTTGCCGCGGTAGTGGCGGTTGAGGGCCTGGCCCTCGGGCGCGTCGACGATGCGGATCGCCAGGTCGGCCTCGCGGATGCGGCCCTTCAGCGCGGCGGCCACCCACTTGCGGAAGCTCACTGCCGACGGCACGCCGGCGCGCGGCACGGCATAGCTGACGGCGACGTCCAGGCTCACGGGTCCACGGGTCATGGTGCGTACTCTCGCCGCGGGGAGGCGGCACGTGCGGGGTGGATCATGCCGGTCCGGTCTCCCTGTCCTGGGCGTCGCGGCGGTCGTAGGCGCTGACGATGCGCGCCACCAGCGGATGGCGGACCACGTCGCGCGATTCGAAGAAGGTGAAGCTCACGCCTTCGACGTCGCGCAGCACCTCGATCGCGTCCTTGAGGCCGGACTTCACGTGCTTCGGCAGGTCGATCTGGGTCATGTCGCCGGTGACCACGGCGGTGGAGCCGAAGCCCAGCCGGGTCAGGAACATCTTCATCTGCTCGATGGTGGTGTTCTGGGCCTCGTCGAGGATCACGAAGGCGTCGTTGAGGGTGCGGCCGCGCATGTAGGCCAGCGGCGCGATCTCGATGACGTTCTTCTCCAGCAGCTTGACCACCTTTTCCACGCCCAGCATCTCGTACAGCGCGTCGTAGAGCGGGCGCAGGTAGGGGTCGACCTTCTGGGTCAGGTCGCCGGGCAGGAAGCCGAGCTTCTCGCCGGCCTCCACTGCCGGGCGCACCAGCACCAGGCGCTGCACGCGCGATTCGTTCAGCGCGTCCACCGCCATGGCCACGGCCAGGAAGGTCTTGCCGGTACCGGCCGGGCCGATGCCGAAGTTGATGTCGTGGGTGGCGATCGAGTGCAGGTAGCGGGCCTGGTTGGCGCCGCGGCCGCGGATGGTGCCGCGGCGCACCTTCACCGACACCTCCTGTGGCTGGTAACCGGTGTCGTCCAGGCGGTCCACGTTGGCCTGGTTCAGGCGCAGGTGGATGGCATGGCTGTCGAAGGTGGTATCGCCGGCTTCGTCGTAGAGCGCCCGCAGCAGGTGCTCGGCGCTGGCGACCGCCTGCTCCGGGCCACTGACCCGGAAAACGTTGCCACGGTTGGCGATTTCCACGCCAAGGCGCAGTTCGATCTGGCGCAGGTGGCCGTCGAACGGGCCGGCCAGGTTGGCCAGGCGTTCGCTATCGGCCGGCTCGAGGGTAAAGTCGCGCTGGGAGGAAGCAGGCATGTGACGCACGCAATGGGTCGTGCGGTGTTGGAAGCAGGGAAGCAGAGGGTAGCGCGGCACCCGCCACGCCACCAGCGAATCGACCGTCAGGGTACGGTTGTAACCGATTATACGGAGATTTAATATCCACTGATGCCGCGCACGCCACGTCCTGCCGGTTCCAAGCCCGCGGCCCCCCGCGCTCCGCGTACGAGGGGACGACCGACCGGCGAGGCTCCCGGACTGCGCCCACGGTTGCTCGACGCGGCCCTGGCCCGCTATGCGAGCCAGGGCATCGCCGCCACCAAGCTGCGCGACATCGCCCGCGAGGCAGGGGCGACCCCGGCCCTGCTGCACTACTACTTCGGCGACGGCAAGCACCTGCTGGAGGCCGTGATCGAGGAACGCATCCTGCCGGCGATCATGCCGATGCGGGACGCGGTGGTTGCTGCCGGGGACGACATCACCGCCGCGGTCGCGGCCTTCGTCAACGGCATGAGCGACACCATCGAGAAGCACCCCTGGGTGCCGGCGCTGTGGGTGCGCGAGGTGCTCAGCGAGGGTGGTGCGCTGACTTCCGTGCTCAACGACGAGTCCGTGCGGCCGATCGTGTCGCTGATGGCCTCGCGCTTCGCCGCCGCGCAGGCCCGTGGCGAGGTGAGCGCGGCGCTGGACCCGCGGCTGCTGGAACTGTCGCTGGTGTCGCTGACCTTCTTCCCCCACGCCGGCGCGCCGTTGTGGCGCCAGCTGCTCGACGCGCGTGGCCTGGGCAAGGCGGACCTGTGCCGGCACACGCTGGAACTGCTGCAGCACGGCTTCCGCGCGGAACCGCGCAACGGTGGATAAGCCGGCACGCCGCGCCTGCCTGGCGGCGATGCTGGCCCTGCTGTCGGTGGCCGGTTGCCGCGGCAACGCGCCGCAGGCGCTGGGCACGATCGAGCGCGACCGCATCACCCTGCCGGCGCAGGTGTCCGAGCGCATCGTCGAGGTGAAGGTGCGCGAAGGGCAGCCGGTGAAGGCCGGCGAGGTGCTGCTGCGCCTGGACCGGACCCGCACCCGGGCCCAGCTCGAGGTCGCCCGCGCGCAGGCCCGCCAGGCCGCGCAGGCCCTGGCGGAACTGCAGGCCGGCCCCCGTGGCGAGGAGATCGGGCGCGCCCGCGCCGCCCTGGCCGCGGCCGAGGCCCAGGCCGCCGATGCCGAGGCCTACCGCAGGCGGCTGTCCCCGCTGGGCGAGCGGCGCCTGGTTTCGGCCGCCGAAGTGGATCGGGCCAAGGCCGCCGCCTCCAGCGCCCGTGCGCAGGTGGAATCGGCGCGCCAGGCGCTGCTGGAACTGGAGCGCGGCACCCGCGGCGAACAGCTGGCCCAGGCCGCCGCCGCGCTGTCGGCCGCCGAAGCGCACGTGGCGGACCTGGCCGCGCTGCTCGAGGAACTGGACGTCACCGCACCGCGCGACGGCCTCGTCGACAGCCTCCCGTACCGGCTTGGCGACCGTGCCCCGGCCGGCGCACCGCTGGCGGTGCTGCTGGTAGGCGAGGCGCCGCATGCGCGCGTCTACGTGCCCGAACCGCTGCGCGCCCGCATCGCGGTTGGCCAGGCGGCCCGCGTGCGGGTGGAGGGCGCGGACACCGGGTATCGGGGCCGCGTGCGCATGATCCGCAGCGAACCGGCCTTCACCCCGTACTACGCCTTGACCGGCCGTGATGCCGCCCGCCTGAGCTACCTGGCCGAAGTCGAGCTCGACGCCTCGGCGGCGGCGCTGCCCGTGGGCCTGCCGGCGCGGGTGGAGTTCGATGCGGCCGACTGAGCCGGGTGCGCCCCTCGGGGCGCCGGAAGCGGACGCGGCGATCCGCGCCCGTGGCCTGACCCGCCGCTTCGGCGACCTGGTGGCCGTGGACCACGTCGACCTCGACGTGCCCCGGCGCCACGTCTACGGCTTCCTCGGCCCGAACGGTTCGGGCAAGTCGACCACCATCCGCATGCTCTGCGGCCTGCTCACGCCCAGCGAAGGCCAGATCGAGGTGCTGGGCCTGCGCGTGCCGGAGCAGGCCGAGGCGCTGCGCGGGCGGATCGGCTACATGACCCAGAAGTTCTCGCTGTTCGAGGACCTCACCGTGCGCGAGAACCTGGAGTTCCTCGCCGCGGTGCAGGGGCTGCCGCGGGCGCGCGCGGCGCGGCGCATCGACGAGCTGGTCGCACAGTACCACTTCGGGAACCGGCAGAAGCAGCTGGCCGGCACGCTCAGCGGCGGCCAGAAGCAGCGCCTGGCGCTGGCCGGCGCGGTGATCCAGGAGCCGGAACTGCTGTTCCTGGACGAGCCGACCAGCGCGGTCGACCCGGAGTCGCGCCGCGACTTCTGGGAAAAGCTCTTCGAGCTGGCCGACGCCGGCACCACCCTGCTGGTGTCCACCCACTACATGGACGAGGCCGAACGCTGCCATCGCCTGGCGATCCTCGACCGCGGCGTGCTGGTCGCCGACGGCTCGCCGGCCGAACTCACCGGCGCGCTGGCCGGGCGCACGCTGGCTGTGGCGGCGCATGATCCCCGCCGGGCCAAGCGCGCGCTGGAGCCGGTGCCCGGCGTGGCCAGCGTGGCCCAGGTCGGCAATACGCTGCGCGTGCTGCTGGAGGATGGCGAGGCGGTCGACGGCGCGCGTCAGGCGCTGCGCGGCGCCGGGCTGGACGCGCGCGTGGAGCTGGCCACGCCCAGCCTCGAGGACGTCTTCGTCGCCGCGACGCGCAGCCGCCCGCTGGAAGAGGCGCGGCCATGAGCGGGCGGCGGCTGTGGGCGGTGATGCTCAAGGAGCTGCGGCAGATGCGCCGCGACCGCATCACCCTGGCGATGATCGTGGCGATCCCGGTGATGCAGCTGCTGCTGTTCGGCTACGCGATCAACACCAACCTGCGCGACCTGCCCGCGGGCATCGCCGACCAGGCGAATACCGCGGCCTCGCGCGCGCTGGTGATGGACATCGTCGCCACCAGCGTGGTGCGGCCGGTCGCGTTCGTCGAAACGCCCGCGCAGCTGATGGCGGCGATCCGCCGCGGCGAATACGGCATCGGCATCGCCATCCCGCCGGACTTCGAGCGGCGCCGCGCCGAAGGCCGTGCGCAGGTACAGGTGCTGGTCGACGGCAGCGACAACGCCATGCAGAGCGCGGCGGTGCAGCTGGCGCAGGTGCCGGTGCAGGACGGAGTGGCGACGGCTTCGCCAGCGACGCGCAGGCTGGCCGAGCAGGCGATCTCGGTGGTGGCGTTCTTCAACCCGGAGCGGCGTTCGGCGGTGAACATCGTGCCGGGACTGATCGGGGTGATCCTGACCATGACCATGGTGCTGTTCACCGGCGTGTCGATCGTGCGCGAACGCGAGCGCGGCAACATGGAACTGCTGATCGCCACGCCGGTCAGTCGCGCCGAGCTGATGACCGGCAAGGTGGCGCCGTACATCGTCATCGGCCTGCTGCAGACCACGCTGGTGCTGCTGCTGGGCATGTGGCTGTTCCAGGTGCCGCTCAACGGCAGCCTGCTGCATGTGTACCTGGCGGCGCTGCTGTTGATCGTGGCCAACCTGACCCTGGGGCTGCTGATCTCGACGCGGGCCAGGTCGCAGTTCCAGGCGATGCAGATGACCTTCTTCGTGTTCCTGCCGTCGATCCTGCTGTCGGGCTTCATGTTCCCGTTCGCGGGCATGCCGGTGGCGGTGCAGTGGCTGGCCGAGGTCCTGCCGCTGACGCATTTCCTGCGCCTGGTGCGCGGCATCATGCTGCGCGGCGCCAGCCTGTGGGACCTGTGGCCGGACGTGCTGGCGCTGGTCGCTTTCACCACGGTGATGATGACCGCGGCGATCCTGCAGTTCCGCAAGCGGCTGGATTGAGGAGGCGTTGCGTCCGCGGCATTGGTGATGGCGGAAAGCCGAAAGCGAAAAGCGGGTGCGTAGGCTTCGGACGCGGAACCGCGCGATGCGGCATACCCCCGCGCTGCCGCGGCTCCGTCCGAAGCCGATCCCCCAGACGCCGTTGCTGTTGCTGTTGCGGTTGCAGTTGCTGCTGCTGCTGCTGCCGTTAGGGTCGCTGCGCTTGCAACTGCAGCCGGTTTGCCCGGACGGGAGAGCGCGCACTCTTACGCCGCGGCGTCCCCGTCGCGCACGGCCACGCGGCCGCGGAGGGAGTTGGTCAGGGCTTCGGTGATCACCACGTCGACGAACTGGCCGACCAGGCGCGGATGGCCCGGGAAGTTCACCGAACGCATGTTCTCGGTCTTGCCGGTCAGCTCGTTCGGGTTCTTCTTCGACGGCCCTTCCACCAGTACCGTCTGCACCGTGCCGACCATCGCCTGCGAGATCCTCGCCGCGTTGGCGTTGATCGCCGCCTGCAGCCGCTCCAGGCGCGCGTGCTTGACCGCGTCGGGCGTGTCGTCCTGCAGGTCCGCCGCCGGCGTGCCCGGACGGCGCGAATAGATGAAGGAAAAGCTCTGGTCGAAGCCCACGTCCTCGATCAGCTTCATGGTCTTCTCGAAGTCCGCGTCGGTCTCACCGGGGAAGCCGACGATGAAGTCCGAGGAGATCGAGATGTCCGGGCGCACCGCGCGCAGCTTGCGGATCTTCTGCTTGAACTCCAGCGCCGTGTAGCCGCGCTTCATCGCGCTGAGGATGCGGTCGCTGCCGGCCTGCACCGGCAGGTGCAGGTAGTTGGCCAGCTGCGGCACGTCGCGGTACGCCTCCACCAGCGAGTCGGAGAACTCCAGCGGGTGCGAGGTGGTGAAGCGGATCCGGCCGATGCCCTCGATCTGGGCGATGGTGCGGATCAGCAGGCCCAGGTCGGCGACTTCCTCCGTATCCGGGCCCATCGGCCCGCGGTAGGCGTTGACGTTCTGGCCCAGCAGGTTGATCTCGCGCACGCCCTGCGCCGCCAGCTGCGCCACCTCGACCAGCACGTCCTCGAACGGACGGCTGACCTCGGTGCCGCGGGTGTAGGGCACCACGCAGAACGAGCAGTACTTCGAGCAGCCTTCCATGATCGAGACGAAGGCGCTCGGCCCTTCGGCGCGCGGCTCCGGCAGGCGGTCGAACTTCTCGATCTCCGGGAAGGAGATGTCCACCTGCGGCCGGTTCTGCTCGCGGCGGGCGCGGATCAGCTCCGGCAGGCGGTGCAGGGTCTGCGGGCCGAACACCAGGTCGACGTACGGCGCGCGCTTGACGATGGCCTCGCCTTCCTGGGAGGCCACGCAGCCGCCGACGCCGATGATCACCTCGCGGCCCTGGCCCTTGAGCGCCTTCCAGCGGCCGAGCTGGCTGAACACCTTCTCCTGGGCCTTCTCGCGGATCGAACAGGTGTTGACCAGGACGACGTCGGCCTCTTCCGGGTTGTCGGTCAGCTCCAGGCCCTCGTGTTCAGCCAGCACGTCGGCCATGCGCGCCGAGTCGTACTCGTTCATCTGGCAGCCGTGGGTCTTGATGAAGAGCTTGCCGCGGGCGCCACCCGGGATCGGGCGCGGGCCGGCGGACGGCAGCGGGACCAGGGCGGGAGCGGGGGAGGCGGGCGCGATGGCGGCGTCCGGAGCGGTGTCCGGCGAGGCGGTCATCCCGGTCATGGCGGTTATTCCAGGCGGGTAGGAAGCCGGATAGTTTAGCCGGGACGGGGCCGGGCTGGCCTCCGGGAGGTGCCCGGGGCGGGCGGGCCGCTTGGCAAGGCCGCGTGAAGCCGGGATACTCCGCGCCATGAAGGGGAGCCTGGGGATCGCCGGCGGACTGCTGCTGGCACTGGCCGCCATGCCGGCCGGTGCGGCGACGCTGTACCGCTGCGTCGGCGAGGACGGGGTCGCCAGCTACGTCAACCGCAAGATCCCGGGCACCCAGTGCCGGGTCTTCCAGCACTACGTCCCCGAGCGCAAGGGCAGCCGGCCCAAGGTCGCCTCCGCCCCCGCCAGCCAGGCCCCGAGGGTCGTGCCGGCGAGTGCGGCGGGGACGGCGCCGACCATGGTGCCCGCCGCCGCCCGCAGCGACGCCATCGTCCCGGCGCCCCTGCCGGCCGCCAGTGCCCCGGCTGCCGGGGCGGCGCCACGGCGACGCGTCCAGGGCCAGGTCTACGCCTACGTGAAGGACGGCGTGCCGCACTACACCAGCCGGCCGCCGGCCGGCGGTGCCGGCGGCGTGCGCACGATCGCCTACAGCTACATGGAGACCTGCTACGCCTGCGCGGTCAACCCGGGCGTCAGCTTCGCCACCGTGCGCCTCAACACCAGCGCCTACCAGGCCGAGATCGCCGCCGCGGCGCGCGAGTTCGGGGTGGAGGAAGCGGTCGTGCGCGCGATCATCCATGCCGAGTCGGCGTTCAACCCGACCGCGCTGTCGCACGCCGGGGCGCAGGGGCTGATGCAGCTGATGCCGGCCACGGCGCAGCGTTTCGGCGTGGCCGACAGCTTCGACGCCGGCCAGAACATCCGCGGCGGGGTCCAGTACCTGGCCTGGCTGCTCAAGCGCTTCAACGGCGACCTGACCCTCGCCGCCGCCGGCTACAACGCCGGCGAGGGCGCGGTGGACCGCTACCGGGGCGTGCCGCCCTACAGCGAGACCCAGCGCTACGTGCAGCGGGTCGCGGTGCTCGCCGAGCGCTACCGCGGCGTGCTGGCCGCGCGCTGATGCCCATGGACGGACATGCTGGCGCCATTGTCGGCCTGTTAAGCGTTCCGTTACACTTCCCCGTCTTTTGCGTCCGGACGTTCCGCTCTTGGACCGTCCGCGCCGCAGGCAGCCAACGCTACCAGCAGAAGATTTTCGGAGTGCCGGATGGCCAACGATGAGGTCCACAAGCCCGTGAACACGGGCCGACGCCGGTTCCTGACCGCCACCACCGTAGCGGTGGGCGCAGTCGGAGCTGGTTTCGCCGCAGTGCCGTTCATCAAGTCGTGGAACCCGAGCGCGAGGGCCAAGCTGGCCGGCGCACCGGTGACCGCCGACATCAGCGCCCTCCAGGAGGGCCAGCGACTGATCCTGGAGTGGCGCGGCCAGCCGATCTGGATCGTCAAGCGCTCCAAGGCCGTGCTCGACGCGCTGCCGACCCTCGACGGCCGCCTGCGCGACCCGAAGTCGGACAACGCCGACCAGCAGCCGGAGTACGTGCGCCAGGCCAACCCGCAGCTGCGCTCGCTCAAGCCGGAGATCTCGGTCCTGGTCGGCCTGTGCACCCATCTGGGCTGCTCGCCGGAAATGGCCGCCGAAATCCGCCCCGAGCCGTTCGATCCGGAGTGGAAGGGCGGTTACTTCTGCCCCTGCCACAAGTCGCGCTTCGACATGGCCGGGCGCGTGTTCCAGGGCGTGCCGGCGCCGACCAACCTGGTCGTGCCGCCGCACCACTACGCCGACGACAACACGATCGTCATCGGCGTCGATCCGCAGGGGGCGTAAGCGATGGCGAACATCATCACCCGCACCGTCGAAGGCGTGATGGGCTGGGTCAACGACCGCGCCCCGGCGCTGGCGCCGATGTACCGGAAGCACATGTCCGAGTACTACGCGCCGAAGAACTTCAACATCTGGTACATCTTCGGCGTGCTGTCGATGGTGGTGCTGGTCAACCAGCTGGTGACCGGCATCTTCCTGACCATGCACTACAAGCCGAGCGCGGCCGAGGCCTTCGCCTCGGTCGAGTACATCATGCGCGACGTGGAGTGGGGCTGGCTGATCCGGTACATGCACAGCACCGGCGCCTCGCTGTTCTTCATCGTCGTCTACCTGCACATGTTCCGCGGCCTGATGTACGGCTCGTACCAGAAGCCGCGCGAGCTGGTGTGGATCCTCGGCATGCTGATCTACCTGGTGCTGATGGCCGAGGCCTTCATGGGCTACGTGCTGCCGTGGGGCCAGATGTCGTTCTGGGGCGCCAAGGTGATCATCTCGCTGTTCGGCGCGATCCCGGTGATCGGCCAGGGCCTGACCGAGTGGATCATGGGCGACTACCTGCCGTCCGACGCCACCCTGGGCCGCTTCTTCGCCCTGCACGTGATCGCCCTGCCGCTGGTCCTGCTGCTGCTGGTGGTCCTGCACCTGGGCGCGCTGCACGAGGTCGGCTCGAACAACCCGGACGGCGTGGAGATCAAGAAGGGCCCGAAGGGCAACCGCTGGTCGCCCACCGCCCCGGCCGACGGCGTGCCGTTCCATCCGTACTACACGGTGAAGGACACCTTCTACGTGTTCGCGATGATGGTCATCGCCGCCTTCATCATCTTCTTCGCCCCGGCGTTCGGCGGCTGGTTCCTCGAGCACGACAACTTCACCGAGGCCAACAAGCTGGTCACCCCGGAGCACATCAAGCCGGTGTGGTACTACACGCCCTTCTACGCGATGCTGCGCGTGGTCCCCGACAAGCTCGGCGGCGTGCTGGTGATGTTCGGCGCGATCGCGATCCTGTTCGCCCTGCCGTGGCTGGACCGCTCCAAGGCCAAGTCCTACCGCTACCGCGGCTGGCTGTCGTGGGTGCTGCTGCTGGGCTTCGCCTTCAGCTTCGTCTGGCTGGGCAAGATCGGCGCGGGCCCCGGCACCGACCCGGTGGAGACCATCGTCGGCCGCGTGCTGACCGTCTACTACTTCCTTTTCTTCCTGACCATGCCGCTGTGGACCAAGCTGGACAAGACCAAGCCGGTGCCGGAACGGGTGACGACGCATGACTAAGAAGTGGATTGCCCTGCTGGCCTCTGCCGCCGCCGGCCTGCTGTTCTCCGCCGCCGCGCTCGCCGCCTCGGGCGGCAACCTGCAGCAGGCGGGCAACGACCTGTCCGACAAGGCTTCGCTGCAGCGCGGCGCCGCGCTGTACATGAACTACTGCTCGGGCTGCCATTCGCTGAAGTTCCTGCGCTACTCGCGCATGGGCGACGACCTGGGCCTGACCGAAGAAGAGGTGATGCAGAACCTCAACTTCACCGGCGCCAAGTACGGCGAGCAGATCCAGGTGGCCATGCGCGACGCGGACGGCACCGAGTGGTTCGGCAAGATGCCGCCGGACCTGAGCCTGATCTCGCGCGTGCGCGGCAGCAACTGGATCTACACCTACCTCAAGTCGTTCTACCTGGACGAGTCGCGTCCGCTGGGCTGGAACAACCAGCTGTTCCCGAACGTGTCCATGCCCAACCCGCTGTGGGAGCTGCAGGGCCTGCAGCACGCCGAGTTCGGCGCGCCGGACGAAGCGGGCGAGCGCCATCCGGAGCGACTGGTGGTGACCTCCGCCGGCCAGCTGTCGGCGGTGGAGTTCGACCAGGCGGTGCGCGACATCACCAACTTCCTCGAGTACGCCGGCGAGCCGGCCGCGCTCAAGCGCCAGGCGATCGGCGTGTGGGTGATCCTGTTCCTGGTCGCGCTGTCGTTCCTGGCCTACCTGCTCAAGCAGGAATACTGGTCGGACGTGCACTGATCCAACGGCGCCGCGCCCGGGATGGGCGCGGCCCGCCCCCGGAAAGGGGCCATACGGCCTTGCGCTTTTCAGTCGTGGGCCTGCACACTCGGGGGAAGGAGGCGACTGCCGGCGAGGGGCCTGGCAGCGCCGCAAGCGGCCGGCGGATTCCGGCCGTCTCGGAGGCCTAGATGGCAGCGAGCGTGCGCATGCGCAATACCCTGACGTTGTTCTCGTCCGTCGATGACGTGCTCTGTCATCGGGTCCGCCTGGTCCTGGCGGCCAAGGGCGTGACCTACGACCTGGTCCCGGTCGACGCGCAGAATCCGCCCGAGGACCTCATCCACCTCAACCCCTACCACTCGGTGCCGACCCTGGTCGAGCGCGAGCTGGTGCTGTACGCCGCCTCGGTGGTGAGCGAGTACCTCGACGAACGTTACCCGCATCCGCCGCTGATGCCGGTCGATCCGCTTTCGCGCGCGCGCCTGCGCCTGGCGATGCTGCGCATCGAGCACGACTGGGTGCCGCAGGTGCAGGCGATCCAGCTGGGCAACAGGCAGCAGGCCGAGGCCGGCCGCAAGCGCCTGCGCGAGCTGCTGACCGAATCGCTGCCGCTGTTCCGCGCCAGCAAGTTCTTCCTCAATCCCGAAATGAGCCTGGCCGACTGCGCGATGGCGCCGATCATCTGGCGCCTGCAGGCGCTGGACGTGCCGCTGCCGAAGGACGGCAAGCCGATCGAGGATTACGGCAACCGCATCTTCCGCAACCCGGGCTTCCTGCGCAGCCTCACCGACCAGGAAAAGAAGCTGCGCGAGTTGCCGGCCTGACCGGCGGCCTTCGCGGCGGAAAACGCCGCGGAGGCGTAGACTGTACGCATGAGCGACGACGTCCCGCGCATGACCAGCTACCGCCCGTACCTGCTGCGGGCGCTGACCGAGTGGATCAACGACAACGGCATGACCCCGCACATCCTCGTGGATGCCGGGGTGCCGGGCGTGCGTGTGCCGCCGGGTGCGGTGCGCGAGGGCAAGGTCGTGCTCAACATCGCCGACCGCGCCGTGGTCGGCCTGCACATGGACAACGAGTGGATCGGCTTCACCGCGCGCTTCGGCGGGGTGAGCCAGCCGGTCAGCGTGCCGGTGGGCGCGGTGCTGGCCGTGTACGCGCGGGAGACCGGGCAGGGCATGGTCCTGCCGGAGGAAAGCGCCGGTGCGCCGGAGCCGCCGGAAGACCATGACGGCCACCACGACGGCCACGACGGCGACGACCATCCGCCGGAAACCCCGCCGGAACCGCCCGCGGGCAAGCGCCCGCACCTGCGGGTGGTGAAGTAAGCCGGGAAGCCCGCCGCGCCGTCCGCGGCGACGTCGCTACTGCCCGCCGTCGCGCGGCGTGAACGGCAGGACCCGCCCGCCCTGCGCCGGTCCGGTGAACGAGACCAGACGCTCGCCGCGCAGCACCATGCGCCCGACGTGGCGTTCGATGCCGTCCTCCGAGTAGTCGAAGCGGAAGCTGCGCTCCAGCCCCAGCCAGCCGTCCTCGCGGCGGTACAGGCGCACGCCGGTGCCGTGCACGCTGTGGTCGAGCCACTGCACATTGGCGGCGGCGCAGGCATCGCGGCCGAGCGCCTCGGCGCGTTCGGCGGCCGCGCGCGAGGCGTTCCACCACGCGGCGATGGCCGCACCGGCAATCATCAACAGGATCAGGCTGGGCATGCGCGAACTTTAGCCGAAGCATGCAGCCCACGATGCGCGGCGTCGCGTCGGCGCGCTCAGCCGCCTGGCGGTGGCGTGGTCGCGGGTTGTGGCTGCGGCGAGGTGGTTTGCGGCGTGGCCGGCACAGGCGTGGGTGCAGGCGTGGCGGGCGGAGTCGCGGAAGACGCCGGCGGGATCCCGGACGGCTGTGCTGCCGGCGCGGCGACCGGAACCGGCGCAGGTGCGACGCTGTTCGCCGGCTGGACGGAGGCCGGTGGACCCGGCGTTCCCGCTGGCGTGGCGGCGGCATTCGACGGTGCCGCGCCGGCCGCGGGCGTGTAGGTCGACACGGGCGCGACGGCCCGCACGCCGCCAGGCAGCTGCGCCTGCGGCTTGAGCTTCAGCAGCGCCACCCAGTCGCGCCGGTTGAAGCTGCACGCCGAAGGATTGCCCGGCCGGCAGGCCGCGGGAACGATGTCGTCGCTGGGCGCCATGCTGCTGGTGGCGGCGGCCACCGATGTCGCCGCGGCCGGCGCCGCCGCACTGGCGTCGGTGACAGGCTGCCCCGCGACGGCCTCCGGTCCGCGCAACGCGCCTTCGGCCGCGGCCTGCAACGGGCCGGGCAGCAGGCGCCCCGACGCATCCAGCGGCAGCTTGCGCATCATCACCGTGTTGAGCACGTTGCCGCCGATCAGGTACAGCGTGCGGTCGCCGCCGACGTTCGCCGCGACCACGATGTCGCAATGCGAGCGCACCGGCAGTGGCGCCTGGCCGGACAGGGCCTGGCGCAGTCCTTCCGGGCCGCGGCCCTGGTCGTCCGCGCGCAGGAAGCAGAGCAGGTCGCCCGGCGTGGGGCGGCCGGTGAACGGATCCGCGTAGAGGTAGGGACTGCCGGCAGGGTCGCGCCAGGCGCGGGCGATGTAGTCCATGTGCCGCGGGGAGCCATGGAAGCCCGGCAGCGGTGCGCGCGCCATCACCCACGAGATGAACGCCGCCGACCATGGGTTGTCGGCGATGAAGGCGCGGCAGTCGTTGTCGGTGGCGCGCACCCCGCCGGGGTAGATGCAGCTGTTGGCACCGGCGCTGGAGGCCATCGGGTAGAGCGTGCCGCTGTCGCGCCAGTAGCGGGCCACGCGCTGCCAGGCCGGGGTGATGCCATCGGCCAGGGCCGAGCTTTCCGACTCGGTCACGCCCAGCCAGGCCAGGCGCCCGTCGGCCTCGATGAAGGGGCGCGTCCACAGCCGGTGCTCCTCGCAGGCGGTGCGGACGATCGCCGCGGCGGCCGGTTCGATGCCGAAACGTGGCGGCAGGTCGCACACCTCCACGCCCGCGGCGGCGGCAGGCGCGGAGGGCAGGGCGAGGGCGAGCAGGGCGAGTGCGTGGTGCTTGCGCATGACGGGTCCTTCCCTGGGTGCGGAACGAGCTTAGCCGCCGGCGGTGGATGGGTCGTGATCGTGCCGGCAATGACGGCGGAAAACGCAAGGCGCGGCGGTGCGGGGCCAGCGGGTAACGGTTGCCGGCGTGCGCGCCGGATCCGCGCGCGGCATTGCGGCGCGAGGAAGGTGCGGCACGGCCGGCGGCCTATGCCGGCGGCGCGCCCAGCTTCATCGACAGGTCGATCGCGCGTACGTGCTTGGTCAGCGCGCCGATCGAGATGAAGTCCACGCCGTCCTCGGCGATCGCGCGCAGGCCGGCCAGCTCCACGCTGCCGGAAACCTCCAGCGGGATCTGTCCGTCGAACGGCGCCGCGCGGGCGATGCGTACCGCCTCGCGACGCTCTTCGGGGCCGAAGTCGTCGACCAGGATGCGGTCGCAGCCGCAGGACAGGGCTTCGCGCAGCTGCTCCAGCGTCTCCACCTCCACGACCAGCGGCAACCCGGGCTGGGCCGCGCGCGCCGCGGCGATCGCGGCGGATACCGAGCCGGCGACGCGGATGTGGTTTTCCTTGAGCATCACCGTGTCAAACAGGCCGATGCGGTGGTTGGCGCCGCCGCCGGCGCGGACCGCGTACTTCTGCGCCAGGCGCAGGCCGGGCAGGGTCTTGCGCGTGTCCAGGATCGTCGCGCCGGTACCGCGCACCGCCTCCACGTAGGTGGCGGTGGTGGTGGCCGTGCCGGAGAGGGTCTGCATGAAGTTGAGCGAGGTGCGCTCGGCGCTGACCAGGGCGCGGCTGCGACCTTCGAGCACGGCCAGCACGGTGCCGGCCTCGACGCGGTCGCCGTCGGCGACGCGCCATTCGATGCGCACCTGCGGGTCCAGTTCGCGGTGGCAGGCCTCGAACCACGGCGCGCCGGCGACGACCGCCGGCTCCTTGCACAGCAGGCAGGCGCGCTCGGGCACGTCGGGGAGCAGGGCGGCGGTGATGTCGCCGCTGCCGAGGTCCTCCTGCAGCGCCCGCCGCACGTCGGCCAGGATCGCGTCCCGGGGCGGCGGAACCGGCGCGGCCACCGGCTCAGCCCGCCGGGAAGTCGGCCACCTGCGAGGTGGCCAGCGATTCCTCGACCAGCAGCACCGGGATGCCGTCGTCGACGCGGAACACCTGGCGGCGGTCGCGGCTGACCAGGGCTTCGCGCAGCGGTTCGACCTGCACGCTGCCGTCGCCGCGTTTGACCTGGCCGGCGGCGATGGCGCGGTTGAGCGCTTCCAGGCCGCGTGCTTCCAGCAGCGCCAGCGGCTGGCGGGTATCGGGCGAGCACAGGAGATCGAGCAGCTTGCGGTCCATGGGCGGGAACGGTTCGCGGGGAAGACGGCTAGAATACGGCCTTGCCACCGAGGACGGCCATGCCAGCCCAGCCCAACCCGCCCGCGGCCCAGTCCGCTCCACCCCTCGTCGGCGTCGTGATGGGGTCCCGTTCCGACTGGGAAACCATGCAGCACGCCGTGCAGAAGCTCGACGCCTTGGGCGTGCCGTACGAGGTCAAGGTCGTGTCCGCGCACCGCACCCCGGACGTGCTGTTCGAGTACGCCGCCGCCGCGAAGGCGCGCGGCCTGCGCGCGATCATCGCCGGCGCCGGCGGCGCCGCCCACCTGCCGGGCATGCTCGCCGCCAAGACCGCGGTGCCGGTGCTGGGCGTGCCGGTGCAGAGCAAGGCCCTCAACGGCATGGATTCGCTGCTGTCGATCGTGCAGATGCCGGCCGGCATCCCGGTCGCCACCTTCGCCATCGGCAACGCCGGCGCCGCCAACGCCGGCCTGTTCGCGGCCGCCCTGCTGGCCGCCGACCATCCGCACATCGGCGAGGCGCTGGAGCAGTTCCGCCAGCGCCAGACCGACGACGTGCTCGCCCACGACGACCCCCGGCAATGACCACCGCAGGCATCCTCGGAGGCGGGCAGCTGGCCCGCATGCTGGCGCTTTCCGGCGCGCCGCTGGGCCTGCGCTTCCTGGTCATGGACACCGTGGCCGACGCCTGCGCCGGCCAGTTCGCGCCGCTGCTGGTCGGCGACTACCGCGACGAGGCCGCGCTGGCCGAGTTCGCCTCGAAGGTCGACGTGGCCACGTTCGACTTCGAGAACGTGCCGGCCGAGAGCGCCGAATGGCTGTCGGCGCGGGTGCCGGTGTTCCCGAACCCGCGCGCGCTGGCCGTCGCCCAGGACCGGCTGGCCGAGAAGACCCTGTTCCGCGAACTGGACATCCCGGTGCCGCAGTTCGCGACGGTGTCCAGCCGCGAGGAGCTGGACGCGGCGCTGGCCATCGTAGGCGTGCCGTGCATCCTCAAGACCCGCCGGCTCGGCTATGACGGCAAGGGCCAGTTCCGCATCCGCGCGCTGGCCGATGCCGACCTGGCCTGGGACGCGCTGGGCGCGCAGGCCGGCAAGGTCGGCCTGATCCTGGAAGCCTTCGTTCCGTTCGAGCGGGAAGTGAGCGTAGTCGCCGTGCGCGGCCGCGACGGCGAGTTCCGCACCTGGCCGCTGACCGAGAACTGGCACGTCGATGGCGTGCTGTCGGCCAGCCTGGCGCCGGCGCGGACCGATGCGGCGCTGGCGGACACCGCCACCGCCTACGCGCGGCGCCTGGCCGAACGGCTGGACTACGTCGGCGTGTTCGCGCTGGAACTGTTCTGCCGCGATGGCCGGCTGCTGGCCAACGAGCTGGCGCCGCGCGTGCACAACTCCGGCCACTGGACCATCGAGGGTGCCGAGACCTCGCAGTTCGAGAACCACCTGCGCGCCGTGCTGGGCATGCCGCTGGGCAGCACCGCGATGCGCGGCCATGCCTGCATGCTCAACTGGATCGGCGCCATGCCCGATGCCAGCGCCGTGCTGGGCGAGCCCGGCGGTCACTGGCACGACTACGGCAAGGAACCGCGCGCCGGGCGCAAGGTCGGCCACGCCACCCTGCGCAGCGACGATGCGGCGGGCCTCGCCGGCGCGCTGGGGCGGGTGGGGAAGAAGCTGGGCCGCGAGGACCAGGTCGCGCCGGTGATCAAGGCGCTGCACGGCGACGCGTAAGCGGGGCCGACAGCCGGAACGGTGCGCGCGGCGCCCTGGCGCGCGCGCCTGCGGATTCCCGGAAATCGCGACGGGTTGCGGGCAGGACCCGACCGGTGCCCGCCGCTCCAGGCCGGGCCTTACAGCGGCCGCAGCCGCGTCGCCGCGGCCGGCCAGTCCACCACCTTCCAGAACGCGTCCAGGTAGGCGGTCTTTTCGTCCTGCCGGTCCAGCCAGTAGGCGTGTTCCCACAGGTCGCAGGCCAGCAGCGGCGTGTCGGTCCCGGTCAGCGGGGTGCTGGCGCCGCGGGTGGCGACGATGCCGAGGCTGCCGTCCGGGCGCTGCACCAGCCAGGCCCAGCCCGGACCGGACAGGCCCAGCGCCACCCGGTTGAACTCTTCGCGGAAACGCGCCGCGTCGCCGTACTGCCGCGACACCAGGTCGGCCAGCCGGCCGGACGGATCGCCGCCACCACGCGGCGACAGGCAGGCCCAGAAGAAGCCGTGGTTCCAGGCTTCGGCGGCCAGCCCGGCGATGCGGCCGCGGCCGCGGCGCACGAGGTCCTCCAGCTCCAGTCCGTCCAGGCCGCTGCCGGCGAGCCGTTGCTGCAGTTCCTCGACGCAGGCCCGGTGGCAGGCGAGGTGGGCCTGGAGGGTGTCCGCCGACAGGTGCGGCTCGAGCGCGGCAGGGGCGAAGGGCAGGTCGGGCAGCTCGATCGGCATGGGGTTCCGGTGGTTCGGGCGTCGGCGCGGCGGCGCAGGGATTACAATTGCAACTTCAGTCTAGCCGACGCGGGCACGCGCCCCCGTCCACGGAGATTCGCAATGGCGGTGATGGAGCGCATCCAGGCCGAGGTCGAAGGCCATCCGATCGTGCTGTTCATGAAGGGCACGCCGGCCTATCCGATGTGCGGGTTCTCCGCGCGCGCCGTGCAGGCCCTGCAGGCCGCCGGCGCCGGGCAGCTGCACACGGTGAACGTGCTGGAGGAGCCCGAGGTCCGGGCCAACCTGCCGCGCTACTCCAACTGGCCGACCTTCCCGCAGCTGTTCCTGCACGGGGAGCTGATCGGCGGCTGCGACATCACCCTGGAGCTGCTGGAGTCCGGCGAGCTGCAGCGCATGGTCAGCGAAGCGCAGTCGCAGTGAGCCTGTTCGCCCTGCCCACCGCCGCCCCGCAGCCGCTGGCCGGCCGCGTCGTCCTCCTCACCGGCGCCCATGGCGGCCTCGGCGCCGCCGCGGCCGAAGCCTGCGCCGCCGCCGGCGCGACCCTGGTCCTGCTCGGCCGCAAGGTGCCCAAGCTCAACCGGGTGTACGACACCGTCGCCCAGGCCGGTCCGGAGCCCGTGCTGTACCCGCTGGACCTGGAAGGCGCCACCCCCGACGACTACGCCGAGCTGGCCGAACGCATCCACGCCGAGCTCGGCCGGCTCGACGGCCTGCTGCACTGCGCCGCCGAGTTCCGCGGCCTGACCCCGCTGGAGCACATCGACCCGGCCGCCTTCGCCCGCGCCATCCACGTCAACCTGACCGCGCCCTGGTGGCTGCTGCAGGCCTGCCTGCCGCTGCTGCGCCAGGCTGGCGATCCGTCCGTGGTGCTGGCGGTGGACGACCCGGCCCGGGTCGGCCAGGCCTACTGGGGCGGCTACGGCGTGGCCCAGCACGGCCTGCGCGCGCTGGTGGAGATGCTGGCCGCGGAGCTGGCCGGCACCCAGGTACGCGTGGCCGGCCTGCAGCCGGGCCCGATGCGCACCGCCCTGCGCGGCCGCGCCTACGCCGACGACCTCGACCCGCGCGCCCGCGACGCCGCTGCCTACGCCGGGGCCTGCGTCACCCTGCTGTCGCCGGCCGGCGCCGCCCATCGCGGCACCATCTGGGCCCCCGAGCCCGGGGACCTGCCGGCATGACCGTGCTTTCGGCGGCGCTGCTGCTGTTCCTGATCCTCGATCCGCTGGGCAACGTCCCGGTGTTCCTCAGCGTGCTCAAGCCGCTGCCGCCGCACCGCCAGCGGGTGGTGCTGGTGCGCGAGCTGCTGATCGCCCTGGGCGTGCTGATGCTGTTCCTGTGGTGCGGCAAGTACGCCCTGGAGCTCATGCACCTGCGCCAGGAGTCGGTCTCCATTGCCGGCGGCATCGTCCTGTTCCTGATCGGCATCCGCATGATCTTTCCGCGCCCGGAGGGGCTGATGGGTGAGATCCCCGATGGCGAACCCTTCATCGTGCCGCTGGCCATCCCGCTGGTCGCCGGCCCCTCGGGCATGGCCGCGGTGATGCTGCTGGGTAGCAAGGAGCCGGACCGGCTGGGTGAGTGGAGCCTGGCCCTGCTGCTGGCCTGGGTGGCGACCGCCGCCATCCTGCTGGCGTCGCCGCTGCTGTACCGGCTGCTGGGCCGCCGCGCGCTGTCGGCCGTGGAGCGACTGATGGGCATGCTGCTGGTGGCCATCTCCGTGCAGATGCTGCTGGATGGCCTGGCCACCTACCTGGGGACGGGAACCGGCGCCTGACTGGGGAGTCAGGGCTTCCGGACAAAAATCCTGTCGGCGTACGGACTTGCGCGTGTTGCGCCGCAATAGATTTTTGTAATGTGATGATCACATCACGTCTCTAGCATGTTAATCTGTTGTTAACCCCTGCAACCATTGCGGGGAAAACTTTTTCCACCTCGTCAGCCACGGGCTGCCGCCCCAAAGCCACCCACCATTGAGGCCACTCATGACCGATAACCGTCGACTCCGGATGTCCAAACTCACCCTGGGTCTGGTCGCTGCACTCGCAGCCGCTCCCGCGTTTGCCCAGAGCACCTCTTCCGGTGTGGGTGGCACCGTCCTCTCCTCCAGCGGCGAGCCGGTCGTCGGCGCCGAGGTGGTGATCACGCACGTCGAGTCCGGCACGGTCAGCCGCGCCACCACCGACGCCAGCGGCCGCTACAACGCCCGCGGCCTGCGCGTCGGCGGCCCGTACACCATCACCATCGCCAAGCCGGGCGAAGGCACCAAGACCGAGGAAGGCGTGTACCTGGGCCTGAACCAGGTCAACACCGTCAACGTCCAGCTGACCGGCGACATCACCACCCTGCAGGGCGTGACCGCGGTCGGCTACGCCGTCGGCTCCGACGTGTTCAGCGCCACCAAGATGGGCACCGGCACCAACGTCAACCGCCAGACCATCGAGGCCCTGCCGTCGGCCAACCGCAACATGCAGGACTTCATCCGCCTCGACCCGCGCATCACCCAGGTGAGCAAGGCCGACGGCGCGATCTCGGCCGGTGGCCAGAACAGCCGCTTCAACGCGATCCGCATCGACGGCATCGGCGCCGGCGACCCGTTCGGCCTGGAGTCGAACAACTTCCCGACCGAGCGCCAGCCGGTGTCGATGGACGCGATCCAGGAAATCAACATCGACCTGGCCAACTACGACACCACCATCTTCGGCGGCACCGGCGCGGTCATCAACGCCGTGACCCGTTCGGGCACCAACGACTTCTCCGGAACGGTGTACTACACCTACCGCGACAAGGACATGGTGCGCGAGGACCTTGAAGGCCGGATCTTCAACGGCTTCAACAAGGAAGAGACCGTCGGCGCCACCTTCGGTGGCCCGATCGTCAAGGACAAGCTGTTCTTCTTCGCCAACTACGAGAAGTACACCCGTACCGCCCCGGGCGTCAGCCTGAGCGACACCGCCTACGGCGCCGGCAACGTGACCGATGCCGACATCGCCGCGGTCATCGCCGCCGCCAACGCGCACGGCTTCGACGCCGGCTCGCTGGCCTCGCCTGGCGACAGCAAGACCGAGATCGAGGAGTACGCGCTCAAGCTCGACTGGAACATCAACGAAGACCACCGCGCCGCCATCCGCTACAACAAGATGGAACAGAGCGTGATGCGCTTCCCGGGCATGGGCAGCACCACGGTCTCGCTGAGCAGCTACTGGTACGCGCAGCCGAAGACCTACGAAACCGTGATGGCCGAGCTGTTCAGCGACTGGAGCGACAACTTCTCCACCGAGCTGAAGGCCTCCTACAAGGACTACTCGGCGATCCGTTCGCCGTCGTCGAACCTGCCGCAGATCCAGATCCGCGGCTTCGGCGCCAACAACTCGTCGATCTACCTGGGTACCGAGCAGAACACCCACGTCAACATCGTCGAGAGCAAGGAGCTGAGCCTGTTCGGCGCGGCCAACTGGTACGTCGGCGACCACACCGTCAAGTTCGGCGCCGACCACCAGGACAACGACCTGATGAACTACTACGGTCGTAACCTCAACGGCGTCTACACCTTCAACAACCTGGCCGCCTTCGTCGCCGGTACCCCGTCGCAGTACATCGTGCGCGCGCCGCGTCCGGACGGTGGCACCTACGCCGACGTCCCGGCCGCGTTCACCCTGAAGAACACCGGCCTGTTCCTGCAGGACACCTGGGCGGTCAACTACAACCTGACCCTGATGTTCGGCGTCCGCGTCGACCTGCCTGACTACAGCGCGCAGAAGCTGCACAACCCCTTCATCGAGCAGGTCTACGGCTACGACAACACCGTCGTGCCGGACGACAAGCTGGTGCAGCCGCGCTTCGGCTTCAACTACACCTTCGACAGCGAGCGTCCGACCCAGCTGCGCGGCGGCGTGGGCCTGTTCGGCGGCGCAGCCCCGAACGTGTGGCTGTCGGGTGCCTACTCCAACACCGGCCTGAACTACGTCGAGTACACCCTGAACAACCCGGGCGCGATCTTCACCCCGGAGGTGAACCCGCCGTACATCCCGGGCAGCGCCAACAACCCGGCCTGCAACCCGATCCCGACGCTGGCCAGCTGCGCCCGCCACAACGTCGACATCATCGAGCCGGGCCTGAAGCTGCCGTCCGTGTGGAAGGCCAACCTGGCGTTCGACACCGAGCTGCCGTGGTACGGCATCGTCGCGTCGGCCGAAGCGCTGTTCACCAAGGTCAACGACGGCATCTACGTCGAGCGCCTGGACCTGTACAACGCCGCCGGCGAAGGCCCGACCGCCTATGGCCAGGACGGCCGTCCGCTGTACTGGAACGCCGCGGGCCTGAACCCGGCCAATGCGGGCCGCTACGGCATCGACCCGGGCACCAACGGCGCCGCCACCAAGGCCAAGCGTCCGAACGGCATCGGCGACGTGCTGCTGATCCGCAACACCAGCAAGGGTGACAGCACCCAGCTGACCTTCGGCCTGGACAAGCCGCTGCAGGAGACCTGGGGCTGGTCGCTGTTCTACACCTACACCCGTGCGACCGAGGTCAGCCCGATGACCAGCTCGCAGAACACCTCCAACTGGGGCAACACGCCGATCTTCTCGGTCAACGAGAACGTGGCCTACGACTCGCGCTACGCGATCAAGGACCGCATCAGCGGCCAGCTGCACTGGCAGAAGGCGTTCTTCGGCGACTACAAGACCCGCGTGTCGGCGTTCTACGAGGGTCGTAGCGGCCGTCCGTTCAGCTACATCTTCTACAACGACGCCAACGGCGACGCGACCAGCGCGAACGGTGCGGGTTACTTCAACGACCTGTTCTACGTGCCGGCCGGTCCTGGCGACGTGCTGTGGACCGGTGGCGCGGCGATGGAGCAGCAGTTCTTCGACTGGCTGGCCAAGCACCCCGACCTGGCGCGCTACAAGGGCCAGGTGGCTCCGGCCAACCGCTTCCGCACCAGTTGGACCAACAGCGTCGACGTGCGCATCAGCCAGGAGCTGCCGGGCCTGTTCCGCGGCCACAAGACCGAGCTGTCGCTGGACATCATGAATGTCGGCAACCTGCTCAACAAGAAGTGGGGCCACATCGAGGACTACGGCTTCAACTCGACCGCTCGCGTGGCCAACTACGCGGGTATCGATCCGGCCACCGGCAAGTACGTGTACAACTTCACCGGTTCGGCGCAGGAGCCGCAGATCCAGGAAAACAACAACGACAAGGGCAACACCGCGGTGTCGCGCTGGTCGGTGATGCTGGGCCTGAAGTACCGCTTCTGATCCCATCCTGGACAGCAACAGACGCAGACGGCCGGGGAAACCCGGCCGTCTGCTTTTCCGGCGCCTGCGGACGAGGGCAACGGACAGCCGGGCGGACCCGGCACTCCGTGACGGCCGGCGCTTGCGCGCGGCCGGCGCCGGTGGGGTAAAGTCGCCGACCGACCCTTTGCAAGCCCGTGAACCCATGACCCAGAACAGCACGCTGCCCGTGCAGGACGCACGCATCTACCCGCGCGGGGGTCTGGACATCCTTTCCCGCCGGGAAGTGGCGCGCCTGCGCGACGCCTCGTCCGGCGGCATGCACGAACTGCTGCGCCGCTGCGCGCTGGCGGTGCTGACCAGCGGCAGCGCCAACGACGACCCGCGCGCCGCGCGCGACCTCTACCCGCATTTCGACATCCAGGTCACCCAGCAGGACCGCGGCGTCCGCATCGACCTGCAGAACGCGCCGGCGATGGCCTTCGTCGACGGCGAGATCATCCGCGGCGTGGCCGAGCTGCTGTTCGCCACCGTGCGCGACCTGGCCTGGACCGCGATCGAGCTGGGCGGCGAAGGCTCCGGCGTCGACCTGCGCACCTCCGAGGGCATCACCGACGCGGTGTTCGGGCTGCTGCGCAACGCGCGCATCCTCGAGCCCACCGAGCCGAACCTGGTGGTGTGCTGGGGCGGCCACTCGATCTCGCGCGACGAATACATCTACACCAAGCAGGTCGGCTACGAGCTGGGCCTGCGCGGCATGGACATCTGCACCGGCTGTGGCCCGGGCGCGATGAAGGGGCCGATGAAGGGCGCGACCATCGCCCACGCCAAGCAGCGCCGCCACCACACCCGCTACATCGGCATCACCGAGCCCGGGATCATCGCCGCCGAATCGCCGAACCCGATCGTCAACAACCTGGTGATCATGCCGGACATCGAGAAGCGGCTGGAGGCGTTCGTGCGCCTGGGCCACGGCATCGTGGTGTTCCCCGGCGGCGTCGGCACCGCCGAGGAGATCCTGTACCTGCTGGGCATCCTGCTGCGCGAGGAGAACGCCGACCTGCCGTTCCCGCTGATCCTCACCGGCCCGACCATCGCCGCGCCGTACTTCGAACAGATCGACCGCTTCCTGCGCCTCACCCTGGGCGAGGCGGCGACCTCGCGCTACGAGATCGTGATCGGCGATCCGGCCGCGGTGGCGAAGAAGATGGTGGCCGGGATCCGCAAGGTGCGCGAGGCGCGCATCTCGCACAAGGATTCCTTCTACTTCAACTGGGGCATCAGCATCCCGCTGGAGTTCCAGCAGCCGTTTGCGCCGACCCACGAGGCGATGGCCGCGCTCGACCTGCACCACGGCCGCCCCGCGTCCGCGCTGGCCGCCGACCTGCGCCGCGCGTTCTCCGGCATCGTCGCCGGCAACGTCAAGGAAGAGGGCATGCGCCAGATCGAGGAGCACGGCCCGTTCCAGATCCATGGCGCGCCGGACATGATGCAGGCGCTGGACGGCCTGTTGCGCGCCTTCGTCGAGCAGCGCCGGATGAAGATCGCCGGCGAATACCGGCCCTGCTACCGCGTGGTGGCCTGAGCGCCGGAGCTACCCGGCGCGGCTACAGCGGCAAGCGTATGGCCGCCAGGTAGTGGCCGTCCTCGATCCTGGTTTCCAGATGGCCGCGGCCGTGGGTCATGGCCTGCAACCGGGCCCGTACCCCGCTCTGGCCGACCTGGTGGCCGGGCTTGCTGGGACCGGTGCCGTGTAGCGGGTTGCGCACGCTGACCTCCAGCCAGTCCCTATCTGCGCGTACGACGATGCCGATCTCGCCGCCCCGGGGGCTGCGCTCGATGCCGTGGCGGATCGCGTTCTCTACCAGCGGTTGCAGCGACAGGACCGGCAGCGTCACCTGTGGCAGCTCGTCCGGCAATTGCCAGGCCACCTGCAGGCGTTCGCCGAAGCGCAACCCCTCTATCTCCAGGTAGCGTCTGGCCAAGGCCAGCTCCTCGGTCAGTGGCACCTCCTGTGGTCCGCCCAGCACCGCGCGGAACAGGTCGGCCAGGTTAAGCAGCAGCTGCTCAGCCTCGGCCGGGCGCTGGTGGACCAGGGCGGCGCCGGTATTGAGGGTGTTGAACAGGAAATGCGGACGCACGCGCGCCCGCACCACCTCGATTTCGGCCTGCTTCGTGCGCAGGAGCAGCTGCCGCACACGCCAGTGATGCAGGAAGGCGGCCAGGCCCATCAGGCCAACCACCAAGGCGATGCCGGTCAGCCGCAGGAACATGGCCAGCCAACCGTCGCGGGCCAGTGGCCAGGGCTCCCGCAGTACCAGCCAGCCGGCAGCGCACACAAGCGCGGTGACCGCGATCAGGGTCACCAGAGCCATCTGCGCGATCCGGGTCGGACGCAGCCGCGCCAGCGGGCGCCGGAACAGGTAAAGCACGCCCAGGGTGGACAGCGACACCCACTGCACCACCAGCGAGGTGGTGCCGAAATAGATCAGGCGGTTGCCATCCACGCCGGGGGCCATGGCGAGGATGGCTGCCAGTCCCTCCCCGGCCAGGATGGTCCACAGGATGACGGGAGCCTGCCACAGGGTGTCGAGTGCTGAAATCGTCGGGGTGCGGGCCATGTCCAGCCGGCTAGCGGAATGCCGGCATCATGCCGGCTCTGGGTAGCGAAGGGTAGCGTGCGGGAGGGTGGGCTGCGGCCTGCTGGCGACCGCTCACGGCGCCGGGGCGTCCTTCCATCGGCCCCGGCTTGGCGTGGCCGGGCCGGGCCAATAGCCTGTGCCGTGCCCGGAAAGGGGAGCGGAATGGACAAGCGGCATAGGGGAAATCGCCGGGGCGGCCGCCGTATGGGTAGCGCTGGCTTCAGCTTGGTCGAACTGATGGTCACCGTCGCCGTGCTGGCGGTGCTCTTGGGCTTGGCCGTGCCAAGCTTCCAAGGAGTCATCCAGCAGAACCGCCTGACCGCCGCGACCAACGAACTGGTGGCCGCTGTGCAGCTGGCCCGGGCTGAGGCCATTCGCCGCAATCGTGAAGTGGAGTTGTGTCCCACGGAGAATGGCAGCACCTGTGGCGGTAGCAGCTGGAGCCGCGTGGCGGTACGCGTGCCGTCGAGCAGCGAGGTCGTGCGCGAGTTCGGCGTCACCGGCAGCGGCATCACTGCGGTCGGCAGCAACAAGGTGGGCAACCGGATCGCCTTCCGGCCCAATGGTCTGGTCAGGGTTGGTTCCGGTGCCAGCATCGCCACCAGCGGCACGCTGTCGATCTGCTCCATGAAGGTGGCCCAGGGCCAGAACACCCGGGACATCCAGGTGGCCGTCAGCCGGGTCAGCGTGGTCAAGCGTGACGGCGGGGCTGCCTGCGCCCAGGTCAAGATCAATGATTGAGGTGTGTCCTCCATGAAGCGACAGCGCTGCACTCCGGCAACCTGCCAGCGTGGCTCCAGCCTGATTGAAGTGCTGGTGGCCGTGCTGGTGCTGGCCATCGGGTTGCTGGGCATCGCTGCCATGCAAGCGCTCACGCTCAAGAATACCCAGAGCGCCTCCGAACGCACGGCGGCGATCATCCAGAACTATGCCATCCTGGACATGATGCGCGCCAACCGCGATGCCGCGCTGGCCGGGCAGTACAACGAGGGTTACCGCTGCGCAGCACCTTCGGATACCAGTTCCCGGGTCGGCGCCGACCGGGCGCTGTGGATCCAGCAGCTCAAGCAGAGCGTAGGCGAAAGTGCCTGCGCCCGTGTCGAATGCAACGCCAATCGATGCGTGGTCGGGGTCCGCTGGGACGACGAGCGCGCCACCGGGGGTGCGGCACAACAAGTGATCGAGACCCAGACCAGGCTCTGACATGTATCGGAAGCAACCCATGAAACCGAGGACGGCGCAGTCCGGTCTCTCTCTGGTCGAGCTGATGATCGCCATGCTGATCGGCCTGCTCGTCGTGGTGGCCGCCGGCGGCGTATTTCTCGCGAACAAGCGGGTATATGCCTCCACCGAAACGCTCAACCGCATCCAGGAAGGAACTCGCGCCGCTTTCGAGCTGATGTCCCGCGACATCCGCGAGGCTGGGGGTAACCCCTGTTCGGCCTCCGCCGTGGTGGTGAACCAGCTGTCGATTGGCAGCAATACCTGGTGGACTGGCTGGATGGAGGGCATCCACGGGTATGACGGCACCGATGCAATGGCGTCGGGTGCGTCGGGCATGGGCCAGTTCGGCAGCAATGCCGGCCAGCGCGTGAGTGGCACCGATGCGGTCGAGGTCCATGGTGCCTTCGGCTCCGGCATCCGGGTAACAGGCCATGCCCAGCCAAGTGCCCAAATCGACGTCAGCAGCACCACTAGCCTGCAAACCAACGACATCCTGATGGTCTGCAACATGGACTATGCATTTGTGTTCCAGACCACCGGCCTGGCTGCTGGCAACAAGATCCAGCACAACGGCGGCAGCAGCCTGAATTGTGCCCAGGAGTTCCAGTACCAAAGCCCCTGTACCGGCACTGGGGCCAGCGGTGCCTTCGGCTACTGTTTCGTGCCAGGAGCCACGCCGTCCGCCCAGTGCATCGGCTATGGCCGTGGTCCGGCCTTCGTGGCCAAGGCCCAGACCGTGCGGTGGTTCGTCGGCAACAACTCCCGTGGTGGCCGTTCCCTGTATCGGGCCAGCCTGGGGAATCGCTCCAACGGAAACACGCCGGATACCCTGCACGAGGCCTACGAGGTGATCGAGGGCGTGGAGGACATGCAGATCACCTATCTGGAGACAGGGGCCAGCGACTATGTCGCGGCCGGTTCGGTGACGGACTGGAGCCAGGTGCTGGCGGTGCGTATCGAAATGCTGGTGACCGGCACCGAGGGTGCCCTCAGTGCCAGGGAGACCCAAGGTGTCGACGGCCAGGCGCTGCGCCGACGGGTAACCCACGTGGTCCAGCTGCGCAATCGCGAGGCCACGCTGTGATGACCAGGCCGAGTTCTTCCGTCCGTCAGTCCGGTGCCACGCTGATCGTGGTGCTCCTGCTGTTGCTGGTGATCACCTTGCTTGGTCTGGCAGCCATGCGTGGCACCCTGATGCAGGAGCGCATGAGCGCCAACGCGAACGCGCGCGCCAAAGCCTTCCAGTACGCCGAAGCGGTGCTGCGCGAAGCCGAAAGCATGGCCGCGACCCGTCCGGCATTACCGGCCTCCGGCTGCTCGAACGGCATCTGCGCTATGACTCCGGTGAACCAGTCGCCGCCGTGGCAGGCAGACGGGTTCTGGCGTTCTGGCGGCGGCTACCGGGTTTCCGAGCAGGAGCAGCAGTCCAACCCGTATAGACTGGTAGCCCGCTATGTGATCGAGGACATGGGCGAGGGTAATGCCCCCTCCTCGAGCTGCACCAGCGACATCGACATGTCCGCGCCGGCTTGCTCCGGCAGTTCCAACGCCCGCAATTACCGTATCACCGCTTACGCGCGCCTGGGCGATGGCGCCGAAGTGGTGCTCCAGTCCAGCTACCAGGTGCCTTAAAGGCAGGTGGGTACCGACATGAACCGGAAATACGACCGTTCCTTCCGCCAGCAGGTCATGGCGGCGCTGCTGGCCTTCGGCGCATGCCTGCTCGCGTTGCCGGCCAGCTTGGCGCAGAACCAGACACCCCCGGCGAAGAGCTTCCCTGATTTTCCGCTGCAGACCGGCGCGGGCAACGTCGAGCCGAACATCATGTTCATCCTCGACGACTCGGGTTCGATGGCCTTCGAGGACATGCCCAATCCGGATGTCACGACCATCTGTCGGCGCTCGGGCAGCAGCTGCGCGAGCAGCGGCCGCCACAACATCACAGGCCAGACCTACGTCGGCAATACGATCTACTTCAATCCGGCCATCGACTACGACCCGTGGATCATGTCCAGTGGCTCGCCGATGACCGGCGGCACCAGCATGACGGCGGTGTACGGCTCCTTCAACTTCGCCGGCAGCGGCCATGGCGGCGAAAGCGACATGATCGACCTGACCGATCCCGGCAGCTGCGAGGACTATGACCGCAACGGCTCAGACGAGACGGTCTGTGGCGGCCCGCAGATCTTCCATGTGCCGAAGGATCCGACCCGGACCGATACGTCCTACCTGCAGAACAGCACCAACTACTACCGCTACGAGATCCACTACTTCAACGGCAACCCCTATGTCGTCCGCAGCGAGCTGGTGGACGGCGGTGGTCAGGGTGCCGTCCTGGGTACGGTTTCCGATACCTATACCCGCACCAATATCGACGACAACAGCGGCACCAATGCCCTGAATCACTACTTCGATCTCCCGGCCGGCGCCTCGCTTACCGCGACGACGAGCGGCGGCTCGGGTTCCGTTCGCCTGCGCCTGTACAACCCGTCCGGCAGCACGGTGTGCGATCGGGACACCAACGGCACCGGCAAGACCTGCTCCGCCACCAATATGGCCGCCGGCGTGTGGCGCGTGCGCCTGTCGGGCAGCAACTTCGACAACGTCAACCTGACGGTGGACTATTCCTATACGGTGAGGGCTGGCTGCGGCAGCGGCAGCGGCTGGAACTGGGGCAACTGCACCCTGGTGACCCAGGTTGCCGGCCAGAGCGTCGACGAGCTGGTGGAGAACTACGCCACCTGGTTCTCCTACCACCGTACCCGCATGAAGGTGGCCAAGTCGGGCGCCAGCGCCGCCTTCGCCCGCCTGGGCAACAACGTCCGCGTGGGCTTCCGGACGATCTGGAAGCGCAATACCTTCGACATCCCCGTCAACGACGGCAACGAGGGCATCTTCGAAGGCACCTCGCGCGAAACCTGGTTCTCGCGCCTGTTCGGCGCCCGCGGTCGCGACGGCACGCCCCTGCGCGCGGCCCTCTACGACGCCGGCGAGTACTTCAGCGACTCCAGCTCCAGCGGCCCCTACGGCCCGGCCGCCGGCGCGGCCCAGCTCGCCTGCCGGCAGAACTTCGCCGTCCTGACCACGGACGGTTACTGGAACGGCAGCATCGGCTCGCGTTCCATCGGCGACCAGGACGGCACCAGCGGTGCATCCATCTACAACCCGAAGGATGAGACCACGGCGGTCCGGTATACGCGTGTCCACCCGTACCGCGATACCAACAGCGGCACAAACTACTCGAACACGCTGGCCGACGTGGCCATGAAGTACTGGAAGACCGATCTGCGTAGCGACCTGGACAACATCGTCCCGACCGGCACGCAGAATCCGGCGTTCTGGCAGCACATGGTCACCTTCGGCATCTCGATCGGCCTGAAGGGCACCCTGGACCAGGGTTCCGTTGCGCAGGTGCTGCAGGACGGCCGCCCGCGAAGGAACGGTACTGACGTGAACTGGCCCGACCCGACCGACGACGAGAACGCCGAGCGCATCGATGACCTCCTGCATGCCGCGGTCAACGGCCATGGCGAGTTCATCGCCGCCACCAGCGCCGACCAGTTCCGCGACTCGCTGACCTCGGTCCTGGGCCAGATCCAGGCGCGCCTGGCGTCGGGCTCCAATGTGGCCACCAACAGCACCACGTTCCAGTCTGATACCCGTGCCTTCCAGGCCACGTATCGTACCGGCACCTGGACCGGCGAACTAACCGCCTACAGCGTGACCGCCGCCGGTGGCATTTCCAGCACGCCGGACTGGCGGGTAAGCGAGCATATTGCCAGTACCTATGCCAACGGCACTTCCTCCGACGACTTCCACCGCCGGACCGTGCTGACCTGGAATGCGTCCAGCGATAGCGGGGCGAGCTTCCCTACTTCGGCCCAGGAAACCTTGCTGGCCCGTTCTTCCGGCGCGGCGTCGGTGACCGGGGCCAACAATGCGGCCTATATCAAGGGTGACCAGTCCGGGGAACTGTCCAGGGGTGGCACTCTGCGTAACCGCACTACGCCGCTGGGCGATATCATCAACTCCTCGCCGTTCTACATTCGCGACACTAATACGATCTATGTCGGCGCCAATGACGGCATGCTTCATGGCATCGATGCGCTCACCGGCGACGTGCTGTTCTCATACGTGCCGGCAGGCATCGACTTCGCGAAGCTGGCTACGCTTAGTGACCCGGCATATGGCCATGCGTTCTTCGTAGACGGTCCGGTGACCGTGTCCAGTTATCGGGTAAAGTCGGGCACGAACTACCTGGTGGGTACCCTTGGGCGCGGTGGCAGAGGGGCATTCGCCCTGGACGTAAGCGACGTCCGCAGCAGCTCTGCGAACCAGCGGTTCACGAACAATCACGTGCTGTGGGACCACACGGCCAGTCCCGATGACGACATGGGTTACGTGATTGGCCTGCCGCTGATCGTCCGCGGTAACAACGACAAGGTGCTGGCGATCGTGCCCAACGGCATCGACAGCCCGAATGGCAGTTCCGCGCTTTACGTCTATGACGTGGCCGACGGTACGCTGCTGCGCAAGATTGTGGCCGACCCCTCGGGCGGTGGCCTGTCGTCGCCGCGCGCCGCCGACCTCGATGGCGACGCCAAGGTGGACTACGTCTATGCCGGCGACATGAACGGCAATGTCTGGAAGTTCGACTTCACCTCCAGCAATCCGTCCAGCTGGGGCATCGATCCGGACGTGAATGGTCCGCTGTTTGTGGCCACCGACGACCAGGGCAACCGCCAGCCGATCACCGGTGGACTGGCCCTGGCCAGGGAGCCGGGTACCGGGCGGATCTGGCTGACCTTCGGTACTGGCAAGCTGATCACCATCAGCGACCTGTCGTCCACTGCCATGCAGAGCTGGTATGGCATCATCGATGGTGACGCACCGATCGGCGGCCGGGCCACCGATCTGGCAGAGCGCACCATAGCGGCCACTGGTACCAACGCGCAGGGCCAGAAAGTGCGTGCCTTCGAGGCCTACTCGGCACTGCCGAACGGCAAGAAGGGCTGGTATCTGGATTTCGACCGGCCCAGCGAGGGTGAGCGGGTGGTCAGCGGCGCCCGCATCAATGGCCGCGCGGCGTTCGTGTCCAGTATCATCCCGGATGTTGGTGATGGCTGTGAGGCGGGTGGCAGCGGTTACCTGAACGTGATCGACCTGTTTACCGGTACCAGTCCGCAGGCTACCGGTGGCAACGGTTCGACTTCGTTCTTCGACCTCGACCGCTCCGGCTCGGGCGACAATGACGTGATCACCGGCGGCGACGGCAACAGCCTTCCGATCGGTTCGGTCGACCTGGGGGTGGGCATGCCTACCGAGTCCAGCCAGATCGACGATCTAGTCCTGGTCTGCGGTTCGGACGGTAGCTGTGAAGAAGCGCCGGCGCCCGGCGCGACAGGCGGTGGCAAGCCGCGGCGCACCTCGTGGCGAGAGATCTACGGAGACTGAGCCAATGGCCAAGGTCAAGCAGGCACGCGGGTTCACCCTGATCGAACTGATGATCGTGGTGGCCATCATCGCCATCCTGGCGGCGATCGCCTATCCCAGCTACACCAACCACGTGATCAAGAGCCGCCGCGTCGCCGGTGCGGCCTGCCTGACCGAGGCAGCGCAGTTCATGGAGCGCTACTACACCACCAAGCTCACCTACGACGGTGCGAGCCTGCCCACGCTGTCCTGCATGGGAGACCTGGAAGACCACTACCTCATCGAGGTGGACGCGGACGGTAGTGCCTACACGGTGACCGCGGCCCCGCAAGGGCGACAAGCGAGTGACAGGTGCGGCACCCTGAGCCTGGATCAGAAGGGCACGCGTTCGGCCGGCGGCACCGGGGTGACCGCGTCCGATTGCTGGTGATGACGTGAGGCTTGCCTTACCGGTGCCGGCCTGCATACAATTTGCGCCCCCGCCCGAATAGCTCAGCCGGTTAGAGCACTTGACTGTTAATCAGGGGGTCGTTGGTTCGAGTCCAACTTCGGGCGCCATATTCATGAAGCACTTAGGCCCGCCTTGGCGGGCCTAAGTGCTTTTTGTATGCCAGCCGCTGGTCGCCTGCTGTGTGCTCGGCGGAGCGGTTCGTTCAGTTTGGCAAGGCCGCGGTGGGCCAAGGGCGGTTCAGCTCTCCGGGCAGGGTTGTGGTCGCTCCAGGCGCTGGCTGCGGGTGCGGCCGGCGTTGTTGACCACCACTTCGCCGCGCAACTGCCCGCCCACGCAGACTCTCAAGGTGAGGTTGGTGCCACTGTTGCGGCCGTCGGGCTGGTAGCGCACCCGGTGCCGTCCGGTGGAGGACACCACGCGCACGTCCGGGTGGAAAGGCTGGCGTATGTTGCGCAGCACGTTGGCCTCCGAGGCGGGTTGGCCGGTCCGGGCCGGGTCCAGAAACAGGAGCCAGTCCCCGCTCCAATCGGTACCGGCGGCGCAGCGGCCGTCGCCCCGGGATGGGCACAGAGTCACCGGCATCCGCCGGGTGATGGCGGTGCTGCGGGCCTGGGCCAGCTGGGCGGTGACCAGGTGCATGGCGGTAGCCAGGCGCTGGCGGCGCAGTGCTTCCTGAAGGGAAGGCAGGGCGAGCCCGCACGTGATGGCGACCACGGCCGCCACCGCGGCGGTCTCGACCAGGCTGTATCCCGGCGCATCCTTGCGCATGGGCGAAATCCTTTTCGCTCGGGAACTCCAGCATGGAGCCGGCGGCCGGCCGGCGGAATCGGCATCCCGGCATGCGTGGTGTAGGAATTCGCCGCATCCGGGCGGGCGCCGAGTAGGGCCGTCGGGAACGCACCTGGAGCGCCAGGGCGGGCCGTTCGGCGAAGACCGAGCCGTGCTGGCGCCCCCTCGGCCTCCGTCGCCGGCTGCCGTCGGCAGTCGCCGGGCGCCTGGCGCCAGTGCGGCGCGACGCTGCTGGCCCCGGCCGGCAACGCCGGCCTGGTCGCGGGCATCGCCGCCCGCCCGGTGGTCGCCAGTCGAGGCCGCCGACACCCCCGGTCACGGCCGGCACAGCCCCGCTGTCTATACTGGACAGTCCCCATCCACGGTGTCGCCCATGAGCGAGCGGTTCGAGCTGGTGTCCCCGTACGCCCCCGCGGGCGACCAGCCGCAGGCGATCGAGAAGCTGGTCGCCGGCTTCGAGGCCGGCCTGGCCAAGCAGGTCCTGCTGGGCGTGACCGGCTCCGGCAAGACCTACACCATCGCCAACGTGGTCCAGCAGGTGCAGAAGCCGACGCTGGTGATGGCGCACAACAAGACCCTGGCCGCGCAGCTGTACGGCGAGTTCAAGGCGTTCTTCCCGAACAACGCGGTCGAGTACTTCGTCAGCTACTACGACTACTACCAGCCAGAGGCCTACGTCCCGTCGACCGACACCTTCATCGAGAAGGACAGCTCGATCAACGACCACATCGAGCAGATGCGCCTGGCCGCGACCAAGGCGCTGCTGTCGCGGCGCGATGTGCTGGTGGTGGGCACCGTCTCGGCGATCTACGGCCTGGGTGCGCCGGAGGATTACCTTTCGCTGCGGCTGATCCTGTCGCGCGGCGAACGCATCGACCAGCGCGAGCTGCTGCGCCACCTGACCCAGTTGCAGTACACCCGCAACGAGTACGAGCTGCAGCGCGGCACCTTCCGCGTGCGCGGCGAGGTCGTCGACGTGCACCCGGCCGAAAGCGACAACGAGGCGGTGCGCATCGAGCTGTTCGACGGCGAGGTCGAGAACATCTCCATCTTCGACCCGCTCACCGGCGAGGTCCTGCGCCGGATCCCGCGCTACACGATCTACCCGAAGACCCACTACGCGACCACCCGCGAGCGCGTGCTCACCGCGATCGAGACGATCAAGATCGAGCTGAAGGAGCGGCTGGAGCAGCTGTACGCGCAGAACAAGCTGGTCGAGGCGCAGCGCCTGGCCCAGCGCACCCAGTTCGACCTGGAGATGATGGCCGAGGTCGGCTACTGCTCGGGCATCGAGAACTACTCCCGCCACCTCACCGGCAAGGCGCCGGGCGAGCCGCCGCCGACCCTGTTCGACTACCTGCCGGCCGACGCGCTGCTGGTGGTCGACGAGTCGCACGTGACCATCCCGCAGATCGGCGCCATGTACAAGGGTGACCGCTCGCGCAAGGAGACGCTGGTGGAGTTCGGCTTCCGCCTGCCGTCGGCGCTCGACAACCGGCCGCTGAAGTTCGAGGAATGGGAGGCGCGCGCGCCGCGCTCGATCTACGTCTCGGCCACGCCCGGGCCGTACGAGCTGCGCGAAGCGACCGACCAGGTGGTCGAGCTGGTGGTGCGCCCGACCGGCCTGGTCGACCCGAAGGTCGAGATCCGCCCGGTCGCGACCCAGGTCGACGACCTGATGTCGGAGATCAACAAGCGGGTGGCAATGGGCGACCGCGTGCTGGTCACGACCCTGACCAAGCGCATGGCCGAGAACCTCACCGACTACCTGGCCGAACACGGGATCAAGGTCCGCTACCTGCATTCGGACGTGGAGACGGTGGAACGCGTGGAGATCATCCGCGACCTGCGCCTGGGCAAGTTCGACGTGCTGGTCGGCATCAACCTGCTGCGCGAGGGCCTGGACATGCCCGAGGTCTCGCTGGTGGCGATCCTCGACGCGGACAAGGAAGGCTTCCTGCGTTCGGCCGGTTCGCTGATCCAGACCATCGGCCGCGCCGCGCGCAACCTGCGCGGCACCGCGATCCTCTACGCCGACAGCATCACCCGCTCGATGAAGCTCGCGATCGACGAGACCAACCGCCGCCGCGAGAAACAGGAGCAGTACAACGCCGAGCACGGCATCACCCCGCGCCAGGTGGTGCGGCCGATCGTCGACGTGATGGAAGGCGCCCGCGCCGAGCCGGGCGAGGGCGGCCGCGGCAAGTCCCAGCGCGGCAAGGCCCGCCAGGTCGCCGAGGCGCCCGCCGACTACGCGGTCATGGATCCGGCCCAGGCGGCGCGGAAAATCCAGGAGCTGGAGCAGCGCATGTACCAGCATGCCCGCGACCTGGAGTTCGAGGAGGCGGCGCGGGTCCGCGACCAGATCCGCAAACTGAAGGAAGCCAGCCTGGCCGGTTGAGGCACCGGTCCCGACACGCGGACGGACCCGGGCCAGCCGGACCACCCTGCCGGATCCGCTGTCCCGAAGGGGGGGCGGGAGGTCCGGCCCGCAGTTCCGGTGGGGCTGCGCGCCGGCAGCGAGGTGGAGGCTGCAGCGCATCGCGGGCCGGAAATCGGCCGCTATGCGGCAGCCGCGGCGGGACACCTGCCCGGATGGTTGTAGTCCGGCCCGTCATCACGGTAGAATGCGCGCCCCTGCAGCGGGCAATCCGCGCAGCGCGAGTTCCAACGGGCGGTTAGCTCAGCGGTAGAGCACTACCTTGACATGGTAGGGGTCACAGGTTCGAACCCTGTACCGCCCACCACTCCCACGGAGTGGATCCCGATTCCCCGATAGATACCCGAAGCCACGGCACCTGCCGATCGGCTCGGGAGCATGTCGCGTCGGCGCGTGGGCCGGCCTTCCCCTTCGACCTGGGGGCCGCCCGCGATCCCTGCGCTATGCGCGCCTGCAACCTGGCGGCGGCCCGTGACAGATCCTCCGCGCCCGGATCACGACGGTTTCATAGCCACCAGTCCACCTTGGCTCCATCGCGACCACGGAGGACGACGCCATGACCGGACCGAAACCCACGCACGATCCCGCAGTGCCCCCGGGAGCCCAGACCGGCAAGCGCGACGCCGAGGAACGCAACGACCCCGAAACGCAGCCGGGCGCGAGGCGGGGCAAGCCCGAGCCGGACACGACCCCGGCCCCGCCGGGAGAGCGTGAATCGCTGGATCCGTGACTCCGTCCGGATCGGGACCGCCGCCGCCGACCCCCTGATGGACATGCGCCCGCCCGCCGGCCCCCTCCACGGAGCCGGCGGGCGTCCTCCTGTTCCCGCGTGCATCAGGCGGCCTTGGCTTCGCGGGCCGCGCGCTGGTTGCCGCCCTGTTCGGCCAGCTTGGTCAGCTTGATGTCGGTGGCCTTCTCCTCCTCGAGCGTCTCCAGGAGCAGGGGCAGGGCCTGGTCGTAGCCGAGCTGCTTGGCGAGCGCGGCCAAGGTGCCGTAGGCGGCGATCTCGTAGTGCTCGACCTTCTGCGCCCCGCCGATCAGCGCGGCATCGCGCAGCGGGCCGGCCTCGATCGAATCGATCACTTCCTTGCCTTCCTCGATCAGGCCTTCCATGGCGGCGCACTTGATCCGCTTCAGGCGGATGCCGAGGATCTCGACGATCTGGTCGATGCGCTCGATCTGGCCCTGGGTCTCGGCCAGGTGGTTGGTGAAGCCCTCGGCCAGGGCCGGATGGTCGGCCGCGCGGGCGAGGCGGGGCAGGGCCTTGGTCAGCTGCTTCTCCGCGCTGTAGATGTCGGAGAGCTCGTGGACGAACAGTTCCTCGATGGTCTTGACGCTCATGTGGGGTGTTCCTTGTCGTGGTCGGGTCGCCCAGGTCGGGACCCGTCCACGCTATCGACGCCGCCGTTCCGCGCGCGTCCAACCCCGATGAAGATGATGTTCAAGCCGCCGGTGCGCTGCCGGCCGACGGCGCGTCGAGCGCGGCGACGAGATCGCGGACCATGTACGGTTTGGCGAGCAGGTGCGCGCTCGCCGGCAGCTCCGGCAGCTGGCTGCGCGCGTAACCGGAGACCAGGATCGTCCGGCATCCCGGCTGCGCCTGCTGCGCGGCGACGGCCACCTCCAGCCCGGTCACGCCGCCGGGCATGCTGATGTCGCTGACCACGAAGTCGAAGCCCTCGCCTTCCAGCAGCGCGCAGGCCTGCACGCCGTTGCCGGCCTGCACGACGTCGTAACCGGCGGATTCCAGCGCCAACGTGGTCACCTCGCGCAGCAGTTCGTCGTCTTCCACGTAAAGAAGCCTGTTCACCCTATTGCTCCACTGCAGGTTCGACCGGGAGGGCGATGGTCACGCAGTTCCCGGATCCCGGCGCGCTCTCGATGAAGGCGAAGCCGCCGGACTGGCTGGCGAAGCCGAACACCTGGCTCAGCCCCAGGCCGCTGCCCCGGCCCACCTCCTTGGTAGTGAAGAACGGTTCCATGGCGCGCAGCCGGGTGTCCTCGTCCATGCCCGGGCCGTCGTCGGCCACGGTGATGTACAGGTAGCGCGTGCCGGGCCGCACGTCCGGATGCACGGCCGCGTCAGGCACCAGTACGCGGGTGGAGATCGTGATGTGGCCAGGGCAGCGCATCGCGTCGCGGGCATTGGCCACCAGGTTCATCAGCGCCGCCTCGAACTGGGTCGCGTCGATCTGCACCGTCGGCGATTCGTCGCCCAGCTCGAACCCGCAGGCCGTGCTGGGCCCGGCGGCGCGGCGGTAGACGTCGGCCGAATGCAGGATGAGCTCGCGGATGTCATGCGGCTCCGGCTCCAGCCGCTGGCCGCGGGCGAAGGCCAGCAGCTGCTGGGAAAGCATGCTGCCGCGGGTGGCCGCCTTCTGCGCCGCATCGATCAGGCGTTGCCGCTGGGATTCGTCGCGCCGCTCGCCCAGCAGGTCGAGGCTGGTCATCACCACCGCCAGCACGTTGTTGAAGTCGTGGGCCACGCCCAGGGTCAGCTGGCCGATCGCATTGATCTTCTGCGCCTGGGCGAGGTTGCGCTCGGCCTGCTTGAGCCTCTGCTGGGCCTCGTAGCGTTCGGTGATGTCCTTGGTGACCTTGGCGAAGCCGACGAGGCGGCCGTCCTGCACGATCGGATCGATCACGATGTTGGCGCGGAACCGCGAGCCGTCCTTGCGCACGCGCCAGCCCTCGGTCTCGAAGCGTCCTTCCCGGCGCGCCGTCTCCAGTCCGCGCTGCGGTTCGCCGCGCGCGGCATCTTCGGGCAGGTAGAACCGGGAGAAGTGCTGGCCGATCACTTCGTCGTCGCTGTAACCCTTGATCCGCTCTCCGCCGGCGTTCCAGCTGAGGACATAGCCGTCGGGATCCATCATGTAGATGGCGTAATCCGTCAGGCTGCGCAACAGCAACGCCTCGGCATTCAGGTGGAACGGGACTTCGCGCTCGGGCATTGATCTGTTCTCGCGGCGACCTTGGCGGACGGGCTGTCTGCAGCACATGAAGCAAGGCGCCAGCGCCTTGGAAGTCCATCCGTCCCCTGGTCCCACGTCGGTGCCGCCAGGCAGGCTTCCTGCATGCCGTCCCGCGGTCTACCGGATCCGCGTTCCGCATAGTGCACGAAGAGGGGGCGCTCCGGGGCCGCAATTGCCGTGGCGTGACGGGGCGCACGACCAGTCTGGCCTTCAGAACCATCGCCGCCAGCGCCCGAGGGCCAGCGCCACGGCGCTGACCACCCCCAGTCCCACCACGACCCACCAGAAGCCCGCATCGCCCGAGGCGAAGAATCCCGCCTCGAAGTTCATGCCCAGCGCACCGACCAGCGTCGCCAGCAGGCCGGTGATGAAGGTGACGAAGGTCAGCACCCGCATGGTTTCGTTGGTGCGCAGCGCGGTCTGGCTGGAAAACAGTTCGAAGCTGCCCAGCACCAGTTCGCGGGCGTTCTCGACCATGTCCATGGCCCGCTCGAAGCGCGTGTCCAGGGCGACGAAGTGGCGCTCGGCCGAGCGCGATCCGGTGGGCCGGAAATCCGGGCGCGACATCACCCCGAACACGCCGCGGTGCGGGGCGAGCATGCGCCGCATGCGCGAGGCCCAGCGGCGCAGCTGCTGCATCTCCGGCAGGCTCTCCCGCGGCCGCGGGCCGAGGACGGCGACCTCCAGCCGTTCGATCGCGCCCTCGTAGTCGCTGACCGCGTCGAAATAGGTGCCGAGCTGGCGGTCCAGCAGGGTGGCCACGAAGCTTTCCGAGCACAGCCCGCCCACCGCCGCCTCGCCGTTCTCGGCGCGGCGCAGCTCGGTGATGAAACGGATCGGCGCCGGGTGCAGCGACACCACCCGGTTGGGCCCGGCCACGCAGGTTAGCACGCACCCGGCCATCTCCGCGCGACGGCTGTCCTCGTCCACCGCCACGCAGCGCACCCAGAAGAACTCGCCGCTCTGCACCACCTCCGGGGTGGTGCCGCCGCCCAGCGCGAACGCGCGCGCGGCCTCGGGGAGGCCGCAGGCTTTCCAGACGGCGTCCACCAGTTCGTCGTCGGGACGTTCCAGGTCGACCCAGAGCAGCCGGTCCTCGTCCAGTTCCAGTCCGCCCAGCTCGGCGACGTCCACCGGGCGCGGCGGGCCTTCGCAGTCGAACAGGGAGCCGAAGTAGGGGCGCTGGACTTCACCGCGCGTGGCGCCACTTCGCGCCCCGGCAGGAGGGGTGCCCGTCGCATGCGTGCCGGCGGACGGCGGTCCGCTTCGGCCTGGTCGGTTCTTCCTGGTCACGGCCCTGTCCGCTTGGCGTGGCGCCTGTGTATGCCCGGGCGATGCAAGACGGAGTGAAGGTTCACCCGGCGCTGACGGGCGATGCCCAAACCTGCGCCTTTTCCGCAGGGGGTTCGATGGCCAGGCCGGACGGCACCGCGCTGCTGATCGTGGACATGATCAACCGCTTCGACTTCCCGGGCGGGGCGCCGCTGGCGCGCAACGCCTGGCGGATCGCGCCGGCGCTGGCCGCGCTGCGCGCGCGGTTCGACGAAGCCAGGGCGCCGGTGGTCTACGTCAACGACAACTTCACCCACTGGCTGGGCGAATTCCGCGACCTCGTCGCGCAGTGCGTGGACGCGGGCGGTACGCCGGCGCGGATCGCCGGGCTGCTGCAGCCCGGACCGGAGCACTATTACATCCTCAAGCCCAAGCATTCGGCCTTCCTGGCCACGGCGCTGCCCGTGCTGCTGGCGAAACTCGGCGTGCGCCGGGTCGTGGTGACCGGGATCGCCGCCGACTCCTGCGTGCTGGCGACGGCGCAGGACGCGAACATGCGCGAGTACGAGGTCTGGGTGCCGGCGGACTGCGTGGCGGCGCAGACGGTTCCGCGGAGGCAGCGTGCGCTGGCCCTGCTGCGGGCCTCGCAGGGCGCCAGCACGACGCCTTCGACGCAGGTCGCGGGGCTGTTCCCCGGTTGAAGGGTATCGCGGGCTAGGCGCTTGGCCAGGCCTGCGTCGACTCGACCGGCGACGGATCCTGCAGCGCCTCCAGCCAGTGCAGCACCGAGCGCTGCAGGTCCAGCGCCGCGCTGCAGTCCGCGCCCAGTCCGTCCATCCCGGCGAAGCGGATGTAGGGCATCAGCGCCAGGTAGGCGTGGATCTCGCGGCGCTCCAGCTGCACCCAGTCCGGCAGCAGCTGCGGGCGCACCGCTTCGCCCGACTGCGTGGCGTAGCGCTCGCTCCAGCCGGGCCGCAATGCCTCCAGCGCCCGGCCGATCCAGGCCAGCTGCACGGCGGTTTCCACGCGATGCATGTCCGCGCGGTCGCGCACGTCCGGTGGCAGCTGCGGGTTGTCGACCAGCGATTCCAGGACGCGAAGTCCGTGCTGTTCCAGCCTGTAAGCGTCGGCGAGCCGGATCCCTAGTATCGCGCGTGGCCCTGCGTCCATTCCGGTTGCGAGGTGGTTTCGGGAGCCAAGGATTGCATTCGGCTCGTGAAAGGTGCATCCAGAATCGACCTTGCATTGCGCTGCGTCCTGACCGCTTCAGCTGCGATGGCTTCACCCGCGCTGGATCGCCGTTGGCCTAGCGTCGGTGGCAGTCCGCATGGCGAGAACCGATGGCCCGCAGCAGGAAACTCCGCCTGGCGACGTTCAACGTCAATGGCATCGGCGCGCGCCTGCCGCACCTGCTCGGCTGGCTGGCGCGCGAGCAGCCCGACGTGGTGGCGCTGCAGGAACTGAAGGCCACCGACGAGGCTTTTCCCGCAGCGGCGCTGGCCGAAGCCGGTTACGGCTCGGCCTGGCTGGGACAGCGTTCCTGGAACGGCGTGGCGCTGCTGGGCCGCGGCGTGGTGCCGGAAGTGCAGCGGGAGGTATTGCCGGGCGATCCGAAGGACACGCACAGCCGCTACCTGGAAGCCATCGTCCATGGCATCCGCGTGGCCGGCATCTACCTGCCCAACGGCAACCCGCAGCCCGGGCCGCGGTTCGACTACAAACTCGCCTGGATGCGGCGCCTCAACCGGCACGCGAAGAGCCTGCTCAAGGGCGAAGAGCCGGTCGCGATCATGGGCGACTTCAACGTCATCCCCACCGACGAGGACGTCTACGGTCCGGCGGCGTGGCGCAGGGACGCGCTGATCCAGCCGGAGCCGCGCGAGCTGTACGCGAAGCTGCTCGCCCAGGGCTGGACCGATGCGCTGCGCAAGGTCGCCGGCGATGCGCGGATCTACACCTTCTGGGACTACTTCCGCCAGCACGCCGAACGCGATCGTGGCCTGCGCATCGACCACATCCTGCTCGATCCGCGGCTGGCGAAGGGCCTGAAAAGCGCGGGCGTGGATCGCTGGGTGCGCCTGCAGCCGCGCGCCAGCGACCACGCGCCGACCTGGGTGGAAGTGGCGCCGCCAGGCAGGCGCTGAGCCCGCCCGGTTCACGGCGGCACGACGGCAACGGGGGCAGCTTCGGCCGCGTACCCGCGCCGCGCGCCGTTGCGGCGGCGAACGTGACCCGCTTCCGGAGGAACGATGAGCACTGCACGCACCATTCCCGTCTGGGGCCCGGTGGAAGACGCCACCGCCGGCTGGTTCGCCAATGATGCCGGCGAAGGTCCGCTGGACGTGGTCGTGGTGGGCGCCGGCATCGCCGGCCTGACCACCGCCGCCGCACTGCTGCGCGAAGGGCGCCGCGTGCTGGTGGTGGACAAGTCCGGCATCGGCGCCGGCGAGACCATGCGCACCTCGGCCCACCTGGCCTCTGCGCTGGACGACCGTTTCCACCTGCTGGCCCGCCACCACGGCAAGGACGGCGCGCGCCTGGCCGCGGCCAGCCATGCCGCGGCGATCGACTGGATCGAGGAAGTGTCCGCGAGCGCGGAGGATTGCGGCTTCCGACGCATCCCCGGCTACCTGTTCCCGCACGATGCGGCCGATACCCGCGAACTGGAGCGCGAACTGGACGCGGCGCGGGAGGCCGGCCTGTCGGTCCACTGGCTCGAGGCCGGCGTGGAAACCCCGGCCGTGCTCGGCCCGGTGCTGCGCTTCGACCACCAGGCGCGGGTGGACATCGGCGCCTACCTGCTGGCGCTGGCCCGCGAAGTGCGCGACGCCGGCGGGCGTTTCATGCGCGGCGAGGTCACCGCGGTAACCGGCGGCGCGGAGGTCGAACTGGAACTGCGCGACGGCTCGCGCCTGCACGCCGCCGCCGCGGTGAGCGCCAGCAACGTGCCGTTCCACCAGACCGACGCCACCTGGATCAAGCAGGCGCCCTACCGGACCTACGTGGTGGCCGGAAGGGTGCCGGCCGGCGCGATCCCCGACGCGCTGTACTGGGACGACGCCGATCCCTACCACTACGTGCGCCTGCGCGACACCTCCGATCCGGCGGTGCAGGAACTGCTGGTCGGCGGCGAGGACCACAAGACCGGCCAGGACGACGATCCCGAGGCCTACGTGCGCCTGCAGGCCTGGACGCGCGAGCGTTTCCCGGAAGTGGAAGGCTTCCACGCCGCCTGGTCCGGGCAGGTGCTCGAGCCGGTCGACGGCCTGGCTTTCATCGGCGCCGATCCGCGCAACGACAACGTCTGGCTGATCACCGGCGATTCCGGCAACGGCCTGACCCACGGCACGCTCGGTGGCCTGCTGGTCGCCGACCTGGTGCAGGGCCGCGACAATCCCTGGCGCGAGCTCTACGACCCGGGCCGCAAGCCGGTCCGCGCCGGTGGCGAATGGCTGCGCGAGAACGCCAACGTCGCCCTGCAGTTCCGCGACTGGGTCAAGCCTTCGCAGGTCGCCGACGTGGACGACATCGCCGCCGGTACCGGCGCGGTGCTGCGCCGGGGCGTGCACCGGGTGGCGGTGTACCGCGCCGGCGACGGCTCGCTGCACGCGCACAACGCGCGCTGCCCGCACATGGGCTGCGTGGTGCGCTGGAGCAGCGAGGAGAAGTCCTGGGATTGCCCCTGCCACGGCTCCCGCTTCGAGGCGTGCAGCGGCGCCATCCTCAACGGCCCCACCAGCGAGCCACTGGCGCCCTTCGATCTGGAACGCGATGGATGAGCACCACGGCCGCAGGCGGCTGGGCATGGACCTACGCCGGCTACCTGCTGTGGCTGGGCGCCGGCTGCCTGGATTTCGCCAGCCATCGCCGCACCGACCTGCCGCATACCTCGGGCGTGGCCGAATCGTCGCTGCACGGCGTGCAACTGCTGACTCTGGGCGCGGCGGTGCTGGCCTGGCTGGCGCTGGCGCCGGGCCTGGGGCGCAGCGTGCTGCTGCTGGCGCTGGTGGTGGCGCATGCGGTGGCCGGCTACGCGGACACGCGCGTGGCCTACGGGCGCCGGCCCATCAAACCGTTCGAACAGCACTTGCACAGCGTGCTCGACATGGCGCCGTGGATCGCGCTGGGCATGATCCTGGTGCATGACGGGGCCGCCGCATGGCGCGGCGGTCTGGCCTGGCAGCCGGCGCCGGCCGCGTGGTGGCTGGCGGCGCTAGCCCCGGCGCTGCTGCTGTGCGTGCTGCCGTGGCTGGCCGAGTACCGCGCGGCCTGGCGCGCGCGGAGCGCCTGAGCGGTGGCGCGCGCCACCCACCAGGCGCACCAGCGCCAGCCCGAGGGCGAAGCTGCCGTACACGCATACCATCCCGGGCGCGGACACGCGGTTCTCGAAGCCCGGGCTGAGCCGGCGCGGCACCACGTGGTAGTCGACCACGTAGGCCAGCACCGCGACCGTGGCGGCCTTGCCCAGCGGGCGGCGCGGCGAGCGCGCGCACCAGGCCTCGTAACCGGTCGCCCAGAACACCGAACTGGCGTGATGGATCGCGTAGCCTAGGAGCGTATGTCGCAGAGACCATCCATCGGCATGCCGGGCGGGCCGGCCCCAGGCCCACTGGCTGGTGGCATTGGTGCCGGCCGGGACCGTGCCGGCGACGCCGCGGCTCCAGGCCGAGACCGCGATGCTCGAGAGCACGCTGGCGAGCGAGCCGGAGCCGAGGGCGCGCAGCAGCACGTTGCGCAGGCGCGCTGGCGGGTGCTGGTGGTGGGTGGCCACGGGATGATCGGGGGCGCGTTCGCGCGGCGGCTGGTCCAGGCGGGGCATGAGGTGGTCCTCGCGGGACGGCGGGAAGGGGCGGGCGGCCTGCGGCTGGATTTCGCCGCCATGCCGCCGCACCGGGGACTGGTGGAACAGCTGCGCGGCTTCGACCTGGTGGTCAATGCCGCGGGCATCTTCCAGCCGCAAGGAAAGCAGGACTTCGATGCGGTGCATGTGAACGGCGTGCGCGCGCTGGCCGAGGCCGCGGTCGAGGCGGGGGTGCCGCGCTTGGTCCACGTGTCCGCGCTGGGCGCCGACGCCGCCTCGGACCTCGGCTATTTCGCCTCAAAGGGCGCCGCCGAGGACTACCTGCTGGCGCTGCCGGCCATGACGGTCGTCGTCGTGCGGCCGTCGCTGGTGTTCTCGCCGGACGGTGGCAGCACGCGCTTCTTCGCCCGCCTGGCGACCGCGCCGCTGGCGCCCTTGCCCGGCGGCGGCCGGCAGTTGGTGCAACCGATCCATCTCGACGACCTGGTCGAGGGGATGCTGCGCGCGGCCACTTCCGCGCCGGCTTCGATGCGCCTGGACGCGGTGGGCCCGCGCGCGCTGCCGCTACGCGAATACCTGGCCGGGTTTGCGCGGGCGCTCGGCCGCACGCCGCGCTTCGTCGGCGTGCCGATGCGCCTGCTCATGCCGCTGATGCCGCTGGCGGAGCGCCTCGGTGGGGGCCTGGCCAGCCGGGATTCGCTGCGGATGCTGGCCGCGGGCAACACCGGCGACGCGGCCGCCATCACCGGCCTGCTCGGCCGCCCGCCGCGCGACCCCCGGCAGTTCATCGACACGGCTGCCGCCGGGGCATTGCGCGGTCCACTGCGCGTGCAGCGGGCCGTGGGGTGGATGCGCGCCGGCCTGGCCGCGCTGTGGCTGGGCACGGCCTGGGTGTCGCTATGGGGCTATCCGCGCGAAGGCAGCCTGGCGCTGCTGGCACGACTGGACCTGCACGGCGCCTGGGCCACGCTGGCGCTGTGGAGCGGTGCGCTGCTCGATGCGGTCTTCGGCGTGGCGACCCTGCTGCTGCCGCGGCGGCGACGGCTCTACCAGGCGCAGCTGCTGCTGATCACCGCCTACAGCGTGCTGATCAGCATTGGTCTGCCGGAATTCTGGCTGCACCCGTTCGCGCCACTGCTCAAGAACGTCCCGATCATGGCGATGATCGTCGCCCTCCTGCTGCTGGACCGGACAGATGGACCTGGTGACCGTTAAGTTCCTGCACGTGCTGTCCTCGACCTTCCTGTTCGGAACCGGCGTCGGCACGGCGTTCTACCTGTTCTTCATCAGCCTCACCCGCGACGCACGCACGGTCGCGGTGGTCGCGCGCTACGTGGTCGTCGCCGACTGGATCTTCACCGCCACCACCGTGGTGATCCAGCCGGTCACCGGCTTCTACCTGGCGCAGCGGCTGTACCTGCCGCTGTCCACGCCGTGGCTGTACTGGTCGATCGTGCTGTTCGTGTTCGCCGCGGCCTGCTGGCTGCCGGTGGTGTGGCTGCAGATGCGCCTGCGTGACGTGGCCGTCGCAGCGGTGGCGCAGGGCAGGGCGGAGCTGCCGGCGCAGTACGCGCGGCTGCTCGGCGCCTGGACCGCGCTGGGCGTGCCGGCGCTGTTCTCGTTCCTGGCGATCTTCTACATGATGGTCGCCAAGCGCCTGCCGTTCGGCTGGGGCGCGTAGCCGCGCGGGCTCAGGTACCGGTCTGGCGGTGCGGCGCCGCCAGCGGCTTGGATTCGGGCGATTTGTCCTGGCGCAGCCAGATCGACAGCACCACGATCGACAGCACGGCGAGGAACTCGCTCTGCCAGTTCTGCAGCGACTCGTACCAGAACTGCGCCCCGGTCACATGTTCCACCAGCGCCACCGGCGGCTGGCCGTCGGTGGCGCGCTCCTCGTTCTCGTGCATCCAGCTGCCCCACGCGTGCAGCAAGAACGAGGCCAGGAACAGCAGCATGAAGGCCAGCGCCAGCGAATTGGCGTACAGCCAGCGCGCCATGCCGCCGGCGCGCGCCGGCCAGGGCGTCGGGCCCGGATCGATGCGTTCTTCCTCTTCGGCCGGGTCCAGCGGCCGCGACTCGGCCGAACCGCGCTGGCGCAGGCCGACGGTCAGCAGCACGTACATGCCCATCTGCAGGAACTCGCTCTCCCAGTTCTCGAAGGTGGCCGAGATGAAATGGCCGGAGAGCAGGTACTCGCGCAGCGGCAGCGGGTCCTGGCCGGAGAGCATGCGGCTCTCGTTGTCCGCGTTCCAGCCGGTAAGCATCTGCCCGGCGAGGAAGCCGAGGAACAGCACCGCCAGCACCAGCGAAAGGCCGTTGCGCCTGAAGAACGACGGAGTAGGGGCGGACATGGCTGCGGGGTGTCAGGCGGGATGCGCCGAGGGGACCGCGGGCCGCGCGGTGCGCGGAGGTGCCATCGGGCCGGCACCGCGGAGTGGAGCAGGGCAGTCGCTTTCCATGCGGCACCGATAGCACCGGCGCTGCGTAGGCCGCGTCAATGTCGGGAGCGGCGTGCTGAACCGCTCAGGGAGTGTCCGCGCGCAGCAGGCGCAGACCGAACAGTCGTGGCGTCGCCCGCCCATCCGTGGCGACGAAGTGGACGCGGAGGCCGTCGCCGCGCGCGTCCGCGGCGGCATCATCCGGCAGCCGCATTTCCTGGCTGGAGAAGTCGTCCACGCCGTCGCCGTCCAGCGTGACCTTGCCCAGCAGCCGGCCGCCAGCGCGCACCTCCATGGCCACGCCGCGGTCGCCGCCGAACAGCTCCAACTGTACCAGCAGCGGGGTGCCGGCCCCGGCATCCGGCGCGCGCAGCACATACGAGAACGCCTCCTCGGCGCTGCGCCAGCGCCTGCCGAGGAAACTGCCCGTCGTGCTGCGCCTGCCCTGGTAGGCGTGGTCGACTTCCGGCTGCTGTTCGCCCGGCTGTACCTGGTCGAGGGTGCGCGCCTCCAGTGCCTCGCGTTCGCGTTCGGCCTGGCGTGCTGCGGCCAGGACGGCTGGATACGCATCCGGCGTGGCGGTGCGCCAGTAGGCCATGTAGCGGGCGTCGTGGATGCGGTGCAGGGGCTCCAGCCGCAGGCCGCGCAGCGAGGTCGGTTGCACCAGCGCGTCGGCGCTGAACACCAGCGGCTCGCCAGGCACCGGCACGATCGCGGAAGCCAGCCGCTCGCGCTTGCCCACCAGCATCGGCGCACCGTCCAGCGGCAGGTAGGGGCCGGGCGCGATATGGCTGCCGCGGCCGTCGTCGGCGACCAGTCCTTCCAGGTCCTCGGTGCCGGTACGCGCGGCCAGCATCAGCGGGCCATGCATCACCGCGACCCAGTCCGATCCGTCCGGCAGGTTCTCGATGCGCGTCTGCATCGGCAGTGCGATCTCGATGCGGTCGCCGTCCTGCCACTCGCGTTCGATGCGCGCGTACGAGGACGGCGTGGATTCCAGCGGCCAGCGGCGGCCGTTGACCTTCACCTGCAGCGGCCCGGCCAGCCAGTGCGGGTGGCGCAGCTCCAGGGCGAAGGCCTGCGGGCGCTCCAGTGCCAGTTCCAGCGTGCTGCCTGGTTCGTCGGGGAAGCGGGTGCGCTGGCGCAGGACCACGCCGCGCTCGCGCCACTGCAGTTCCGAGTCCAGGTACAGGTTGACCCGCAGCGCGCCGCCGTCGTGCGCGTAGGCGAAGGTACCGTGGCGGCCGTGGTTCTCCATGCCGGTGCCGACGCAGCACCAGAAGCATTCCTGCGGCTGCGAATAGACCCGGTAGTGCCGTGGCCGCACCGGGGTGAAGTACACGAGCCCGCCGTGGTCCGGGTGCTGGGTGGACAGGATGTGGTTGTAGAGCACCCGCTCGTAGAAGTCGGCGTGGCGCGGATCGGGTCGCAGCCGCTCCAGCATCAGGGTCAGGCGCAGCATGTTGTAGCTGTTGCAGGTCTCCGGCCCCTCGCGCGAGTGCAGCATCGGCGCGAAATCCTCGGCCGGGTTGAAGTGCTCGCGCACGCTGTTGCCGCCGAACGCCACGCTGCGCTCCAGCGCGACCTGTTCCCAGAAGAACTGCGCCGCCTCGATCCAGGCCGGGTTGCCGTCCAGCTCGCCGATCCGCGCGAAGCCGATCACCTTCGGGATCTGGGTGTTCGCATGCAGGCCGTCGAGGCGGTCCTCGCGCCGCAGCAGCGGGTCGAGGATGGCGCGGTGGCAGAAGCGGCGGGCGAGGGCGAGGTAGCGGCGGTCGCCGGTGATGGCGTACACGTCGGCCAGCACCTCGTTCATGCCGCCGTGCTCGGTATCCAGGACGCGCTGCAGCTGCACGTCGTCGAGCCCGGCGACCAGGCGGTCGGCCCAGTCGGCGAAGCCGACCAGCACCTCGCGCGCCTGCGCGTTCCCCGCCAGGAGCCAGGCATCGCGCAGGCCGGCGAAGGTCTTGTGCAGGTTGTAGAACGGCACCCAGGCGCCTTCCAGCGAGAACGACTCGGCCTGGAAGTCGCCGGAGGCGATGCGCTCCCAGAGGACGCGTCCGCCGGGCACGCCGCCGACGTAACCGTCGCCGTTGGCGCGCTGGCACTCGGCCATCGCCGCGACCATGTAGTCCAGGCGCCGGCGCATCTCCGCGTGCCCCTGCGCGGCCTGCTGCGCCAGCGCCGACAGGTAGTGGCCGGCGGTGTGCCCGTCCAGGCCCATCGATTCCCAGTTCGGATACTTCGGTGCGGGCGAGGGCAGGCCGGCCTCGATCCGGCACGGGGCGAGCAGCCGGTCCACGTCCAGTGCCGCCAGGTAGCGCAGGTTGAGCGCGCTGGAGCGGGCGAACACGCCTTCGCCCAGGCGCACGTCGGCCAGCGGGAAGAACTGGAGCGGACCCCACGCAGGCGCCGTTGCGGCCAGTCCGGCCAGCGGCAGCGCCGGCAGGAGGGCGGTGGCGCCCAGCGCCGCGACGAAGCGGCGCCGGGTCAGCCCGGCGCCGGTTCCGCGGGCGTCCATCGGGACTGCCGTCTGAAGAAAAAAACCCCGCTGCACGGGAGGTCTGCCGAAGCAGGGATGTCTGCGGGGCAAGAAACCGTGGGAGTGGCGGGGCGAAAACGCATGGCCGTCAGTGCGAATCGCGCGCGACCGCGTCGCCGCTGCCGCCCACCAGGAAGTCGAGGTCGGCGCCCAGGTGCGCCTGCTGCACATGGTCCACGTAGAGCTTGGCCCAGCCGCGGGTCGGTGCCGGCGGCGGCGACCACTCGGCGCGGCGGCGCGCCAGTTCGGCCTCGTCCACGTCCAGGTGCAGGCGGCGCGCGGCCACGTCCAGTTCGATGAAGTCGCCCTCGCGCACCAGCGCCAGGGGGCCGCCGGCCGCGGCCTCGGGTGACACGTGCAGCACCACGGTGCCGTAGGCGGTGCCGCTCATGCGCGCGTCGGAGATGCGCACGATGTCGGTGATGCCGCGGCGCAGCAGCTTCGGTGGCAGCGGCATGTTGCCGACCTCGGCCATGCCCGGATAGCCGCGCGGTCCGCAGTTCTTCAGCACCATCACGCAGGTCTCGTCGATGTCCAGCGCTTCGTCGTCGATCCGCGCCTTGAAGTCCTCGATGTCCTCGAACACCACCGCGCGGCCGCGGTGCCTCAGCAGGTGCGGCGAGGCGGCCGAGGGCTTGATCACCGCGCCGTCCGGGGCCAGGTTGCCGCGCAGCACGGCGATGCCGGCCTCGGCGCGCAGCGGCTGGTCCAGCGGCCGGATCACCTCCCGGTTCCAGCACGGGGCATCGGCGATGTTCTCGCCCAGGGTGCGGCCGTTGACGGTCAGCGCATCCAGGTCCAGATGCTGGGAGATCTCGCGCAGCACCGCCGGCAGGCCGCCGGCGTAGTAGAAGTCCTCCATCAGGTACTCGCCCGATGGCTTGAGGTTGACCAGGCAGGGCAGGCGCGAGCCGATCTCGTCCCAGTCCTGCAGCGTCAGCTGCACGCCCAGTCGGCCGGCAATGGCCAACAGGTGGATCACCGCGTTGGTCGAGCCACCGATGGCGGCGTTGGCGCGGATCGCGTTGGCGAAGGCCTTGCGCGTGAGCACCTTCGACATGCGCAGGTCCTCGCGCACCATCTCCACGATGCGGCGGCCGGACAGGTGGGCCAGGCGGAAGCGGCGAGAGTCGACGGCCGGGATCGCCGCGTTCTCCGGCAACGACATGCCCAGTGCCTCCACCATCGAGGCCATGGTCGAGGCCGTGCCCATGGTCATGCAGCTGCCCTTGGAGCGCTGCATGCAGGATTCGGCCTCGGTGAACTCGGCCTGGGTGAGGGTGCCCGCGCGGACCATCTCCGACATCTCGATCACGCCGGTGCCCGAGCCCACCGGCTTGCCGCGCCAGTTGCCCGACAGCGACGGCCCGGCGGACACGCCGATGGTCGGCAGGTCGACGCTGGCCGCGCCCATCAGCAGCGAGGGCGTGGTCTTGTCGCAGCCCATCAGCAGCACCACGCCATCGATCGGGTTGGCGCGGATCGATTCCTCCACGTCCATCGAGGCGAGGTTGCGGAACAGCATGGCGGTGGGCCGCACCTGGGTCTCGCCCAGCGACATCACCGGGAACTCCAGCGGGAAGCCGCCGGCCTCGTAGACGCCGCGCTTCACGTGCTCGGCCACTTCGCGCAGCGAGCTGTTGCAGGGGGTCAGTTCCGACCAGGTGTTGCAGATGCCGATCACCGGGCGGCCGTCGAACAGGTCGTGGGGCAGGCCCAGGCCCTTCAGCCAGCTGCGGTAGTAGAACCCCTGCTTGCCCTCGCGGCCGAACCACTGGCGGCTGCGGAAGGGCGGCTTGCTGGATTCGCTCATGCGGTCGGGATTCCTGCCCGGTGGACTTGGCCGGGCCATCACCGTGCCGATGGCATGGGTGCGTCCCGTTGCCGGGGATACTACCGGGGCGGGCAATGCACGAAAAATAACAAATGCACGCAGATCGATATGCGTATTGCAATCCACCCACCAAAGCCCCTCTCCCCCCGGGAGAGGGGTTGGGGGAGAGGGCAGGCAACCCCGCGCCCCTTCGTCGGTACCCACCCTCTCCCTCGGACCCTCAGCCAGCAGGAGAGGGCAGGAAAGCGCCATAACCAATCGGATATGCAAGACACCGATATCCGCATTTGTTGTGCATCCGCTGCGGCTACCAGAATGCAGCGGAGTCCCCGCTGCAGCGGTGGCGCATTCGGCGGTGCACCGCGGCGCTCTGGGAGGGGCAATGCAGGACCGGAAACAGGCGCTGGACCAGAAGCTGGGCGTGCTCGAGAAGATCGGCTTCGGCGCCGGCGACATGGCGGTCAACGTCGTCATCTCCTCGATGATGCTGATCATCACGTTCTTCTATACCGACGTGTTCGGGCTGCGCCCGGCCGACGTGGCGCTGCTGCTGATCGTGGTGCGGATGGTCGACGCGGTCACCGACCCGCTGATGGGCATGGTCACCGACCGCATCGAGACCCGCTGGGGCCGCTACCGGCCGTGGTTCCTGTGGATGGCGGTGCCGTTCGGGATCTCGGTGACGCTGACCTTCACCACGCCGGACACCACTTATGGCCTGAAGCTGGCCTGGGCCTACGCCACCTACACCCTGGTCACCCTGGTGTTCACCGCGGTGACCATTCCCTACATCTCGCTGATCGGGGTGCTCACCGCCAACCCGAAGGAGCGGCTGTCCGCCAACGGCTACCGGCTGTTCTTCGCCAAGATCGCCGCCTTCCTGGTCACCATCCTGGTGCCGGTGCTGGCCGAGGCCTGGGGCGACGGCCAGCTGGCGCGCGGCTACCAGCGGGCGATGGGGCTCATGGGGCTGATGGCCACGGTGCTGTTCCTGTTCTGCTTCTTCACCACCACCGAGCGGATCCGCCACGAGGTGGACCGCAAGCCGCTGCGCGAGCAGTTCGCCCTGCTGCTGCGCAACGACCAGTGGCTGCTGCTGTGCGCGGTGTGCGTGATCGGCACCATCGGCTACGTGGTGCGCGGCTCGGTGGCCGCCTACTACGCCAAGTACTATCTGGGCGGCGACGCGAAGCTGCTGTCCGCCTTCCTGGCCACCGGTGTGGTCGCGGCGATCCTGGCGATGATCGCGTCCACGTGGATCACCAAGCGCTTCTGCAAGATCGCGCTGTTCCGCTGGAGCCAGCTGCTGGTCGGCGTGCTGAGCCTGGCGATGTACTTCGTGGTAGGGCCGGGCGACGTGGTCGCCGCCTTCGTCTTCTACTTCCTGATCTGCTTCATCGTCGACCTGCATGCGCCGGTGTTCTGGTCGGCCATCGTCGAGGCGGTGGACTACGGCCATGCGCGCAGCGGCAAGCGCGTGGCCGGGCTGGCGATGGGCGGGATTTCGTTCTTCCAGAAGGCGGGCATGGGCATTGCCGGGGCGATCGTCGGCTGGCTGCTGGCCTGGTTCCAGTACGTTCCGGACCAGCCGCAGACGCCCTCGGCGCTCAACGGTATCGCCCTGATGCTGACCCTGATCCCCGGCGCCTTCCACGCGCTGATGGGCCTGGTGATGTTCGCCTACCGGATCACCGATGGTTACTACCAGCAGATCCGCCAGCAGATCATCCACGAAGCCCCGGCCGGCTGAGGCCGGCGGAGAGGACGCCCCATGAAGCTGAGCAATCCCTTCATCCTGCAGCGCGCCGACCCGCACGTGTCGCGCCACGCCGGGCGCTACTACTTCACCGCCTCGGTTCCCGAGTACGACCGGGTGGTGCTGCGCAGTTCGCCCACGCTGGCCGGGCTGGCCGCGGCGGAGGAGAAGGTGCTGTGGCGCGCCCCGCCGGAGGGGCCTGCCAGCTCGCTCATCTGGGCGCCGGAACTGCACCGCGCCGACGACGGCTGGTACGTGTACTTTGCCGCCGCGCCGTCGCGCGAGATCAAGGACGGGCTGTTCCAGCACCGCATGTACGCGCTGCGCAATCCCTCGGCCGATCCGATGCAGGGCGCGTGGGAGTTCGCCGGCCAGGTCGACAGCGGCATCGACGCGTTCTGCCTGGACGCGACCAGCTTCAGCCACCGCGGCGTGCGCTACTACCTGTGGGCGCAGAAGCATCCCGATATCCCCGGCAACTCCAACCTGTACATCGCGGCGATGGAGACGCCCACCCGGATCAAGGGCCCGCCGGTGCTGCTGACCCGGCCCGAGTTCGACTGGGAAGTGCAGGGCTTCCTGGTCAACGAGGGACCCTCGGTACTCATCCGCCACGGCAAGGTGTTCTGCACCTATTCGGCCAGCGCTACCGACGAACGCTATGTGATGGGTCTGATCTGGGCGGATGCGGACAGCGACCTGCTGGATGCGGCCAACTGGCACAAGTCGCCGCGGCCTGTGTTCGCCACCGACGTCGAGCGCGAGGTCTACGGGCCGGGCCACAACAGCTTTACCTTGGCCGAGGACGGCATTACCGACCTGCTGGTCTACCACGCGCGCAACTACCGCGAAATCGAGGGCGACCCGCTGTGGAATCCGGACCGCCACGCCTGCGTGCAGCCGCTGCAGTGGGACGCCGAGGGCATGCCGGTGTTCGGCCGGCCGCTGCGCGAGGTAGAGCTGCCGGAGGCGGGGGCTTGAGCGGCGGGGCGGGCATGGCGGGGCTGTGCCGCGCGGTGCTGCTGCTGGCCTGCGCGCTGGCGGCACCCGCGTCCGCGCAGGAAGCGAAGCCGAACAACGACGACATGATGGAAGCGCCGCCGGTGGCCGCGCCGCGCGAAGGCTACTGGGCCGACATCCTCGCCCACGACCCGGTGCTGGCCCGGCAGGGCGACACCTGGTACGCCTTCGTCACCGGCCCGGGCATCACCGTCTACAGTTCCAAGGACATGCGGACCTGGAAGGCCGAGCCGCCGGTGTTCGCCACCATCCCGGCCTGGGCCTACGAGGTGGTGCCGAGGTTCAACGGCCATATCTGGGCCCCGGACATCTCCGAACACGACGGCACCTACTACCTCTACTACTCGATCTCCAGCGGCGGCAAGAACACCTCGGCGATCGGTGTCGCCACCAACGCCACGCTCGACCCGGCCGATCCGGCGTTCCGCTGGGTGGACCACGGCATCGTCCTGCGCTCGGTGCCGCACCGCGACCTGTGGAATGCGATCGACGCCAACCTGGCCGAGGACGAAGACGGCACGCCGTGGCTGGCCTTCGGCTCGTTCTGGGGCGGCCTGAAACTGGTGAAGCTGCGCGAGGACCGGCTGGCCATCGCCGAGCCGCAGGAATGGCACACCCTGGCCCGGCGCGAGCGCCCGCTGCTGGCCGTCGACGACGCCAACCCGGAACCGGGCGCGATCGAGGCGCCCTTCATCTTCCGTCGCGACGGCTGGTACTACCTGTTCGTCTCGTACGACCACTGCTGCCGCGGGGCGAAGAGCGACTACCGGATCATGGTCGGGCGCTCGCGCGACCTGCGCGGCCCCTACCTGGACCGCGACGGCCGGCGCATGGACCAGGGCGGCGCCACCGAGGTGCTGCGCGGCACCGCGCGCTGGCCCGGCCCCGGCCACAACAGCGCCTACACGTTCGACGGCCGCGACTGGCTGGTGTTCCACGCCTACGACGTGGAGGACGGCGGCCGGCCCAAGCTGAAGATCCTGCCGCTGGCCTGGGACGCGGACGGCTGGCCGGTGGTGGAGGCGGGGGCGCTGGAGCGGTAGGAGGGCAAGCCGCCGGCGTTCCGGGCACTCACGCGCCGGGTTCCGCGCCTGGACTTGCGCAAGGGAGCCCCCGCCCCGTGCTACCCGACGATCCGGGTGGCCTGGGCGCGCCGGCGGCGACCGGTTTCCATCTCCCACGGTGTCCGGCGCATGGCCGCCCCTTCAAGTCAGGGCGGATGTCCGGGGCGCAGGTCCTGGATATACCGGCGGACCCGGTAAAGGTTTGCCTGTTGGTGCGCAGACCGTAGCGCCTGCGGTGCAGGCGCAGGCGCCCGCGCACCTGCTCCGGCAGCCGCGGCCGCCCGCCCCTGCCGCGCCTCGGATACCCGGGCCTGCTCGCCGTCATAAGACATATCGGGGCCTCCTTGCCGCCTTTCCCCGGAGGCAGGCCCGGATTGGATCGTCCTAACCCCATGATCCGGCGGGATACCTTGATTGACGGCCGGCAAGCGGCGACCACAAACTCGGCGCTACGCCCCCGGTGGGGGTCTACTGGTAGTTAGGCCGCTATGGAAGAAGAGCGCGTACTCCTTGCGAAAGTCCAATCGGAGCAGCTCCAAGCAGCGTTTGAGCGGTGTTGGAACACTGCGCGCGAGTACGACCGACTACCGGCTGCACCGCTAGGGATGCCTGCCTTGATCTGCGCAGCACTGTCCGTAGAGATCGGGCTAAAAGCGCTACTATTCGAGAAGGGACTCGCGCCGGGGCGAGAGCACAATCTCCGGAAGCTTCTCGATATGCTTCCCTCTCCGACTAGGGCGACAATTGTTTCGGACGTGTCGGCTACGTACCCAGATTTTGAGAATCAATTGAGCAATGCCGAGGGTGCGTTTGTTCGTTGGCGCTACTTCTATGAGTCAACGGACGAGCTCCACGTCAACATACTATTTGTAGGTGCGTTGGGTGCCGCGGTACAAAAGCAGATTGGGCTGCAGTGGTCCGCGGCCTAACAATGCGTTCAAGCCGAAGCCGCTTCGTTACGCGGGCCAGGCGGCAGGTAAAGCTTGCCACCTGGTCCGCTCCACTGCGCGTCTCGGCTTAACTTGGGTGTTAGGGCGCAAAGAAGGGGGAGTCCATGGCGTCAGATTCAGGCAACCTGCAAGCGGAGGCCCGGCGGAGCCGGATCAGAGGGTGGTTCGCGATCGTCTTTCTTGTTTCGTTCATGGCAAGCATTGCTTTCAAGGTCGTGGTACCCCGTCTGCTGGCTGGCCCAGGTGAGTTCTCGTATAACCCTCCGTGGGTGCACTTCACCGCAATGGCTATTGGTCTTGTCGCCGTGTGCACGGTTCCAATGGCTTGGCGCTGGGTCTATCGCCGTGGCCGCTAGGTCGGAGCGCTTGGCGGCGTTGCACCCTAACCATTCGTTCAAGCCGACGCCGCTGTGCGGCGCGGCTTAACTCTGGCGTTAGGCCGCTATGGAAGAACTCCGTTACCGCTACAAGGTATCGCTCGCCATCAGGCATCCTTCGATGCCCGAAGACCACATCAGTGCAGCCTTGGGCCTCGTGCCAGAGCATAGCGGGTCTGTGGGCGCCGAACGTCGCACACCTAAGGGTGGCCCGCTTCCCGGCGTAAACAAAGCAAGCTTCTGGCGCCACTCTTTCGTCGCGCCATCTGACGACGACTTGGAGCAGTTCTTAGGCCTGACCGTTTCCCAACTGGAAGCTGCGACTCCGTTCTTCAAGAACCTCATCGCCAGTGGAGGTTATGCCCGTCTATTCGTCGGCCTGTTCCTAGAGCGGGAAAACATTGGCATTGAGATTTCGCCAGACCTCCAATCGCGGTGCAGTCAGCTCGGTATTTCGCTAGGCTTCGATATCTATGGGCCGGACCAGCCGGATGGCGCGGCCTAACAATGCGTTCAAGCCGAAACCGCTTCGTTCCACCAAATACATGGCAGAGAAAGCTTGCCATGTATTTGCCTCCACTACGCGTTTCGGCTTAACTTAGGTGTTAGGCCTCGTGTTCAAGTCCAATCGCATCCCAAAGATCGGCCTGCTGCTTCTCCTCTTCGCCTTCGCATATCTGGCTTCGCTAATTCTTCTCGGCCAGGAACGAGCTATGGACTGGGGTTTGAGCGGAGATGAGATGTATCTGCACGAAAAGCTGCTTTCCCTTGCGGTTGCCGGAGGAGCAATCGCAACTTGGTTCCTAGGAATGTATCGGGCCCACGTGCAGGGCAGCTGGCGTTGGTTCATTGCATGTATGTTTGCTTGGCCGATTGCCTTTGTTTATACATTGGCCGTCAACACTGGCCCCGAGGCCTAACTATTCATTCAAGCCGACGCCTTCGGCGCGGCTTAACTCAGCAACTGTCTTCCGATCAGCGGTCAGGCTGGCATTGCTGCCTCCAGGAGAAGCTCATCGCGACGACGCGCATTGACGATCGTCAGCAGCTTGCGCATGCAGGCGACCAGCGCGACCTTGGCCAGTTTGCCGCGCGCTCGAAGCTGCCTATAGTGCGCCTTCATCGTCTCGTCCCAGCGCACCGCCGAGAGCGTGGCCATGTACAAGGCCACACGCACGGGAGCGCGCCCGCCGCGGATGCGGCGGATGCCGCTGCTCTGGCCGCTGTCGCGGTTCATGGGTGCCACGCCGACCAGGCGTGCGATCTGGCGCCGGCTCAACGCACCCAACTCCGGCAGCAACGCCAAGCTGGTCGCTTGGAAGATCGGTCCCAGTCCCTTGCACGATCCCAGAGCCGGTGTGGCATGGGCATCCAGCAGGGCCCGTATCTGCTGGTCGATCGCGGCCAGCTCGCGGCGCAGGGCGGCGATGGTCCTGGCGGCGAGCGACCGGATCGACGACGGGCACATCGCCATCTGCTGGCGATGTGCCTGCAGGGCGGTGACCACCTGGCCACGACGACGCAGCCAGTCCCGCAGCTCGCGTTGCCAAGGCAGCGGGGCCTGGTAGCGCTGCAGCCGGCCGGCAAACATCCCGGCCATCAGGCATAGCAGCCGGGCGTCGATGGCGTCGGTCTTGGCGGCATCACCGGCGGCGCGGGCGAAGTTGCGGGCCTGGCGGGGATTGACCCGTGCCACCCACAGGCCGGCATCGCAGCATGCTTCCAGCAGCGGTTCCTCATACCCGCCGGTGGCCTCAACCACGACCCGGACCTGGTCCAGGCCCGACAGCTGCCGGACCAGCTTGCATATGCCCGCGGCGCTGTTGGCCACCCGCATCACTGCCGGCCTTCCCTCGATGGCCACGTCCAGGGAGGCCTTGCCCACGTCGATGCCCACTGCCGTCATGCCCAATCCTCCGATAGAGTTGGCGGGTCGAGAGCATCGCGCCCAAGCCCACGCTTATCAGTTCGAGGGAGACCTCGGCCAACTGTCCGGGCGCAGGGCGCGAGCACCGGCATGCGGCCCCTGCTGAGTTACGGTGCTGCTACACCGAGGCGTTAGCGGGCGCGCATGCCGGGCTCTCGACACCTAGGCTAGGGGAAAGACAAGACATAAGGCGTTAGGCTTGTGAATCCGACGATGTCCACATCTGACACACCACCATCTCCCAGATCGCTAGCGCGCGTGGTTCTCGTAGTTTCGTATAGCCTCTTCAATACAGCATGTCTTCTTCTAAATCTCAGGGACTTCACCATCATAAGATCGGATGGCCCAAGCGGATTTGCCGAGATTCTTATCAAAGCATTCATTGTTAATCTATCTATAGCATCGCTGATTGCAGGAATATTTCTATCTAGATCAATGTATCGTGCAACTAAAGTTCGCTACTCGCAGATGCTTCTGTGCCTTGCAATCACACTTCCAGTAGCCTTCTTCGCTACCCTTAGCGTTGTCGGGGCATGTAGTGACAGCAAAGGTCATTGTCGAAACTGGCAGGTGGCATCCGGTGCGCCTAACAAGTCATTCAAGCCGACGCCGCTTCGCGGCGCGGCTTAATTCATGCGTTATGTGGCAATGAGCCATCACTCGAACACGGACACAAGAGCATGGGCGCACTTATCGGAATCGCGGCAATCATCATCTATTACCTCATAGTCTCCAATTTAATTGATGCCGGTTCTGCGCCCACGGGGCTTGTAGCAACTGCTTACATATTCATTCCACTCATAGGCATTCCACTCATCGTAGGTAGCGCCAGAGCTAGCGCAAAGGCACGCGGCAAGGGGCACGTTTCGGTCATTGTTTCAACCGCGGGCGCCGTAGTAGCAGGTGTAGTGGTGGTCTTGCTGGCAAACAACTTTCTCAAACCAGCTGCACCAGATCCTGTCGCTGACGAGAAAACTCGACAGGCCGTGTGGATTGCTCGAGGGCAGGACGCAGTAAAGGCGAAGCTAAAAGATCCAGGCTCCGCTCAATTCAGGGGCATCTACTTTCATCGAGGCCAAGATGGTGTTCCCATCACCTGCGGCGAGGTCAACTCCAAGAACAGCTTCGGGGGTTACTCTGGCTTTCAGCGCTTCATCTCTGCCGGTTCCGCAGAGCTAACATACTTGCAGGAGCAGATGGATGCTCGCGAGTTCGTCACGGTCTGGAACAGATTTTGTGCCAAGTGACCGGCTTGCCACATAACAATTCATTCAAGCCGACGCCGCTTCGCGGCGCGGCCCAATTCAAGCGTTAGCCTCTCAGGGGGAGATCATGGCAAACCTGTTGTATGTTGATAATTCGAACGTTTGGATTGAAGGGATGCATGTCGCAGCATTCGCGCACGGTAATGCGCCAGACGTCTGGACAGCCGTTCAAAACAAGATATGTGACTACAACTGGAAACTCGATTTCGGAAAGCTGTTTCAGTTCGCTGGCGGCGACAGAAGTGACGTAAAAAAGGCGGCTCTGTTTGGCTCGCGCCCTCCAAAGAACGACTCCTTGTGGGATGCAGCGCGCCGAAACGGATTTGACGTGATCACCTACGATCGCAATGTCGCAAACCACGAAAAGAAGATTGACACGGACATTGTCGCAACAATGATCGAGGATTCCTTCACGCTTGCCGACCCGGCTACAGATGAGATCACGCTCGTATCAGGCGATGCAGATTACGTTCCCGCGGTTGAAAAGCTAAAGAATCGCGGCTTTAAGGTCTATGTTGTGTTCTGGGGCCATGCGGCCAAAGAACTCAAGGCAGCGGCCTCTGAGTTCATCAATCTTGACCCACACTTGGATCACTTAGCGCGGTGAGACCGCGAGCCAGTTCACGCCGATCGCGGTCCAGCTGGGGTAGGGCGGCTGGGGGAACATTTCGTCCTTCACCTTGAGCACGGTCTCGAACTGCCGTTCGGGGTCGGTGTGGAAGCTGGTGACGTCGATGATGTCGTCGAGGGTGCAGCCAGCCGCGCGCAGGGTCGCCTGGAGGTTGTCGAAGGCCAGGCGCACCTGCGCTTCGAAGTCGGGTTCGGGCGAGCCGTCATCGCGGCTGCCGACCTGCCCGGAGACGAACAGCAAGCCATCGCTGCGCACGGCGGGGGAATAGCGGTGGAGCTCGTACAGGGCGCGCCGGCCCTCGGGGAAAACCACGTCGCGGACACTCATGCAGGACTCCTGGGGGAGGAAGTTGCGAGTGGCCATTCTAGGCGCGGGTGGATGCGCACATTGGCGCCGGTGCCGGACCACTGTGTGTGGAATCGGCGGTCCCTGAGCGCATCGATCCAGCAGAATCACGCCGCCACGTGACGCGGCCGTAACAACGAAGGGGGCGCCGAAGCGCCCCCTTTGCCGTCCGTCGATGGCTGTGCGCCTCACTCCAGCCGCAGCACCACCAGCGACTTCGCCGGCAGCTCCACCTGCAGCGTGCTACCGGAGACCGTGGCGCCATTGAAGGCCGCCGGCTTCACCAGCTCCGGCTGTTCGAAGGTGTTGTGCGCGGCGATCGCGCCGGCGGTCAGCACGCGGCCGGACACGCGGGTGGCCTGCACGCCGCTGAGCCGGGTCGACACGGTCGCCGTGCGGTTCGGGTCGAAGTTGCTCAGCGCCACGTAGACGTGGCCGTCCTTCGCCCGCACCGCCGAGCCATGCACGCCCGGGATGCTGGTGTCGCCGTGGCGGTATTGCGGCGCCTTCAGCTCCAGCGGCAGGTAGGTCGCGTCCTGCCACGGCTTGTACATCTCGAAGGCGTGGTAGGTGGGCGTGAGCACCATCTTCGCGTCCTCGGTGAGGATCATGGCCTGCAGCACGTTCACCATCTGCGCGATGTTGGCCATCTTCACCCTGTGGGCATAGCGGCTCATCACGTCGAAGTGGATCGAGGCGACCAGCGCGTCGCGCAGCGTGTTCTGCTGCTGCAGGAAGCCGGGATTGCTGCCAGGGTAGGCGGCGTACCAGGTGCCCCATTCGTCCAGGTACAGGGCGACCTTGTTCTCCGGGTCGTACCGGTCCATCACCTCGATGTGCCGGCGCAGCAGCTCGTCGACCTTCAGTGCGCTTTCCAGGGTCTGGATCCAGCCCGCCTCGTCGAACTCGAAGCTCGAGGCGCGTGGCGGCCAGCCGCCGGGCACGGTGTAGTAATGCACCGACAATGCATCCATGTGCTTGCCGGCGACCTTCATCATCACCTCGGTCCAGTTGTAGTCGTCGCTGTTGGCGCCGGCGGCGACCTTGGTGACCTGCTGCCCGGCCGGGACCTTGACGAAGGTCTGGTACTGGCGGTGCAGGTTGGCGGCGTGCTCGGGCGTCATGTTGCCGCCGCAGCCCCACAGCTCGTTGCCGATGCCAAAGAACGGCACCTTCCACGGCTTGTCGCGGCCGTTGGCGCGGCGCTCCTCGGCCAGCGAAGAGCCCTTCTCGTAGGTCATGTACTCGACCCATTCGGCCATCTCGCGCGGGGAGCCGCTGCCGGTGTTGCCGGAGACGTAGGCGTCGGTACCCAGCAGTTCGGCGAAGTCCATGAACTCGTGGGTGCCGAAGCTGTTGGGCTCCTCCACGCCGCCCCAGTGGGTGTTGATCTTGACCCGGCGCTTCTCGCGCGGACCGATGCCGTCGCGCCAGTAGTACTCGTCGGCGAAGCAGCCGCCCGGCCAGCGCACCACCGGCACCTGCAGCTGCTTCAGCGCGCCCAGCACGTCGTTGCGGTAGCCGCGGGTATTGGGGATCTTCGAGTCTTCGCCCACCCAGATGCCGCCGTAGATGCCGTAGCCCAGGTGCTCGGCGAACTGGCCGAAGAGGTAGCGGCTGACGGTGTCGCCGGGCTGGTCGGCATGCAGGGTCGCGCTGGCCTGGACCTTGTCCTGGGCGCTGGCGCCGGCGGCTGGGAGTGCGATGGCCAGGGTCAGCGTGATCAGGGTCTTCTTCAGCATCGTGTCGCCTCGGTATCAGCGGAACGGGGTAGGAGGGCAGCGAAGGCCCGGGCCCGGAGCGGACCCGGTGCCCCGGTCAGAAACGGTAGCGGAATCCCAGCGCGAAGGTGCGGCTGTACAGGGCGCTGCCGAAGTTGTGGGTCGAAGGGTACTGGTAGTAGCTCTGGTACAGCTTGTTGGTGAGGTTGGTCGCGTCGAAGGTCACCGTCCACGAGTCGCTGGCATCGTAGCTGAGCTGGAAGTCCAGGCTGCTCTCGCCATTGAAGTACACGCCCAGTGGGTTGGCGAACAGGGCCGCCTCGTAGTGGTGCAGGAAATCGTCCCGCCACACGTAGGAAGCGCGGGCCGAGAAGCGGTTGCGCTCGTAGGCCAGGACCACGCTGTAGGAGGTGTCGGAGATGCCGAACATCGGCGTCTCCTGGCTGCCGACCACCTCGCCGGCGCTGTCGGTCACCGGGATGACCTGGCTGGAGTCCAGCCAGGTGAAGCTGGCCTGCAGGCCGAAGCCGTCCAGCAGGCCGGGCAGGTTGTCCGGGAAGTACACCAGGCCCAGCTCCACGCCCTCGAGCTTGCCGTCGGAGGCGTTGTCCGGCTGGGTCAGGATGTAGTCGTAGTTGTCGAAGGTCACGCGGCGGCGGAAGTCGCTGACCATGCCTTCGATGTCGCGGCGGAACACCGTGCCGTAGACCGCGCTGCCCGGGGCGAAATACCACTCCAGGGACAGGTCGTAGTTCTTCGATTCGGTCGGGCGCAGGTTCGGGTTGCCGCCGGTGGCGGTGCCGTAGCCGATGTTGGTGACGTCCTCGACGTAGGTGATGTTCGGGTTGAGCTGGGCGAAACCGGGCCGGCGCAGGGTCTGGCCGTAGGCCAGGCGCATCAGCAGCTCGTCGGTGAAGTGGTAGCGCAGCATCAGGCTGGGCAGCAGCTTGGAAGCGCTGGCCGAGGCCCGGCCCGGGCCGAACACCATGTCGGTCTCGACGTTGACGTAGCGCACGCCGAACTGGCCGTCGAAGGTGCGCCCGCCCAGCTCGGTGGCGAAATCCGCCTGCAGGTAGGCCGCGCTGGTCTTCTCCTGCACGTTGAAGTTCTCCACCAGCTGCAGCTGATCGCTGGTCTCCAGGCCGTACAGCTGGCGGAAGGCGTCGGCGTTGGCGCGGATGTAGTGGCCGTTGGGGACGATCCACGCATCCGGCACGTCGGCGCGGCCGTCGAAGAAGCCGCTGTTGGTCCAGGCCAGGCCCGGATTGCCCGGGAACGAGCAGGCCGGCAGCGCGCGGTCGCAGCCGTCGGCGTCGGCGGTGCGCTGGCCTTCGCTGGCGCTGCGGTCGTCGTAGCGCACGCCGAAGGACAGCCTGTCGATGAAGCCCCAGCCGGCCTGGTAGTCGCCATCGAAGGTGAAGGTCGTGGCGTCGCCCTTGGCGTAGTTGGCGTTGTCGTAGAGCTGGGCGATGAACCACTGGTTCGGGTCGGCGGAGTTGCTTTCGTCGATGTCCGGGGTGGCCGGGTCGTCGTTGAAGCCGAACGCCGGCACGCCGCCGCCACGGTTGAAGTCCACCCAGACCTCGCGGGTGACGCGGTCGGCGCGCATGGCGAAGAAGTCGGTCTTGTACTCGCTGTCCTGGTAGGTGATCTCGGACTTCAGCTTGAGCCGGTCGCCCACCTCCCAGCTGCCACCGAGGGCGTAGAGGTAGCTGTCGGTCTTGCCGGTGGCCAGGTCCCCGCTGGTGAAGTTGTACGGGAAGCCGATCACCCGCGACTTCATGATGTTGCTGCCGGGGATCATCTCGATCGTCTGCGCCGGGTTGTCCCCCAGCGCCCCCCACCAGTCGACGAAGGAGAACAGCAGCGAGTTGAACGACTCGTTGCGGTAGCCGTTGTAGAACGCTTCGAAGATGTACTCGGAGCGGTCGTCCGGCGCCCACTGCAGGGAGATGTTGGCGGCCGGGCGCTCGCGCTTGCCGGTCAGGTCGCTGGCGAACATCGCGTCGCGCGACAGCAGGTATTCGTACTGCTGGCCGCCGACGGTGACGGTGGAGCCGGGCGCGAACGGCAGGCCGGCCACCAGGCCCGGCTGCCAGACCTCGGCGCCGCCGATCGTGGTCGGGATGCGCTCGTAGGGGACGAATCCCGGCGGCGCCTGGTCGGCGAAGAACGGCACCATCGCGCCGGCGGTGACGCTCTGGTCGCGGTAGTTGGTCTCGGCGTAGGAAATGTTGGCCAGCGCGCCGAAGCGGCCGTTGCCGGTGTCCCAGGTGTTGGAGAACAGCGCGCTGAGGTTCGGGTCGACCTTGCCGGCCTGTTCCTGGTAGATGGTGCGCGCGGCCAGCACCACGCGGCTGCCATCGAAATCGAACGGCCGGTGGGTGTGGATGTCGATCACGCCGGCGATGCCGGTCTCGATCAGGTTGGCCGAGCGGGTCTTGTAGATCTCGGTGCTGGCCAGCAGGCTGGCCGGGATGTCGGCCAGCGCCACCGAGCGGCCGGAGGCGGTGAAGATGTTGCGGCCGTTGACCGTGGTGGTGACGTCGTTGAGGCCGCGGATGGAGACGGTGGATACCTCGCCGCCGCCGCGGTCGGTGGTCTGCACGCCGCTGACGCGCTGTAACGCCTCGACGAGGTTGTTGTCCGGGAACTTGCCGATGTCCTCGGCGACGATGGCGTCGACGATCTGCATCGAGCCCTGCTTGCGATCCAGCGCGCCGAGCATCGAGGCGCGCAGGCCGCGCACTTCCACGCGGTCCAGCTCGGTGGCGTCGGTGCTGCCGCCGGACGCACCGTCGGCCGGCGCGGGCGCCGGACATGGCGCATTGGGGTCGTCGGCGGTGGGGCAGGGGCGGGCGGTGTCCTGCGCGGCGGCGGACAGCGCAACCAGCAGTGCTGCCGGCAGCAACGCGAGGCGGCTGCGGCGGACTTGCATCCAGCGGTTCGAACGCTTCATTGCACGGGCTCCCAGGGCATGTTCAATGCGGATGCGGCAGCAGGTGCGCAGGCCGGCGCCCGCGCGGCGCGGCCGGTCAGAGGTGTATCGGGTCGTGGCCGGAAAGTGTTCGGTACCCGGCGTGCGGCGGATCGATGCGTCTGGCGGGTAGCTGGCGGAGCGTCGACGCGGGCAACAGTCCGGCGCCGCGGCATGCAGGCATGCCGTCGAACATGAGCGTCGTCATTTCAACCCTCCCAGGCCTACGTCTGACGCGTACGGTCGTGTTGTGCGGCGCACTGCTCCCGCGCCGATGCTTTCCCTCCCGATGCGACAGCGCGCATGGCAGGAAGCAGGCCGAGCATAGTGACGCGTTCCATAACCTGCCAATGAATTTACCGAGGCCAGCGATACCGGAATACGTATCGTTGCGAGCTTGTCGCGGGGACAGGCGAGCCATTCCATTCCGGACATCGCCCATGCCCGAGGCGGCATTGGTCGACGTGGCGGCGCGTGGCTATCCTGCTTCGCGGCCGGATCGCGGCCATGCCCGGAACGGAACTGCATGACCCGGACGAGGAGCTTCGGCCAGCTGGAAGACGGCACTGTGGTGCAGGCATTGCGGCTGGGAGAAGCCGATGGCCTATCGGCGGAGATCCTCGACCTCGGAGGCATCCTCGCGCGGCTGGAGTTCGATGGCGCGCAGGGGCGTACCGGCGTGGTGCTGGGCCTGGACGACGCGCAGGCCTACTTCGACGATCCCGCCTGCCTGGGCATCCTGGTTGGCCGCTTCGGCAACCGCATCAGCGGCGCGGCATTCGAACTGGACGGGCAGCGCCACGAGGTAACCGCCAACGAGGGGCGTCACCACCTGCATGGCGGTACATACGGGTTCGGCCGGCGGATGTGGACGGTGGAGGACCACGCCGCCGACCGGCTGGTGCTGCGCTACCGCTCGCCGGACGGCGAGGAAGGCTATCCGGGCAATCTCGAGGTGCGCGCCACCTACCGGCTGCGCGGTGCGCGCCTGCGGCTGGATTTCGAGGCCACCTGCGATGCGCCCACGCTGTTCAACCCGACCCAGCACCCGTACTTCAACCTCGCCGGCGACGGTTCCGTGCCGGCCGCGGCGCAATGGCTGCAGGTGCCGGCTTCGCGCTACCTGCCGGTGGACGGGCGGCTGATCCCGTTCGGCACGCTGGCCGAAGTCTCCGGAACTCCATTCGACTTCCGCGAGGCGCGCACGCTGGACGTGGCTGCCGATCCCACCGACACGCAGCTGCGCATGGCCGGCGGCTACGACCACTGCCTGGTGCTGGATGGCGGTGCGGGTCCGGTGGCGCGCCTGTACTCGCCGCACAGCGGCATCGCGCTGCGCATCGACAGCGACGCGCCGGCACTGCAGCTGTATGGCGGCCATGCGCTCGACCACCAGCACCCGGGGCTGGGGCGTGGCATCTGCCTGGAGCCGCAGGGCTTCCCGGATGCGCCGAACAAGCCGGCGTTCCCGGATGCGATCCTGCGTCCGGGCACGGTGTTCCGGCGACGCATCGAGTACGGTTTCGCCACGCCGGGGCCGCGGCGCAAGTGGGAAGAGGTCGCGGCAGCCCTGGATGCCTGCGGCCCCGATCCTTCCATCTTCGACTGAACGAACCGAACGCGCGGACCGCGTGTCCGTGCCGCCACTGGAGACCGTATCCGTGCCCATCAACCTCGCCATCGTCGGAGTCGGCAAGATCGTGCGCGACCAGCACCTGCCCGCGGTCGCGGCCAACGCCGACTACCGCCTGGTGGCGGCGGCCAGCCGCCACGGTCGCGTGGAGGGCATCGACAACTTCGGCACGATCGAGGAGATGCTGGCGGCGGTGTCGTCGATCGAGGCGGTGTCGCTGTGCATGCCGCCGCAGTACCGCTACGTCGCGGCGACGAAGGCGCTGGCCGCCGGCAAGCATGTGTTCCTGGAGAAGCCGCCGGGGGCGACGCTGTCGGAAGTAGAGGACCTGGCGGCGCAGGCCGCCGCGGCCGGGGTGACGCTGTTCGCCAGCTGGCACTCGCGCTACGCGCCAGCGGTGGAAGCGGCGCGGGAGTTCCTGGCCGGCACCAGGATCCGCTCGATGCGGGTGTACTGGAAGGAAGACGTGCGCCACTGGCATCCGAACCAGGAGTGGATCTGGCAGGCCGGTGGGCTGGGTGTATTCGACCCGGGCATCAATGCGCTGTCGATCGTCACCCGGATCCTGCCGCGGCCGGTGTTCGCCACTGCGGCGATGCTTGAGTTTCCGGAGAACCGCGATGCGCCGATCGCGGCGTCGATCCGCTTCAGCGATGCAGAAGGGCTGGATCTGGAAGCGGAGTTCGACTGGCGCCAGACCGGACCGCAGAGCTGGGACATCGTGGCGCAGACCGATGCGGGTGAGATGCGCTTGTCGGAGGGCGGGGCGAAGCTCGCCGTGGATGGCCAGCTGCTGCACGCCGAGCCGGAGCAGGAATATCCGCAGCTGTACCGCCGGTTCGCCGAGCTGGTGCGCAGCGGCCAGTCGGACGTGGACCTGGCGCCGCTGCGCCATGTAGCCGACGCCTTCATGCTGGGCCGGCGCAAGGTGGTCGAAGCCTTCCACGACTGAGCGGCGGCCACCGCTCTTGCCTTTGGCTACCGTCGCTTCGCCTGGCGTGGGAGTCGGGCGAGCCCGACTCTACAAAGGCAGCGAGACCGGGCGGCGCCACTGTGTGGGGTGGGCTTGACCCACTGCTCTTGCTTTGCCTTTCGTCGCTCCGCCGGGCGTGGGAGTCGGGCGAGCCCGACTCTACAAAGGCAGCGAGACCGGGCGGCGCCACTGTGTGGGGTGGGCTTGCCCCACTGCTCTTGCTTTGCCTTTCGTCGCTTCGCCTGGCGTGGGAGTCGGGCGAGCCCGACTCTACAAGGGCAGCGTTGCAGACCGGGCGGCGCCACTGTGTGGGGTGGGGCTTGCCCCACTGCTCTGCCTTTGCCTT
>NZ_AZUZ01000023.1 GCF_000513955.1 Pseudoxanthomonas suwonensis J47
GTGTGTGCGGCGAGGCAACGCGTCTGCCCGGACCTCGGTAACGGGCGGAGTCCGACTTGTGCAATCACGACGGCCTGGTGCGGTGGCGCGAGAGCAATGTCAGAGACAAGTGCAACCGCAACGGCAACTGCAACTGCGTCAGCGTGTGCGGGCTTCGGACGGAGCCGCGGCAGCGCGGGGGTATGGCGCATCGCGCGGTTCCGCGTCCTGCTCCAACGCGCGAGCGCGGCACATCCATGTGCCGCTTGCGCCATACCCCCGCGCTACCGCGTCTTTCGGCGCGTTGAGGTCGTGGCTTCGTTCTTTCTCCCCTCTCCCACCGGGAGAGGGGNAGGGGTGAGGGTCGGGGTCCCTCGCCACGCTGGCACCCACCTACCCTCTCCCCAACCCTTCTCCCGGAGGGAGAGGGGCTTCTGTATCGCCGCCGAGAAGCCCGAGCATTTACGCGCCCGATCTACGTCGCCATCGCTACCGGAAGAAGCCAGCGTCTACGCAGGCACCTCAGCCCGCCGGGCGGCGCAGGATGAACTCGAGGTCGCGGACGCGGCCGACGGGGAATTCGTAGGTGCCGACGCGTTCGAAGCCGCGGCGGGCGTAGAAGCGCTGGGCGCCGAAGTTTTCCGACCACACGCCGATCCACAGCGTGCGCGGACCGTCGCGCAGCAGCCAGCGTTCGGCCTCGTCGAACAGGTGGCCACCCCAGCCACCACCCTGGTGCGAGGCCAGCACGTAGAGCCGCTTCAGTTCGCCGTCACCCGGCGCGACGTCCGGGTGCGGGAGGCCGCAGGGGCCGGCGGCAGCGTGGCCGACGGCGACGCCGTCGTCCTCGAGCAGCCACAACGCGTAGTCCGGATGGGCAAGGATCGTCGCCTGCTTCTCCACCGCGTAGGCGTCGCGCAGGAAGAAGTCGAGATCCTCCGGCGGGTAGAGGTGGCCGAAGGTCTCGGTGAAGGTGCGCGCCGCCAGCGACGACAGCGTCGCGGCGTCATCGACGGTGGCCCGCCGGATGCGCATCCTCAGTCCTCGTCCTCTTCGTCTTCCCCGTCGAGGTCGTCTTCTTCTTCGTCGTCGTCCTCGTCGTCTTCCTCTTCCCCGTCTTCTTCGTCTTCGTCGTACTCGTAGTCGTCCTCGCCGAAGTCCTCGCCGTCCCAGCGGCCCTGGTCGTCGGGAACGAAGGTGAGGGCCATCGACGCGGGCGAAGTGCCGACGCGGACCAGCCAGCCGCCGAACACGCGGGCGCGCTCGGTCACCAGCGCCGGATCGGAACCCTCGTTGCCCAGGCGCTCCCACTCCAAAGAGAAAGCAAACTCGGTCATCGCCCACTCCATCACATCGATTGAAACCCGCCTTGGCTCAAGGCGGGCGCGGCCGTCGCCGCGGGGAATATGGAAGAAGAAGCGCCCGGCCTCCCGCAAGCGAGGTGCCGGGGAAGCGCATTACTTCGACAGCGACTCTTCGCGCACCTTCACATGCACCTCCGCCAGCTGCTCGTCCGGGATCGGCGACGGCGCGCCGGTCATCAGGCACTGCGCGGTGGTGGTCTTCGGGAACGGGATCACGTCGCGGATCGACTCGGTGCCGGCCATCAGCGCGGCGATGCGGTCGATGCCGAAGGCGATGCCGCCGTGCGGCGGGGCGCCGTACTTCAGCGCGTCCAGCAGGAAGCCGAACTTGGCCTCGGCCTCCTCGGCGCCGATGCCGAGCAGCTCGAACACCGCGCTCTGCATCTCCGGACGGTGGATGCGGATCGAGCCGCCACCGATCTCGTTGCCGTTGAGGACCATGTCGTAACCGCGCGACACCGCGGTCTTCGCATTCGCGCGCAGCTCGGCGATGTCGTCCACCGCCGGCGCGGTGAAGGGATGGTGCAGGGCCACGTAGCGCTGCTCCTCCTCGTCCCACTCGAACATCGGGAAGTCGGTGACCCACAGCGGGCGCCAGCCTTCGGCGACCAGGCCGAAGTCCTTGCCGGCCTTCAGGCGCAGCGCGCCCATGAAGTCCGAGACCCTGTTGTAGGCGCCGGCGCCGAAGAACACGATGTCGCCGTTGCCGGCGCCCACGTGCTTCAGCAGCGCGGCAAACGCGTCCTCGCTGAAGAACTTCTGGATCGGCGAGGAGATCGCGCCGGCCTCGTCGATCTTGATGTAGGCCAGGCCCTTGGCGCCGAACTTGGCGGCATGGGCGGCGTACTCGTCGATCTGCTTGCGCGACAGGGTCGCGCCGCCGGGGATGCGCAGCGCGGCGACGCGGCCGTCCGGATCGTCGGCGGCGCCGGTGAACACCGCGAACTGGCTGTCCTTGACCAGTTCGGCCACGTCGACCAGCTCCAGGTCGATGCGCAGGTCGGGCTTGTCCGAGCCGTAGCGGCGCATGGCCTCGGCCCAGGTCATGCGCGGGAACGGCTCGGCCAGCTCGACGCCGCGCACTTCCTTGAACACGGCGCGGATCATGCCCTCGACGAAGTCCTGCACGTCGCGCTCGCGGACGAAGGCGAACTCCATGTCCAGCTGGGTGAACTCCAGCTGGCGGTCGGCGCGCAGGGCCTCGTCGCGGAAGCAGCGCGCGATCTGGTAGTAGCGGTCGAAGCCGGCGATCATCAGGATCTGCTTGAACAGCTGCGGGCTCTGCGGCAGCGCGTAGAACTCGCCCGGGTGCATGCGCGCCGGGACCAGGAAGTCGCGCGCGCCTTCCGGGGTGGCCTTGGTCAGGATCGGGGTCTCGATGTCCTGGAAGCCGGCCTCGTCCAGGTAGCGGCGCAGCGCCTGCACCAGCCTGATGCGGGTGCGCTGCATGCGCTGCATCTCCGGACGCCGCAGGTCCAGGTAGCGGTAGCGCAGGCGCGTTTCCTCGGACGGGTTCTCGTGCGCGTGGAACGGCAGCGGCGCGGCCTTGTTGAGCACGGTGATCTTCGTCGCGATCACCTCGACCTTGCCCGAGCGGATCTTGCTGTTGACCGCCTCGCGCGCGCGGACCACGCCCTCGACCTGGATCACGTCCTCGTAGCCGAGCGAGGCGGCCACCGCGAACACTTCGGCGTTGGACGGCTCGACCGTGACCTGGACGATGCCTTCGTGGTCGCGCAGGTCGATGAAGCAGACGCCGCCGAGGTTGCGGGCCACGTCGGTCCAGCCGGCGAGGGTGAGGGTCTGGCCGATCAGGGTCTCGTCGACCAGGCCGCAGAAATGGGTACGCATGGGAACTCCGCAGGGGATGCCGGGCGCCGTGGCGCCGGGGAGCGCGATATTTTGGGGCCCGCAGGCGGTCCCGGCAAACCGGGCGGGCCGCCGGCCGCCCCGACGGCCCCGGCCCTGGCGGCGGTCGGCCGGCATTAAGCCGGTCCGGGCTACATCCGTATTCATCCGCCGTCACGCGGCGGACCGTCCAAGGAGAAAGGAGAAGGTCATGCTGCGTTCCCTGTCCACCGCCTTGCTGGTCCTGGGCCTGGCCGGAGCGGCCGCCACCCTGCCGGTCCCCGCCGCCGCCCAGGGCGCGCAGGCCCGCGCCTACGCGCCGGAGAACCTGCGGCAGCTCTCCGTGGTGGAGCGGGTCCGGGTGATCGAGCGCGAGTACTCCGACCAGTCCCGCGGCCGCCAGATCCCCGACGACCAGCTCGAGTTCTACCTGGACCAGATCAATGCCGGCTGGGGCTTCAGCCGGGTCAAGCAGGACATCGCCACCTCCCTGCGCGGCAACCACGGTGGCCGCCCGGGCGCCGGCTGGGGCGGCTGGAACGGCTCCAGCTGGACCGGCCAGACCCTGACCTGTTCCAGCAACGACCGCCGCCGCCGCGAATGCCGCACCCCGTTCAACGGCCGCCCGGTGCTGGTCGAGAACATCTCCGGCACCCGCTGCGTCGAAGGCGTCAACTTCGGCGGCGGTGGCGGCATCATGTGGGTCGACAAGGGCTGCCGCGGGCGTTTCGCCGAAGGCCGCGGCGGCTGGCAGGTCGGCAAGCCCGGCACCGGCCAGACCATCCGCTGCGAGAGCAGGAACAACCGCGAGACCACCTGCGGCACCGGTTTCCGCGGCCGCGCGGTGCTGGTCCGGCGGCTGTCCGACACCCGCTGCGTCGAAAACCGCAACTGGGGCCAGCGCGGCTCCAACATCTGGGTCAGCGGCGGCTGCCGCGGCGAGTTCGCCGAGGCCGGCGGTGGCTGGGGCGGCGGCGCGAACTCCAGCTACTCGGTCACCTGCAGCAGCGAGAACAACCGGCGCCGCACCTGCGCCTGGGACCGTCGCCAGGGCCGCCCGGTGGTGATCGAGAACATCTCCAAGACCCGCTGCCAGGAAAACGCCAACTGGGGCTGGGACGGCAACCAGATCTGGGTCGACCGCGGCTGCCGCGCCCGCTTCGGCGCGCGCTGAGCTGCCCGCGCATGCTGGAACCGGCGACCTCCCTCGCGGAGGTCGCCGCCGGCTCAGCTCTCCGGCCCGTCGCCCCACGGCGGAGGCGGCGCATCCACCGGTGCGGTGAGGTCGAACTCGACCTGGAACAGCCGCCCGTCCGGCCGCGCCAGTTCGTAGACGAACTTCCGGCCCGGCTCGATTTCCATCGCCCACGTATTGCGCAGCGAGGCCGCCAGGCCTTCGCGCTCGAACATCGCCACCGATTCCGCATCCACCGGGAACTCCTGGCGCGAAGCCGTGCCGGCGTCGACGGTATCGCCGCCGTACATCGTCACCGCATCGGGACTGCCATCGGCGTGGCGGTGGTCGTGTTTCAGCCGCAGGCCGGTCGCGGTGCGGGTCAGCACCCAGGTCCGCGAGCGGTCCTCGCCGACGTGGAACGGGATGCGCAGCTCGCGCTGCGGCGCCTCGCAGCCACGCACATGCATGACCAGCGCCTGGTTCTCGAAGGAATCAGGCGTGGAAGACGCCGGCAGGTTGGCCACCACCCGGCCGGCAAAGGCCTGGCCGCAGTGTGCGGCGATCGCGGCGAGGAAAGCGTCGGCCGGCGCCGCCGGGGCATCGACCACGGCGCCCGAAGGCGGCGCGGCGGCGGCGCACGCCGGAACGCCGCCCGCCGCGCAGGCGGCGAGCAGCAACAAAAGGGGAAGTCGTTCGAGGTTCATGCCCGCACCCTAGCCGGTGCGGGACAGGCCGGGCAAACCCCGGCGCGGGCGGATCAGTCGCCGGAAGCGGCCGCCGCGGCCGGCTTGGCCTCGGACTTGGCGCCGCCCGAATCGGAGCCCGAAGAGCTGCTGTTGCCGCCGTCGGCCAGGTTGCGCTTCCTGTCGCCGGCGCCCTTGAAGTCGGTCTCGTACCAGCCGCCGCCGGCCAGGCGGAACGAAGGCGCGGTCACCTGGCGCCGGACACCGCCCTTGGCACCGCAGGACGGGCAGGTCTCGGGATCGGCGTCGGAGAGCTTCTGCAGACGGTCGAAACTGTGGCCGCACTCGGCGCACTGGAAGGCATAGATCGGCATGGCGGGACAGGAATCCGGGAAATCTTGAGGCCGGCTGCGGACGCCGGTACCCGCCGTACTGGGGGCGCCGCGGCCGATTTCAAGGCCCCCGGCCGATCATCGCCTCGGCCAGGCGCGCGACCCGTGCCAGCACCGCGTCGCGGGCATCGCTGTCCACCGTCGCGCCCTGCAGGTAGGCGGCCAGCACCCAGGGCGTGCCGCCGTCGCGCGGCCACAGCACCGCCACGTCGTTGCGGGTGTCCACGCCGTTGCTGCCGGTCTTGTCGCCGACCCGCCAGCCCGGACCCAGGCCGGCGCGCAGGCAGGCGTCGCCGGTGCCGTTGTCGATCAGCCAGTCGGCCAGCTGCCTGCGCGATTGCGCGGCCAGCGCGTCGCCCACGGCGAAGCGGGCCATGCTGGCGGCCATCGCCCGCGGGCTGGTGGTGTCGCGCGGGTCGCCCGGGGCGAAGGCGTTCATCACCGGCTCCAGGCGGTCGTTGCGGGTCACCGTGTCGCCGTTCGCGCGCAGGAACGCGGTCAGCGCGGACGGGCCGCCGATGAGCCCGAACAGCAGGTTGGCCGCGGCGTTGTCGCTGGTGGTCATGGTGGCGCGGCACAGGTCGCGCACGGTGAGGTCCTTGCCGACATGGCGGCGGGCCACCGGGGAATGCGGGACCAGGTCGCCCTCGCCCACCGCCAGGCGGCGGTCCAGCGACCACCGGCCGCGGTCGGCGCCGGCCAGCACCGCCGCCGACAGCAGCGCCTTGAAGGTGCTGCACATCGGGAAGCGCTCGTCCTGGCGATGGCCGCGGGCCTGTCCGCTCGCGGTATCGAGCAGGCTCACCCCGAGTCGCCCGCCACTGGCCGCTTCCAGCGCGGCGAAGTCGCGGGCGTTGGCGATGGCATCGGCGCGGCCTGCGGTAGGGGCCGCGGCGGCCGAAGTCGCGTGGGCCAGCAGTGGCAGGGCCAGCGCGGAAGCGGCCGAGGTGGCACCGAGTTGCAGGAAGCGGCGGCGGGCGAGCATGGGCGGTCCTCGTGGATGGGAGCCCCGAGTATTCGAACGCCGGCGCCGGCCCACCAGCGCAAGTTTTCAGGAAGAGCCATAAGCCGGATGAGTGGCTCGGGGCGTTGCGGCAACGATTCCGGCCAGCGGTTAGCATTCGGTCATCAGTCCCGCTCACGCCTGGCCATGTCCCGCCCGCCCCTGCCGCTCAATGCGCTGCGCGCCTTCGAGGCCGCCGCGCGGCACCAGAACTTCACCCGCGCGGCGCTGGAGCTGTATGTCAGCCAGGCCGCGCTGAGCCACCAGATCCGCAGCCTCGAGGAGCGGCTGGGCGTGCGCCTGTTCCACCGCCTGCCGCGCGGGGTGGCGCTGACCGAGGAAGGCGCGGCGCTGTACCCGGTGCTCAACGAGGCCTTCGACCGGATCGCGCTGGGCATGGCGCGCTTCATCGGCGGCGCGGGCCGCGAGGTGCTCACCGTGGGCGTGGTGGGCACCTTCGCCGCCGGCTGGCTGCTGCCGCGGCTGCCGGACTTCGAGGCCGCGCACCCGGACATCGAGTTGCGCCTGCAGACCCACAACAACCGCATCGACCTGGCCGGCGAAGGCCTGGACCTGGCGATCCGCTTCGGCGACGGCGACTGGCAGGGCCAGGACTGCACGCCGGTCCTGGAGGCGCCGTTCGCGCCGCTGTGCGCGCCGGCACTGGCCCGGCGCCTGCAGGAACCGCGCGACCTGGCGCGGGTGACGCTGCTGCGTTCCTACCGCGTCGACGAATGGCCGCGCTGGCTGGAGGCCGCCGGCGTGGCCGGCGTGGAAGCGCGCGGGCCGGTGTGCGATTCGTCGCTGACCCTGGCCGCCGCTGCGGCGGCCGGCGCCGGCGTGGCGCTGCTGCCGTTGCCGATGTTCGAGCAGGAGCTGGCCGGAGGCCGGCTGCTGCAGCCGTTCCCGGTCACCGTGTCGCTGGGCCGCTATTGGCTGACGCGGCTGCGCTCGCGTGCCGAACGCGAGCCGGCGCGGCGCTTCCGCCGCTGGCTGCAGGCGCGGGGCGAGGCGGAGAGCGCGGCGCGCAGCGACGGGTAGCGCGGCGGTCGGGCCAAGGGAGAGGGTCGGGGTTCCCGCTTGTCTCGGGGCCCCGGTGCCGATGAAAGCGCCGGCTCCGGACGGAGCCGCGGTAGTGCGGGGGTATGGCGCATCGCGCGGTTCCGCCGTCCATGGCTCCAACGCGCGAGCGCAGGCCATCCATGGCCTGCTTGCGCCATACCCCCGCACTACCGCGTCTTTCGGCACGTTCGGGTCGCGGCTTCGTTCTTCGCCCCCTCTCCCTCCGGTGAGAGGGCAATCGCGCCACTGACGCGCATGCCGTCGAACGTCCGCGTCCAGTGGATGCGGGCCGGGGCGCGTAGCGGAGAACAGGGGTGAGGGTCGGGCGCCCAGCGGCGTCGGAACACCGACCCTCTCCCCAACCCCTCTCCCGGTGGGAGAGGGGCTTGAAGACGCAAGCGACTTCGCGGAGCAGCCTGGGCACCGGGCACCCGGACAGGCGCGGCCAGCTGGCGGCAGGTCGAGGGCGCGGCCGTCTTCGACTTCGACGTGGGCGGCAGCCTCGCCGGCCGGCTCAACCTTCCATCAGCTCCAACCAGGCGGCTTCGGCCTGCTCGAGGCGTGCGGCCAGCGCTTCGCGGTCGCGGCCCAGCGTGGCCATGCGCGCCGCATCGGCGTGGTTGGCCGGATCGGCCAGCTGCCGGTCCAGTTCCGCCAGCGCCGCTTCCAGTTCGCCTACCTTGGCTTCGGCGGCGGCGAGCTTGTGCGGGTTCGGCGGCCTCTTCTGCACCACCTGCGCCACCGGCTGCGTCTTCACCGGCGCCGGCGCAGCGGTTTCGGCCATGCGCGCCTTCGTGCCCTGCGCCTGCGGACGCGTGCGCAGCCAGGCCGCGTATTCGTCCAGGTCGCCGGCGAACGGTTCGACCACGCCGTCGGCCACGCGCCAGAAGGTGTCGCAGACCAGGCCGATCAGGTGGCGGTCGTGCGAGACCATCACGATCGCGCCGTCGAAGTCGGCCAGCGCTTCGGCCAGCGCCTCGCGCATTTCCAGGTCCAGGTGGTTGGTCGGTTCGTCCAGCAGCAGCACGTTCGGCTGCTGCCAGGCGATCAGCGCCAGCGCCAGGCGCGCGCGCTCGCCGCCGGAGAAACCGTCGACGGTCTCGAAGGCGCGGTCGCCGGGGAAGTTCCACTTGCCGAGGAAGTCGCGGAAGGCCTGGGTCGGCGAATCCGGCGAGAGCTCGCGGAAATGGTCGATCGGCGACTGCCCCTCGTGCAGCGACTCGACCGTGTGCTGGGCGAAGTAGCCGATGCGCAGGTCCGGATGCACGGCGCGCTCGCCGGCCACGACCGGCAGGTCGCCGACCAGGGTGCGCACCAGGGTGGTCTTGCCGGCGCCGTTGGGTCCGAGCAGGCCGATGCGGTCGCCCGCCTCCAGGCCGAAGCCGACCTCGTGGAGAATCACCGCATCGCCGCCGTAGCCGGCCTCGACGTGGTTCAGGCGGATCAGCGAATGCGGCAGCTTCGCCGGCGGCGCGAACTCGATGCGGAACTCGCGTTCGGCGCGCACCGCCTCGGTGCCGCTGAGCTTGGCCAGGCGCTTCATCCGCGACTGCGCCTGGCGGGCCTTGGAGGCCTTGGCCTTGAAGCGGTCGATGAAGCTCTGCAGGTGGGCGCGCTCGGCCTGTTCCTTCTCGAAGGCGATCTGCTGCTGGCGCAGCTGCTCGGCGCGCTGGCGCTCGAAGTCGGTGTAGCCGCCGACGTACAGCTTCGCGCCACCGCCGTGCAGGTGCAGGGTGTGGGTGGCGACGTTGTCGAGGAACTCGCGGTCGTGCGAGATCAGCAGCAAGGTGCCCGGGTACTTCAGCAGCCACTGCTCCAGCCAGTAGACCGCGTCCAGGTCCAGGTGGTTGGTCGGCTCGTCCAGCAGCAGCAGGTCCGACGGCATCATCAGCGCGCGCGCCAGGTTAAGGCGCACGCGCCAGCCGCCGGAGAACGAGGACACCGGGCGGCGGTGGGTCTCGGCCGGGAAGCCCAGGCCGTGCAGCAGGCGGCCGGCGCGGGCCTCGGCGTCGTAGCCGTTGAGCTCGGCCAGCTTCTGGTGGGCGGCGGCGACCGCTTCCCAGTCCTCGCGGGCGTTGGCCTCGGCCTCCTCGCGCAGCACCGTCGCGATCACCTCGTCGCCGCCGAGCACGAAGTCCAGCGCCGGGTCCGGCAGGGAGGGGGTTTCCTGGGCCACCGAGGCGATCCGCACCTTGCCGGGCAGGTCGACGTCGCCGCGGTCGGCCTCCAGCTCGCCCTTGATGGCGGCGAACAGGCTGGACTTGCCGGTGCCATTGCGGCCGACCACGCCCACCCGGTAGCCCGCATGCAGGGCCAGGTCGACTTCGGACAAAAGGAGGCGTTCGCCCCGGCGGAGGGCGAAATTACGGAAGGAGATCATCCGCGGATTCTACCGGAAGCGGCCCACCCGCCCGGAGGCCATGCATGGCCGTGGCGCCCGTCCCGCAAGGCCCGGCGGGCCGGGGACCGGCGATGCCGGCGGTCCCTCCCGCCCTTCCAGGCCCAGGACAACCATCGCGCCATGCCCCGCCAGAGTCGTTCCGGGAAGTGCCGTCGCCCGCGGAACCGTTCATTTCCTTATAACCAACGGTTCTTATAACCAGGCCGCGGGTCGATGAGAATTGGACCCGACAGGAAGCGGTCATCGATCCAGATGCCAGGCGTCCTGGCAGATATGATCGTCATCGCCGGAGCTCCCCTCCCCCGCCGGCGTTTCCTGCAATCGCAAACCGGAGCACGTCAGCATGTCCTTCCGCGCCATCTCACCGCTTGCCCTCGCCATCGCCGCCACCCTGTCCGCCCCTGCCTGGGGCCAGGACGCGCCGGTACAGGCGAGCACCCTCGATACCGTGATCGTCACCGGCACCCGCGTGGCCGACCGCACCGTCGCGGAGTCGCAGTCGCCGATCGACATCATCACCCCCGAGGCCCTGCAGGCCACCGGCACCACCGAGCTGGCCACCGCCCTGGCCCGCGCCCTGCCCTCGCTGAACTTCCCGCGCCCGGCCATGGCCGACGGCACCAGCGGCGTGCGCCCGGCGCAACTGCGCGGCCTGTCGCCGGACCAGGTGCTGATCCTGGTCAACGGCAAGCGCCGCCATGTCTCGGCCCTGGTCAACGTCAACGGCACCATCGGCCGCGGTTCCTCGGCGGTGGACCTCAACGCGATCCCGGTGGCGGCGATCGAACGCGTGGAAGTGCTGCGCGACGGCGCCTCGGCCCAGTACGGTTCCGACGCCATCGCCGGCGTGGTCAACATCGTGCTCAAGGGCGCCGGCGAAGGCGGCAGCCTCAGCCTCACCGGCGGCGAGTATTCCGAAGGCGACGGCACCCAGTGGCAGCTGGCCGGCGATGCCGGCCTGAGCCTGGCCCACGATGGCGGCACCGTGCACCTGGCCGCGCAGGTGGGCCAGCAGGACCCGACCAACCGTTCCGGCACCTACCAGGGCACCGCGCCGCACACCGGCAACTTCCCCGGCGTCGGCGAGCGCGCCTTCAGGATGGGCGACCCGGACGTCGAGCAGTACGCGGTCTCGGCCAACGCCTCGTTCAACATCGGCGAGAACAGCGAGCTGTACGCCACCGCCATCGCCAGCAAGCGCGACATCGTCTCCTTCGCCTTCTACCGCTCGCGCAACCACAGCAACCAGGGCGCCCTGCTCGCCCAGGTCTATCCGGACGGCTACGTGCCGGAGATCAACCAGGTCTCGAACGACCGCAGCGTGGTGCTCGGTGCCAAGGGCAACACCGCCTCGGGCTGGAACTGGGACGTCAGCTACAACGCCGGCGAGAACGACCTGGACTTCTACACCCAGAACACCATCAACTACGCGCTGGGCGTCGGCAGCCCGCACCGCTTCTACACCGGCAACCTCCGCTACCGCCAGGACGTGGTCAACGCCGACTTCTCCAGGGCGCTGGAGCTCGGTTTCGCCTATCCGGCCACCTTCTCCTTCGGCGCCGAGTACCGCAACGAGGAATGGCAGCAGTCGGCCGGCGAGCCGAACTCGTACTTCGGCAGCGGCGCGCAGGGCTTCGCCGGCTTCACCCCGCGCAACTCCGGCAGCTACGACCGCCACAGCTACGCGGTCTACGCCGGCCTGGAAGCCGACGTGACCGAGCGCTTCTCCGCCGGCATCGCCGGCCGCTACGAGGACTACTCGGACTTCGGCAGCGAGACCTCGGGCAAGCTGTCGGCGCGCTACGCCTTCAACGACGCGGTGGCGCTGCGCGGCACCGTGTCCAGCGGCTTCCGCGCCCCGGCGCTGGCGCAGCAGAACTACCAGGCGGTGACCACCAACATCAACAACAGCGTGGTCACCGAGACCGGCACCTTCCCGGCCACCGGCGCGGCGGCGCAGGCGCTGGGCGCCGAACCTCTGAAGGCCGAGACCTCGCTGTCCTACAGCCTGGGCCTGGTGCTGCAGCCGGCGGAACGCCTGTACCTCACCATCGACGCCTACCAGATCGAGATCGACGACCGCATCGTGCTGTCGTCCAACCTCAACCTGACCAACAACGCGGCCGCGCAGGCCCTGCTGGCCAGCCTGGGCATCAACGGGGTGACCGCGGCGCGCTACTTCAACAACGCCATCGACACCCGCACCCGCGGCGTGGACGTGGTCGGCACCTGGTCGATCCCGCTGGATGCCTCCAGCCTCGACCTGACCGCCTCCTACAACTACAACAAGACCGAGGTCACCCGGATCGCGCCGAACCCGGCGGCGCTGGACGCGCTGGGCGCCAACCTCGAACGCGTCGGCCGCGACGAGCGCGGGCGCATCGAGGAAGGCACCCCGCGCGACAAGTTCGCGCTGGGCGGGCAGTGGCGGATCGGCAGCTGGGAGCTGCTGGCCAACGCCACCCGCTATGGCGAGTTCACCAGCCGCCACGCCAGCAACCCGGCGCAGGACCAGACCTACTCGGCGAAGTGGACCCTCGACACGGCGGTCAGCTTCCGCCCGGCGCAGGGCTGGACCCTCACCGTCGGCGCGGACAACGTGCTGGACGAGTACCCGGAGGAGACCATCTTCGTGAACTCGACCTCCGGCCTGCTGCCGTACAGCCTGTACTCGCCGTTCGGCTTCAACGGCCGCTACGTGTACGGCCGCGTCGCCTACAACTGGTAAGCGCCGTCGCTGGATCCTGCCCGGCGCAATGCCGGGCAGGCGTCGCCGGACGCCGGTGCCTTGCATGGCGCACCGGCGGTCCCCTTGAAGGATTGCCGGGGCCCGTTGCGCCCCGGCATACGGAGGCGGACTACACTGCGCCAGCCTCCGCGCATGTCCCCCGTCCGTGCTCGACAGACTCGGCATCCCGCTTCCGATCATCCAGGCCCCGATGGCAGGCGTCTCGACGGCTGCGCTGGCCGCCGCCGTTTCCAACGCCGGGGGCCTGGGCTCCATCGCGATCGGGGCCAGCACGCTGGCCCAGGCCCGTGAAGCGATCAAAGCGACGCGCGCGCTGACCGCGCGACCATTCCAGGTCAACGTCTTCTGCCATGCGCCGGCACGCCGTGATCCGGCGGTCGAGGCGGCCTGGATCCGGCACATGGCGCCGCTGTTCGCGGAATTCGGGGCGAGTCCGCCCGCGGAGCTGCGCGAGATCTACCCCAGCTTCGTCGCCGAAGAGGCGATGTTCCGGCTGCTGCTCGACACCCGCCCGGCGGTGGTGAGCTTCCATTTCGGCCTGCCGCCGCGCGAGTGGATCGCCGCGCTGCGCGAGGCCGGGATCGCCACGCTGGCGACCGCGACCCATGTCGACGAAGCCCTGGCGATCGAAGCGGCCGGCGTCGACGGGATCGTCGCACAGGGCATCGAGGCGGGCGGCCACCGCGGCCTGTTCGATCCGGAGCGGCACGACGAAAAGCTGCCGATGTCCGTGCTGGTGCGGCTTCTGCGCGCGAGGACCCGGCTGCCGGTGATCGCCGCCGGCGGCATCATGGACGGGCACGGCATCCGCGCCGCGCTCGACCTGGGCGCGGTCGCGGCGCAGCTGGGCACGGCCTTCGTGCCGTGTCCGGAATCGGCAGCCAGTCCGGCGCACCGCGCGGCGCTGCTGGGCGAACGCGGTGGCAGCACCCGGCTTGTCGCCGTGCTGTCGGGCCGCCTGGCCCGGGGCTTCCCCAACCGCTACGTCGAGCATGGCGAGGCGCCCGGCAGTCCGCGCCCTCCGGACTATCCGGTCGCCTACGACCTTGCCCGGCAACTGGCCGCGATCGCGGCTCGGCAGGGCCATCCGGAGTTCGCGGCCCAATGGGCGGGGCAAGGTGCGCCACTGGCCCGCGCACTGCCGGCGGCGGAGCTGGTCGACCTGCTCGCCCGCGAGCTGCGCGCGGAGGCCTGAGCCGCGGAGCGCCTGTGGGCGCAGCTTTCCCGCTGCCTGCGGCCAGGTCGCGATCCGCGTTTATTTACGCGGCACGCCGCCATCAGCGAAACTCGGGAAGGCGGCGCACCGCCGTCCCCACCCAGGTACCCCTCTCCCCGATGCACCACGACACCAGCCTGATCGACATCGTCGCGGTCGGCCTCGGCCTGGCCTTCGTGCTGGGCGCCATCGCCAACAAGCTGCGGCTCTCGCCGCTGGTCGGCTACCTGCTGGCCGGCGTCGCCGTCGGCCCGTTCACCCCCGGCTTCGTCGCCGACCAGGAAATCGCCAACCAGCTGTCCGAGATCGGCGTGATGCTGCTGATGTTCGGCGTCGGCCTGCACTTCTCGCTGGACGACCTGCTGGAGGTGAAGTGGATCGCCCTGCCCGGCGCGCTGGCGCAGATCGCGGCGGCGACCCTGCTCGGCTGGGGCGTGGCCTGGCTGATGGGCTGGTCGCACCTGCACGGCGTGGTGTTCGGCTTCTCCCTGGCCACCGCCTCGACCGTGGTGCTGCTGCGGGCGATGGAGGAACGCCGCCTGCTGGAGACCATGCGCGGCAAGATCGCGGTGGGCTGGCTGATCGTCGAGGACATGGCCTGCGTCCTGGCGCTGGTCATGATGCCGGTGATCGCCGGCCTGTTCGGCCCGGAAGCCTCGGGCGAGCCGCACACGCCCGGCCAGGTCCTCAGCAGCATCGCCTGGACCTTCGTCCAGCTGGGCCTGTTCGTGGCGGTGATGCTGCTGGTCGGGCGCCGGGTGATCCCGTGGGTGCTGGAGAAGATCGCCGGCACCGGTTCGCGCGAGCTGTTCACCCTGTCGGTACTGGCCATCGCCCTGGGCGTGGCCTTCGGCGCGGCGGCGCTGTTCGGCGTGTCCTTCGCCCTGGGCGCGTTCTTCGCCGGCATGATGCTCAACGAGTCCGAGCTCAGCCACAAGGCGGCCAACGATTCGCTGCCGCTGCGCGACGCATTCGCGGTGCTGTTCTTCGTCTCGGTGGGCATGCTGTTCAACCCGGCGATCCTGCTCGAGCACCCGTGGCAGGTGCTGGGTACGGTGGCGATCATCATGCTCGGCAAGTCGGCGGCGGCCTTCCTGATCGTGCGCGCCTTCGGCCATCCGAAGATGACCGCGCTGACCATTTCCGCCTCGCTGGCGCAGATCGGCGAATTCGCCTTCATCATCGCCGGCCTCGGCGTGGCCCTGCAGATCCTGCCGCCGACCGGGCAGGCGCTGGTGCTGGCCGGCGCGCTGGTCTCGATCATGCTCAACCCGCTGATCTTCATGCTGCTGGACCGCTGGGAGGCCGCGCACCGCGAGGCCGCGCCGGTGCAGCCGGTGCCGGAACCGGCGCCGGGCCCGCCGCTGCAGGCCGGCAACCACGCCATCGTGATCGGCTACGGCCGCGTCGGCAGCGAGCTGGCGCAGGTGCTGCGCGAGCGCGGCGTGCCGCTGGTGGTGATCGACGACAACCCGCTGCACGTGGAGCGCGCGCACGCCGCCGGCATCCCCGGCATCCGCGGCCATGCCGCCTCCGACCGGGTGCTGGCCGAGGCCCATCCGGAATCGGCGGCCATCGCCATCCTCGCCATCCCGCAACCGCTCGAGGCCGGCGAGGCGATCGCCAAGCTGCGCGTGCTCAACCCGGGCCTGCCGGTGCTGGCCCGCGCGCACAGCGACGCCGAAGTGCGGCACCTGCTGTCGCACGGCGCCGACGGTGCGGTCATGGCCGAGCGCGAACTGGCCTACTCGCTGGCGGAAATGGTCATGTCCACCCCGCCATTCCGCTACGCCGGCCAGGCCTCGGCGGTGCCGCCGGTCTGAGCCGGCGGCCGGTCGCACGCGACGCGGCTGTTTCCTGCCGCAGATCGCCGGGGAATCCCACCGCTCCACGCGCGCCGGTTCAGCGTCTCCGTTTGACGCGCCCGGTATCCTGAGCGCATGACGTCCCTGTTCCAGACCGCCGCGCCGCGTATCGCCGACATCCCCTCCTCCGGCGACGCGCTGGACGTGCTGCGCCAGGTATTCGGCTACGACGCCTTCCGCGGCCGGCAGCGGGAGATCATCGAGCACGTCGCCGCCGGCAACGACGCCCTGGTGCTGATGCCCACCGGCGGCGGCAAGTCGCTGTGCTACCAGGTGCCGGCGCTGTTGCGCCCGGGCACGGCGCTGGTGGTTTCGCCGCTGATCGCGCTGATGCAGGACCAGGTCGAGGCGCTGCACCAGCTCGGGGTGCGCGCGGCCTACCTCAACTCGACCCTGGACGCCGCGCAGGCGCGCCAGGTCGAGCAGGACCTGCTCGACGGCAGCCTGGACCTGCTCTACGTGGCACCGGAGCGGCTGCTGACCCAGCGCTTCCTGTCGCTGCTGGAACGCAGCCGGATCGCCCTGTTCGCGATCGACGAGGCGCACTGCGTCTCGCAGTGGGGCCACGACTTCCGCCCCGAGTACCGCGAACTGACCATCCTCCACGAGCGCTGGCCGGAGGTGCCGCGGATCGCGCTCACCGCCACCGCCGACCCGCCGACCCAGCGCGAGATCGCCGACAGGCTTGGGCTGCAGGACGCGCGCCGCTTCGTGAGCTCGTTCGACCGGCCCAACATCCGCTACTCGGTCGCGCACAAGGACAACCCGCGGCGGCAGCTGCTCGACTTCCTGGCGGGCCACGCCGGCGAATCCGGCATCGTCTACTGCCTGTCGCGGCGCAAGGTCGAGGAGACCGCGGAGTTCCTCGCCGGCCACGGCATCACCGCGGTGCCCTACCACGCCGGCCTGCCGGCCGAGGTGCGCGCGCAGAACCAGCGCCGCTTCCTGCGCGAGGACGGCGTGGTGGTGTGCGCGACGATCGCCTTCGGCATGGGCATCGACAAGCCGGACGTGCGCTTCGTCGCCCACCTGGACCTGCCCAAGTCGATCGAGGGCTACTACCAGGAGACCGGCCGCGCCGGCCGCGACGGCGAGCCGGCCGAGGCCTGGATGGGCTACGGCCTGGGCGACGTGGTGCTGCTGCGGCAGATGATCGAGCAGGGCGAGGCCAGCGAGGAACGCAAGGCGCAGGAGCGGCGCAAGCTGGACCAGCTGCTGGGTTACTGCGAATCGGCGATGTGCCGGCGCCAGGCGCTGCTGGCCGCGTTCGGCGAGACCTATCCGCAGCCCTGCGGCAACTGCGACAACTGCCTGCAGCCGGTCCGCACCTGGGACGCCACCGAGGCCGCGCGCAAGGCGCTCAGCTGCGTGTACCGCACCGGGCAGCGCTTCGGCGCCGTGCACCTGATCGACGTGCTGCGCGGCGCCGACACCGGGAAGGTGCGCCAGTTCCGCCACCACGAACAGTCCACCTACGGCATCGGCGCGGACCTGGACGCCGGCACCTGGCGCAGCGTGTTCCGCCAGCTGGTAGTGAACGGGCTGCTGGAGGTCGACGCCGAGGGCCACGGCAGCCTGCGCCTGGGCGCGGCGGCGCGACCGGTGCTGCGCGGCGAGCAGCCCGTGCACCTGCGCGAGGAACCGGCGCGCAAGCGCGGGCGCGGCGATACGGCCACCTCGCGCAGCGGCAGCACGCTGCACGTGGACGCCGGCGACCGCGCACTGTTCGACGCCCTGCGCGCCTGGCGCGCGCAGACCGCGCGCGAGCAGAACGTGCCGGCCTACGTGATCTTCCACGACCGCACCCTGCGCGACATCGCCCAGCTGCGCCCGGCCTCGATCTCGGAGCTGGCGCGGGTCGGCGGCATCGGCGGCGGCAAGCTCGGCCGCTACGGCGAGGCGGTGCTGGAGATCATCCGCGAGGAAGGCTGAGCCGCGGGCGGCCCCCCTCCGGGCCGATACGCCCCCTCTCCCTCCGGGAGGGGGGGCGGGGGTGAGGGCCGGGAACCCGGCCACGTTGCCATACCGACCCTCTCCCCTACCCCCTCTCCCGGGGGAGAGGGGACGGCGCAAGCAGCGGGGCAGAGCCCCGCTCTACGTGGAGGTGGCGACCTGCAGCTGGGCGAGGAAGGCTTCCAGGCCCGAGGCCGGTTCGCGCAGCAGCGCCTTGCGCACCGCCGCCTGCCCTTCCGGATCCAGCCCCTCCATCGGCGCCATCGGCCGCACTTCGCCGGCGACCAGCGCGGCCACCGGGATGCCGTCCCGATACGCCAGCCGTGCGCCGGCGATGCGCGGCACCTTGTCGCCGACGACCACGGTGCCGGACAGGTTCAGCGGATCCAGCGCGCTGACGCAGACCAGGCTGCCGTCTTCGCGCTTCTGCCGCGCCTTGCGCAGCAGGCCGATGGCTTCCGGCAGGGCGAACTGCTCGCCGGACAGGCCGGTGATGAAGCGACCACCGCGCACCTCGCCGCGCGCTTCCAGGCGGTGGTAGACGCGCAGCAGCTCGCGCCACGGCGGCAGCCAGGCCGCCTCGCGTTCCAGCACGCGCCAGCAGACCACGCCGTAGCGGCGCAGCAGTACGCGGGCGACGTGTTCCAGCGCGTCCGGATCCGGACGTGCGGGACGCGCGGATGCGGTGCCCGCCGTGGTCCTGCGATCGTCGGCTTCGGCGCCATCGACCGGCAGCACGCGCCGCACCAGGGTCCAGCGCCCGGCATCCTCGATGCCCAGGGTCATCGCCCGGCGCCGGCCCTGCCCCGTCGCCGGCCGCTTCGAGGCTGGCACCAGCAGCGCGCGCAGGCCGGCGAAGCTGTCGCAGTGCGCGCGGCCGCGCGCGACCAGTTCGGCCAGCGCGTCCTCCAGTTCGGTCTGCAGCAGGCGCGTGCCGGCCAGCATCTCGTCGAAGAACGAGGCGCCGTGCATGGCGAGGAAGTCGGCCACCTTCTGCGCGCGCGAGGACAGCCCGGCTTCCTCCTGCGGCGCCGGCGCCAGTCCGGTCCAGTGCGGCACGCTGCGCCGCGGCAGCAGCAGCACCGGGGTGCCGCGCAGCGAACCAGTGCCGCGCGACGGCGTGCCGGAGTCGGGCTCGGCCGACGGACGCAGTCGCGTCCACAGCATCCGCCCGGCGGTGCACAGGTCGTCCAGCCAGGCGATCGAATAGTCGCGCACGCGCGCCGGCAGCAGCTCGCCTTCCCAGGCCGCAGCCGGGGCCTCGAAACCCTCCAGCTGCGCCAGCACGCCGGCCAGCGCCTCCGGACCGCTGACCTGTGCCTCCTTCGACACACGCTGCCAGTCGAACAGGAAGCGCATGAAGTCGCGCGGCGCCACCGGCTCGATCTCGCGGCGCAGGCGCTTGAGCGTGTAGCGGTGGATCCGCGCCAGCAGGTGGCGTTCGCACCATTCCTCGCCGGCCACGCCTGGGGTGAAGCGGCCCTGCATGGCATAGCCCTGCGACTGCAGTTTCAGCAGGGCCATGTCGGTGGCCAGCGGCGGCAGCGCCAGGCTGCCGGCCAGCGCCGCGGCGGTGACTGGGCCCAGGCCGGTGAGGCGCGAACGCAGCAGCGCCACGGCCGCGTCTTCGGCGGCCCATTCGACCGCGGCGTACTCCGGCGGCACGGTGATGCCCGGCTGCTGCAGCGCCGACGGGTGCAGCGCCAGCAGCTGCGGCAGGCGCTCGGCGGCGACCCACCACTGGCGGCCGGCGGCCGTGACGCAGGTGGCGCGGCCATCGCGGACCAGCGTGCGCAACAGCGCTTCCCACCCCGGCTCCACTTCGAACGCCGCGAGGAAGCCGAGCCCGGTCAGCGCCTCGTGCATCTCGTCGGCATTGCGCGCGCGCGGCCACGCCTCGGCACGCACCTGCTCGACCGCCGCACCATCGAGCCGGCCCAGGTCGGTGGCCGACTGCGGATCGGCGAACCGGCGCGTCTGCACGGCCTGGGTGCGGCGCTCCTCCAGCGGCGCGTCGTCGAGGAAGGCGTAGGGGCGCGCATTGAGCGCCTCGGCCGCCAGCGGCGAAGGCGCGGTCACGTCGCAGGCCAGCACCTCGATGTCGCCGGCCTCCATGCCACGCAGCACCTGCAGCCAGCCTTCGGTGTCCATCGCCTCGTGCAGGCAGTCGTGCAGGGTCTGCGCGACCAGCGGATGGTCCGGCACCTCGCGCTCGCCGACGATGTTCTCCAGGCAGGCGACCTGGTCGGGGAACACGGTGGCCAGCAGGTCCTCGGACTTCATCCGCTGTAGCTGCGGCGGCACCTTCTTGCCGCCGATGAAACGCGGCAGCGCCAGCGCGGTGGTCGCGTTCCAGCGCCAGCGCACCGGGAACAGCGGCGCATCCAGCAGCGCCTGCACCAGCACGTCCTGCGCCGAGGACGAATGCAGGTATCTGGACACCTCGATCAGCGGGAAGCTGTGGCTGGTCGACAGCGACAGCACGATCGAATCCTCGGTCGCCGCCGCCTGCAGCTCGAAGTTGAACTGGCGGCAGAAGCGCTTGCGCAGGGCCAGGCCCCAGGCGCGGTTGAGGCGGCTGCCGTAGGGGCTGTGGATCACCAGGTGGGTCGAGCCGGTCTCGTCGAAGAAACGCTCCAGCACGATCCGCTTCTGCGTCGGCATCGCGCCCAGGGCGATCGCCGCCGAGCCGAGGTAGTCGACCAGCTGGCGCGCGGCCGGCTCGTCGAGCCCGACCTCGTCGCACAGCCAGGCCATCGCCTCTTCGGTGCCGGTGAGCTGGAAGGATGGCGCCGCGGGCTCATCGCCTTCGCCCTCGCTCTGCGGCGACCGCACCTCGACGACCTGCACGTCGCGCATGCGTGCGGCCAGTTCCTCGCGCAGGCGCGACACGCCCGAGGACAGCTCGTCGGTGCGCCCGGGCGCCTCGCCCAGCCAGAACGGGATGCTCGGCGGCATGCCCTGCGCGTCCTCGACCCGCACCCGCCCCGGCTCCACGCGCAGGATGCGGTAGCTGGCGTTGCCCAGCTGGAAAATGTCACCGGCCATGCTTTCGATGGCGAAGTCTTCGTTCACCGTACCGACGAACGTGGAGGCCGGCTCCAGCACCACCGAGTAGTCGCCGGTGTCGGGGATGGTGCCACCGGACATGGTCGCGACCATGCGCGCGCCCTGGCGGCCGCGCAAACGCCGGTTCACCGCGTCGCGGTGCAGCCAGCCGGCACGCGGGCCGCGGCGGTCGCTGAAGCCGTCGGCGAGCATCTTCACCAGCTCGTCGAACTTCGCCCGTTCCAGCCGCGCGTACGGCCAGGCGCGGCGCATCCAGTCGTAGAGCGCGTCCTCGTCCCACTCGGTGGCGGCGACCTCGGCGACGATCTGCTGGGCGAGCACGTCCAGCGGCGCCGGCGGGATGCGCAGCGCGTCCAGTTCGCCGCGGCGCACGCAGTCCAGCAGCGCCGCGCATTCGACCAGCTCGTCGCGGGTCTGCGGGAACAGCCGCGCCTTCGGCACGCCGCCGACGTGGTGGCCGGCGCGGCCGGCGCGCTGCAGGAACGCGGCGATCGAGCGCGGCGAGCCGAGCTGGCAGACCAGGTCGACGTCGCCGATGTCCAGGCCCAGTTCCAGCGAGGCGGTGGCGACCAGCACCTGCAGATCGCCGCGCTTGAGCTTCTGCTCCGCTTCCAGGCGCAGTTCCTTCGAGAGGCTGCCGTGGTGGGTGGCGACCTGGTCGCGGCCCAGGCGTTCGCCCAGGTTGAAGGCAGCGCGCTCGGCCATGCGCCGGGTGTTCACGAACACCAGCGTGGTGCGGTGCGCGCGCACCAGCTCGACCAGGCGCTCGTAGACCTGTTCCCACTGCTCGTTGGACATCACCGCCGACAGCGGCGTCGGCGGCACTTCCAGGGCGAGGTCGCGCTGCTTGGCGTAGCCGATGTCGACGATGGCGCAGTCGGGCACGTCGGTGGTGGCGGTGCCGCCGAGCATGGCGTCGCTGCCGGCCAGCGGATCGGGGCCGTGCCAGCCGGGCAGTCCGGCACGGGTCGGATAGACGTTGGCGGCGCCGACCAGGAAGCGCGCCACCTCCTCGACCGGCTTCTGCGTGGCCGACAGGCCGATGCGCACCAGCGGACGACCGCACAGCGCCTCCAGCCGCTCCAGCGACAGCGCCAGGTGGCTGCCACGCTTGTCGTCGGCCAGCGCGTGGATTTCGTCGACGATCACGCTGCGCACGCTGCCGAGCATGGCCCGGCCCGAGGCCGAGCCGAGCAGCACGTACAGCGACTCGGGCGTGGTGACGAGGATGTGCGGCGGCTTCTTGCGTACCTGCGCACGCTCGGCCTGCGGCGTATCGCCGGTGCGCACCGCGGTGCGGATCTCCACGTCGGCCAGGCCCAGTTCGGCCAGCTTTTCGCGGATGCCGGCCAGCGGCGCCTCCAGGTTCAGGCGGATGTCGTTGGACAGCGCCTTCAGCGGCGAGACGTAGACGACGTGGGTGCGGTCGGCCAGCTCGCCGCCGTTGTCCAGGCCCTCGCGGACCAGGGCATCGATCGCGGCGAGGAATGCAGTCAGGGTCTTGCCCGAACCGGTGGGTGCGGCAACCAGGGTGTTGCGCCCGGCCATGATCGCCGGCCACGCCGCGACCTGGGCCGGCGTCGGCCCAGGGAAGGCGCCCTCGAACCAGCGGGCGACGGCGGGATGGAAAGCCTGGAGGGGCATGGGCAGGCGGGGGCCGGGAGATCGCAGCCTGGCGCGGGGGCGTCTCACTGGGTGAGACGGGCGCAGGGCGTACCGGCAGGCGGAAGGAACTTCGAATATGCGTCCGCGCCCGGGGGCGATCAACCGGAGCGCCGGAGCCCGACCTTGCCCGTTCAGGTCCGCCGCGGCGACTGCCCGCGCCGCGATTTCAGATTCGCCTGATGGACACCCCACCACCGCCGGCGCTGGATTGGAGCGCGCGCGGCAGCGCGCACGTACCAGGGGACCGAGCCATGGACAGAACCGATACCCGCCCGCGGGACACCCGCGGCGTCCGCTGTTTCCGCGATTTCATGAGGGCCTACCGCAAGGCCAGGCAATGGCGCTGCAGCTGGGTGCCGGCGACGATCGTGGCCACCCGCTTCGCCCTGACCGGCGACACCGGCCTGTTTACCGCCTGGGACGGCTGGGGCTGCTCGCGGATCTACCGCAGCACGCGGCGCTGAACCGGCTCAGCGCCGGTAGACGTCGTCGCTGACCTTGTTGGTGTGGCTGGTGCGGACCGAATGCTTCTGGCGCATGTCGCCGCAGACGCTGCAGGTCCAGGTCACCACCACCTGGTAGCGCTCCTCGGTCCAGCTTTCCTTGCGCACCAGGGTCTTGCCCTCGTTGGGGCCGGAGATCGAGCGCCCGACCACCGACTCGCGCCGGCGCGGCGTGGCCGAGAGGAAGGTTTCCTCCTTGCCGGTCTGCGACACCCCGTACTCGGCGCTGCAGGCGCCGCAGCGCGCGGACGCCGTCAGCCAGACCGCGGTGGGCCATTGCCCCACGAGATACGCCGTCGGCAGCGCCGCGACGATGAACACGTAGCGCATCACCGGGTAGTTTCCGGCCAGCGAGAACCAGAGCACCGCGCCCACCGCCAGCGCCACCAGCACGCCGACGACCATGGCGAAGGCGTGGATCCCGTTCCTGCGGGAAACCTGTTCGGGGCTGAGCTGCGCGTCTTCTGCGCTCATGGCGTCCTTGCGATCCTGCGATGTTGCGTGCCGCCGGCGTGCGGCGACAAAAAACCCCGTGCGCGACGGGGTTCCGTGCAGGCCCGGGTTCCTCGCGGATCCGGGCCGGGATGATGGTGGGCCGTGTTGGAATCGAACCAACGACCAGCGGATTAAAAGTCCGATGCTCTACCGACTGAGCTAACGGCCCACGTGTGCCGGCGCGCGGCCGGGCGGGCATTTTACCCGAACAGGCCGCGCGCGCGTTGGATGGGTGCCCGGGCAGCCGGATGTATGGCTTTTCTGGAGGGCGGGGCCTGCGCCGCTGCGTTTGCGATGGAACGTCGCGGACCGGGGAGGAGCCCGTCGAAGAGCAGCGGGGCAAGCCCCGCTCTACGGGGGGCGGCGAGACCTGGGGCTGGAGCAGCCGGCTCAGCCCGCGTAGCGCGTCGGATCGGCGACGCCGGCGGCCTCGAAGCCGGCCGCGCGCAGGCGGCAGGCGTCGCAGTGGCCACAGGCGCGGCCTTCGGCATCGGCGCGGTAGCAGGACACGGTCTGCGAGAAATCCACGCCCAGGCGCAGGCCCTCGCGGACGATGTCGTCCTTGCCCATGCGCATCAGCGGCGCGTGGATGCGGATGCCCGCGCCTTCCACGCCGGCCTTGGTGGCCAGGTTGGCGAGGCGCTCGAAGGCCTCGATGAACTCGGGGCGGCAGTCCGGATAGCCGGAATAGTCGACCGCGTTGACGCCGCAGAAGATGTCGCTGGCGCCCAGCACCTCGGCCCAGCCCAGCGCGACCGACAGCATGATGGTGTTGCGCGCCGGCACGTAGGTGACCGGGATGCCCTCGCCGCCCGCCTCCGGAACCTCGATGTCGTCGGTCAGCGCGGAGCCGCCGATGCTGCGCAGGTCGACCTCGACGGTCTTGTGCGCCACCGCGCCCAGCGCGCGGGCGACGCGGTCGGCCGCGTCCAGCTCGGAGGTGTGGCGCTGGCCGTAACGCACGCTCAGCGCGTGCACGGCGAACCCATGTTCGCGGGCGATGGCCAGGACCACGGCCGAATCCATGCCTCCGGAAACGAGGACGACGGCGTTCTTCATGCGGGGAATGCTGTGGGGTGTGGGGGCGCCCATTGTAAGGCGGGTGCCGGGCGGGGCATGCCGCGCCGCCGCGGCCGAAGCGCGTGGACGTGTGGGAGCGCCTGCCAGGCGCTCCGCAAGCCAATCGGGCTGGTGCGATCGGATCAGGAACCAGGCCGCCGTCCTGCCACGAGGCACGACGCGCCGCCGCGCCTCAGCGCCCCGGCTCGTCGTTCCAGAGGATCTTGTGCAGCTGCAGCTGGAAGCGCACCGGCAGGCGGTCGGCGACGATCCAGTCGGCCAGGTCGCGCGGATCCAGCTCGCTCTTGCTCGGCGAGAACAGCACGTCGCAGCGCTCGGCCAGGCGGTACTGGGCGACCATGTCGCGCGCCCACTCGTAGTCGGCGCGGCCGCAGAGGACGAACTTCACCTGGTCGCGCGCGGTGAGCAGCGGGATGTTCTCCAGGCGGTTGCGCGCCATCTCGGCCGAACCGGGGGTCTTGAGGTCGACCACCCGCGACACGCGCGGGTCGACGCCGGCGATGTCCAGCGCGCCGGACGTTTCCAGCGAGACGTCGTAGCCGGCGTCGCACAGGCGCCGCAGCAGGTCCAGGCAGCGTTTCTGCGCCAGCGGCTCGCCGCCGGTCACGCAGACGTGGCGCACGCCGTGGCGGGCCACCTCGGCGAGGATGGCGTCGATGTCCCACCACTGCCCGCCATGGAAGGCGTAGGCGGTGTCGCAGTACTGGCAGCGCAGCGGACAGCCGGTCAGGCGCACGAACACCGTCGGCCAGCCGGCGGTGTTGGCCTCGCCCTGCAGCGAGAGGAAGATTTCGGTCAGCCGCAGCCGGTTCTGCGGGGCGTGCGTATCCATCACGTGGCCCCGCGCCTCAGCGCAGCTGGCCGATCTGGATCGAGTGCAGTCGGTCGCCGGCGATGCGCGCGGCGTCGGTGCCCGGATACCGGCTGATGACCTGCTGCAGCGTGGACTCGGCCTCGGCCACGCGGCGGTCACCGAACTGCGACAGGCCGGCCTTCAGCAGTGCGCCGGCGGCCTTGTCGTGGGTCGGATAGCGGCCCACCAGGGCCTGGAACTGTTCTTCGGCCAGCCGGTAGTTGCCGGTGGCGTAGTAGCTCTCGCCCAGCCAGTACAGCGCATTGGCGGCATAGATGCCGGCCGGGAAGGCTTCGAGGAAGCCCTGGAACAGCTGCGCGGACTCGTCGTAGCGCGCGGCCTTCAGGGCTTCGAATGCGGTGTTGTAGGCGGCGCGCTCGTCACCGAACCGGGCCAGCGACCCCGGATCGCCATAGACGCGCGGCGCGCTGTCGACCGGCGCGGGCGCAGCCGGGGCCGCGGGAGCGGCAGGCGCGGACGCGGCGGCGGCGGTGCCGTCGGCAGGCGGGGCCGGCAGGGCGCCACCCTCCAGCCGGTTGAGGCGGCCGTCCAGGTCCAGGTACTGGTCGCGGTTGCGCTGCTGCAGCTGCTGGTTCTCGTACTGCAGCTGCTCCACCGCCTCGCGCAGCGCCTGCACCTCGGTGCGCAGCTGGTCGAGCTGGTTGAGCAGGTCCTGGTTGGCCTGGGTGTTGTTGGCCTGGACCTCGAGCCGGGCGACCCGGTCGGCCAGGCTCAGCTTCTGCGCGTACGCCGGCGTGGCGGCCACGAGGGCCGCCACGACCAGCATCAGCGTCGGACGCCTGGACGCCATGGATCAGCGCGCGGTGTACACGATTTCGACGCGACGGTTCTGCGCCCAGCAGGACTCGTTCGACTCGGTGCACAGCGGACGCTCTTCGCCGTAGCTGACCACGGTCAGCTGGCTGGCGGAGGCACCGGCGGCCTGCAGGGCCGAAGCCACGGCATTGGCGCGGCGCTCGCCCAGGCCCATGTTGTACTCGCGGCTGCCGCGCTCGTCGGTGTGGCCTTCCAGGGTCTGGCGGGCGGACGGGCGGTCACGCAGGTACTTGGCGTGGCAGGCGATGATGGCCTGGTACTCCGGCTTGATCGTGTACTGGTCGAAGTCGAAGTGGATCACACGCTGGCGCAGGCAGGCGTCGGTATCCAGGTCTTCCGGACCGTAGGCGCCGGTGCCGGTCTGGGCCGGAGCGGTCGGGGTGGTCGGGGTGGTGTCGGCAACCGGAGCTTCCTTGACCTTCTTGGAGCAGCCGGCCAGGGCAGCCACGGAAAGCAGGGAAACCAGAAGCACTCGGGTGGAGGTGTTCATGATCTGTCCTTGAGGGTATTACGGCGAATGAAAGATTGGGGGGGAGTGACGCAGCCCCACCATGGTACAACGAAATCTTAACGTGCGACGCGGTACGGCGACCATGCCGGCTCGCGCACGTCGCCGTCGGCCAGGACCAGGCGCTGGCGCACCCGGCCGTCGGCGGAGACGGCATACAGCACCCCGCGCCCACCCTCGCGCGCCGCGTACAGCAGCATGCTGGCGTTGGGGGCGAAGCTGGGGGATTCGTCCAGGGACCCGGTGGATACTGTACTCCAGCGCGGCGACCCCAGGCTGGTGTCCATGATCGCGATCCGGTAGGTGTTGCCGGCGCCCTGCGCCACCGCGATCTTCTTGTCGTCGTACGAGACCGAGGCGGTGGCGTTGTAGTTGCCCTGGAAGGTCACCCGCGCCGGGGTGCCGCCGCTGGCCGGCACCTGGTAGATCTGCGGGCGGCCGCCACGGTCGGAGGTGAAGTAGATCTTGCTGCCGTCCGCGCTCCAGGTCGGCTCGGTGTCGATGCCGAAATGGTTGGTCAGCTGGGTCAGCTGCTTGCTGCCCAGGTCCATGATGTAGATCTCGGGGTTGCCGCTGCGCGACAGCGACATCGCCAGCTTGCGGCCGTCCGGCGAGAACGCCGGGGCGCCGTTGATGCCGCGGAAGCTGCTGACCAGCTCGCGCGCGCCGGTGGCGATGTCCTGCACGTAGATGGCCGAGTTGCCGCGCTCGAAGCTGACGTAGGCCAGCTTGCGGCCGTCCGGGCTCCACGCCGGCGACAGCAGCGGCTCGGCCGAGCGCACCACCACCTGCGGGTTCCAGCCGTCGGCGTCGGCCACGTTGAGCGCGTAGCGGGTGTCCTTGCCGGTGCCGCTGGCGGTGACGTAGGCGATGCGGGTCCAGAACGCGCCGCGCACGCCGGTGATCTTCTCGTAGATCGCGTCGGCGATCTGGTGGGCGGCGTCGCGGGTGGCGTTCGGGCGGGCGGTGATCGCCAGGCCCAGCAGGCGCTCGGCCTTGGCCACGTCGAACAGCTCGTACTCGATGCGGTAGCCGCCGTCGCCGGCGTCGAGGATGCGGCCGACGACGATGTAGTCCTGGCGCAGCTGCTTCCAGGTCGGGTAGTTGATCTCGCCGCCGCGGGTCGGCCGCTCGACGATCTGCTCGTCCGGCAGCGGCCGGAACACGCCCGAGCGCGCCAGGTCGTCGCGGACCACCTTGGAGACGTCGGTCTGCGGCGGGGCGCCGCTGCCCTGGTACGGCATCGGCACGATGGTGATCGGCAGGGCCGAGGCGTTGCCACCGACGATGTCGATCTCGAGTCCCTGCTGCGCCGAAGCGGCGAAGGGCAGCAGGAGGGACAGGAGGATTGCGAACCAGCGCAGCGGGGTCTTCATGGGCAGGTCGTCGGGGATCCGGTCCAGCGGGGGATGGGAAGGGATAACAGCGTAAGCGTGAACATTTTCGCAATCATGAACGAAAACGGCGTGAACGCAGCGGGGGAGCCGATTACCGGCCCACCATGCGGAGTGACCGGCAAGGGCGCCACCCGGGAGCGGCTGCACGGGTCTGGTCGTCAGCGATCGCGGGCCTCGAAGTTGAGGATCAGGTTGCGCTGGAACACCTGCTCGAAGCCCCGGTAGGGCAGCGGCTGGGCGCGCAGCACCGCCGCCTCCAGGGAGCGGCGCCCGGCTTCGTCGTAGGGACAGCCCGGCTCGACCTTGACGTCGATGACCTCGCCGCCGGGCAACTGGCGGATCGAGACGCGGCAGCGCTGGCCCAGCGGCACGGTGTCCGGTCGGATCCACTGGTTGGTCACCGCCTGCTGGATCGCGGCCGCGTACTTGGCCGTCAGGTCCTCGCTGGTACCGCCCTGCCCCGGCGTGCCCTGGGCGGGCGGCGCGGGGGTCTGGGCCTGGCGCTTCTGCGCCTGTTCCAGCTGGCGCAGGCGCTGCTCGGCCAGTTCGGCCTGGCGGGCGGCCTGCTCGCGCTGCTTGCGGATCTCGGCCAGCTTCTTCTGGCGCTCCTCCTCGGCCTGGGCGGCGAGGCGGCGCTGGTTCTCGGCGGCCTTCTGCTTCTCGCGCTCCTCGGTCAGGTCGATCTGCTCCTGGCGGCGGCGCTCTTCCTGCTCGCGCTCGGCCTTCTCCCGGGCGATCGCGTCGCGACGGGCCGCGTCCTGGTCGACCGTGTCGGGGACCGGGATGAAGTCCTGCGCCTTCTGCTGCGGGGCGACCTGGGCGTCCTGCGGGCGCGGGGTGGGCAGCGGCTGCGGCGGCGGCACGGTTTCCTCCGGCGCCACTTCCTGCAGCGTCGGCGGCAGCGGCTCGGGCTCCGGCTTGGGCGCTTCCTCGGCGCGACGCTGGGCAGCAGCGAGGTCGGACGGCGAAGTCACCAGCGAGGCCTCGATCACCGGCGAACCGGCGGCCGGCTCCACGTGCCGCTGCGGCGACCACCACCACGCCACCCAGAACAGCAGCGCCACCAGTACATGCAGCGCCACGGCCAGCGCGAACGGGCCGGCCAGCCCGCCTTCGCGGTCGTCGGGGTTGCGGTAGAAGGCGTCAGCGTGCATCGATCACCGCGACGACTGGCCGCCGGGCTGGCTCATCAGGCTCACCCGCGGCACGCCGGCGGCCTGGACCAGCACCATCGTGTCCATCACCTTCTGGTACTCGGCCACGCCCGGGGCGGCCACGAACACCGGTACGTCCTTGTTCTGGGCGACGAAGGCGGACAGGCGGGTGCTGAGCTCGGTGGCGTCGATGGCCTCGGCCTTGCCGCCCTGCAGGCTCAGGAAGTAGCGGCCCTCGGCATCGACGGTGACGATCACCGGGTCCTTCTTGCTTTCCACCGCGCGGGCCTTGGACTGCGGCAGGTCCACGTCGACGCTCAGGCTCAGCAGCGGCGCGGTGACCATGAAGATGATCAGCAGCACCAGCATCACGTCGATGTAAGGGACGACGTTGATCTCGGACTTGAGCTTGCGGCGCTTGTGGCGGGTCATCATGCCGGCAGTCATGGGCTTTCCTGTTGGATCCCCGCACAGGGATGTGCGGGCTCTTGCGAGGGACTCGCGTTACTCGTCCGCGCCGGTCTGGCGCTGCAGGATCGAGCTGAACTCGTCGGCGAAGCTCTCGTAGCGCTGCGAGAGGCGGTCGACGCGGCTGGTGTAGCGGTTGTAGGCCCATACCGCCGGGATCGCCACGAACAGGCCGATGGCGGTGGCGAACAGCGCCTCGGAAATGCCCGGGGCGACCGAGGCGATGCCCACCTGCTGGCCCTGGCTGACCATGTCGTGCATGGTCACCATGATGCCGAACACGGTGCCGACCAGGCCCACGTAGGGGGCGGTGGAGCCGATGTTGGCCAGCAGCTCGAGGTTGCGCTCCAGCGCGCCGACCTCGCGGGTATAGGCCACGCGCATCGCCCGCTGCGCGCCTTCCAGCTGCGCGCGGGGATCGTGCCGGCGCTTGTCGCGCAGGCGGGTGAACTCGCGGAACCCGGCCTCGAAGATCGCCTCCAGCCCGCCGACCACGCGGTTGCGGTCGGTGGCCGCGGCGTACAGCTTGCCCAGCTCGGCACCGGACCAGAACCGGTTCTCGAAGTCGTCGGCCTCTTGGTCGGCGGCCTTGAAGGTGCGCAGCTTGCGGAAAATGATCACCCAGCTGATCAGCGAGCCGGCCAGCAGCAGCAGCACGATCAGCTTCACCGGCAGGCTGGCCCGCAGCATCAGGTCCAGGTAGTTGATGCCGCCATGGGCCACGCTGGAGGCCGCCTGGCTCGCGGCGGCTGCCGCGTCCTCCGGCAGTGCTTCCACCACGGTGGCCACCAGGGCCAGGATCGATCCGGTCATCCTTATTCCTCTGCGTTGTTCGTATGCCCCAGTGTCCGGCCCGGCCGGTCCGTCCGCCGTCAACAACGGACGGGACCGTGTCAGGGGGTCGGACCGGCCTGGAGTCGTTGGAGTTCCTGGTAAAGCGTTTCCTCGATGGGGCACGGGCGGAAGTCCGCAGCGCGCAACGACGCGACCTTCACCTCCGCCGCCAGCAGGACCTCGTCCCCGCGCAGGATGCGCTGGGCGAAGACCACACTGGCCCGGCCGACCCGGCTGATCTCCGCGGTGACCTCGAGCAGGTCGTCCAGCCGCGCAGGGCGCAGGAAGTCCAGCCGCATCGAATGCACCGCGAACACCAGCCCGGCCTGCTGCAGGGCCTGCTGGCCCCGGCCCATCGCGCGCAAGGCATCGCTGCGCGCGCGTTCCAGGAAAGCCACGTAGCGCGCGTGGTAGACCACGCCGCCAGCGTCGGTATCTTCCCAGTAGACGCGTATCGGAATGCTGAACATCGGGGAACCGGTAGCCAGGGAGCGCACAAGGATGCCCGTCGGGGCGTGCGCCGGCCAGCCCCGGTTGGCCCGGGGCTGCAGGATCGGCTGGCGGTCACGGTTTGGCGGGCGGAGGGTACAGGGGCGCCGCCGGGAGAATGACCGGCACGGCGGTGGCCGGTCAGGCCACCGCCGCGACCCTCAATCCTTGGTGACGCGGTTGATCTCGGCCAGGCTGGTGATGCCGTCGCGGACCTTCTTCAACGCCGACTGGCGCAGGTCCTTGATCCCCGCCTGCTGCGCGACCTCGGCAATCTGCATGGCGTTGCCACCGGCCAGGACGATGGCCTGGATCTCCTCGCTCATCGGCATGACCTGGTAGATGCCGGTACGGCCCTTGTAGCCCTCGGTGCACTCGTCGCAGCCCACCGGCTCGTAGACGGTGAAGCCCTCGTCGATCTCTTCCTGGGTGAAGCCCTCGGCCAGCAGTGCGTGCTCGGGAAGGTCTACGGGGCGCCTGCACTTCAGGCACAGGCGACGCGCCAGGCGCTGGGCGATCACCAGGGTCACCGACGAGGTGATGTTGTAGGGCGCGATGCCCATGTTCATCAGTCGGGCGATGGTCTGCGGGGCGTCGTTGGTGTGCAGGGTCGACAGCACCATGTGGCCGGTCTGCGCGGCCTTGATCGCGATCTCGGCCGTCTCCAGGTCGCGGATTTCGCCGACCATGATCACGTCCGGGTCCTGGCGCAGGAAGCTGCGCAGGGCCGCGGCGAAGGTCATGCCGCGCTTGTTGTTCTGCTGGACCTGGTTGACGCCCGGCAGGCGGATTTCGACCGGGTCCTCGGCGGTGGAGATGTTGCGGGTCTCGTCGTTGAGGATGCCCAGCGCGGTGTACAGAGACACGGTCTTGCCCGAGCCGGTCGGGCCGGTGACCAGGACCATGCCGTAGGGCTTGTGGATCGCGTCCATGAACAGCTTCTGCTGGTCCGGCTCGTAGCCGAGCTTCTCGATGCCCAGCTTGGCCGCGCTGCCGTCGAGGATACGCAACACCACCTTCTCGCCGAACAGGGTCGGCAGGGTGCTGACACGGAAGTCGACCTGCCTGGTCTTGGACAGGTTGAGCTTGATGCGGCCGTCCTGCGGGACGCGCTTCTCGGCGATGTCCAGCTGCGCCATCACCTTCAGGCGCGCGGCGATGCGCTGGTTGAGCTTGACCGGGGCCTTGGCCACGGTCTTGAGCAGGCCGTCGATGCGCAGGCGCACCCGGTAGTCGGTCTCGTAGGGCTCGAAGTGGATGTCCGAGGCGCCGCGGCGGATCGCGTCCAGCAGGACCTTGTTGACGAACTTGACGACCGGGGTGTCATCCCCCTTGGCGTCGACGCCCGAATCGGAGCCACCCTCCTCGTCGCCGCCGCTGACCTCGAGATCCTCGAGCCCTTCCTCGTCTCCGCCGAGAGCGCCATCGAGCTGGCCACCCACGTTCTGCCACTGTTCCAGCGTGCGCCGGATCTGGTCCTCGTCGACCAGGATAGGCTCCACCACCAGGTTGGTATGGAACTGGATCTCGGCCAGGGCGCCGGTCTGGGTGGGATTGCTGGTGCCAACGAAGAGCTTGTTGCCGCGCTTGAACAGCGGCAGCACGCTGTGCTTCTGGACCAGCTCCTCGCTGACCAGCTTCATCGCGTTCTGGGTGGGGTCGAAGGCCGAGGCATCGAGCAGCGGCATGCCGAACTCGATGGCGTTGGCGGCCGCCAGCTGCGCGGCTCCGACCAGCTTCTTCTCGGCGATCCATTGCGCCAACGGGACCTTGGCCTCGCTGGCCTGGGCCATGACTGAGCGGGCGGTGGCCTCATCCATGGCCCCGTCCATCACCAAACGACGGGCAATGCCGGTGATACCGACTAGGTTGGCAGTGGCGGCGACGTTCATCGAGAGGTTCCCCAGATACTGCCGAAAAAGATAACTCAAAGCGGCAGGGCTGGGGTCGCCCGCTCCATTCGGCCACCCCCTGACCCCGTATGGAACAGGACTTTGCCGGTGGTATCCGCCCCTCAGCCCCGTCCCCGTCGCATCTGGGACATCGACGCCTGAGTGGCCCATGGACCCGCCTGCCGTGGACGGAGTACCCATCGCCCGGCTCTTAGGGGCAAGCATCGCCGCAGACTGAGCGACGGTAACGAGCGCTTTGGCTACCTTTGCACCATTCTCGCCCCCTCGCCCCTCCCCTGACGCATCTTGGTCAGCGCTAGCGACTGCGCGAGGCGCAGTTATGGGTTCATACTCAGGCACACCTATCCCAATCAGTGCCGAGCAGTGGATCGAACCGGACACCCCGCGCCCTTCATTCTTGCAACCACCAGGCCGTGTTGGGAATATTCGCGCCCGATCCAGGAGTCCAGACAGCCCCGACCGTTGCCATGCCCTCCAACATGACGCGCTGGAAAGCCTTCGGCCTGCACCTGCTGCTCAGCCTCACCCTCATCTCCGGCATCGCCCTTGCAGCACTCCTGATCTGGTATCCACATGGCCTATGGCGGATATCCGGATTGGACCGCCTGATGGCAGTAATGCTCGTCATCGACGTAACTGCCGGACCGTTCCTGACCCTGTGCATCTACCGACCCGGCAAATGGGGGTTGGGTTTCGACCTGAAGGTGATCGCCTTGGTCCAGGCCGCCTTCCTGGCCTATGGATTGCATACGTTGTGGCAGGCACGCCCTGTATTTCTTGTCGGCACCGACGTGCGCTTCACTCTGATCTCGGCCAAGGAGCTTGACCCTGAGGACCTGGCCAAGGCAGCACGATCGGAATGGCGAAAGCTCCCCTGGACCGGCCCCTACCTGGTCGGCGTCATTCCGCCGTCGGACCCGGTGGAACGCGCGGCCCTGCTGGACACCTTCCTCAAGACCGGCCGCGACCAGGAGCAGCAGCCCAGCCACTACCGCCCTTACGAGGAAGTGGCCTCCCTCGTCTTGGCCGGCGCCCTGCCGCTAGACGGGAAGGGCGACGCGCCGAAGGTGCCGGGGGAGAAGGGCCTGCCTATCCGCTCACGGGATGAGGAAAGCTGGATCACCGTTGACCAGGCCACGGGTGCACCCAGGCGGGTGGTCGCATATTGATTGATTCCAGCGAACAATAAATGATCATGCTTTCACGCGCCCGCATGGCATCCGCGGCAGCTACGCGCGGACAGATGTGGATTTCCAGCCTCTAAGCTCGGCCATCAAACACTGGCGAGACCCCTTCAGACGCGGGCCAGCATGACCAACGAAAATCGACACTTTGAGCCCGCGAATTTGATGGCCGCAAGTGCCTTTCTCGTGGGAGCAGCCCTCCTGCTGAGGGGCGCACTGTCAGGCTGGGAGTTCACCACTGATGACGCTTATATAACGCTCAGGTATGCCAGGAACCTCTATGACGGGGCCGGCATCACCTGGAATGCTGGAGAGGATCCAGCCGTAGAAGGATACTCAAACTTCACCTACGTCCTTCTTGGCGCGTTGGCACTCCATCTCGGAATTGACCCGGTATCAACCCTCAAATGGGCTGGCGTAGCTGGACTACTAGTGGGCTACATATCGACCTGGTTCGTCGCACGCACCTTTGTCAGCACCGTCCTGGCGTGCATTCCCGGACTCTTCATCGTTTCCTATATAGGAATTCTCTACTGGGCTCCAAGCGGCCTTGAAACCGGCTTGTATTTGGGGCTGACGTTGGCCTCCTTCGCATTCTGGTGCTGGAGCACGTACCCGCCGAAGCCTTCGGGGATAAGCAGAGATATTCTGCGCAATGTCGCATACGCCATAGCGGCCATTTGCGCGTTTACGCGACCAGAGGGCCTTCTTCTCGCAATCTTCTACGCCATCGCAGCGTGGGAAGGCAGTCTCAAGAAGACAACGCTTGCGCATCTTCCGCCATTACTGGCCCTTGGTGCGGCCTTCGGGGCGTATCTACTGTGGAAACAGTTCCACTTCGGCAGCTTGATCCCGCATTCCGCCAAGTGCAAAGCACTGTACACAGGGGACCCACTTACGCTTGTACGGGACTATTGGTCGATAGCGTTCTTCTGGATTATTGCCAACTTCGTCAACCCAAGGCTTTTCGACCGTCGTCATGTTGTGCTGCTCGGGTACCCTTTAGCCTACGGCATTCTTCTGATCGGAGTCGATCCGATCATTGGCCACCTAAACCGTCACGCTCTGACGCCTTGGGCGTTTCTCGTAATAGGCGGCAGCGTGGCGGTCCTCAGAATGGTGGATCGCGTCGTCCTGCCCCGCCTCGCGCCAAGCACTCGGAACCGGTCCTGCATTCTCCTGTGTTCGCTCGGCATGCTGTGGAGTTTTCACAACGTTCGCGACCACATCCCGCGCCTTCATCGCGAGGCGGCGCACTACAATGAGAGAATGAACGCGCGGGAGTCGCTTGGGAAATGGCTGAACGCGCATCTAGGCCCCTCGGACTGGGTTGCTATCGGTGACTGCGGGATTGTTCCGTTCATTACCCACGCAAAAGTCCTCGACCTGTTCTGTCTGAACAGCCTCGAGATAAGCTCGGCCCCCGCGGGGTTCCAGCCCCGGCAGGTTGCCGATCTCGTTTTTCGGGAGAAGCCCGCTGCCATCGTGATGCACAGTTCTCTTCGAACGCCCCTGACACCACGACCCGAGTACGGCATCTATCCGGAAATATACAGGCGCGAACAGCTCAATCTAGAGTATGAGCACGTAGCCACGTTTGGCGCGAAACGGGACGACTTCCACTACTGGGTCTACCTGAGAAGGGAACACCACGCGCAGGCCCAGTAGCGCCACTGCCATGGTCGCAGCAAGGACTATTCCCGTCAGTGCCAACTGACTCAACGCATGGTATCGGCGAGGCTAGATCCATTCTGTTCGTAATACCTCTTCACAGAGGCTTCGTGCCGCAACAGGAACATGGCGGCGTCCTGGAGCGCTCCCGCCGGATAGTGGCCAGCAATATTGTGCAGCTCGTCCGGGTCGCGTTCCAAATCGAAAGCGTGCACTTGCCCCGTAGACGGGAAGTAGACCCATTTTTTCTGGTCCGTAAGCTTGGTCATGCAAGCGTTCGCGTACCAGCAGCTGGTAGTAATTTCGGCATGTCCGCTGCCATCAAACAGCTCTATGCCCGGACCACCAGTCACCGTCCCACCAGCAAGACGAATCAGCGTCGGATAGAGGTCAGTATGTTGGCGCAGAGACGCGTCTTCGCCTACTTCTAGCCTGCCGCCGCCATCCCAGAGGAGCATTGGCACCCGCGTGACCTCCTCAAAAGGCACCGAGTCGTGCTGCCGTGGCCCATGCTCTCCGAAACTCTCTCCATGATCGCCGGTGACGATCAGAATGGTGTTTCCGGCACGACCCGAAGCCTTGATCGTCCCAATGATTTCCCCGAGCACACCGTCCGTGTACGCCAGTACGTTGAGGTAGGCCTGCCGCTGGTCTTCCGCGCCAGATGGCGCAGGCTTGCCGATCTCCTGGTACGGATGGTGGGTCATCGAGGTGAGGATGGCGGCAAATCGCGGTGCATCACCGTGGGTCGCCCACCACTCGGCGAATCGCGGCGCAAGCGCGGCCTCGTCCAGGCCGAAGTAACCGGAGTTGACGTATCCCTCCCTGATCTGCTCCTTGAACAACATGGACTGGAAACCCATGTTGGCAACAAGTCCACGTCGATTCTCGAAGTGTTCGGTGGCGCTCTGCATGAACAGGCTGCGGTATCCCGCGCGCCCCAGAACCGCCGGGAGACAGTCAGCGGGCAGCCCCCGCTCCCGACTTTCGATGACGGCCATTTCCGGGTACGGATGCACGCCGCAGAAGATGCCGACGAGAGCCTTTGATGTGTGCGAGGTGGTGGTGTAGGCGCGCTTGAACACCCGCGCCTCGCGTGCCAGGGCTGCCAGGTTCGGCATCAAGGCGCGAGGCCCACTCCCGCTTTCATACGGCGGCACCGAAATCGCGCGTGTGGACTCTAATACCACCACAACGATATCGGGCAGGGCTCCCGGCGCGGGTGCCAATGCAGCCGCGGGCGCGGTGTACGCCGGGATCTCGCTAACTGCCGTGCGCGGATAAGCCGGCTGCACAAGGGCCACCAGCAGCGATTCCGAAGTAAGGGCGCGCCCCATGCCCGCCCGGCTCACGGCTCCCGCCTGCATCGCCAGCACCAGCACGGCAGGCAGTAGCAGTAACAGGCTCCAAAGTTGCCACTTGTGCCGCTGAAGGGCCGCCACGGAGACAAAGAAAACGCCCAGCATACCCATGACTATGCCGGCGCTGGCGAAGTTGGAAACCGATGCGAAAAGGAGGTGCCCCAGTTCAGTCAGGTTGCGCAGCGCATACAACGCCACCGTGCCGGAGAAGAACGTGCCAGTTTCGCGGAAGAACACCAGCTGCGCCGCGAAGACTACATAGCAGCACAGCACGAACACCGTGAAACCCAAGGATCGGATGCGCACCGACGGCACGAGCCCCAACGCGCCATACGCCAACGTGGCGCATCCGAGTACCAGAACGACGTCGACCACGGCTCGATGGGCGAGCAACTCCATGCGCGCCAGCCAACCGTCGCCACTCGTACGCACCATCAGTACGATGACGAGGTACGTCGCCACAAGCAGGGCCACCTGGCTCAGGGCTTCTCGCTCCAGTCGGCGAATGCTCGCCGCGGTGCGATCGTCGCTTTCCATTATCCGACCGACAACCTTCACCTCTGCCCCTCTCATGCTCACTCGCGGTTTCAACAGGCTTAAGGAGCCTCCCCACTTCCGTGGCTACGTGCAGAAATCCGTGACCTCTTCACCCGCGAGGTTGGATCAGATTTCTCTGCAGGCCTCCGGCATGGCGCTTCGCCCTCACGAGATCTTCGTCGCACCGGCTCTATGCCACGTTCAGAATGTAGCCGGACGCCCCCGGGCTCATGTTATTCAGCGCTAGTTATAAAGCGTTGAGAATCTCATGAAAACCATCCTAGCAACCTAACTCCAGATTATTTCGGCACTGGAATTCCCATCACGTCCGGGCAGAAATATCCCTTTTCGTACTTATCGGGCTGATTCTCACTCAGGCGTGATGTGACGTAACGCATCACGCCCTCCGCGCTTCGATACTGGGCGTCACTGAACTTGCCAGGCTCAGCAATCTTGCCCTTGCAGAAGGCAAGATAGTTTCCAACCGCATTCACCGTCACGACCTTCTCCGCGAGCGCCAGACCTATAAAGCCACGGGCCTCCACGTCGTGCCCCAATATTGCCTGCACGACGGCCATACTCGCGTACAAGTTTGCCCGATACGATGGCGGAAGCGTTGATCGCGCCAAGATCGCCTTCTCGTACATTCTAGAAGCGTCAGTGAATCGCCCCATGTTGTAGAACGCGGCGCCCATATTTATATATACGGTGGCACCAATCGGAACGCCACTCCGCTCCAATTCGCCATACCTCTCCACCGCCTCGTCGTATCTCTGATGGTCGATATATGCCCATAGGAGATTGAATTTGGCCTCTCTCGAATGAGGATCAGCGCGCGTGGTCCACTCCCAAAGCGCCACATTGTCGTGCCAAACCGGCACGATCGATCGCACGAGAATCGCCGAAGCGCACACGAATACTACAAGACCGGCAGCCAGGGGACGTGCTATCGACCTCGCCACGCGCCACCGAGCTACGAGATACCCCCCCATTAACAACAGAACGGCCAATGGAAAGTACATGAATCGCTCATGCACGAGGTTATCACCTACCGACAGAGGCAATACGTGCAGAACAGGAAACAGTGCACTAAACCAAGCGACGATCCCAAGAGCATAAAGCCTGCGGCGATACAGTCCTGCGATAGCGAGTGCGATTGTCACGGCCGCGATTAGAGCCCAGGGAAGGTAAGGCACAAGTGCCGCAGGATCGTCCCAATAGAAACTATGATGAGGCGAGACGCCAAAGAATGGAACCAACGTCAACTTTATATACTGCCCCGCAGCCAACAGCGGCAGAAACAAACGCAACTGCCAAGGGAACTCGCGAACCGGAAGAATATCGGCGCCCGCAAGCGCCCTATCACGCAAGATCAAGTACACCGCACCAGCGGCACATATTCCCAGGAAAGCGGAAACATGTCTTGGCGAAGCCAAGCCGGAGAGGTCAAAACGGTTGGATCCAGCACGAATCGAGTCGCGCACCAGCTGATAAGCAACCAACACCACGGGCAACCCTACCAAACTTTCTTTACAGAGCGCACCCGCTAGAAAGGCGACCGAGACGAGTACCGCCCTCGCAGGAGTCGACAACCGATCCATCCCCCACAGCCACAGGGCCAAGAGCATGAAAAAGGTGGCCATCAGATCAAAACGCGACGAGATCCAGATGACCGCCTCGGATTGCGCCGGATGTACTGCGTAAACGAGCGCCAGCAACAAGGGAATTACCCAGGCACGCGCCTTCTCCGCACCAACGTCTACCATTGCGCGCCGCAGAAGCAGCAGCAACAAGGAGCAATTGATCAGGTGAACTGCCAGGTTAACTGCATGAGAAAGGGCTGGATCTTTACTGGAAACAAGCGCTTCAAAATAGATCATGAAGAGGGGTAGCGGCCGAAAATATGCCCGCTGCCCGAAAAGTGGCTCCTTGACGATGCCCCAAACCTGGGACAGGCCTTCAAGGGTTACATTTCCCGAAAGGAAGAATAGATCGTCCCATACGTAGCCATTCGCCATCACACCAGAATAGGCAACCAGCGAGACGCCCAAGAGCACAAGCCAGGATAGGCACAAGGACTTAGACATATGGATCCCCCGGGGACAGACAAAAAAAGGCCCCGGCATCAAACACCGGGGCCCCTTGGAGCGAAATCTATGGGTTAGCGGCAGCTGGCCGGAACCCAAGACTTCTTGACCGCGTCGCTGGAGCAAGCCCAGGTGATCGGCTGGTCCGGAGTGGTACCCAGAGTCGGAGTCAGGGTGAGGTTCGGATCAGCACTCGCACCGGTGCTCTGGGTAGCGACAGTAATAACGCCATTGCTAACCGTGATGCTCGACACGTACTTGGTCGCCGGCGAGGAGTAACCCACGGCGTTGTTATCTGCCGCCGCCGCAAGAGTGCCGTCGCCCGAAGCGACCGTCTCCACCACCGCCGTCTTCGCCGCAGATGCCAGGTTGAGGCCCTCGGTCACCTTGGTGCGGATGGTGTAATCCTGATAGGCCGGCAGCGCAATGGCGACCAGGATGGCGATGATCGCGATGACGATCATCAGTTCGATCAGGGTGAAGCCCTGCATGTTCTTCTTCATAGATTTCCCCTAGAGCGGTAGTTGGTTAGGACACTTGCCGTAACTAGACCCGTGTCCTCTCCGGAACGCGGGCATCGCGCGGCGGGATCGCCACGTGCCGAAAGGCACGCAGATTATGTGCCAACTTCGGCCGACCCGGCCCGCGCATTCATCCTATCAGCCCCCACCGGGGAACGCCCGGTGAACGGACACATTTGGGCTGTGATCCAGTGCGCAAGAGCCCGAATGCCATTTTTTGTCACAAAGTGACGCTAAATGTCACCATTAGTGGCCGCCTGCTGAATAAGTACGTGTCGGCCACCAAAAGCGCGCTCATAAGGTGCTCCGGGGGCGACGAACCGCCTCATCCCGTTGAGGCCCGCTTGTCCCAGGAAAGCCAGTCGCGGCCCGCCACGGGGCAGGCTGGCCGAAGCGTGATCGGGGTGGCTGTCAGCGGCGGTTTTAACGGCTACCATGCGGCATCATGCCGGCGAGGGGATGCCGGCGGGGAGAACGAGCATGTCCGCGTCCCGCAGTGCCGTGAGGAAGCCGTCCGCACCTGTCGATCGGGCTACCAGCCAGCTCGTGCCCTTCGTCTGGGAGGGTACCGACAAACGCGGCACCAAGATGAAAGGCGAACAGGCGGCCAAGAACGCCAACCTGCTGAGGGCGGAGCTACGTCGCCAAGGAATCATGCCGACCGTCGTCAAGCCCAAGCCCAAGCCGCTATTCGGCTCGGCCGGCAAGGCGATCACCCCCAAGGACATCGCCTTCTTCAGCCGGCAGATGGCCACCATGATGAAGTCGGGCGTACCGATTGTGTCGTCCTTGGAGATCATCGGCGGAGGCCACAAGAACCCCCGCATGAAGGCCATGATCGACCAGGTCCGCGCTGACATCGAAGGCGGATTGTCCCTGCATGAGGCCATCAGCAAGCACCCGGTACAGTTCGACGAGCTCTATCGCAATCTGGTCCGCGCCGGCGAAAGCGCGGGCGTGCTGGAGACGGTGCTGGACACCATCGCCAGCTACAAGGAAAACATCGAGGCCCTGAAGGGCAAGATCAAGAAGGCGCTGTTCTACCCGATCGTCGTGATCCTGGTCGCCATCCTGGTCAGTGCGATCCTGCTGATCTTCGTGGTGCCGCAGTTCGAGGCCACCTTCCAGAGCTTCGGCGCCGACCTGCCTGCGTTCACCCAGATGATCGTGGGGGCATCAAGATTCATGGTTTCCTGGTGGTGGGCCATCCTCCTGATCCTGGTGGGCAGCGCCGTAGCCATCATGTTCACTTACAGGCGCTCCCCGGCGTTGCAGCACACCGTCGACAAGATCATCCTGAAGGTGCCGGTCGTCGGCCAGATCATGCACAACAGCGCGGTCGCCCGCTTCGCCCGGACCACCGCGGTGACCTTCAAGGCGGGCGTTCCGCTGGTCGAGGCACTGGATTCCGTAGCCGGCGCAACCGGCAACTCCGTGTACGAAAAGGCCGTCTACCGGATCCGCGACGACGTCGCCGTGGGCTACCCGGTCAACATGGCCATGCGCCAGACCAACCTGTTCCCGCACATGGTCATCCAGATGGCGGCCATCGGCGAGGAAGCCGGCGCGCTGGACACCATGCTGTTCAAGGTGGCGGAGTACTATGAGCAGGAAGTCAACAACGCGGTCGACGCGCTGAGCAGCCTGCTCGAGCCGATGATCATGATCTTCATCGGCGGCGTCGTCGGCGCGATGGTGATCGGCATGTACCTGCCCATCTTCAAGCTCGCCGCGACGATCTGATCGGAACGGCCAAGTTGACCAACTTGGCCAACTTGGCTAAGGTATGGCCATGACCCAGGTCAACATGCTCGAAGCCAAGACTCGCCTGTCCGAACTCGTCAAGGCCGCCCAGGCCGGCGAGGAGGTGGTGATCGCCAATCGCGGCGAGCCGGTGGCGCGGCTGGTGCCGGTGCGCCATCGCGGTACCGACAATCCGCGTCAGCCGGGCGAGGCGGGAGAGGTCGTTGCCTGGCTGCGCGCCAACCCCATCCCCGCGCATGCAAGGCGCAGCATGGCCCAGATCGATGCCGACATCGCGGTGGAGCGCGACGCTTGGGATTGATCTTTCTCGATGCATGCGTACTGATCTATGCCCATGAGGGCAGCCCGGACCGTGCGCAGCGCATCCTGGAACGGATGGACGCCCAGGCCGGCCACCGTTTCGCGGTTTCGCCGCTGGTGAAGCTCGAATGCCTGGTCGGGCCGATGCGCAGCGGCAACCTTGTCCTGCAGCGCAGCTACGAAGCCGCCCTGGCCAGGCTCCTGCTTCTCGACATGCCGGAAGAGGTGTACCTGCAGGCCGCCGAGTTGCGCGCGCATTTCGGCCTGAAGACGCCGGACGCGCTGCACCTTTCCTGCGCGCAGCACCATGGCTGCCAGGCCCTGTGGACGAACGACGGGCGATTGGCGAAGGCCAGCCATGGGCTGGCCATCAACGTCCTGGAATAGGAACACATACGCATGGCCTTCCTCGACACCCAGCCCCTCCTGGGCTACCCGCTCGCTGCCGCCGTCGGCCTGGCCGTCGGCAGCTTCCTCAACGTGGTCATCCTGCGCCTGCCGCGGCGGCTGGAGTGGGAGTGGAAGCGGGACGCGCGGGAAGTGCTGGAGCTGCCGGAGATCTACGACCCGCCCCCGCCCGGGGTGGTTGTCGAGCCTTCGCACGACCCGGTCACCGGCGACCGGCTGAAGTGGTGGGAGAACATCCCGGTGCTCAGCTGGCTGATGCTGCGCGGCCGCTCGCGCTACAGCGGCCAGCGCATCTCCATCCAGTACCCGCTGGTGGAGCTGCTGACCGGCCTGCTCACCGTGATCTGCGCCTGGCGCTTCGGCTTCGGCTGGCAGGGCTTCGGCGCGATGCTGTTCACCTGGTTCCTGGTCGCCGCCTCCGGCATCGACCTGCGCACCCGCCTGCTGCCCGACCAGCTGACCCTGCCGCTGATGTGGCTGGGGCTGGTCGCCAGCCTGGACAACCTGTTCATGCCGGCCAAGCCTGCCCTGCTGGGCGCGGTGGCCGGCTACGTGTCGCTGTGGAGCGTGTGGTGGCTGTTCAAGCAGCTCACCGGCAAGGAAGGCATGGGCCACGGTGACTTCAAGCTGCTGGCGGCCATCGGTGCCTGGGTCGGCCTGAAGGGCATCCTGCCGGTGATCCTGCTGTCGTCGATCGTCGGTGCGGTGCTGGGCTCGATCTGGCTGGCCTCGCAGGGCCGCGACCGCGCCACCCCGATCCCGTTCGGCCCCTACCTGGCGATTGCCGGCTGGATCGTGTTCTTCTGGGGCGAGCGGATGATCGACAGCTACCTGCGCTTCGCGGGGCTGTCGGGCTGACCACTATCGCGTCGTCGGCCGCACGCGTCCGACGTACGGCAGGCGACTGCTGGCAGGGCCGCTACACGCACCATGGCGCGGCACGCACCATTCCCGCACGCGTGACGCCTGCCGGGCCCGTGCTTCTACAATGCGCGTTCCTACCCTGCCCGTGCGGACATGAGCGATTTCATCATCGGCCTGACCGGGGGCGTGGCCGCCGGCAAGAGCGAGGTCACGCGCCGGTTCGAGGCGCTGGGCATCCACGTCGCCGATGCCGACCTGGCCGCGCGGGCGGTGGTCGAACCGGGGCAACCGGCGCTCGCCGCGATCGTCGGGCACTTCGGTGCGGAGATGCTGCAGCCCGACGGCAGTCTGGACCGGCGGCGGCTGCGCGAGCGCATCTTTGCCGACGCCGAGGCGCGCCGCGCGCTCGAGGCGATCACCCATCCCGCCATCCGCGGGCTGCTCGAGGCCGAATGCCGCGCCGCGACCAGCCCTTACGCCATCGCCGCGATCCCGCTGCTGGCAGAAGCCGGCGGGCGCGCCACCTACCCGTGGCTGGACCGCATCGTGGTGGTCGACGCCCCTCCCGAGCTGCAGCACGCGCGGCTGATGCGCCGCGACGGCGTGGACGAGACCCTGGCCTCCCGCATGATCGAGGCGCAGGCCAGCCGCGAGGCGCGCCTGGCGCTCGCGGACGACGTGGTGGTCAACGATGGCCACCCGGAGCATCTGGACAGCGCCGTGGCGGCGCTGGATGCGCGGTACCGGGAGATGGCGGGGCGGCAGTAGGATTGGCCACGGGCTGGTATCGGGAGTTCCGCCCGCCTGTTGGAGGGCGATACGTGCCTTGTAGAGCGGGGCTTGCCCCGCTCGGCGCTGTGAGTGCGTTGGGACCTCGGCGGTAGAGTCGGGCAAGCCCGACTCTACGGGGTGGCCGGATGCCCGGGGGCGGGCCAGAGGGAACAAGCGTAGCCCGGACAAGCGAAGCGCATCCGGGGCAAACGCGGCGGCGCCAGCCTCCCGATCCGGAGGTCGGCCCATATCCGCGGATGCGGCCTTCGGTCTTATCCGGGCTACTCGCGAGGGTGTTGCGGGGTGCCTTGAAGCGCAGCAGGGGCCTTGGCGACGGCGGGCCACAGCGCGCGGATGGCGGCGATGCCCTGTGCACCGTGTCCGCGCGCGGTTGCGAGGTGGGCATCGGTAAGGCCACCGATCGCGTAGATCGGCAGCGCGACCTGCTCGCGCAGGGTCACGAATCCATCCCAGCCCAGCGGCGTCGCGCCCGGGTGCGTCGCGGTCTCCTGCAGCGGCCCAAGCACGGCGAAATCGCAGCCCAGCGCCTGCGCCTGGCGCAGGTCTTCAAGCGTGTGGCAGGAGGCACCCACCGCCTGCACTGCCGGCAGCGGGCGTGCACCAAGCGAGGCGAGCTGTTCGCTGCCCAGCTGCACGCCCACGCCCAGCTCCGCAGCGAGGGCGATGTCGCGGTTGAGCAGCAGCTCGGCGCCGGCGGAACGGCACGCCGCCGCCACCTCGCGCGCCAGCGCCGCGTAGCCCTCGGGCGCCAGGCTGCGCGCGCGCAGCTGGATGCGTTCGATACCGGAATCCAGCGCGCGGGCCAGGGCGCGATGCCAGCCGGCCAGGTCGGCGCCCGGTTCGGGCGTGACCAGGTAACGCTCGGGCTGGCGCAGCACGCCCACCACCGGCACGTCCGCCGGCGGCATCGAATAGCGCGCCAGCCGCTCCGGCGCGACCCAGGTCAACGCCTGCCCTTCGCGCCCGCGCGGATTGCCCTTCCAGGCGGTGATCTTCCGCACCTCCAGGCGCAGGCGCTTGCTCGGGTACTGCTGAGGCACCTCGATCAGCAGGTCGCCGACTTCCGCGTCGATACCCAGCTCTTCCTGCAGCTCGCGCGCCAGCGCCTGCTCCGAGGTCTCGCCGGGCTCGCGCTTGCCGCCGGGGAATTCCCACAGGCCGGGAAGGTCGCTGTTCTCGCCGCGGCGCGTCAGCAGCACCCTGCCGCGGACATCGGTGATGACGCCGGCGACGACGTGGATGGATCGGAGGGGGGCTTCCATGCCTGGGAGCTTAACCGGGGGCGTGGGGGGGCCGGAACGGTTGGGGGCGCAAGAGCAGCCGGGCAAGCCCGGCTCTACGTAGAGCCGGGCTTGCCCGGCTGCTCTTTCCCTCCAAGGAACCCACCTCTATGCGTGGCGGCAGCGGGGCAAGCCCCGCTCTACGAGAGCTGGCCGTGGCAGTGCTTGTACTTCTTGCCGCTGCCGCAGGGGCACGGATCGTTGCGGCCGACCTTGGCCGCATCGCGTACCACGGTGCCGGGGGCGGCGGCGCCCATCACCGAGGCCATGCGCTCGCGCTCGATCGCGGCGACCTCGTCCTCGGTGTCGTAGCCTTCGGCCATGGCGTGCTGGAACTGCGCCTGGCGCAGCTTGGCCTCGGCCTGGGCGCGCTCCTGCGCTTCCAGGGCCGCCACTTCCTCCTCGCTGCGGATGCGCACGCGCGCCAGCAGGCTCACCACCTGGCGCTTGACGTTCTCCAGCATCTCCGAGAACAGCTCGAAGGCTTCCTTCTTGTACTCCTGCTTCGGCTGCTTCTGCGCGTAGCCGCGCAGGTGGATGCCCTGGCGCAGGTAGTCCATGCGCGCCAGGTGCTCCTTCCAGCTCTGGTCGAGCACGTTGAGCATGATGTGCTTCTCGAGCGCGCGCGCGGTTTCCTCGCCCAGCTGGGCTTCCTTCTCGGCGAACATCGCCGCGACCGCTTCCTGCACGTGGCGCTCGATGCCCTCGGCGTCCAGCTCCTCGCTGGACTTCGACAGCCCCTGCAGGTCCAGGCGCAGGCCCAGCTCGCCTTCCAGGGCGACCTCCAGGCCGGCCAGGTCCCACTGCTCGTCCACCGACTCGGCCGGCACGAAGCGGGTCACCAGCTCGTTGACCACGTCGCCGACGATGCCGTCGATGTTCTCCTTGACCGACTCCGCCTCCAGCAGCTCGTTGCGCTGGGCGTAGATCACCTTGCGCTGGTCGTTGTTGACGTCGTCGAAGTCCAGCAGGTTCTTGCGGATGTCGAAGTTGTGCGCCTCGACCTTGCGCTGCGCCTTCTCGATCTGCCGGCTGACCAGCTTGTCCTCGATGACGTCGTCCTCCTTCATGCCCATCATGCGCATCGCCTTCTGCACCCAGTCGGAGGCGAAGATGCGCATCAGGTTGTCTTCGAGCGACAGGTAGAAGCGGGAGGAGCCCGGGTCGCCCTGGCGACCGGAACGGCCACGCAGCTGGTTGTCGATGCGGCGGCTCTCGTGGCGCTCGGTGCCGATGATGTGCAGGCCGCCGGCGGCCTTGACCTGCTCGTGGCGGGCCTCCCACTCGCGGCGGACCTTGACCTTCTCCAGCGCGGTGGACTCGTCGCCCAGCGCCGCCAGCTCGGCCTCCAGCGAACCGCCCAGCACGATGTCGGTGCCGCGGCCGGCCATGTTGGTGGCGATGGTCACCGCGCCCGGACGGCCGGCGTTGGCGACGATCTGCGCCTCGCGCTCGTGCTGCTTGGCGTTGAGCACCTCGTGCGGCACGCCGGCCTTGCGCAGGTACTCGGAGAGCATCTCCGAGGTCTCGATCGAGGTGGTGCCGACCAGCACCGGCTGGCCGCGCTTGTGGCAGTCCTGGATGTCGGCCAGCACCGCGCGGAACTTGCCCTCGCGGTTGAGGAACACCTGGTCGGGATGGTCGATGCGCTGGATCGGCTTGTGGGTCGGGATCACCACCACTTCCAGGCCGTAGATGCTCTGGAACTCGTAGGCCTCGGTGTCGGCCGTGCCGGTCATGCCCGACAGCTTGCCGTACATGCGGAACAGGTTCTGGAAGGTGATCGAGGCCAGCGTCTGGTTCTCGCGCTGGACCGGCACGCCTTCCTTGGCCTCCACCGCCTGGTGCAGGCCGTCGGACCAGCGGCGACCGGCCAGGGTACGGCCGGTGAACTCGTCGACGATCACTACCTCGCCGTCGCGGACGATGTAGTCCACGTCGCGCTGGAACAGCGCGTGCGCGCGCAGGGCGGCGTTGAGGTGGTGGACCACGGCCAGGTTGTTGGCCCCGTACAGGCTCTCGTCCTCGCCCAGGATGCCGGCGCGGCGCAGCAGCTCCTCGGCGTGCTCCATGCCTGCCTCGGACAGGTGCACCTGCTTGCCCTTCTCGTCGACCCAGTAGTCGCCCTCGCCGTCCTCGGTCTCCTGGCGGGTCAGCTGCGGCACGATCCGGTTGACCCGGATGTACAGCTCCGGCGACTCGTCGGCCGGGCCGGAGATGATCAGCGGGGTACGCGCCTCGTCGATCAGGATCGAGTCGACCTCGTCGACGATGGCGTAGTTCAGGCCGCGCTGGAAGCGGTCGTTCTTCGACAGCGCCATGTTGTCGCGCAGGTAGTCGAAGCCGAACTCGTTGTTGGTGCCGTAGGTGATGTCGGCGGCGTAGGCTTCCTTCTTGTCCGAATGCGGCATGCCCGGGTAGACCACGCCGACCGACAGGCCCAGCCAGTTGTACAGCTTGCCCATCCAGGCCGCGTCGCGGCGGGCCAGGTAGTCGTTCACGGTGACCACGTGCACGCCCTTGCCTTCCAGGGCGTTGAGGTACACCGGCAGGGTCGCCACCAGGGTCTTGCCCTCGCCGGTGCGCATCTCGGCGATCTTGCCCAGGTGCAGGACCATGCCGCCGATCAGCTGCACGTCGTAGTGGCGCATGCCCATCACGCGGCGGCTGGCCTCGCGGCAGACCGCGAAGGCCTCCGGCAGGATCTTGTCCAGGGATTCGCCCCCGGCGATGCGCTGCTGGAACTCCGGGGTCTTCGCCTGCAGGGCCTCGTCCGAGAGCTTCTGCATCTCCGGCTCGAGCGCATTGATCTGGGCGACGATGCGGTCCAGCTGGCGCAGGAGCCGGTCGTTGCGGCTGCCGAAGACACGGGTAAGCAGTTTGTTGATCATCGATGAGGCCAATTGGGAATGAACGCCCGGGGTCCGCCTGCGGCGGCCACGACGGCCGGACGCGAAGCGCCCTGCCTGGGCAACACGGCATTGTAGCTTGGGACGCCGGCCGGCGATCTCAAGGCACCCTGCCATCGGTCACGCGCATGGCGGGACCCACAAAACGAAAGACCCGCCCCCTCGCGGGGACGGGTCTGCCGGAAGACGCTGCGATCAGCCGCGGCCGCGGCGTTCGTTCACCGGGGCGCGGCCATCGGCGAGGAACTTGCGCGGATTGACCACCCGGCCGTTCTCCCACACCTCGAAGTGCACGTGGGCGCCGGTGGAGCGGCCGGTGGAGCCGGCCTTGGCGACCTGCTCGCCGGCGCGGACCAGGTCGCCGACCTTCACGCTCAGCCGCGAGTTGTGTGCATAACGGGTGACGTAGCCGTTGCCGTGGTCGACCTCGACGGTGTTGCCGTAGCCGCTGCGGGTGCCCGCATAGCTGACCACGCCGTCTGCCACCGCCAGCACCGGATCGCCCACGTTGGCGTGGAAGTCGATGCCCTTGTGCATGGCGCGGCCGCGGCCGAACGGGTCGGCGCGGTTGCCGAAGCCGGAGGTGATGTAGCTGCGGCGCACCGGCGAACGCACCGGCAGCGCGTTGGTCTCCAGCTGGCGGTCGAACAGCAGCGATTCCATCACCGACAGCTGGCGGCCGGAGGCCTCGAACTGGCCCTGGACCTCGTCCAGGCCCGCGACCAGGTCTTCCAGCGGCATGTCGCCGGCCACGCCACCGCCACCCTGGCCGGGCGCGCCCTGGAAGTCGAATTCGCCGTCCTCGAGCTTGCCGGCCTCGGTCAGGCGCTCGCCGAGCGCGTTGAGGCGGTTGGCCTGGGCCTGCAGTTCGCCCAGGCGCGCGGCCAGGGCGTTGATTTCCTTCTGGGACTGGCGCCGGACCTGCTCCAGTTCCTCCTGTTGCCGGGCCAGCTGCGCCTCGGTGTGCTGCGCATTGGCCATTCCGATCGCCACGCCGGCGCCCGTACCGAAGAGGACACCGGTGGCCAGCACCGCCGCGAAGGCGAGGCCTGGCCGCTGCGTGGCGATTGCCCCGATCCGCCCCTTGATTCCGTTGGCGCGACCGTCACGCGGGTTTCTTACTATGAATTTATAGCTCATGCTTTCGGGTATGCCTGGTTCGAAGTCCAACGCCCGCAGGGCGGCCGTCCCGCTTCCCGCAGCCGAAGCCGCGTTCGCGGATGAAACTGGCGCCACCTTGCGCCGAGCCCTCTGGCTCGATGCGCTGGACCAGCAGTTGCGTCCCCTGTTGCCGCCGGGGCTGGTGCCCCATTGCCGGTTGGCCAACGTATCCGGCGGACAACTCGTTTTTGTCACCGATTCGCCGGTCTGGCGGGCGCGCCTGCGCCTTGCCGAGGCCGAACTCCTCGATGCGGCCCGCTCCGTCGGGCTGAACCCCACCGCAGTCATCATCAAAACGACTACCGGTCCGCTGCATCCGCACCCTTCGGCCGGTGCAACGGCTCCCCCGGTTTCAGCGACCGCCCGCAAAGCCGTGGACGACGCACTGGCATCCCTGCGGGAACCCGATCCTTCCGGTTCCCTGGAACCGGGGACTCCCGCCCCGGCTTGCCGGACCGGCCGGGCAACGTAATTCCCGCTGCCTGAGGCCAACCCGCGGGGCATCCTAACGTCACCCATCCATCACGTCGTTAGCGAATGGTTAAACATTCGTTACGATGGGAACGGATCGCCGACCGGGTTCACGCTTCATGAAAGTGCCTGAAGCTGGTCAGCGACCACCAGACTGAATACCCTGTTCAGGTTTGGAGCCGGCGGGGTGGCTTGGCCGGACCGGGCGGGCCTTTCCGGCGGAACACGGGCGGGAGCCGCGGGCACGCGGCGTCACGAAGCTGAAGCTCCGGACCGGATGGGGTCGACAGTGCCGGCGCCCAGCCGCCAGCCGGGCTCAGGCCAGCGCGGGGGTGCCGTAGGCCAGCGGCGCCTGGGCCGCGGCGGCGTCGAAGCTCACCTTTTCCCACGCGGTGGCGTCGGCCATCAGCGCGCGGGCGAGCTTGTTGTTGAGCGCGTGGCCGGACTTGTAGCCCTCGTAGGCGCCCAGCACGGGGGCCCCGACCAGGTACAGGTCGCCGATCGCGTCGAGGATCTTGTGGCGCACGAACTCGTCGGCGTAACGCAGGCCGTCCTCGTTGAGGACGCGGAACTCGTCCAGCACGATGGCGTTGTCCATCGAGCCGCCCAGGCCGAGGTTGAGGTCGCGCATGTACTCCAGGTCGCGCATGAAGCCGAAGGTGCGCGCGCGGGAGATTTCCTTGATGTACGCGGCCGTCGAGAACTCCAGCCGGTGGTGCGACTGCTTGGCCGGGATCATCGGGTGGTCGAACTGGATGGTGAAATCCAGGCGGAAGCCGTCGTACGGGCTGAAGCGGGCGATCTTGTCGCCGTCGCGCACTTCCACGTCCTTGAGGATGCGGATGAAGTGCTTGGGCGCGTCCTGCTCGGCGATGCCGGCGGACTGCAGCAGGAACACGAAGGGGCCGGCCGAACCGTCCATGATCGGCAGCTCGGCCGAGGACAGCTCGACGATCATGTTGTCGATGCCCAGGCCGGCGGCGGCCGACATCAGGTGCTCGACGGTCTGGACCTTGGCCGGACCGCAGGACAGGCCGGTGCACAGCGTGGTCTCGGTGACCAGGTCGGCGGCGGCGGGCATCTCGACCACGGGATCCAGGTCGGTGCGGCGGAACACGATGCCATGGTCGACCGGAGCCGGGCGCAGGGTCATGTAGACCTTGTTGCCGCTGTGCAGGCCGACGCCGGTGGCGCGGATCGTGTTCTTGAGGGTGCGCTGCCGGGTCATGGGGTTCGCCGTGCGACGGATGGTCCGTATCTGGGGTCGCGTGAAGCAGGTGAGAATATCACGCATTTAGCTGAATCTTAACGTACTGCAGCCGTGCTCCCGCGGCGGCGCTCCCGGGCAGGGGTGCGCCTGCGACCGGGAAAACCTGCCGGGCCTCCATGGCCCGGCAGCAAGGGACACGGACTCCGGACATATATGTGTCCGGTTACTGCCGCCGGCAAGGACGATGGCGCGTCCCGCCGGTCATCCACTGCGGGGCCGACCCGGGGGCCGGCCGTCGCATCAGTCCGCCTGGCGGCGCAGGAACGCCGGGATGTCCAGGTAGTCGCTGGGCAGGTCGGCCGGGGCCGGCGCCGAAGCCGGAGCGGCGGGGGCGCTGGTGCCGGCGGCGCTGCCGCGGCGCAGGCCGAGGCCGCCCACGGCACCGGCGACCGGGTCGGCGGCGAAGCCGTCGTCGATTGGCAGGCCGGTGGTGCCGTCGCGGACCAGGCGCACCGGGCGCACCGCGTCCTGGCGCTGGCTGAAGTCGGCGCGGCCGAACTCGCGATGCTCACCACGGACCGGCTGGCGCACGCTGGCGCGGTTGAGGCCGGTGGCCACCACGGTCACGCGCACCTCGTCCTGCATGTCCGGATCCAGCACGGTGCCGACCACCACGGTCGCGTCCTCCGAGGCGAATGCCTCGATCGAACGGCCGATCTCGTCGAACTCGGCCATGGTGAAGTCCGGGCCGGCGGTGATGTTGACCAGGATGCCGTTGGCGCCGGCCAGGTTCACGTCGTCCAGCAGCGGGTTCTGGATCGCCGACTCGGCGGCGGCCTGGGCGCGGTCGTCGCCGCGGGCGCTGCCGGTGCCCATCATCGCCAGGCCCATCTCGGACATGACGGTGCGCACGTCGGCGAAGTCGACGTTGATCAGGCCGGGGCGCACGATCAGGTCGGCGATGCCCTGCACCGCGCCCTGCAGCACGTCGTTGGCGGCGCGGAACGCCTGCACCATGGTCGCGTTGCGGCCGAGCACGGTGATCAGCTTCTCGTTCGGGATGGTGATCAGCGAGTCGCAGTGCTGGCCCAGTTCCTCGATGCCCTTGAGCGCCACCTGCATGCGGCGGCGGCCCTCGAACGGGAACGGCTTGGTGACCACGGCCACGGTCAGGATGCCCATCTCCTTGGCCAGCTGCGCCACCACCGGCGCGGCGCCGGTGCCGGTGCCGCCGCCCATGCCGGCGGTGATGAACACCATGTCGGCGCCTTCCAGCGCGGCGATGATCTGCTCGCGGTCCTCCAGCGCGGCCTGGCGGCCGACTTCCGGGTTGGCGCCGGCGCCCAGGCCCTTGGTGACGTTGCCGCCCAGTTGCAGCTGCAGCTTGGCGCCGCAGTTCTTGATCGCCTGCGAATCGGTGTTGGCGGTGATGAATTCAACGCCGTCGACGCTGCTGTTGACCATGTGCGCCACGGCGTTGCCGCCGCCGCCGCCCACGCCGATGACCTTGATCACCGCGTTCGGAGCCATCTTCTCGATCAGTTCGAAATGTGCCATGTCCGTTGTCCTCTGGTGGAGCCGTGATTGGTGATTCGGGATTCGTGATTCGACGAACCTTCCTCGACCTCTCCGGCGTTCTCTTCTTGGTTTGTGCCTGTGCGATCGGTCCGCCGTCCTGCAGACCACCGCCCGTTGCCAGCTTTCCTTGAACCTCTACCTTCCGCCTTGCCTTCCTCTTTCCTGCCGTACCTCTTCCGCCCTGCCTCCTACCCGCCTGCACAACCGGCAACCCGCGCTTCAACGAATCACGAATCACCAATTCCGGCCGTCAGAACTCTCCGCCGTACCACTTGAAAAGCTTCTTCAGGAAACTGCCGGCGCGTCCGCTGGGGAGCGACGGCCGGCGCGGGTGTTCGATCTGGCTGCCCATCAGCAGCAGGCCCACGCCGGTGGCGTGGACCGGGTTGCCGACGACCTCGCCCAGGCCGCTGACGTGCTGCGGGATGCCGATGCGCACCGGCATCTGCAGCATCTCCTCGGCCAGCTCCACGACGCCTTCCATCTTCGAGGCGCCGCCGGTCAGGACCATGCCCGCGCGCACCAGCTCCTCGAAGCCGGAGCGGCGCAGTTCGGCCTGGACCATCTCGAAGATCTCCTCGTAGCGGCCCTGCACCGCCTGCGCCAGCGAGGCGCGCGGCATGCGCCGCGGCGGGCGGTCGCCGACCGACGGGACCTGGATGCTTTCCTCGGCGGTGGCCAGCTGGGCCAGCGCGCAGGCGTAGCGCACCTTGATCTGCTCGGCTTCCGGGGTCGGCGTGCGCAGCATGTGCGCGATGTCGTTGGTGACGTGGTCGCCGGCGATCGGCAGCGAGGCGGTGTGGCAGATCGCGCCCTGGATGAACACCGCGATGTCGGTGGTGCCGGCGCCCATGTCGACCAGGACCACGCCCAGTTCGCGCTCGTCGGCGGTCAGCACCGCCACCGAGGACGCCAGCGAGGACAGGATCAGGTCGTCGACCTGCAGGCCGCAGCGCTGCACGCACTTGGTGATGTTCTGCGCCGCCGACTGCGCGCAGGTGACCAGGTGCGCGTGCACTTCCAGGCGCACGCCGGTCATGCCGACCGGGTTGCGGATGCCTTCCTGCGAATCGTCCAGCACGTACTCGCGCGGGATCGCGTGGAGGATGCGCTGGTCGGCCGGGATCGCCACCGCCTTGGCCGCGTCGAGCACGCGGTCCAGGTCGGCCCAGGTGACCTCGCCGTCGCGGATCGGGACGATGCCCGGCGAGTTCTTGCACTGGACGTGGTTGCCGGAGATCGAGGCATAGACCGAGCGGATCTCGCAGCCGGCCATCAGCTCGGCCTCCTCGACCGCGCGCTGGATCGACTGCACGGTCGATTCGATGTCCACGACCACGCCGCGCTTGAGGCCGCGCGACTCGTGCGAACCGATGCCGATGACCTCGATCGGGTTGCCCGGCGAGTATTCGCCGACCAGCGCCACCACCTTGGAGGTGCCGATGTCGAGTCCGACGATGAGGGACTTGTCGCCTTTGCGGTTCATGTACTGCTCGCCTGCCGTGGTTGCGTCCGCGCGGCGACCTGCGCCTGCGGGCTCGAGGGGGAATGGGTGTGGCGGCTGGCCGGGGTGTCCCAGGCCAGGGTGAAGCCGTTGGTGTAGCGGAGGTCGGCGCGTGTGGCCGGGCGCGCCTGCTTGGCCAGCAGCTGCGGCAGCACGCGCACGAAGCGCTGCAGGCGCGCGCGCGCGTCGTCGCGGCCGACCACGACCTCCAGGCCGCTGTCGAGGGTCATCGACCAGCTGCCGCGCGCGTCCACGCCCAGGCGGCTGACGCCGTAGCCCAGCGGCGCGAACAGCTCGCGCGCCTGGTTGTACATCTCGACTACCTCGGCGGTGCGCGCCTCCGGGCCGTCCAGGTGCGGCATGCGCTCGCCGGCCAGGTCCTTTGGCAGCGGGAACAGCTTGCCGCGCTTCGACAGCAGCTGGTCCTCGCCCCAGAACGCGAAAGGCTCGTGCTCGACGACGTGCACGACCAGCGCGTCCGGCCACTGCTTGCGCACCTGCGCGTGCTCGACCCACGGCAGCTGTTCCACCGCGTGCTGGGCGGCATCCAGGTCCACCGCGAAGTAGCCGCGCTCGGCATGCGGCGCCACCGCGGCGCGCAGCTGCTCGGCCTGGACCCGCTCGAACTGGCCGGTCGCGCGCAGGCGCGACAGCGGCCAGCGCTCGGCGCCGACCCAGCCGTTGAGCACGGCCACCACCGGCAGCGCGACCAGCGCCACCGCGAGCAGCCAGGCCAGGATGCGCAGCAGCATGTTCATGCGGAAGACCTCCGGTCTTCCGCGGCATTCGTGATTGGGGATTCGGGATTCGAAAAAGCAACAGCCACGCGAACCCGGGCCGACAGACGGCCAGCACCGCGCGACGCCGCCTCCACGAATCTCCAATCCCGGCTTTTCACGGACGGATGTCCGGTCATCACGAATCCCGGCTCTTTCATACCGTCTGCTCCAGGATCCGCCAGCACAGTTCCTCGAAGCCGATGCCGACCTGGGCAGCCGCCTTGGGCACCAGCGAGTGGCTGGTCATGCCCGGCGCGGTGTTCACTTCCAGCAGGCTCGGCGCGCCGGTGGCGCGCGAACGCATCACGTCGACGCGGCCCCAGCCGCTGCAGCCGGCGGCGCGGAACGCGGCCAGCGCCAGCTCGCGCACGCGCAGCTCGTCCTCGCCGTCCAGGCCCGGGCACAGGTACTGGGTGTCCTCGGCGATGTACTTGGCGTTGTAGTCGTACCACTCGCCCTTGGGGACGATGCGGATCGACGGCAGGGCCACGTCGCCGAGGATGCCGACGGTCAGTTCGTCGCCGACCACCATCTGCTCCATCAGCAGCTCGCCCGGATAGCGCGCGGCCAGGGCCACGGCGGCATCGAGGTCGGCCTCGTCCAGCACGCGCGAGACGCCGACGCTGGAGCCTTCGCACGACGGCTTCACGATCACCGGCAGGCCGAGGCTGCGCGCGGCCGCGTGCACGGTCACCGCGTCGGCGCCGCGTTCCAGGCGCACGTAGCGCGGGGTCGGCAGGTTCAGCGCGAGCCACACCTGCTTGGTGCGGATCTTGTCCAGGGTCAGCGCCGAACCGAGCACGCCGGCGCCGGTATACGGCACGCCCAGCGCCTGCAGCAGGCCCTGGACCACGCCGTTCTCGCCGTCACCGCCATGCAGGATGTTGAACACGCGGTCGAACTTCTTCTGCGCCAGCGCCTCGACCAGCGCCGGGATGCCGTCGACCGCGTGCGCGTCCACGCCGTGGGTGCGGAGCGCATCGAGCACGTTGCGGCCCGAGTCCAGCGAGACCTCGCGCTCGGAACTGGTGCCGCCCATCAGCACGGCGACGCGGCCGAACACGGTCGGGTCGGTGAAGCGCGGCGGCGGCAGCACGGTGGTGACGCTCATGCCTGGCCTCCCGGGGCGGCGATGAAGCCGTCGCCGGCGATCTGGTGGGCGATGTAGCCGATGTCGCCGGCGCCCATCATCAGCAGCAGGTCGCCGTCCTGGAGCACGTCCGGCAGGACGTGGCGCAGGTCGGCGACCTGCCCCACCACCACCGGTTCGCTGCGGCCGCGCGCGCGGATCGCGCGGGCCAGCGCGCGCGCGTCGGCACCGGGGATCGGCGCCTCGCCGGCCGGGTAGACCTCGCTCAGCACCAGCGCGTCGGCTTCGGACAGCACCGCGGCGAAGGCGTCGAACTGGTCGCGGGTGCGGCTGTAGCGGTGCGGCTGGAAGGCCACGACCAGGCGCTTGTGCGGCCAGCCGCCGCGGGCGGCGGCGAACACCGCCGCCAGTTCGCGCGGGTGGTGGCCGTAGTCGTCGACCACGCGCACGGTCGCGCCGGTGGCCGTGGTGACCTCACCGAGATCGTTGAAGCGGCGGCCGATGCCGGCGAACTTCTCCAGCGCCGCGGCGATGTCCTCCGGCGACACGCCCAGCTGCCAGCCCACCGCGGCGGCGGCCAGCGCATTGAGCACGTTGTGCCGGCCCGGCAGGGCCAGGCTCACCGGCACCGTCGCGCCTTCCGGCAGGCGCAGGGTGAAGCGCATGCGCGGGCCTTCCTGGACGATGTCGTCGGCGCGCACGTCGGCGTTCTCGGCGCTGCCGTAGGTCATCACGTGGCGCGGCGTCTGCGCGGCCAGCTTCGCCACCTCCGGATCGTCGATGCACAGCACCGCCAAGCCGTAGAACGGCAGGCGCTGCAGGAACTCGGCGAACGCGCCCTGCAGGCGGGCGAAGTCGCCACCGTAGTTCTCCAGGTGGTCGGCGTCGATGTTGGTGATCACCGAGATCAGCGGGTTCAGGCGCAGGAAGCTGCCGTCGCTCTCGTCGGCCTCGGCCACCAGCCACTGGCCGCCGCCGAGCTTGGCGTTGGCGCCGGCCGCCAGCAGCTGCCCGCCGATCACGAAGGTCGGGTCCAGCCCGCCCTCGCTGAGCACCGCGGCGGTCAGCGAGGTGGTGGTGGTCTTGCCGTGGGTACCGGCGACGGCGATGCCGCGGCGGAAGCGCATCAGCTCGGCGAGCATCGCCGCGCGCGGAACGACCGGGATGCGCTGGCTGCGCGCTTCCATCAGTTCCGGGTTGTCCTCGCGGATCGCGCTGGAGACGACCACGCAGTCGGTGCCCAGCACGTTGGCCGCGGAATGGCCGCGGATCACCCGCGCGCCCAGCCGCACCAGGCGGCGGGTCGCGGCGTTGTCGGCGGTGTCCGAACCGGACACCTCGTAGCCCAGCGTCAGCATCACCTCGGCGATGCCGCTCATGCCGGTGCCGCCGATGCCGACGAAATGCACGCGCGGGAATGCGCGTACCAGGTCGCCGGTGTCGTGCAGGCGGCGGATCATGGGGAAACTCCAGTAGACGTATCGGGGGAAAGGGATTCTTCGAGGACGATGGCGGCGATCCGCGCGGCGGCGTCCGGTCGCGCCAGGCCGCGCGCGGCGGTGGCCATCGCCATGCGCCGCGCCGGGTCGGCGGCCAGCGCGCGCAGCGCGCCCTGCAGGTTCGCGGCCAGCTGCGCGTCCTGCTTCAGCAGCAGCGCGGCGCCGTTCTCGACCAGGTATTCGGCGTTGCGGGTCTGGTGGTCGTCGACCGCGGCGGCGAACGGCACCAGCACGCTGCCGACGCCGGCCGCGCACAGCTCGGCCAGGGTCGAGGCGCCGGCGCGGCACACGACCAGGTCGGCCCAGGCGTAGGCGGCGGCCATGTCGTCGATGAAGGCCTCGACGCTGGCATCCACGCCGGCCTCGGCATAGGAACGCTCGGCCTCGGCGCGCAGCTTCTCGCCGCACTGGTGGCGCACCTGCACCGGCAGCTCGCGCAGCGCGGCCAGCGCCACCGGCACGGCCTGGTTGAGCGCGCGCGCGCCCTGGCTGCCGCCCAGCACCAGCAGGCGCAGCGGGCCCGCGCGGCCGGCCAGGCGCTGTTGTGGCGGCGGTAGCGCGGCGATGGCGGCACGCACCGGATTGCCGGCCACTTCCTCGCGGGCGAAGCTGCCCGGGAAACCGGCGAGCGTGCGCCGCGCCAGCCGCGACAGCACGCGGTTGGTCATGCCCGGCGCGCGGTTCTGTTCGTGCACCAGCAGCGGCAGGCCCGACAGCCAGGCGGCGACGCCGCCGGGGCCGGAAGCGAAACCGCCGAAGCCGATCACCGCGCGCGGACGGCGCTGGCGCAGCACCGCGCGCGCCGCGTTGACCGCGCGCGCCAGGCGGAACGGCGCGGCGAGCAGGGTCGCCGCCCCCTTGCCGCGCACGCCGGCCACCGGCAGCGTGTCGATCTCGATGCCGTGCTGCGGCACCAGCCGCGTTTCCATCGCGCCGGCCGCGCCCAGCCAGACCACCGGCACGCCGCGCTCGCGCAGCTCGTGGGCCACGGCCAGCGCCGGGAAGATGTGGCCGCCGGTACCGCCGGCCATCACCATCACCGGGCGCGCAAAAGCGGAAGGCTGCACGCTGCTCACGGCAGGCCTCCGAAGGTCGGTTCGATGCGCGAGGTGCCGCGACCGCGCAGGATGGCCGAGGCCGATGACGGCGCCGGGGCGGCGGCCACCGGGCCGGCCTTTGCGGTCGCACGCGGCGCGGGTGCCGGCGCCGGCGCGGAGGCCGGTGCAGCCGGAGCGGCGGCTTCGGTGGGCGGCATCGCATCCTGGCGCACGGCACGCTGGCGCTCGGCGCGGTCCAGCTCGTAGCTCACCCGCAGCAGCAGGCCGATGGCCACGCAGGTCATCATCACGCTGGAGCCGCCGGAGGAGATCAGCGGCAGGGTCAGGCCCTTGGTCGGCAGCATGCCCAGGTTCACGCCGATCGAGACGAAGCCCTGCATGCCGATCCACAGGGCCACGCCGAAGGCGATGTAGCCGGCGAAGTGGCGGCGCATCTCCACGCACTTCAGGCCCAGGTGCAGCGCGCGGCCGACCAGCAGCATGTACAGGCCGACCACCACGCACACGCCGGCGAAGCCCAGTTCCTCGGCGATCACCGAGAAGATGAAGTCGGTATGCGCCTCGGGCAGGTAGTTGAGCTTCTGCACCGACGCGCCCAGGCCCACGCCGAACCATTCGCCGCGGCCGACCGCCATCAGCGCGTTGGACAGCTGGTAGCCGGCGCCGAGCTGGTCCTGCCACGGATCCATGAACGAGGTGATGCGGCGCAGGCGGTACGGCTCGATGATCGCGACGACCACCAGCAGCGGCAGGCCCAGCACGATCGGCAGCGACATCCGCGGCAGGTTCACCCCGCCCAGCACCAGCATGCCGGCGGTGATCCCCAGCAGCAGCGTGGCCGAACCGAAGTCCGGCTGCGCCAGCAGCATCACCACCATCAGCGCCGCCACGCCCAGCGGCTTGAGCATCGCCGGCCAGGTCGCGTTGACCTCGTCGCGGAAGCGGACCAGGTAGCTGGCCAGCCACACGATGTAGAGCACCTTCACCGCCTCGACCACCTGGAAGCGCGACAGCCCCAGGTTGACCCAGCGGCGCGCGCCGTTGACGCTCACGCCCAGGCCGGGCAGCCACGGCAGCAGCAGCAGGACGAAACAGCCCAGCAGCAGCAGCTGGTTGTACTTTTCCACCGTCTTCAGCTCGGTGCGCATCACCAGCACGGCCAGGCCGATGCCGACGCCCAGGAAGACCACGTGGCGCACCAGGTAGTGGAACGGCCCCACGCCAAGGTTCTCGCCGATCGCCACCGAGGCCGAGCCGACCATCACCACGCCCAGGCAGGCCAGCGCCACCGCCGCGGCGCCGAGCCACGGGTCGAAGTGGCCGCCGATGGCCTCCAGCCGGGTCGCCTGACGCGAGAGGTCGTTCATCAGCGCACCTTCAACGTGGCCAGGCCGACCAGGACCAGGATCACCGAGATGATCCAGAAGCGGACGATCACGCGCGGCTCCGGCCACCCCTTCAGTTCGAAGTGGTGGTGGATCGGCGCCATCCGGAACACGCGCTTGCCGGTGAGCTTGAACGAAGCGACCTGGATCATCACCGACAGGGTTTCGATGACGAAGATGCCGCCCATCACCACCAGCACCAGTTCCTGGCGCACGATCACCGCGATCGTGCCCAGCACCGCGCCCAGCGCCAGGGCGCCGATGTCGCCCATGAACACCATCGCCGGGTAGGTGTTGAACCAGAGGAAGCCCAGGCCCGCGCCGGCGATCGCCGCGCAGATGATGATCAGCTCGCCGGCGCCGGGCACCTGCGGGATCTGCAGGTAGGTGGAGAACACCGCGTTGCCCGAGGCGTAGGCGAACACGCCCAGCGCGCAGGCCACCAGCACGGTCGGCATGATCGCCAGGCCGTCCAGGCCGTCGGTCAGGTTGACCGCGTTGGAGAAGCCGACGATCCAGAAGTAGGCGATGGCGACGAAGCCGACGCCGGCCAGCGGCAGCGCGATCGACTTGAAGAACGGCACGTAGAAGGTGGTCGCCGCCGGCACGTCGGCGTACAGGTACAGGTACAGGCCGGCGGCCAGGCCGAAGATCGACTGCAGCAGGTACTTCCAGCGCGACTTCAGGCCGTTGGGATCGCGCTTGACGATCTTGATCCAGTCGTCGTACCAGCCGATCGCGCCGAACGCGGCCATCACCAGCAGCACGACCCACACGTACTTGTTGCGCAGGTCGCCCCACAGCAGCACCGACAGCAGCACGGTGATCAGGATCAGCGCGCCGCCCATGGTCGGGGTGCCGGCCTTGGAGAAGTGCGACTGCGGACCGTCCTTGCGGATCGGCTGGCCGCCCTTGAGCTGGCCGAGCCGGCGGATCACCGCCGGTCCCAGCCACAGCGACAGGAACAGGGCAGTCAGCGCGGCAAGGATGCCGCGGAAGGTCAGGTAGCCGAACAGGCCGAAGAAGTTTTCAAGGCCCTGCAGCCAGCGCGCCAGTTCAAGCAACATCGGCATCCCCTTGCGCGAGCAGCGCGGTCACGATCCTGTCCATCGCGCTGCCGCGCGAACCTTTCACCAGCACCCGCAAGGCCTTGGCCGGGGCGGCACCGGCCTGGGCCCGCGCGCGCAGGTCGTCCTGCAGCGCCGCGGCCAGGGCCTGGTGGGTGTCGAAATGCCGGCCCTCGCCGAATGCGCGCGCGGCGGCGGCGCTCAGCGGGCCCAGCGTGTAGAGCCGGGCGATCCCGGCGGCGCGCGCTCGGCGGCCGGCGTCGGCGTGCAGCGCCTCGGCCTCCGGGCCGAGCTCGCGCATGTCGCCCAGCACCAGCCAGGCCTCGTCGCCGGAGGCGGCCAGCGCGTCGATCGCCGCGGCCACCGAACCGGGATTGGCGTTGTAGCTGTCGTCGATCAGCAGGGCGTGGCCGGGCAGCGCGTGCGCCACCTGGCGGCCGGCGACCGGGCGCGCGTCGCCCAGGCCGGCGGCGATCGCCTCCGGCTCCATGCCGCAGGCCAGGCCGATCGCGGCGGCGGCCAGCGCGTTGCAGACGTTGTGGCGGCCCGGCAGGGCCAGTTCGACCCCGGCCTCGCCGGCCGGGGTCACCAGCACGAAGCGGCTGCCCTCGCCCGCGACGCGGATGTCGCGCGCGGTGACGTCGGCGCTGGCATCGACGCCGAAGCGCAGCACCGTGCGGCCGCTGTCGACCGGACGCACCACCTGCTGTTCGAACCACTCGCCGAAGGCGTCGTCGGCGTTGATCACCGCGGTGCCGCCATCGGGCAGCGCGGCGTAGATCGCGCCCTTGGTCTCGGCCACGCCGAGCAGGCTGCCCATCCGTTCCAGGTGCGCGGCGGCGACGTTGTTGACCAGGGCCACGTCCGGCCGCGCGATCGCGGTCAGATAGGCGATGTCGCCCGGCTTGCCGGCGCCCATCTCGTAGATGGCGAAGTCGGCATCCTCCGGCGCGTCGATCACCGCCAGCGGCAGGCCGATCTCGTTGTTGCGGTTGCCCGGGTTGGCATAGGCCAGGCCGGCGCGCTGCAGCACGGCCAGGGCCAGGGTCTTGACGCTGGTCTTGCCGTTGCTGCCGGTGATCGCCACCACCTTCGCCTCGCGGTCGCGCTGCATGCCGGCGGCGATCCGCGCCAGCGCGCGTTCGCTGTCGGTGACCAGGATCTGCGGCAGCGGCGGATCGAGTTCGAGGAGGCGTTCGACCAGCAGCGCGCTGGCGCCGCGCATGGCCGCGTCGGCAGCGAAGTCGTGGCCGTCGAAGCGCTCGCCACGCAGGGCCACGTACAGGCTGCCGCCGCGCAGCTGGCGGGTGTCGTGGCTGACCGCATCGACCACGGTGTCGTCGCCGTGCAGTTCGCCGCCGGCCCAGTGGGCGATCAGGGAGAGCGGAAGGCGGTTCATGCGCGCGCCTCCAGCGCCCGGCGGGCGACGTCGGTGTCGTCGAAGGGATGGCGCACGCCGTTGATTTCCTGGTACGGCTCGTGGCCCTTGCCGGCCACCAGCACGATGTCGTCGGGGCCGGCATCGCCGATCGCGCGGGCGATGGCGGCGGCGCGGTCGCGCTCCACCACCACCGCCTGCGGCGCGGCGAAGCCGGCGAGGATGTCGGCGACGATCGCGTCGCCGTCCTCGGTGCGGGGGTTGTCGTCGGTGACGATGACCAGGTCGGCCTCGGCCTCGGCGATCTGCGCCATCTGCGGACGCTTGCCGCGGTCGCGGTCGCCGCCACAGCCGAATACGCAGACCAGCTTGGCGGCCGCGTGCGCGCGCAGGCTGGTCAGGGCCTGGGCCAGCGCGTCGGGGGTGTGCGCGTAGTCGATCACCACCAGCGGCAGCACGCCGTCGCCGCCGAGGCGGTTCATCCGCCCGGGCACCGGCTGCAGTTGCGACAGCGTCGTGGCGATCGTCGCCACGTCGTCGCCCAGCGCATGCAGCACGCCGGCCACGGCCAGCAGGTTGTCGACGTTGAAGCGCCCCAGCAGCGGCGAGCGCACCGGATGCGAGTCCGCGCCGGCGACCAGCTCGAAAGCCAGACCGCGGTTGTCGAAGCCCAGCGCCTCGGCGCGCAGGGTCGCGCCGGCCTGGCCGCGCGAGCTCACGCCCACCGCCTGCACTTCCGGCGCCAAGCGGCCACGCAGGGTACGGCCGAAGGCGTCGTCCAGGTTCAGCACCGCGGCCTTCAGCCCGTCGCGCGAGAACAGCCGCGCCTTCGCCGCGCCGTAGGTCTCCATGTCGCCGTGGTAGTCGAGGTGGTCGCGGGTGAGGTTGGTGAACACCGCCACGTCGTAGTGCACGCCATCCACGCGCCCCTGGTCGAGCGCGTGCGAGCTCACCTCCATCGCCACCGCCTGCACGCCGTCGTCGCGCAGCCGCGCCAGCATCGCGTGCATCGGCAGCACCAGCGGCGTGGTGAAACCGGTCGGCTGCACCTGGCCGTAGCGGCCGGTGCCGAGCGTGCCGATGCTGCCGCTGGCGAGGCCGCGCAGGTGCCAGGCCTGGGCCAGCAGCTGCACGGTCGAGGTCTTGCCGTTGGTGCCAGTGACCCCGACCATCGTCATCCGGTGCGAGGGATGGTCGTGGAACTCGTCGCCCATCGCGCCCAGCCGCGCGCGCAGGCCCGGCACGGCGATCGCATCGGCCGGCGCCGGGTATTCGGCGGGCGCCGGCGGCTCGAACAGCACCGCCGCGGCACCCTTCTCCTGCGCCTGCTTCGCGAACGCCAGGCCGTGCGTGCCGAAACCGGCGATGGCGACGAAGGCGTCGCCCGGGCGCACTTCGCGGCTGTCCATCACCAGCCCGGAAACGGCGATGTCGCGCGGCAGCGCGACGTCGGGAATCAGGTGCGAGAGGGGCATGCGGCGGGTCATGGACCACCCCCGCCACCGACCATCGCCGGTGGAATCGTCGGATCCTCGGCCGGCTCCTCCAGCGCCGCCGGCAACGGCGGCAGCGCGGCCTGGCGCTTGGCTTCGCCGCGCGCCTGCGCGGCCAGCCAGGTATCGATGTCGTCCGGCGGCACGTCCATCAGCCGCAGCGCATCCTCCATCACGTTGCGGAACACCGGCGCCGACACCAGGCCGGCGTAGTAGGAACCGGCCTGCGGATCGTTGATCACCACCACCGTGGCGAAGCGCGGGTTGCTGGCCGGGACCAGGCCGGCGAAGGTGGTGGTGTAGCGGCGCGCGTAGCCGCCGGCCGCGGCCTGGCGCGCGGTACCGGTCTTGCCGGCGACGTGGTAGCCGAGGATCGCGGCCTGGGTGGCGGTGCCGCCCGGCTCGGTCACGGTCTGCATCATCCGCAGCACCTGGTCGGCGATCTCGGGCTTGACCACCTGGCGGGCCTCGTTGACCTGGCCCTTGACGAAGGTCGGGGTGATCAGCCGGCCGTGGTTGCCCAGCGCGGCGTAGGCCACGGCGATCTGCAGCGGCGTGGCCGACAGGCCGTAGCCGTAGGCCATCGTCGCCTTGGTCAGGCCGTCCCAGCGCGCCGGCTCGCGCAGCGAGCCGATCGCCTCGCCGGGGAAGCCGCTGTTGGGCGCCTGGCCGTAGCCGAAGCCGCGGATGAACTCGTAGAAATACTGCGGCGACAGCGGCTCGGCCAGCTTCACCGCGCCCAGGTTCGAGCTCTTGGTGATGATGCCGGAGACGTCGAGGACGCCGTAGTTGTGGTGGTCGCGGATGGTGTAGCGGCCCAGCGACATGTAGCCGGGGCTGGTATCGAAACGCGTGCTGGCGGTCACCTTGCCGGCGCTGAGCGCGGCGGCGACGGTGATCGGCTTCATGGTCGAGCCCGGCTCGATCAGGTCGGTGACCGCGCGGTTGCGGTGCGCGTCCTGGCTGCCGCCGCCCACCGCGTTGGGGTTGTAGCTGGGCAGGTTGACCATCGCCAGCACTTCGCCGGTGGCCACGTCCAGCACCACCACCGAGCCGCTGCTGGCCTTGTAGGTGTTCAGCGCGTTGCGCAGCTCGCGGTAGGCGAGGAACTGGATCCGGCGGTCGATGCTGAGGGTCAGGTCCTTGCCCGGCTCGGCGGCGCTGACCAGCTCGATGTTCTCGACGATGCGGCCGTGGCGGTCGCGGATCACGCGCTTGGAGCCGGGCTTGCCGCGCAGCCATTCGTCGAACGCCAGCTCCAGGCCTTCCTGGCCACGGTCGTCGATGTTGGTAAAGCCGAGCACGTGCGCCATCGCTTCGCCCTGCGGGTAGAAGCGGCGGAACTCGCGCTGCGAGAACACGCCCGGGATGTTGCGGGCGAGGATGGCCTTGGCCTGGTCCGGGTTGATCCTGCGTTTGAGGTAGACGAATTCCTTGTCGGCGCGCTGCGAGAGCCGGCTCATCAGCTCGTCGGCCGGTACGCCCAGCGCCTGCGCCAGTTCCGGCAGGCGCTCGGGATGGCGCAGCAGTTCCTGCGGGTTGCCCCACACCGATTCCACGGGCGTGGACACCGCCACCGGCTCGCCGTTGCGGTCGGTGACCATGCCGCGCGAGGTCGGGATCGGGATCTCGCGGACGAAGCGGGCCTCGCCCTGGCGCTGGTAGAAGTCGGCGTTGACCAGCTGGATCCAGGCGGCGCGACCGACCAGCGCGACCGAACACAGGCCCAGCGCCACGCCGACCAGCATCATGCGGCCGCGCAGGTCGAAGGCGCTGCGGTTGCGGTTGGGCCGGCTCACGGGCGCACCACCACGATGTCCTCGGCCTCGGGGAACTTCATCCCCAGGCGCTCGCGCGCGACCTGGTCGATGCGGTTGGCCTGCGCCCAGGTCGCCTGCTCCAGCTGCAGGCGGCCGAATTCGATGTTCAGTTCGTCGCGCTCGCGCTCGGCGCGGGTCAGTTCGACGAACAGCTGGCGGTGGCGGTAGCGCTCGTACACCACCGCGATCGCGGTGGCGACGGTGCCCAGCAGCAGGACGGCGAGCAGGACCCGGCTCATGCGACCCGCCTCCCCTCGCCGTCGAGCTTCTCGGCCACGCGCAGCACCGCGCTGCGCGCGCGCGGGTTGGTGGCCAGCTCGGCCTCGTCGGCGCGGATCGCGCCGCCCAGGTCGGCCAGCACCGGCACGAAGGTTTCCGCCTGCGGCAGCCGGCGGCTGGCCGGCGGCGCCTTGGCGTGGCGGGCGATGAACTGCTTGGTGATGCGGTCTTCCAGCGAATGGAAGCTGATCACCGCCAGGCGGCCGCCCGGCTTCAGCGCGGCCAGCGCCGCGTCCAGCCCGGCCTCGAGGTCGGCCAGCTCGCGGTTGATATGGATGCGGATGGCCTGGAAGCTGCGGGTCGCCGGATTGCTCTTGTCCTTGCCGCGCGGCACCACCGAGGCGATCAGCGCGGCCAGCTCGGCGGTGCGGGTCAGCGCCTGCTGCGCGCGGCGGGCGACGATGGCGCGGGCGATGCGCCGGCTCTGCCTCTCCTCGCCGTAGCGCCACAGCACCTCGGCGATCTCCGCCTCGTCGGCGCGGGCCAGCCACCCGGCGGCGCTCTCGCCCGACTCCGGGTCCATGCGCATGTCCAGCGGGCCGTCCTTGCCGAAGGAGAAGCCGCGCTCGGCCACGTCCAGCTGCGGCGAGGACACGCCCAGGTCGAACAGCACCCCGTCAAGGTCGCGCGCTTCTTCCCAGCTTGCGAGCGTGGCGAAGCTGCCGCGGCGGATCGACACGCGCGTGTCGCCGCCGAAACTGCGTTCGGCTTCCGCGATCGCTTCCGGGTCCTTGTCCATCAGCAGCAGCCGGCCTCCCGGGCCGAGTTGTTGCAGCACGCCGCGGGCGTGGCCGCCGCGGCCGAAGGTGCCATCCAGGTAACGTCCGTCCTCGACCACACGCAGCCCGTCCATGACCTGCGCGTACAGCACCGGCAGGTGCGCCGCCGGCGCTGACGGGGCAGCGGGGTGGCCGGCCTGCGCGCCCGTGCGCATCCGGTCCCCCGCCGTCACAACTTGAGATCGAGCATGTGCTCGCTCAGATCCTCGTCGGACAGCGTCCGCTGGATCTGCGCGTGATGCGCCTGCTCGCTCCACAGTTCGAACTTGTCGCCCATGCCCAGCAGTACCGCCTTGCGGTCGATGCCCACCGCGCTGCGGTGGCTGGGAGGGATGGAAATGCGCCCGTTGGCGTCCAGCTCCACCGGCACCGCGGCGCCGACCAGCTTCAGCTGCAGGCTGCGGTGCGCGGCACGGGTCTTGGGCAGCGCGTTGACCTGGTCACGGACCTGCTCCCACTGCGCATGGGGGTACAGGTAGAGCGAACCGGCCTCGAACGGGTTGTAGGTGATGACCAGGCGGTTGCCGCACTCGCGCGCGACGAGGTCGCGGTAGGCCGTGGGAATGGCCACCCGTCCCTTGTCGTCCACTGTGATGGCGGTCTCGCCCTGGAACACGTCGCTGGTACCCGCACCCTGCTGCTGGAGGCTCTTCAACCACGGAAAACCACAAATTTCCCGGTTTTCCCCCGGAAGCCCACCTTAGGATTCACCAACAGGGTTGTCAACAGGATTTCAAGGAAAAAATCGCCTGTTGCGTCAATGAGTTGCAGCGATGTTCACAGACAAGTTCAAGGGTTTTCCACAAGTCGCTGTTTAGTCTCAAATTTTGAGATTCGGCACTTGTGAAGGCCATGTGAGATCCGCGCAGGCGCCGCTTGTCCCGGGACACCGCCGCCGGGACATCAACACGTATTCAGGTGATCACTGCGCGGCGGCCCCGCGAGAGGTCATCGCCGCCGCCCGGGTGGGCGGGGCGAACCATCCGGGGCGGGGATGCAAAGGAAGTGGCGGAGCCGGCCGGTAAGCCGGGTTCTGTCGTGGACAGTCATTCCTCTAGGCGCAGCGTCACCGCTACGCTCAAGCAACCTACCCGGACCCGACGCGGGCAGCGCCATGGGGGTCCCTATTTGGTCTTGCTCCCGGTGGGGTTTGCCGTGCCGGCCTGTTACCAGGCTCGCGGTGCGCTCTTACCGCACCATTTCACCCTTGCCCGCATCCGTCCACCTTGCGATGGAACGGACCGCTGGCGGTATCTTTCTGTTGCACTTTCCGTCGGCTCGCGCCGCCCAGGCGTTACCTGGCACCGTGCCCTGTGGAGCCCGGACTTTCCTCGGCATGCTTGCGCATGACGCGACTGTCTGGCCGGCTCCGCCGGGGACGTATTCTACGGCTTCGCCGCATGAATACCCCACGCTTCGCTGAAGCGAAGCGCGGGCCCCGGCGAGCCTTACCTCCGATCCCCTGCCGCTGCCGCGGCGCCCCCTTACCAAGGGGGCTATTGCGGCCGGGACGTGGCTGCACTTTTTTGAGCTTGTAGCCCGGATAAGGCCGCAGGCCGCATTCGGGAAAGCCTGCCCGCCACGCCGATCCGACGCCTGCCGTCCCCTGGTTCCCGGATGCGCTGCGCTTATCCGGGCTACGAAAGATGCGGGGATGCCGGCGTCTTCAAGCCCCTCTCCCACCGGGAGAGGGGTTGGGGAGAGGGTCGGTATGCCAGCGTGGCGAGAGGTCCCGACCATCACCCCTGCCCCTCTCCCGGTGGGAGAGGGGAGAGAACGAAGCCACGACCCAACGCGCCGAAAGACGCGGTAGCGCGGGGGTATGGCGCAAGCAGGCCATGGATGGCCTGCGTTCGCGCGTTGGAGCCATGGACGGCGGAACCGCGCGATGCGCCATAACCCCGCGCTGCCCCGGCTCCGTCCGAAGCCAACTACGCCAATGCTTTCAAGCAGTGAACTGTGGATGCGGTGAGGCAGCTGGCGCATGGCGACGCGCCAGACGTCGCCAGCGCCCTCGTTCATTCCCGGCGCCTTACCACTCACTACCTCTTACTTGCTTGTACCCCGTGGCCCGGAAGGGCGACTCACTCGCCCGAACCGCCACCGTA
>NZ_AZUZ01000024.1 GCF_000513955.1 Pseudoxanthomonas suwonensis J47
TGCGCCTGGCGAAAACGATGTGGCGAGAAGCAGCGGGGCAAGCCCCGCTCTACGGGGCCTTTGTAGAGTCGGGCTTGCCCGACTCCTGCGCCTGGGGAACACGACGTGGCGAAAGGCAGCGGGGCAAGCCCCGCTCTACAGGGGGACGGGTTACGCACGGCGGGCGATGGCCGGGGCGCGGGAGACCAGCAGCACGCCGCCCAGCACCAGCACGGTGCCAGCCACCTGCCAGGCGCCCATGGGCTCTCCCAGCACCAGCAGGCTCAGGATGATCGTCGACACCGGCCCGAGCATGCCGATCTGCGAAGCCGTCCCGGAGCCGAGCCTGGCGATGCCGAACATCACCAGCAGCACCGGCGCCACCGTGCACAAGGTGCCGTTGGCCAGCGACAGCCAGTACACCTCCGCCGGCAGGTCCAGCGCCGACAGCGGGCGCAGCAGCAGGAACTGGCCGATGCACAGCACGCAGGCCACCGAGGTGCACAGCGAGGTCAGGCGCACCGCGCCCACCTTCCCCACCATCTCGCCGCTGCCGGCCAGGTACAGCGCATAGGCCAGCGCGCTGCCGAACACCAGCACGCCGCCCAGCACGATGCCTTCGCCGCCCACCAGCAGGTCGTGGCCGAAGGCCAGGCCGACGCCGAGGTAGCTGACCAGCAGCGCGATCCACTGCCGCCGCGCCGGGCGGCGCCCGAACGCCAGCCAGCCGATCAGCAGCACCAGGGTCGGGGTGAGGTACAGGATCAGCCGCTCGAGGGTGGCGGTGATGTAGGCCAGGCCGGCGAAGTCGAGGAAGCTGGCCAGGTAGTAGCCCAGCGAACCCAGCACCAGGATCCGCAGGTAGTGGCGGCGGTGCAGGTGCATCGTCGCGCGCCGCGCCGCCCACACGCCCATCAGCAGGAAGAACGGCAGCGCCACCACCATGCGCAAAGCCAGCAGGGTCACCGCATCGGCGCCGTAGCGGAAGCCGAGCTTGACGATGATCGCCTTGCCGGAGAACAGGATCGCGCCCAGCGCGGCGTACAGCAGGCCGAGCCGGCGCTGGCGGCGCGCATGCCGTGCCTCGGCCTCGACGGCGGTGTGCGCCGCGGTCGCCGATGGCGGGGGCTCTGCCGTTTCCCCCTGTCCCGCTGTCGCGCTGCCGGCTTCGCGGAGTGCCTGGTCCTCCAGGCTCATGCCAGCGTCGCCTGCAGCAGCGCGCGCAACACCTCCTGCAGGCGTGCGGCGCGCTCCGGCAGGTAGTCGAAGCTGTCCTCGTCCATGTAGGTGCGTTGCGCCAGTTCCAGCTGCACCGCTTCCACGCCGGTTTCCGGCACGCCGTAGTGGCGGGTGATGTAGCCGCCCTTGAAGCGCCCGTTGACCACGTGGCTGTACTGCTCCTGCGCGTCCAGCACCGCTTCCAGGCGGCGCTGCAGCGCCGGGGTGCAGCTGGCGCCTCCGGCGGTGCCGAGGTTGAGGTCCGGCAGATCGCCTTCGAACAGGAACGGCAGCGTGCCGCGGATCGAATGGCCTTCCCACAGCACCGCGCGGCCATGCTCGCCGCGGATGCGCTGCAGCTCCGCGTCGAGGGTCTCGTGGTACGGACGCCAGTAGCTGTCCACCCGCGCGGCGATCTCCGCCGCGTCCGGCTCGGCGCCGGGCAGGTACACCGGCTCGCCGCTGAACTGGACCACCGGGCACAGACCAGTGGTGTTCTGGCCCGGGTACAGCGAGGTGTCATCCGGCGGCCGGTTGAGGTCCACGACATAGCGCGACCAGCGCGGCACCAGGATCGAGGCGCCCAGCTCGCGGGCGAAGTCGTACAGGCGCGAGACGTGCCAGTCGGTATCCGGCACGCGGCGCGCGCCGTCGGTGAGGCGCGCGGCGATGTCGTCGGGCAGTCCGCTGCCGTCGTGCGGCAGGCTGATGAGCAGCGGCGCGCTGCCCTGGTGGAGGCGGAAGTTTTCCATGCCCGCATTGTAGGCCCGCGCCGCGCCCTGCCCTACCAATCGAGCCGGGGTTCCCCCGATGTACAGCGATCACGCTTTGCCTACGCTGGCCGTACCCGGGGGGGGATCTATGGACGCACCATCGCGGCCGTGCTGGCACCACGTAGCGACATCGCCTGACGGCGGAGGCCTGGCGTGGGCGCCGGGGACCTGCATTCCCGACCTGCCGCAGCTGGACGGCGTGCACCTGCTGGCCCAGGCCGCGGTCATCGCGGGCGCCGACCTCGACCCGGACGCCTCGGCCTGCGACAGGCCCATCGACCAGCCGCAGTCGCCATGAAGGCCCCGGGGTCGCGGATGGACAGCCACTGCCCTCCGATCGCCGCCTTCCCGTCCGCGATCGACGGGGACGACCTGCGCAAACGCCTGGCCTTCCTCGAACTGGACGAGGAGGACGAGGCCCGCCTGCGCCGCTTGTGGGAGTTCGTGGCCCCGCGCGGGGAAGGCAACGTCCGCAGCTTCTACGACCACGTCGGCAGCTTCGCCGGGCTGGGCGAGCTGATCGGCGAAGGCACCCGGCGCGAGCGCCTGCATCGCACCCAGCAGGACTACGCGCGCGACCTGTTCACCATGCCGTGCGACGCCCGCTACGTGGAGAACCGCCTGCAGATCGGCGCGATCCACCACCGCATCGGCCTGGAACCGCATTGGTACGTGGCCTCCTGCGCCAAGCTGCTGACCACGCTGATGGACACCCTGCAGCCGCTGGCGCACGAGGATCCGGACGCCCATACCATCGCCCTGAAGTCGCTGGTGCGGCGGATGTTCCTGGACATCGGCCTGGCCATGAACGCCTACGTCGCCGCCGACCGCGACGCGCTCAACGCCTCCATGGCCTCATTGCGCGAGAGCCAGGCCCTGCTCAGCGAGGCACACGACCTGGCCCAGCCGGGGCGCCGGGAGCTGCAGCTGCCCAACGGCGCGCTGGCCTGCTGCGAACGCGCCCGGGAGATGCTCTACACCGAGCCCAGCGTCGGCTGCGGCGGCTACGACCACCTGCGCCGCTGGGTGCATCCGCTGGACCGTCCCGACGTCGACGCCGCCTTCCACGCCGCGCTGGCCAGGGACACCGCCTACGACATCCGCTACCGGGTCGAACGCCCCGGCCACCCGCCGCGGATGCTGCGCGAACGCGGCCGTGCGCTCAACGATGCCGACGGCAACCGCACCCGCGTGGTCGGCACCGTGCAGGACATCTCGCTGCAGGCCTCGCAGATGTCGCGGATCGAGCAGCTGGCGCTGTTCGACGACCTGACGAAGCTGCCCAACCGCGCCGGTTTCTACGCCGAACTGGAGCGGCAGATCGCCGAGGCCAGCGCCAGCGGGCGCGTGTTCGCGGTGCTGTTCATCGACCTGGACGAGTTCAAGGAAATCAACGACACCAAGGGCCACAGCGTCGGCGACGCGGTGCTGGTCGAGGTGGCGCGGCGCCTGCGCGAGAACACCCGCGCCCGCGAGCTGGTCGCGCGCCTGGGCGGCGACGAGTTCGTGGTGCTGGCCTCCGGCGCCGACGCCGCGATCGCCCGCACCATCGCCGGCCGCCTGGTCGAGGCGATGGCACGACCGATGTCGATCGGCGGACACGTGCTCAGCGCGCGCGCCAGCATCGGCATCTCGGTGTTCCCCAGCGATGGCGGCAGCAGCGAGCTGCTGGTGCGCAACGCCGACACCGCCATGTACGCGGCCAAGCGCTCGCGCAACGGCATCGACGTCTACCACCCGAGCATGAGCGCACGCCTGGCGCGGCGCGTGCAGCTGGCCGACCGCCTCGAGCGCGCGCTCGAGGAGGACAGCCTGGAGCTGTACTTCCAGCCGCAGGTGGCGATGGAGGATGGCCGGCTGCTCGGCGCCGAGGCCCTGCTGCGCTGGAACGACGAGGTGCTCGGCCCGGTTGCGCCGGACGAGTTCGTGCCGGTGGCCGAACACCGCGGCCTGATCGGCCAGCTCGGCCAATGGGTGATCGGCCGCGCGTGCACGCAGCTGCACGAATGGGAACGCGACGGCCTGCGCCTGCCCGGGCGGCTGGCGATCAACATCTCGCCGCGCCAGTTCGACGACCGCGGCTTTGCCCGCCGCCTGGTCGGGCAGCTCGAAGCCTGCGGCCTCAGTCCGCAGCGGCTGGACCTGGAGCTCACCGAAAGCGGGCTGATGGCCGACCCGGACGAATCGCTGGCCACCCTCGGCACGCTGCGCGAGGCCGGCTTCAGCCTGTCGCTGGACGACTTCGGCATGGGCTATTCCACGCAGGCTCGCGATCGTCGCTGGCCCAGCTCAAGGGCTTCCCGCTGGACCGGCTCAAGCTGGACCGCACCTTCGTCCGCGGCATGCTCGAGCACCGCCACGACTACGCCATCGTGGTCGCGACCCTGGCCATGGCCAGCAGCCTGGACCTGGAACTGATCGCCGAAGGCGTGGAGACGCGCGCGCAGGCCGACGCGCTGCTCAACTTGGGGTGCTGGCGCGCGCAGGGCTTCCTGTTCGATCCGGCGTTGCCGGCGTCGCGCTTCGCCGCCCGCTGGCTGGCGCGCAGCGAAGCGGTCCAGCCGGAACCGGCTCAGGCCAGCCTGTAGCCCTCGCGCCAGCGCAGCGCCGCCACGCGCAGGGCCTCGCCGTCCTGCAGGCCGAGCTTGTGCTTGATCTTCTCGCGGTGGCACTCGACCGTCTTCACCGACAGGCCGAACTCGCTGGCGATGCGCTGCGGGCCTTCGCCGGCGCCGATGCGCACGAAGATCTCGGTCTCGCGCGGCGACAGCGGCAGCGGCGGACGCCGCCAGGTACGGCGCAACGTGCACTCGCCGCAGCGTTCGGACTGGAAACCGGCCTGGGCGCAGCGCGCCACCGAGCGCAGCAGCTCGATGGTGGCCGCCTCGTCGCGGGTCTCGCTGAGCATGCGCAGGCGCAGGCGCTGGCCGGCAGCGGCGTCCCGCCGGCGTGGTCGCGCGGGGTGACCAGCACGGTGCGGCGGGATTCGCATTGCAGCACCGCCTCGCCGAGCGCCTCGGCCTGCGCCGCATCGACCAGGACCACGTCGAACGGGCGGCGCCGCAGCCAGTTGCGCGCCTGGCGGGCGCTGGAGGGCACGCTCACCCGGGCCAGGCGCTCGGCATGCAGCAGGTGGACCAGGCCATGGCGGACCAGCACGCGGTCGACGGCGACCAGGGCCTGCGGCGGGCCGGAGGGATCCGGTGTTCGTGGTTTCGCAGGCGGTGGCGGTGCGGACAGCCCGTGCTGTTCCTTCAACGACGTTCCGATCGATGCTGCGACCACTTCGTGCCCCCGCCCTGGTCAACGGCCCGAATATAGCAACGGCCGCCGGCCGGTCGCATTGATCCGGCCCCGTCCTTTGGTCGCAGGTTCGACCGGTCCGAAGCGGTGGCCCGGGGAGTGCCCGTGGCGCATCGCCGACGGCGCGCTTCAGCGCATCAGCACGACTTCCTCGGCCGAGGTCGGGTGGATGGCCACCGTGTCCAGCAGCTGCCGGTGGGTCACGCCCATCTTCAGCGCCACGGCGAAGCCCTGCAGGATCTCGTCGGCGCCCTCGCCCAGCAGGTGGATGCCGACCACCCGCTCCTCCTCGCCCACGCAGACCAGCTTGAACAGGCTGCGCTGCGGCGATTCGGCCAGGGCGTGCAGCATCGGCCGGAACCCGGTGGTGCAGGTGCGCACGGCGTCGCCATGGCGCTCGCGCGCGGCTTCCTCGCTGAGTCCCGCGCTGCCCAGCGGCGGATGCGAGAACACCACCGTGGCCACGTTGTCATAGTCGAGGCGCGCGTCGGCCTGGCCGCCGAAGACCCGATCCATCAGCCGGCGCGCGGCGGCGATCGCCACCGGGGTCAGGGCCAGCTTGCCGGTGACGTCGCCGATGGCGTGGATGTGCTCCACCGTGGTGTTCTCCCATTCGTCGACCACGACGTGCCCGGCCCTGTCGAGCGCGACGCCCACCTGCTCCAGGCCGAGGCCCTCGGTGTTGGGCTGGCGGCCGGTGGCGAACAGCACGCTGTCGAAGGCCTCCGGCTGGGCGCTGTCGCCGCCCTTGTGCAGCACGCGCACGCGGTCGCCGTCGGCCTCCAGCGCGTGCACCGGCGCGTCCAGGTGCAGGCGCACGCCATGCCAGCGCATGTCCTCCTGCAGCTGCAGCACCACCTCGGCGTCCATCGTCGACAGCAGGCGCGGGCCGCGCACGAACACTTCGACGCGGCTGCCGAGCGCCTGCAGCACGCCGGCCAGCTCCACCGCGATGTAGCCGCCGCCGACGATGCCGACCCGCGCCGGCGCCCCGCACAGTTCGAAGAAATCGTCGGAGACGCCGCCAAGTTCCGCGCCGGGAATGTCCGGCCGCAAGGGACGCCCGCCGGTGGCCAGCAGGATGCGCCCGGCGCGCAGGCGCATGCCATCGCCGGTTTCCACGGTATGCGCATCGAGCAGGCGCCCGCGCTGCGGGATCGCGACCACGCCGGCTTCGTCCAGGCGGCGGCGGTAGCTGGCGTGGATGCCGGCGATGTACTGCTGGCGGTGGGCGACCAGCGCCTTCCAGTCCAGCGCAGGGGGTTCCAGGTCGAAACCGAGGTCGGCCGCCAGCGACATGCGCATGGCCAGGTCGGCGGCCAGCCACATCGCCTTCTTCGGCACGCAGCCGAGGTTGACGCAGGTGCCGCCGAACTCGCGCGGCTCCAGCAGCGCCACCCGCGCGCCGTGCGCGGCGGCGCGGAACGCCCCGGCCAGCCCGCCCGAGCCGCCGCCGACGACCACCAGGTCGAAGTCCATCTGCGGCGTCGTGCTGGCCATGCTGCCTCCTACTGGAACCGCTCGACGCGGTACGGTGCGGGATCGATCGCCGGGTCGCGCCCGGTCATCAGGTCGGCGACCAGCTGGCCGGTCGCCGTGCTCATGCTGATGCCGAGCATGCCGTGGCCGGCCGCCAACCAGACGTGAGGATGGCGTGGCGAACGGCCCAGCGCGGGCAGGTCGTCGAAGGTCATCGGCCGCCAGCCGTACCACTTCTCCAGCGCCGCATCCGCCGGCGGGGGCGCGCGCAGGTATTCACGCGCGGCACGCTCCAGGGCGGCCAGGCGCACCGCGTTGAGGCTGCTGTCCTGGCCGGAGAATTCCATCGTGCTGCCGAGGCGGAAGCCGCTGCCCCAGGCGGTGACGCAGACCGAGCGGTCCTTGAGCACCAGCGGCCGGCGTGGCGCCAGGTCCAGCTTCGGATAGGTGATCGAATAGCCCTTGCCGGGCTGGATCGGCAGGCGCAGGCCCAGCGGGCGGATCAATGCCGGCGTCCATGCGGCCATCGCCACCACCGCGTCGCGGCCGCGGCGCTCGCCGCCATCGGCGATCCGCACGCGCACGCCGTCGGTTTCCGGCAGCAGCGCCTCGACCCGACAGCCCTCCTCGATCAGGCCGCCGCGCTCGCGCACCACCCGCGCCAGTTCGGCCACGTAACGGTCCGGACGCAGGTGCGCGTCGTCGGGGAAGCGGATCGCACCGACCACACCTTCGCGCAGCGCCGGCTCGTCGCGCAGGTAGGCGTCGCCGTCAATCACTTCGGTCGCGATACCCATGCGGTCGAGCGGCTCGCACTCGGCCACGTGGTATTCGAAGTTGCGGCGGTCGCGGAACACGTAGTCCAGGCCGGTCTCGCCGAACTCGCACTCGAGGCCGTAGCGGCCGATCCAGTCCTTCAGCCGCGCGCGCGAATCGTTGAGGATCGCGGCGCGGCCGCGGGCGCTGTCGAGCCAGTCGCGCGGATTGCAGCGGGCGGCGAAGCGCAGCAGCCAGCGCCACAGCACCGGGTCGACACGCGGCTTGAGGTACAGCGGCGCGTCGGGGGTCAGCATCCACTTCAGCGCGCGCAGCGGCACCCCGGGCGCGGCCAGCGGCGGCGCATGGCTGGGGGTGATGGTGCCGCAGTTGCCGTGCGAGGTCGCGCCGCCGACGCGGCCTGCTTCCAGCACCCGCACGCCGCGGCCGCTTTCGAGGAGGGCCAGCGCCGTGGCCAGGCCGATCGCGCCGCCGCCGAGGATGAGGACGTCGTCTTGGTGGGGGTTCACGCCCGCAAGTCTACCCGCCCGCCTGCCGCACGCGGCACGTCGTTGCCAACGCAACCACGCTCGTAGCCCGGATAAGCGAAGCGCATCCGGGATTCACCGTCGGTGGCGTGGCAAGAGTCCCTCGGTGACGACGGCACCCGGTTCCCCGGATGCGGCCTTCGACCTTGTCCGGGCTACGCAGGGTGTCCTCAGGCCGCAACCACGCGCATCGGCTGCGCCTTCCAGTAGGTCAGCGAACGCCACAGCCACTCGGCGGGTCCGAAGCGGAAACGGCGCAGCCACAGGCGGCTCAGCAGCATCTGCAGCGCGAACAGGCCCAGCGCGAACACCACCTGCCAGGCGCGCGGCATCTGCCCGAACCACCCCAGCCCGTAACCGTAGAACACCAGCGTGCACACCACCGACTGCATCAGGTAGTTGCTCAGCGCCATGCGCCCGGCCGGCGCCAGCCAGCCGGCGACGCGCGCGCCGGCGCGGCTGGCGAACGCGCGCAGCAGCCAGGCCATGTAACCCAGGCACATCAGGCCGTTGGCGACCAGGCCCAGCGCCTGGGCGGTACCGCTGCGCAGGTCGAAGCGGTCCATCGGGAAGTACGAGGCCAGGGCGAACGATGCGCCCATCGCCAGCAGGCCCAGCGGCAGCGCCACCCAGCGCAGCAGCGCGAACAGGCGCGCATGCCGCGCCGGTTCGGCCATCGCGCCGCTGCGCACGAAGGCCGCGCCGAGCAGGAACATGCCGAACACCAGCGGCCCGAACACGGTGATGTTGCCCAGCGCCGCGCCCATCTCGCGCAGCCGCTGCCCCACCGCCTCGCCGTAGCTGCCGGAGGCGTAGACCCGGCGCGCGTCGTCGACCAGGGCCAGCATCTGCCCGCCGCCCTGGGCGATGGCCCGGTTCCAGGCCTCGCCGCCGTCCGGCGTCAGCGACACCACCCAGCTCAGCAGGGCCAGGGCGAACACCAGCCCCGGGCCACCCAGGTAGACCAGCGCGCCGATCCAGCCCAGCCAGCGCGCGCCCAGCGGCCGGAACGCCAGCAGCAGGAACGACAGCAGCGCGTACATGGTGAGGATGTCGCCGGACCAGACCAGCACCCCGTGCATCAGGCCGATCGCCAGCAGCACCAGGCCGCGGCGCCAGTAGATCCCGGCGAAGTCGCGGCCGGCCACCTCGGCGCGCTGCGACATCACCGCGAAGCCCATGCCGAACAGCAGCGAGAACAGGGTGAAGAACTTGCCCTGCACGAAGAAGTAGACCAGGCCATCGGCGATCCGGTCGGCGCCGGTCAGCGCCGGGTCCAGGCCGCTGCCCGAAGCCAGGGTCGGGCCGACGAAGGCCTCCATGTTCATCAGCAGGATGCCCAGCAGGGCGAACCCGCGCAGGGCGTCCAGGTGGGACAGGCGTTCGGCGGGAGCAACGGGCTGCAGGGCGGTCTCGGTCATCGGCAAGACTCTTGGAGGACCGGCGGATGATGGCCGATCCGGCCGCGGAAGTGTCGCCCCGGCCGCCCGTCAAGCCTTGTTCCCCCCTCCCCCCGCCGGTACCCTGCTCGGCTCATGTCCGGCTTCGTCCACCTCCACCTGCACACCGAGTTTTCGCTCGCGGACTCGACCATCCGCGTGCCCGAAAAACCGGACCAGGCCGACCCGGCCAAGGCCAAGCAGGCCAACCTGCTCAGCCGCGCGGTGGAACTGGGGCTGCCCGCGCTGGCGGTCACCGACCTCAACAACCTCTTCGCCCTGATCAAGTTCTACAAGGCGGCCGAGGCGGTGGGCATCAAGCCGATCGCCGGCGCCGACCTGGCCGTGGCCGCCGGGCCCGGCGAGGCGCCGTGGCGGCTCACCGCCCTGGTCCGCGACCACGGCGGCTACCTGAACCTGTCGCGCCTGCTGACCCGCGCCTGGATGGAAGGACACCGTGCCGAAGGCGGCGTGGCCGTGCGCCCGGAATGGGTGCGCGAGTGCGGCAGCGGACTGATCCTGCTGGCCGGCCGCGAGAGCCTGGCCGGGCGCCTGGCCGCGGAGAACCGCCACGACCTGGCCCAGCAGCAGCTGGCCGACTGGCAGCGCGACTTCGACGGCAACCTGTGCCTGGAGCTGACCCGCACCGGTCGCGACGGCGAGGAGGCGTTCAACAGTTTCGCCCTGCACGCCTCCGCCGCGCGCGGCATCCCGGTGGTGGCGTCCAACGACGTGCGCTTCCTCGACCGCGCCGGCTTCGACGCGCACGAGGCGCGCGTGTGTATTGCTTCCGGCCGGGTGCTGGACGATCCCAAGCGCCCGCGCGACTACAGCCCCGAGCAGTACCTGAAGTCGCCGGCGGAGATGGCCGCGCTGTTCGCCGACATCCCCGACGCGATCTCCAACACCGTCGAGCTGGCGCGCCGCTGCAACCTCGAGCTGACCCTGGGCAAGTACGCGCTGCCGGACTACCCGGTGCCGTCCGACGAGACCCTGGACAGCTGGATCCGCAAGCAGTCCCACGAAGGCCTGGAAGAGCGCCTGGCGAAGAACCCGCTGGCGCCGGGCAAGACCCGCGAGGACTATTTCGCGCGCCTGGACTTCGAGCTGGACACCATCATCAAGATGGGCTTCCCCGGCTACTTCCTGATCGTTGCCGACTTCATCCAGTGGGGCAAGAACCAGGGCATCCCGATCGGCCCGGGCCGCGGTTCCGGCGCCGGCTCGCTGGTGGCGTGGGCGCTGAAGATCACCGACCTGGACCCGCTGCCCTACAACCTGCTGTTCGAGCGCTTCCTCAACCCGGAACGCGTGTCGATGCCCGACTTCGACATCGACTTCTGCATGGACCGGCGCGACGAGGTCATCGACTACGTCGCCCGCAAGTACGGGCGCGAGCGGGTCAGCCAGATCATCACCTACGGCACCATGGCGGCCAAGGCGGTGGTGCGCGACACCGGCCGCGTGCTGGGCTTCCCGTACGGTTTCGTCGACGGCGTGGCCAAGCTGATCCCGAACATCCTCGGCATCTCGCTGAAGGACGCGATGGGCGAAGGCAAGGACGAGGAAATGGCCTCGCCCGAGCTGATCCAGCGCTACCAGTCCGAAGAGGACGTGCGCGACCTGATCGACCTGGCGCGCCAGCTGGAGGACCTGACCCGCAACGCCGGCAAGCATGCCGGCGGCGTGGTGATCGCGCCGGCGCCGCTGTACACGTTCTGCCCGCTGTTCGCCGAACACGACCACGACGGACTGGGCAAGAACCCGGTGACCCAGTTCGACAAGAACGACGTCGAGGAAGTGGGCCTGGTGAAGTTCGACTTCCTCGGCCTGCGCACGCTGACGATCATCGACTGGGCGGTGAAGGCCATCAACCGCCGCCACGAGCGCGCCGGCATCCCGCCGCTGGACATCGCCGCGCTGCCGCTGGACGACGTGGCCACCTACAGGGACATCTTCGCCAGCGGCAATACCGGCGCGGTGTTCCAGTTCGAATCCTCGGGCATGCGCCGCCTCCTGAAGGACGCGCGCCCGGACCGCTTCGAGGACCTGATCGCGCTGGTGTCGCTGTACCGGCCCGGCCCGATGGACCTGATCCCCTCGTTCAACGCGCGAAAGCACGGCCAGGAGGAGATCGTCTATCCGGATCCGCGCACCGAGGCCATCCTGAAGGACACCTACGGCATCATGGTGTACCAGGAGCAGGTCATGCAGATGGCGCAGATCGTCGGCGGCTACTCGCTGGGCGGCGCCGACCTGCTGCGCCGCGCGATGGGCAAGAAGATCCCGGCGGAGATGGCCAAGCACCGCGAGATGTTCCGCGAGGGTGCGGCCAAGGGCGGCGTCGACGAGAAGAAGGCCGACGAAATCTTCGACCTGATGGAGAAGTTCGCCGGCTACGGCTTCAACAAGTCGCACGCCGCCGCGTACGCGCTGGTCTCCTACCAGACCGCCTGGCTCAAGCGCCACTACCCGGCCGAGTTCATGGCCGCGACCCTGTCCTCGGACATGGACAACACCGACAAGGTGGTCGGCTTCCTCAACGAGGCCCGCGGCCTCGGCCTGCAGGTGCTGCCGCCGGCGGTGAACGACTCCGACTACATGTTCGAGGCGGTGACCGCCGACACCATCCGCTACGGCCTGGGCGCGATCAAGGGCGTCGGCCGCGGCCTGTGCGAGGCGATCGTCGCCGAGCGCCAGCGCGGCGGCGACTACCGCGACCTGCTCGACTTCTGCCGCCGCGTCGACTCGACCAAGCTCAACCGCCGCGCGCTGGAAGCGATGGTCAATGCCGGTGCGCTCGACGCGCTGGGCCGCAACCGCGCCACCTTGATGCTGCAGCTGCCGGAAGTGATGAAGGCCACCGACCAGATGGCCAGGGAAGCCGCGGCCGGACAGGTCTCGCTGTTCGGCATGCCCTCGGCCGACGCCGGCCCGGCGCTGGCGCTGGACCTGCCCGAATCCGACGAATGGCCGCTGCGCCAGCTGCTGGACGGCGAACGCGAAACCCTCGGCCACTACCTCAGCGGCCACCCGTTCGACCCGTACCGCGACGAAGTGCGGCAACTGGTCGGCAGCGACCTGGGCGAACTCGACCGCCTGTGGGGCGCCGCCTCGCAGGGCGAGAAGCGCGGCTGGCGCCCGGAAGTGCAGGTGGTGGTGGCCGGCATGGTCGTCGGCATCCGTCGCAAGGGCGACAGCCAGGTGTTCGTGCAACTGGAGGACGGCCGCGGCCGCCTTGAATGCGGCGTGTTCGCCGAGGCCGCCGCCGAGCTTTCGAGCCTGCTGGTGCGCGACCGCGTGCTGGTCGTGCAGGGCGGCCTGCGCGAGGACGAATTCAACGGCGGCTGGAGCCTGCGCCTGAAGCAGGCCTGGGACTTCGAACAGCTATGCGCCAGCCACGCCCAGCGCCTGTCGCTGCGCGTCGACCTGCGCGATTCCAGCGTGTGGAACCGCATCGACGAAGTCCTGGCCCGCCATCGCCCCGGCCCCACCCCGCTGCGCCTGCATCTGCAGGTCGGCCGCGGCGCCAACGCCGCCACCGGCGTCCTCGACCTCAACGGCGCCAACTCCGTGCGCGTCGGCCCGCCGCTGCTGGATGCGCTGCGCGCGCAGCCGGGCGTGCGCGCGGTGAAGGTCGCCATCGCCCGCCCCTGGGCGCATTGAGCCGCCTGGAGCCCCTCTCCCTCCGGGGTGAGACGGCATGTCGGCGCGCCACTGGCGCGCATGCCGTCGAACGCCCGCGTCCCGTGGACGCGGGCCGGGGCGCGGAGCGGGGGTTGGGGAGAGGGTCGTCGTCCCAGCGTCGCCAGAGCTCCCGACCCTCACCCCTGCCCCTCTCCCGGTGGGAGAGGGGAACAAGCGCGACGCCACGACCCCAACGCACCCGAAGACGCGGTTGCGTGTGCGTAGCCCGGACAAGGCCGAAGGCCGCATCCGGGGATGAAGCGGCCGCCACGCCGCTCCAATGCCTCCCTCATCCCTTCCCGGATGCGCTTCGCTTATCCGGGCTACAAGGCCATAGCCCCTCTCCCGGTGGGAGAGGAGTGCAAGAACGAAGCCGCGACCCCAAACCGCCCGAAGACGCGGTAGCGCGGGGGTATGGCGCAAGCAGGCCATGGATGGCCTGCGTTCGCGCGTTGGAGCCATGGATGGCGGAACCGCGCGATGCGCCATACCCCCGCGCTGCCGCGGCTCCGTGCGGAGCTGACTCGACGTCGGGTTCCTGGTGCGGTCGCGATCTTCGCCGTTGGCGGGCGCCCGACCTCTCCCCTCCCCCTCCCCCGGAGGGGGAGGGGTACATAGCCTGGGCCCTACACCGTCAGGCGCCAGGCGCGGTGGATGCGGGGGTTGCGTTCGAAGTCGGGAGGGATGGTGGACGGGCTGATGTCCTCGCAGTGGGCGAACTGCGACACCGCCTCTTCGTCCAGGCGGAAACGGCGGAAGTTGTTGGAGAAGTACAGCACCCCGCCCTGCGCCAGGCGCGCGCAGGCGGCGCGCAGCAGGCGCACGTGCTCGCGCTGCACGTCGAAGTCGTCCGCGCGCGCCGAGTTCGAGAACGTCGGCGGATCGCAGAAGATCACGTCGTACTTGCCACGCTCGGCTTCCAGCCAGGTCACCGCATCGGCCTGCACCAGCCGGTGCGCGGCGCCGCCCATGCCGTTGAGGGCCAGGTTGTCCGCGCACCACTGCAGGTAGGTTGCCGACAGGTCGACGCTGGTCGTCGACGCCGCCCCGGCCACCGCCGCCTGCACGCTGGCCACGCCGGTGTAGCAGAACAGGTTGAGGAAGCGGCGCCCCTTGGCCTCCTTCGCCATGCGCCGGCGCAGCGGACGGTGGTCGAGGAACAGGCCGGTGTCGAGGTAATCGAACAGGTTCACCCACAGCTTCGCACCGTTCTCGCGCACCACGAAGCGCTCGCCGGCCTGCTGGAAGCGCCCGTACTTGCTGCCGCCCTTGCCGCGCTCGCGGGTCTTCAGCGCCACCCGGTCCGCCGGCACGTCGAACGTCTCGCGCGCCGCGGCCAGCAGCTCGTTGCGGCGACGGCGCACGTCGGCCTCGGGGATCTCCGCCGGCGGCGCGTACTCCTGCACGTGCAGGAAGGTGCGCTGCCCGCCTTCGTCCTCCGCATAGACGTCGATCGCCGCCGCGTACTCGGGGATGTCCGCGTCGTAGGCGCGGAAGCAGGTCACGCCCTCGCCGCTGCGCCAGTTCTTCAGCTTGCGCAGGTTGCGCTGCAGGCGGTTGGCGACCATCTTCGCCCCTTCCGACAGCTCGCGCGGCGCGGCATCGCGCTGCGGCGGGCGCAGCGGATCGCAGACGATCAGCGCGCACTCCAGCGCGCCGTTGAACAGCTGGTACTTCTTCGCCGCGCGCAGGCCGGTGGCCTGGGCCAGGTCGGCGTCGCCGCACAGCAGGCTGGCGCGCCATTCCGGCACCGCCCGCTGCAGCGCCTGGCCCAGCCGCCGGTACAGCAGGCCATCGGCAGCCAGGCGGCGGTCGTACGGCGGATTGCACACCACCAGGCCGCGCGGCTGCGGCGCTTCCGGCAGCGCGTCGATATCGCGGACCTCGAAGCTGATGACACCTGCGACGCCGGCAGCCTGCGCATTGCTGCGCGCGGCGGCGATCGCGTGCGGATCCAGGTCGCTGCCATGGAACACCGGGCGCAGCGCGGCCAGGCCGGCCTCGGCGCGCGAGCGCGCTTCGGCGACCAGCGCTTTCCAGCCTTCGACATCGAAACCGGTCCAGCGCGTGGGCGCCGGCGCATCGATGTCCGCGGCGGCGGCAGGCGCGCTGGCATCGGCCGGCGCGACCTTCGCCAGCGCCGCCGACCACGGGTTCTGCGCCGAGCCTTCCAGCGGCGAGGCCGCCAGTTCCTCCGGCGCCGGATCGCCGGCGCTGCGCGCGTCGATCCGGCCCAGCCCCGGGGCCACGTCCGCGGCCATCAGCGCGCCTTCGATCAGCAGCGTGCCGCTGCCGCACATCGGGTCGAGCAGCGCGCCGCCTTCGGCGTACAGCGCCGGCCAGCCGCCGCGCAGCAATACCGCCGCGGCGAGGTTCTCCTTCAACGGCGCCTCGCGCTGTTCGGCGCGCCAGCCGCGGCGGTGCAGCGGGCCGCCGCCCAGGTCGATCGACAGCGTCGCCCTGCCCTTGCGCAGCGACAGGTTCAGGCGCAGGCCCGGCGCATCGACGTCGACCGAGGGCCGCTCCAGGCCCTGCGCGCGGAACACGTCGACCACCGCGTCCTTGACCCGCTGCGCGGCGAAGCGCGCGTGGGTGATCGCCTCGCCGGAGACATGCGCGTCCACCGCCAGGGTGTCGCCCTCGCGCAGGTGCTCGTGCCACGGCACCGCGGCGGCGCCGTCGTACAGCGCCTGCTCGTCCGGGCAATCGAAGCTGGCCAGCGGCCACAGCACGCGGCTGGCCAGGCGCGACCACAGCACGGCGCGCTGGGCATCGGCGAGTGTGCCTTCGGCGTTGGCGCCGGCGACCGTGGCGGTGGCCTTCGCGGCGCCCAGCGCCACCAGTTCGTCGGCCAGCAGGTATTCCAGGCCCTTGGCGCAGGAAACGAAGAACTTCATCGGGAAACAGGCTCGCGTTCGGGGCCGCCGGGCCGCGGGGCGGCTGCCGGGCATCGGCATGGACGGGAATGGTCGGCCATCGGGCGTGGCGGCGCCAGCCCGGCGGGCGCGGCGGCGTTCAGCGTGCGCCGGGCGCCCGAAGCCGGCTCAGAGCGATTCGAGCAGTTCGGCGAAGGCGCGGGCGGTGGCGTCCACGTGCGCGGACAGGCGGTGGCTGTCGTCCAGCACCAGCAGGCGCGCCGAACGCGCACGCGCCCACTCGATGACCCCTGCCGCCGGGATGATCTCGTCGTGCCAGGCATGGACCACCGAGGTCGGCACCGGCGCGGCGTCCAGCGCCGGCATCGGGCCCATCTGCAGTGGCGGCACCATCAGGAACAGGCCGCGGGTGGGCACCTGCAGCGAGGCGATCGCCGAGATGTAGGCGCCCAGGCTCGAGCCGCCCAGCACCACCGGCCCACCCCGCTCCACCGCCTCGCCGGCGATGCGCAGCAGGCGCTGCAGGCGCGCCGGCACGTCGCCGACGCGGCTGACCTCGCTGCGCGCGTCCAGGTCGGTGTAGTCCGGGCGTTCGGTGGTCCAGCCCAGCGCCTCGGCCGCCTGCGCCAGCGCGGTGACCTTGGTCGCATCCGGACCGCTCTCGAAACCGTGCGAAAGAATGCAGTGGCCGCGGCTCACAGCGCCTCCACCACGTCGCCGACGCGCAGGGTGCCGCCTTCGACGATGTGCGCGCACAGCCCGCCATGGCCGCGCATGGCGTTGAAACCGCCGGGGCCGAGCGCATCCTCCATGCGCGAGCACGGATCGCATGCGTCGGTGCCTTCCAGCACCACCTCGCCCACGCGGAAGCGGCGGCCCTTCAGCGCCACCAGCGGGATTCCGGAAACCACCAGGTTGCGGCGCAGGGTCCCCGGCGCGATGTGGTCGTGCCCGGCCAGCGCCGCGATCACCGGCAGGTGCTCGGCCTGGATCAGGGTGACGCCGCGCTTGCCGCTGCCGCCGTTGTAACGGTCCCCGGTGAGACCGGCGCCGGTGGTGGCTTCGACCGTTTCGACCTCGACCATGTCCCTGTTGCGGGCCGGGCGCAGGCCGATCCATTCGACCTTGCCGCCATGCGGAAGGGTCGTCATGAGCCGGCCGAGCGGACTGTCGGGGGAAGGAACTGGAGTGCGGGTCGCCATGGCGCGAATGCTAGCATCCGGCTCCATGCCCACCCCGCCAAACCTCCGCGTCGTCGACCAGCCGCTGCCCTACGTGGACCGGCTCGGCGAACGTTCGCTGGCGGACATCGAGCTGGTGGTCATCCACTGCACCGAACTGCCGGACCTGGCCACCGCCCGCGAATACGGCGAGCGCGTGCGCTACGACAGCGGCACCGGCAACAGCGGCCACTACTACATCGACCGCGACGGCACGGTGCTGCGCTACGTGCCCGAAGAGCGCATCGCCCACCACGTGCGCGGCCAGAACCCGCGATCCCTCGGCATCGAACTGGTCAACACCGGCCGCTACCCGCACTGGCTGGACTCGCGCCACCAGGCGATGGACGAGGCGTATACCGACGCGCAGGTCGAATCGCTGGTGGCCCTGCTGCAGGACCTGGCCGCGCGACTGCCCACGCTGCGGCATATCGCCGGGCACGAGGACCTGGATCGCGAGCGCGTGCCGGCGAGCGACGACCCGGCAGTGCTGGTGCACCGCAAGCTCGACCCGGGCCCGCGGTTCCCGTGGGAGCGCGTCCTCGCGCAAGTACCGTTGCAGCGGCTGCTGTAGGCAGTCTCACCCCGGGTGAAGGAACAGCGGGGTAGCCCGGACAAGGCCGCAGGCCGCATCCGGGACAACGCGCCCGCCACCTCGACCACACGCCTGCCGCCCCCTGATCCCCGGATGCGCTTCGCTTATCCGGGCTACGGCTCCTGGCCCTTCTCCCCCCCGGGAGAGGGGTTGGGGGAGAGGGTCGGTAGTCCGACGCCGCTGGGCTCCCGCCCCTCACCCTTGGCCCCTCTCCCGGGGGGAGAGGGGAACAGAAGGCACGATCCAAAGCGCCCGAAGACGCGGTAGCGCGGGGGTATGGCGCAAGCGGCACATGGATGTGCTGCGTTCGCGAACGCAGTACGAGCGGTGAGCCTGCTTGCGCGTGGCGACGCGCCAGTCCTCGCTAGCGCCTGTGTTCAGTCCCGGCGCGGACGCGGAACCGCGCGATGCGCCATACGCCCGTGCTGCCGCAGCTCTGTCCAAAGCCGACGCAACCACGCTGTTGCTGTTGCTGTTGCTGTTGCTGTCCGACCCCGCGCGGGGATCAGGCTCGAGCGGAACGCCGCGAGGCCACCGCCACTGCGAACGGGAGGACTGCCGGCTCCCGACCCTCACCCCCTGCCCCTCTCCCGGTGGGAGAGGGGAGAGAACGAAGCCACAACCCCAACGCGCCGAAAGACGCGGTAGCGCGGGGGTATGGCGCAAGCAGCACATGGATGTGCTGCGTTCGCGCGTTGGAGCCAGGGATGGCGGAACCGCGCGATGCGCCATACCCCCGTGCTGCCGCGGCTCCGTCCGGAGCCGAAGCAACCCACGCTGTTGCTGTTGCTGCCCCTCGAGCGGGGATCCGGCTCAAGCGGGAACGCCGGGAGGCGACTGCCACCGCGAACGGGAGCACTTGCCGGCTCCCGACCCTCTCCCCCAGCCCCTCTCCCGTGGGAGAGGGGGGGCAACGCCCCCCGGTATAATCGGCTTCCCCCTTAGCGACGACGGGTCCCCCCTTGCCTCCCGCCCTCGGCCCCGTGGCCTCCGAACTGATCGACCTGCTCACCCTGGAGCGGCTGGAAGACAACCTCTTCCGCGGCCAGAGCCGCGACATCGGCACCCGCTACGTGTTCGGCGGACAGGTGCTCGGCCAGGCCCTGGCCGCCGCCCAGGCCACCCTGGACAACGGCCGCCACGTCCACTCCCTGCACGCCTACTTCCTGCGCGCCGGCGACATCGACCACCCGATCGTCTACGACGTCGACCAGACCCGCGACGGCGGCAGCTTCTCCGTGCGCCGCATCACCGCGATCCAGCACGGCAAGGTGATCTTCTTCTGCGCCGCCTCCTTCCAGGACGACGAACCCGGCGCCGAACACCAGCTCGGCATGCCCGAGGTGCCGCAGCCGGAAGACGTCCAGCCCGCCCCGCCGGTGCCGCCGGACGTGATGGCCTCGCTGCCGACCAAGGTGCAGCGCTGGCTCTCGCGCGGCGGCCCGTTCGAGTTCCGCCACGTCTATCCGCGCGACGAACTCAACCCGCCCAAGCGCCCGCCCTACCAGCAGGTCTGGTTCCGCCTGCGCGAAAGCGTCGGCGACGTCCCGGTGGAAATGCACCAGGCCATGCTCGCCTACGCCTCCGACTTCCACCTGCTGGGCACCGCGACCTTCCCGCACGGCATCAGCTACTACACCCCGAACGTGCAGATGGCCTCGCTCGACCACGCCCTGTGGTTCCACCGCCCGTTCCGCATCGACGAGTGGCTGCTGTACTCGATCGACAGCCCCTCCACCCAGGGCTCGCGCGGACTGGCCCGCGGCCAGATCTTCGACCGCCAGGGCCGGCTGGTCGCCAGCACCGCCCAGGAAGGCCTGATCCGCGTCGTCCCGGACCGCGCCGCCGCGCGGGCCGTGCCGGCGAAGGAATAAGCGTGCGCCAGGTATTCACCAGCCAGCGCCTGGAAACCGTCGAAGGCGTGGCGAAGATGCTGGAAGAGGCCGGGATCCCGGTCCACGTCAGCCAGCCGCGTTCCTACCGCGGACGCCGCCGCGGCCAGTTCAGCTATTCCGAACCGGTGCCGCAGAACCAGCAGCCGGCGGTGTGGGTGCGCCTGCCCGAGGACCAGCCGCGCGCGCGCGAACTGCTGCGCCAGACCGGCCTGCTGGCGACCACGCGCTCCTACTCCGGCCTGCCGCAGGTGGCGACCGAAGCGCTGCCCTCGCGCTTCGAGGAGAACAGCGGCAGCCGCTGGGCCTGGCGCATCCGCCTGGCCCTGCTGCTGGTGATCGCCGCGGTGGCGGTGCTGGTGTGGATGGGCCGCCACAAGGCGCCCGCGGCCGCGCCGGTGCCCGTCACCACCGAGCAGCCCGCCGCCCCGCAGCCGGCACCAGCCGAGGACGACGACGAGGAATTCCGCGTCCGCATCGCCCCGCCGCCGCCCGCGCCGGAGAACTGAGCGCGCGGCGCGCATCCGGCAACGGAAAAAAGAAGAGGCCCGGCGACGCATCGCCGGGCCTCCTTGCTTCAGGCCTCCGCGGAGCCGCAGCTCCAGCGCAGGCTTACTTCTGCGCCGGGGCCGCCTTCGGCGCCGAACCACCCTTCGCGCGGTGCTGGCCACGCTCGGCCATGCGCTTGGCATGGGCGGCGTCGAACTCGGCCCTGCTGAGCTTGCCGTCCTTGTCGGTATCGGCCTCGGCGAACCAGGCGTCGTTGCGCTTCTTCATCGCCAGCTCGCGGTCGGCCTTGTCGAGGAAGCCGTCGCCGTTCACGTCGAGCTTGGCGAAACGCCCGGCGAAGCGCGGCTTCGCAGCGGCCTCGGCCTTGCTGATGCGGCCGTCCTTGTCGGTATCCAGGGCCAGGTAGCCGTCGCCCTTCGGGTTGTGGCCGAAGCGGCCGTGGTGGCCCTTGCCGTGGCGCGGCAGCTCGCCGGCCTTCAGCTTGCCGTCCTTGTCGCGGTCCAGTTCCTCGAAACGCGCGGCCAGGCGGGGGAACGCGGCCGCCTCGCTGCGATCGACCACGCCGTCGCCATTGGCATCGAGCGCCTTGCGCTCCGCCTTTGCAGGCGCGGCGGCCGGGGTGGTGGTCTGCGCCATGGCGACGCCGGCGGTCATGGCCAGCAGGGCGGCGGCGATCAGGGAGGGGGTCTTCTTCATGGTGTTCTCCAGTCAAGGTGACCCGGTGGCCACGCGAAGGAAAACGGCCCAGCACCGGACCGGTTGACCGTCCGCCGGATCCGTTCAGCCAGCGTCCGGGTAAGGCGTCGCAGCGTCCGCGACCGGCCGGCGCTATGCTGCGGGCATCCGCCGCGGTCCGCATCCGATGGGCAACGACTCCTCCCCGACCGACGACCTGCGCCTGTTCCAGACCGGCGGCCACCCCTGTGGCTACTGGCCGGAACGCAGCGCGCGCGACCTGGTTCTGGATCCGCGCGACCCGCGCCTGGCGGCGATCTACCCGCAGGCGCTGGAATGGGGCTTCCGCCGCTCCGGCGACCTGGTCTACCGGCCGCACTGCGCGCACTGCCGCGCCTGCATCGCCGTGCGCATCCCGGTGGCCGACTTCGTCGCCGACCGCAGCCAGCGCCGCTGCCTGGCGCGCAATGCCGATATCGAATCGCGGATCGTGCCGGCACGACGCACCGCCGAGCACTTCGAGCTGTACCAGCGCTACCTCGGCAGCCGCCACCGCGACGGCGGCATGGACGGGCACGGCACCGCCGAGTTCGACCAGTTCCTGGTCGGCAGCTGGTCGGACACCCGCTTCCTGGAAATGCGCGAGCCGGGCGACGGTTCGCCGGGACGGCTGCTGGCGGTGGCGGTGACCGACCGCGCACCGCACGGGCTGTCGGCGGTCTACACCTTCTACGAACCGGACCTGCCGCAGCGCGGGCTGGGCACGCTGGCGATCCTGCGCCAGATCGAATGGGCGCGGCGCGAGGGCCTGGCCCACCTCTACCTGGGCTACTGGATCGACGGCCACGCGAAGATGGACTACAAGCGCCGCTTCCGCCCGCTGGAAGCCTTCGACGGACGCCGCTGGCGCCGCTTCGAACCCTGAGCGCGGCCGTGCGCGCGGCGGCGCGTGAGAGAATCGGTGCATGCACGCCCTCTTCCGCTTCCTGCCCGCCGTCCTCCTGCTGATGACCACCGCCTGCGCCACCCCCCCGGGGCCGGCCGCGCCGCCGACGCTGCGCGTGGCCACCTACAACACCTCGCTGTACGACGACGCGGACGGCGGCCTGGTCCGCCGCCTGGAAGCCGGCGACGAGGGCGCGCGCAAGATCGCCGCGGTGCTGCAGCAGGTACGCCCGGACCTGGTCCTGCTCAACGAGTTCGACTACGACCCGGAGGGCCGCGCCGCCGACCTGTTCCAGCGCCAGTACCTGGAACAGCCGCAGGCCGGCGGCGGCGAGCCGCTGCGCTATCCGTACCGCTACCTGGCCGAGGTCAACACCGGCGTGCCCAGCGGCCTGGACCTGGACAACAACGGCGAGGTCGGCGGCGAAGGCCGCGCCCGCGGCAACGACGCCTGGGGCTACGGCCTGCACCCGGGCCAGTACGGGATGCTGGTGCTGTCGATGCACCCGATCGACGCGGCGCAGGTGCGCAGCTTCCGCCTGCTGCGCTGGGCCGACATGCCTGGTGCTCGCCGCCCGGTCGATCCGGCCACCGGCCAGCCCTGGCACAAGGACGAGGTGTGGCGGCAGCTGCGCCTGTCCTCCAAGTCGCACTGGGACGTGCCGGTGCGCACGCCGCTGGGCACGGTGCACTTCCTGGTCTCGCATCCGACCCCGCCGGTGTTCGACGGTCCGGAGGACCGCAACGGCGCGCGCAACGCCGACGAGATCCGGCTGTGGCAGGAATACATCTCGCCGGGCGAACGCCCGTGGCTGTGCGACGACGCCGGCCGCTGCGGTGGCCTCGCCCAGGACGCGCGCTTCGTCATCGCCGGCGACCTCAACAACGATCCGGTCGACGGCGACGGCCACAGCGAAGCCATCCTCGGCCTGCTCGAACATCCGCGGGTGCTGCGCATGCCCACGCCGACCTCGACCGGTGGTGCGGAAAAGGCCAGCGCATACGCGGCAGCGGGACTGCAGCACCGCGGCGCGCCCGCACACGTGACCGGCGATTTCGGCCCGCGCTCGGGCGCGATGCGCCTGGACTACGTGCTGCCGTCCACCGGCTTCGCCCTGCGCGGCAGCGGCGTGTTCTGGCCGGCGTCGGACGATCCGGCCGCGGCGATCGCCGATGCCAGCGACCACCACCTGGTGTGGGTCGAGCTTGCCGCCGACTGAACGGCGCCGGGGGTCCTGGAAAGCGGCATGGGGAGATTGATTTCAATCAATCCCCCCTTCGGGATGGCGTGATGCAATGAATACATGAACGCGATCCCCCTCCAGCAGAACCAAAGGGCCCAGCAGATCCATCAGACGCTGGCGGACCTCAACACCTCCAGCGCCGACATCGAAGCCTCGGCTTTGATCTCGATCGACGGCCTGCTGATCGATGCGGTCATGCCCCACGGCATGGACGAAGACCGCATCGGCGCCATGTCGGCGGCGCTGCTCTCGCTCGGCGAGCGCACCGCGCGCGAACTGGGCCGCGGCCGCCTCGAGCGCGTCCTGGTCCAGGGCGAGCACGGCTACGTGATCATGACCGCCGCCGGCGAAGAGGCCGTGCTGACCGTGCTGACCAAGGCCGAGGTGAAGCTGGGCCTGGCCTTCCTCGACATCAAGCGGGCCGCGCAGGTCCTCGGCAGGATCGTCTGACCGTGCACGTGCTCCCCGACATGAACCCGCCGGCGGAGCCGCACCGCTCCGCCAAAGCCATCTACCAGGACGGCACTTCCCGCGTCATCCACTGGAGCGAACGCGAGGTGCCCTTCCCCGACGGCCGTCTCATCGTCTCCAGGACCGACCTGGACGGCATCATCACCCACGCCAACGCGGCGTTCGTCGAGATCAGCGGCTACAGCCGCGAGGAACTGATCGGCGCCCCGCACCACATCCTGCGCCACCCGGACATGCCCAAGGTCGCCTTCAAGGACCTGTGGGACACCCTCAAGCAGGGCCGCAAGTGGCACGGCTACGTCAAGAACCTGCGCAAGGACGGCGCCCACTACTGGGTCTACGCCACCGCCCTGCCGAACGTGCGCAACGGCGAGGTCGTCGGCTACACCTCGGTGCGCCGCAAGCCTTCGCGCAAGCGCATCGAGGAACTGGTGCCGCTCTACCGGAAGTGGCTTGAGGAGGAGATCGCAGGAGTGGGCGCATGACGCTGAACATGCTGGTGGCGCCGGACTTCGCGCCCGAGAACTTCCCCGGCTGGTACATGCTCAGCACCCTGCTGCAGGGCCGCTCCGGCCTGCGCCTGCACCTGCTGATGCCCAGCGACGCGCACGAACAGGCGCGCATGCTCGCCGACGGCGGCGTCGACCTGGTCTACGCCAACCCCTTCGATGCCACCTCGCTGATCCGCAGCGAAGGCTACATCCCGTTCGCGCGCCCGGCCGGGCACTCGGACGAGATGGTGATCGCCACCGCCGCGACCTCGCCGCTCAACTGCGTCGAGGACCTGCAGCCGGACTGCAGCATCGCCCTCACCGACAACCGCGACGTCAAGCTGATCGGCCTGCGCCTGCTCGAACCGGCCGACCTCACCGAACAGGACATCCGCTGGGAACTGGCCAACAGCTACCAGGCCGCCGCGCGCATGACCCTCAACGGCCAGGTCGACGCCGGCTTCTTCCTCGCCTCGGCCTACCACTCGCTGGCGCGCATCACCCGCGAACGGCTGAAGGTGCTGGTGGAAAGCAAGCTGCGCGACATCACCCACGTGCTGCTGGCCCATCCGCGCATGAGCGAGGACCTGCCGAAGCTGGCCGAGGCCCTGCTGGGCGTGAACCCGGCCGACCCGGGCGACCTGGAAGTGCTCAAGGCGCTCGGCCTGGCCAACGGCTTCGAGGCCATGGAACAGGAAGACGCCGAGTTCATGATCGACCTGATGGACACCCTGCTGGATTGACCATGCCCGGGACCGCCGCCTCGCTCAACGCACGCCGCCAGTTCCGCACCCGCACCTGCGCGGTGCTGCGCGCCCCGCAGGACGCCAGCGCACACCTGGCGCGCCTGCAGACGGCCCTGCAGCTGGGCGACGTGGAGCCGCTGCAGGGCGCGCTGGCGGACCTGTTCGTGGCCCTACCCAAGGAAGAGACCGCGATCCGCCAGGCCGCGCTGGCCCTGGCGGCGCCGCGGCTTCCGCCCTACGTGGCCGAAGCCTTCGACCGCAACGCCCATGGCCACGCGCTGACCCAGGTCACCACGCTGGCCACGCGCTGGAGCGTGTTCGCCCAGCCTTCGGCCAGCGTGCCGGCGCGGATCCGCCGCGCCAGCCCCGACCACTCGCGGCGCCTGGCGGCGCGGGTGGTGGAGGCCCTGCTCGACGGCGAGCCGCTGCAGGCCGCGCGCATCGAGCGCGACTTCCTCGACCACTGCGTCTCCTGCCAGGACAAGTTCGCCTTCATGCTCGCCAGCCGCGACCTGCGCCGCCACGAGATCGCCGTGGGCGACCGCTGGGAACAGGTCGCCGCCTGGCTGGAACAGCACGCGGCGATGGGTGAGAAGCAGACCCCGCCCCGTTCAACGACACGGAAATGACCCAGACCCTCGACAGCGTCGAAACCCTCTCCACCGCCATGTGGGTCCTGCCGACCCCGCGCGGTGCGCTGCATGCCTTCTCCTCGCCGGATCCGACGCCGATGCAGCGCGCGGTGCAGGCGATGCTGCGCGACCAGGCCGCACCCGGCCTGGAGACGTGGCGCCGCAACCACGACCAGGGCGGGCGCATGCTCGAGCAGCTGCGCGAACGCCAGTGGGTACAGCTGCTGCGCCGCGAGGTGCCGGCCCCGGACGTGCGCCTGGGCGACTTCGCCCAGCACGTGATCGCGCCGCTGTCCGGCGAGCGCCGCGCGGTGCTCGCCTCCGACAGCGGCTTCTGCCTGGGCCAGTCCGGCCTGGCGCAGGAACAGGCCGAGACGCTCAGCGCCGCGGCCGCCGACTATTCCTCGTTCGCGCAGCGCCAGGCGCGCCGCGGCTGGGACGACGCGCGCCGCGTCTCCTTCCACAGCGATCCGGACATGCTGCTGCCGGACTGGTCGTTCGTGCCGTTCTGGGTCGACGGCACCGGCTACTGGCTGATCCTCGCCGGCGAACCGCTGCTCAACAACCTGGCGATGGTCGAGCTGGTGTGGAGCATCCAGCTGGCCGGCGCACGCTTCGCCGCGCCGCTCTGACCGGAGCGAAGTGAACCTCGCGGCCGCCACCGGGCGGCCGCGCTGTTTCCGCTGCCCCGTCAGGGCACCACGTCGATCTGGATCGCCGCCGCCGCGTCGCGGGCGATGGCCCGCGCGGCATCGACGTCGCCCGCCCGCGCCAGGGTCACGCCGACGCGACGATGGCCTTCCACGCGCGGCTTGCCGAACAGGCGCAGCTCCGTCGTCGGCGCCTGCAGCGCCGCATCCACGCCGGAGAACACCGGCACGCCGTTGCCGTAGGCCAGCAGCGCGCACGAGGCCGACGGGCCGTTCTGCGGCACCACCCCGCCCTCGCCGGCGCCGACCGGCAGGCCGAGGATGGCGCGCGCGTGCAGGGCGAACTCGCTCAGTTCCTGCGAGACCAGGGTGACCAGGCCGGTGTCGTGCGGGCGCGGCGACACTTCCGAGAACCACACCTCGTCGCCCTTCACGAACAGCTCGACGCCGAACACGCCCCAGCCGCCGAGGTCGCCGGTGACGGCGCGGGCGATCTGCTGGGCGCGCTGCAGCGCCAGCGGCGACATCGGCTGCGGCTGCCAGCTCTCGCGGTAGTCGCCGTCGCGCTGCAGGTGGCCGATCGGTTCGCAGAAGCTGGTGCCGCCGGCGTGGCGCACGGTCAGCAGGGTGATCTCGTAGTCGAAGTCGACGAAGCCCTCGACGATGCAGCGGCCGGCGCCGGCGCGGCCGCCGGTCTGGGCGTATTCCCAGGCCGCGTCGATCTCGTCGGTACTCCGGACGGTGCTCTGGCCCTTGCCCGAGGACGACATCACCGGCTTGACCACGCACGGCAGCCCGATCGCGGCGATCGCTTCGTGGTACTCCTCCTCGGTATCGACGAAGCGGTACGGCGAGGTCGGCAGGCCCAGGGTCTCGGCGGCGAGGCGGCGGATGCCTTCGCGGTCCATGGTCAGGCGCGCCGCACGCGCGGTCGGGATGACGCGCTGGCCGTGTTCGCGCTCCAGTTCGACCAGGGTCTCGGTGTGGATCGCCTCGATCTCCGGGACGATCAGGTCGGGGTTCTCCAGGGCGATGAGTTCGCGCAGGGCGAAGGTGTCGAGCATGTCGACGACGTGGCTGCGATGGGCCACGTGCATGGCCGGGGCATCGGCGTAGCGGTCGGCGGCGACCACTTCCACGCCCAGGCGCTGCAGCTCGATCGCCACTTCCTTGCCCAGTTCGCCCGATCCGAGCAGCAGGACGCGGGTGGCATGGGGAGACAGCGGGGTTCCGATCCGGACCATGGCGGGCTTCGCAAGGCAGTGGGCCCGACATTGTAGGGCGCAAGGTGCCTGGTGACCCCCTCTCTCCCTCGGGGAGAGGGGGCCGGGTTTCCCCTCTCCCCAACCCTTTCCCGGGGGAATGGGCTTTCTGTCGCGCCGCCAATAGGAGCCCCGGCCTCAGCGCCGCCCGAGGACGTCGTCCCAAGGGGGTATGGTGCAAGCAGCACATGGATGTGCTGCGCTCGCGCGTTGGAGCAGGACGCGGAACCGCGCGATGCGCCATACCCCCTTGGGGCGGCGGCCCCGTCCGGAGCTGGCGGCTCTGCTCCTCGGGGATACACCGCGAAGGGCGCAGCCAGAGCATGGGAGCAAGGTGCCTTGGGATGGCGCGGCAACCCCTCTCCCGGCGGGAGAGAGGCCTGGGGAGCCGGGGACTTGACGACTGATATCAAATTGATATCTTCGTCTTGCACCCAGGAGACACGCCATGAAAGAGCTTCCGATCCGTTCCCTTCCCGGTATCCCCGTCCTCATTGCGGTCCTGCTCGCCGCCGTGGCCGCGGCCTGGCTGTTCTTCACCGGCATCGAACAGACCGCCGCGCTGAGGATCGCCGCCTCGGCCCTACTGGCGCTCTTCGTTCTACTGACGGTCGTCGGCCTCTACTCGATCCAGCCCAACCAGGCCGCCGTGCTGAGCCTGTTCGGCAAGTACGTCGGCACGGTCAAGGAAGCCGGCCTGCGCTGGAACAACCCCGTCTACGCCAAGCGCAAGGTCAGCCAGCGCGTGCGCAACTTCGAGAGCGGCCGGCTCAAGGTCAACGACCTGGACGGCAGCCCGATCGAGATCGCCGCGGTGATCGTGTGGCAGGTGGTCGACGCGGCCGAGGCGGTGTTCAACGTCGACGACTACGAGAGCTTCGTCCACATCCAGTCCGAAGCCGCGCTGCGGGCGATGGCCTCCAGCTACCCCTACGACCAGCATGACGACGGCCAGGTCGCGCTGCGCAGCCATCCGCAGGAGATCTCCGAACACCTGCAGGTGCAGATCGCCGAGCGCCTCGGCCGGGCCGGCGTCGAGGTGATCGAGGCGCGCATCAGCCACCTGGCCTACGCGCCGGAGATCGCCCAGGCGATGCTGCAGCGGCAGCAGGCCAACGCGGTGATCGCCGCCCGCACGCGGATCGTCGCCGGCGCGGTGGGCATGGTCGAGATGGCGCTGGAGGAGCTGCAGAAGAACGAAGTCGTGCAGCTGGACGAGGAGCGCAAGGCGCAGATGGTCAGCAACCTGCTGGTCGTGCTGTGCGGCGACCGCGGCATGCAGCCGGTCCTCAACGCCGGGTCGATCTACTGATGGAGGCGCTGGCTCCCCTGCTGCTGGCGCTGACCGGCCTGCCGGCGGTGGGCATCGCCGCCTGGTACGCGCGCGATGCCCGCGGCCCCTACGCGCGCGGCATCGCCCTGCGCTGGGCGCTGGCCTCGCTGGCGATCTTCGGTGGCGCGATCGGGCTGTACTTCGCCGGCAACGACCATACCGCGGCCACCGTCGTGGTCGTTGCGATGGTGGTGGCGGTCAACGCGCTGGCGGTGTCGCTGGTGATGCACATGCGCCGCGGCGACCGGGATACGCGCCAATGAACGGGAAGAAGGCCTACCCGCTGCGGATCAACGCCGAAGTGCTGGCGGCGGCGCAGCGCTGGGCCGACGACGAGCTGCGCAGCCTCAACGCGCAGATCGAATACGTGCTGCGCGACGCGCTGCGCAAGGCTGGCCGGCTGCCCAAGCCGGGCGAGAAGAAGGAGAACGGGGCATGAGCACGCGCTGGCAGTACAACGTCGTCGAGATCAAACCGACCATGCTGGGTACCTTCAAGCAGGAAGCGGTGCAGGAAGTCCTGGCCCGCCAGGGCCAGCTGGGCTGGGAACTGGTCACCATCGTGGCGCCCGGCCCGATGATGGCCCTGATCGCGATCTTCAAGCGCCGGGACTGACGGAGGAAGCGCCATGCTCCACGTGATCCGCATGATCGAGCGGCGCAGCGGGCGCCACGCCCGCCTCGTCGTTCCCGCACTGGGCCTGTTGTCGCTGCTGGCGTTGGCCGCCGGCCTCTGGCTGGCCATGCGCTGAGGAGCGCCCATGGCCACGACGATGGGGAACGGAGCGGCCGCGCCCGCCAGCGCGCTGGATGACCTGAAGATCGCCGGCGTCTGGGCCGTGCTCGCCGGCTTGGCCGGCGCGGCGGTGATCCCCTACGCCGCGCAGCTGATGCCCGAGGCGTTCGCGAAGATCCCGCTGCCGCTATGGATCGTCGCCGCCGCGCAGGGCGCGCAGGCGGCGCTGTTCTGCGCGGTGATGGCCTGGCTGGGCCTGCGCATGGGCCACCGCGTCGGGCTCGGCAGTCCGCTGATGCACGCCTGGCTGGTCGCGCGCCAGCGCCCGGACTGGACGCGACTGCGGCCGCTGCTGGCGGTGCTGGCCGGCATCGCCGCCGGCATCGTCATCCTGGTGCTGGCGCCGCTGGTCGACCGCGCCATGCCGCCGATGCTGCATCCACCGGCGCAGGCCGGCGCCGGCGCTTCGGCGCTCAACGGCTTCCTCGCCTCGTTCTACGGCGGCATCGCCGAGGAACTGATGCTGCGCCTGTTCCTGATGACCCTGCTGGTGTGGATCGTGGCGCGGGTATCGAAGCGCCAGCCGCCGGCCTGGGTGTACTGGGTCGCGATCGTGCTCGCCGCCGCACTGTTCGGCGCCGGCCACCTGCCGGCCGCGGCGAAGGTGTGGGGCCTGGAGCCGATCGTGATTGCGCGCACCCTGCTGCTCAATGGCATCGCCGGCGTCGCCTTCGGCTGGCTGTACTGGAAGCGCGGCCTGGAGATGGCGATGCTCGCCCACTTCAGCGCTGACATCGTCCTGCACGTCATCGCCCCCCTGCTCCAACCCGCGAACCTGCCATGACCCCGACCACCGATCCCCGCCTGCAACTGGCCCCGGCCGGCGCGCGCGCCGGCACCTGGCTGTTCCTCCTGGGTTTCGTCCTGCCGCTGGCGATCACCGCCATCGCGCTTGCCTTCGCGGTGCAAGGCAAAGGCGAGCTGAAGCTGGTCGCCGGCAGCCTGCCACTGACCATCGTCCTCACCCTCGGCGGCCTGGCCGTGCTCTGCGGCGGCCTGTGGTGGCTGCTGGCGCGGATGATGCGGCGGCAGTCGCTGCAGCTGTCGGCGGCCGGCATCGACGTGCGCTCCAGCTTCTACCGCTGCCAGGTGCCGCTGCAGGAACTGAAGCTGGACCAGGCGCGGGTGGTCGACCTGGACGAACACACCGAACTCAAGCCGACGCTGAAGACCAACGGCTTCTCGATCCCCGGCTTCCACAGCGGCTGGTTCCTGCTGCGCAACCGCCGCCGCACCTTCGTCGCCATCGCCGAGGGCCGGCGCAAGCTGTGGCTGCCGGGCAATGGCAGGCGCGACCTGCTGCTGGAACCACGCGATCCGCATGCCGTGCTCGCCCGCCTGCGCGAGCTGGCCGCCAACGGTGGGCGTGGCTAAGCTGGCCTGATGCGCACCAACCTCGCTCCGCTGCACGCCCGCCTGCTCAACACCGCGGCCATCGAACTGTGGCCGGCACCGTTGCTGCGCGCGCGCAACAACGGCGATGCCCGCCTGCTCGCGCGCGCCCGCACCGTGCTGCGGCGCAAGCGCGATGGCCGCTACCTGGCGGCCGCGCTCGACGCCGGACTGATGCCGCTGGTGCCGCGGCTGGCGGACGAACCGGGTATCGACGAGGCGCTGGACCTGCTGGAGACCCAGGAAGGCCCGCGCCGGGGGCCGCCCCCGCCGCCGGGCGAGCTGCCGTTGCACGGCCTGCGCGAGCGGCTGGAGGCGCTGGGCCTGGACGACGGCTACGCCACGCGCACCGGGCTGGACCTGGTCGCCGAGCCGGAATGGCTGCTGCTGGCCGGCTTCGACCGCTACCGTCGACCGCTGTGGCTGCGGCCGGCGGCCGCGCGCGCCTGGCAGGCGCTGCGCACAGCGGCGGCAGCCGATGGCGTGACGCTCGAGGCGATCTCCGGCTACCGCAGCCACGACTACCAGCTGGGCATCTTCGCGCGGAAGCTGGCGCGCGGGCAGGCCGTGGCGCAGATCCTGCAGGTCAACGCCGCGCCCGGCTACAGCGAACACCACGGCGGCGACGCGCTGGACATCGGCACGCCGGGCGAGCCGCCGGCGGAGGAATCGTTCGAGGCCACGCCCGCCTTCGCCTGGCTGCGCGAACACGCCGCCGCGCACGGCTTCGCGATGAGCTACCCGCGCGACAACCCGCACGGCATCGTCTACGAACCCTGGCACTGGCGCTTCAGCCGCTGACGGCGGCCGGCGACCCGGCCTTGACCGGGATCAATGGCAAGCGCGCGGCACAGGCGGACACTCCCTGCATCCGCCCCCGCCGGAGTGCCGCCATGTCCACCCTCGCCCACGGCCGCTATCCCCGCGGCGTCATCGCCCTGCACTGGCTGACCCTGCTGTTGCTGGTCGCCGTCTACGCGACGATGGAACTGCGTGGCCTCTTCCCGCGCGGCAGCGCCGAGCGCGCGGCGATGAAGACCGCGCACTACTTCCTCGGCATCAGCGTGTTCGCCCTGACCTGGCTGCGCCTGGCCCTGCGCATCGCCGGCAGGACCCCGCCGATCCTGCCCGAGCCGCCGCTGTGGCAGCTGCTGCTGGCCAGGGCCGTGGCGCTGGCGCTGTACGGGCTGATGCTGGCGATGCCGGTGCTCGGCTACCTGCTGCTCAACGCCGAAGGCACCGCGCCGGCGATCGGTGGGCTGCAGCTGCCGCTGCTGATCGGCGCCCAGCCGGGCCTGGCCGAAACCCTGGAGGCCTGGCACGAAGGCATCGCCACCGCCGGCTACTGGCTGGTCGGCCTGCACGCGCTGGCGGCGATCTACCACCACCACGTGCGCCACGACGACACCCTGCTGCGGATGTCGCTGCGCGGCTGAGCCGCGCTCAGTCCTGCGAGCGGTTGGTCGGCGCCTTCGCCGCCGTGGCGAAGTCGGCGATGCGCCACAGGTACAGGCTGGCGTAGGTGCGGTAAGGCCCCCACTTCCCGCCGCGGACCACCAGTTCCTTCGGCGTGGGCATGGCCTCGAGCCGGTCGACCAGCTGCGCGCCCTTGCGGATGCCCAGGTCGTCCACCGGCAGCACGTCGGGACGGCCGAGGCGGAACATCAGCATCATCTCCACCGTCCAGCGGCCGATGCCGCGGATCGGCACCAGCGCGGCGACGATCTCGTCCTCGTGCATGGTCGACATGCGCCGCAGGTCCGGGATCTCGCCGCGGGCTTCGCGCGCGGCCAGGTCGCGCAGGGCCAGGGTCTTGTTGCCGGACACGCCGCAGGCGCGCAGGGTCGCGTCGTCGACCCGTCCCAGGGTGTCGTGGTGCAGGCGCGTGCTGCCGATCGCCGCCTCGACCCGGCCGACGATGGTGGAGGCGGCCTTGCCCGACAGCTGCTGGAACAGGATCGCCCGCGCCAGCGCATCTACCGGATCGAACGGCTTGCGCCAGCGCGGCTCGGCCGGCAGCGGGCCCAGCTTCTTCATCCACGCGCCGAGCTTGCGGTCGCGCCGCAGCAGGTGCGCGTGCGCGGCCTCGACGTCGAATCCACGGGCATGGCGCGGCATCTTCAGCGCCTCCGCAGCGCGGCCACGGCCAGCAGCAGCCAGCTGGCCATCAGCAGGGTGCCGCCGGACGGCGCCAGCCGCGTCGGCCAGCCCAGCAGCGCGCCACCGGCCACGCTGCCGGCGAACAGCAAGGTGCCGGCCAGCAATCCGGCCAGCGCGGCCAGGCGCAGCCCGCGCGCGCCGCCGCCGAGCACGGCCAGCACCGCACCATGGCCGAAGGCGTAGAGGCTGGCGGTCTGCAGGTTGCCTTGCGCGTGCGCGTCGGCCACGCCGTGCGCGGCATACGCCGACAGGCCGATCGCCAGCGCCGCCAGCACCGCCCCGGCGGCCGCCAGCCACGCGCCCGCGCTGCCCGTTCCCGCCTGTTCCCTCTGCTCCGCCACGACCGGATGCTCCCGACTTGCGACCGCAGCGAGCCTAAACGAAAAAGCGCCGCTTGCGCGGCGCTTTCGCGGGGATCCGGGGATCCCGGTTGCGGTCCGGCGACGTGCGCCGGATCGCGGGTCTTACTTGATCGCCCAGTAGACGTCGTAGGTACCTTCGGCGGTGAACGACTTGTCCACGCCACCCTTCCAGATCTCGAACGGACGGTCGGTGACCTCGTAGCCGTGGGTCAGGGCCCAGGCGCGGACCGAGTTGCGGACCGCGTCCAGCTCGGCCATGTAGCCGGTGTAGGAACCGAAGGCGGCGCGGCGCGGCTGGGTGCGGACGTATTCGACCGGGGCGCCTTCCGGGATCTTGACGGTCAGCGGCTCGCCATCGGCGGCGACCAGCGCGGCCGGACCCTTCGCGGCCTCTTCCTTGCCTTCCTCGCCTTCGGCCGGCGCAGCCGCGGCCGGAGCCGAACCCTTGCGACGGACCGGCAGGGCCACGTCGAAGGCGTACTTCTCGGCGCCGAAGTCGGTGGTGATGATGCGCACCGGACCCGCGGCCTCGAGGTTGTTGGCCTCCATGGTGCGCTTGATCCACTCCAGGTTGTTCTTGATCGACTGCTTGATGGCGTCGTTGTTGCGGTCGATGTTGCCGGCGTTGACGACCAGCAGGTCCTCGGCCGGCAGCTCGACCAGCTTCAGGTCGACCAGCGGCACGCCCTCGGCGCGGTAGTCGAAGTTCGGCACGCCGGCCAGCATGGTGGACATGCGGCCCAGGCCCAGCTTGATGTCGTCGCCGACGTGGCGGCTGACGTACAGGCCGGCGTAGCGGCCGATCAGGTCCCAGCCGTAGTCGACGTCGTAGGTCTGGGTGATCTTGACGTTGCGGTTGTTCTTGCCGGTCGGCTCCAGCAGGAACTGCACGGTCTTGTCGTGGCCGCGGCGCTCGTCCTCGACCTTGATCACGACCTTCTCGTTCGGGATGCTCTCGACGATCTCCCAGCTGCCCTTGCCGATCTGGCCCTGGGTCGAGGCGTAGTCGAGGCGCGCACCCACGCCTTCGCTGGCGCCGGAGACGTTGAGCTGGACCTTCGGGTCACGCAGGACCAGCGGGTTCCAGTCCTTGAAGCGGCGCAGGTTGTTCACCGTGTCGTACACGATGGTCATCTTGCGGTTGGTCTCGACGCTCTCGGAGATATGGCGATGGTCGGGAAGAACGACGCCAACCACCAGGGCCAGAACAGCCACGATGCCCAGGGCGATCAGGAACTCGATAAGGCGGGTCATGCAGGGGGTCTCCGGGGCCGATCCACGGCAAATTGACAAGGCGAGCCGCGAATCCTAGCAGGCTTCGCCGCCTGCGCGCAGCCAAGCAGGCCGCCGAGGCGTGGGGTGAACGGAATTCTTACAACCGGAACGGCCGGGTGTCCTCCGTGGACACCACCGCGCGACGGCGGTTCCGGTGCTTGCGGGCGTGGCCGCCAGACGGTAGCGCATGGCCGCCGTGCGGCGCGAAAACGCCTGAGCCACGCGGGTTTCCGCGTGCGACGTGAGGCAGCGGTTCAGTTTCGCGACGACTCAGACCAGCTGCAGCTCGAAGGCCTTCAGCACCGCGCGGGTGCGGTCGCGCACGCCGAGTTTGCTGAGAATGTTGGATACGTGGTTCTTGATCGTGCCTTCGGCCACGCCCAGCGAATTGGCGATTTCCTTGTTGGAGAAGCCGGACGCCATCAGGCGCAGGATCTCGGTCTCGCGGTCGGTCAGCGGGTCCGGGCGGTCCAGGCTGACGAAATCGTTGCGCATGTGCTCCAGGCCCGACAGCAGGCGCTGGGTCACCGCCGGCTGCACCAGCGAGCCGCCCTCGGCCACGGTGCGGATGGCCCCGACCAGCTGCTCCAGCGATACGTCCTTGAGCAGGTAGCCCTTGGCCCCGGCCTTGAGCCCGGCCAGCACCAGCTGGTCGTCGTCGAAGGTGGTGAGGATGATGGTCGGCGGCAGCTGGTCCTGGCGCGACAGCACCTGCAGCGCCTCCAGGCCGGACATCGCGGGCATGCGCATGTCCATGAGCACCACGTCCGGCTTCACCTGCGGGATCAGCTCGACCGCCTGGCGGCCGTCGCCGGCCTCGGCGACCACTTCGATGCCCCCGTCCAGGGCCAGCAGGGAACGGATGCCCTGGCGGACCAGGGTCTGGTCGTCGACCAGGCAGACACGGATCATGGCAAGGCTCCTTCGATGGCCGGCAGCACCGGCGTCGTAACGGGAATGGACAGGCGCAGGCGGAAACCTTCCCCGCGCCGGGTCTGGATTTCGAGGGTACCGCCGCACTGCCGGATGCGTTCGCGCATCCCGCGCAGGCCGTTGCCCGGGACCAGGCCGTCGGCACCCTGGCCGTCGTCCTGGGCGTCCAGCATCAGCGCGCCCGGCTCGCGCCAGACCCGGATCCTGAGGTGGCGGGCACCGGCGTGGCGCACGGCGTTGGTGATGATTTCCTGGGTGCAGCGCAGCATCACGTGGGCCCGCTCGGGGTCGTCCACGGCCAGCGGCGACTGCACGTCGAGGGTGATGTCCAGCGAGGGCACGTGGTCGGCCAGCGGCTGCAGGGCCGCGGCCAGGTCGATGCCGCCGCTGGCGTCGCGCAGCTGGCTGACCGCCTCGCGCACGTCGGTCAGCAGCAGCTTGGCCAGGGTATGGGCCTGGCGCACGTGCTCCTGTGCCCGGCCCTCGGTCATGTGGCTGGCCACTTCCAGGTTCAGGCTCAGCGCGGTCAGATGGTGGCCGAGCAGGTCGTGCAGCTCGCGGGAGATGCGGGTGCGCTCGTTGACCCGGGCGCTCTCGGCCAGCAGGGCGCGGGTCGCGCGCAGTTCGGCGTTGAGCCGGCGCTGCTCGTCGCGGGCCTGGGCCTGCTGGCGGGCCACATACGCCGTGGTCATCACGAAGGCCGAGAAGCCCACGTAGAACAGCGACTGCAGCAGGGATTCCCAGAAATTGAAGTCGTCCCGGGCCATGAACGATGGCACCAGGGCCACGTGCGCGGCGACCAGCCACAGCACCGCCACCCGGATCCCGGCCAGCCAGGGCAGCACCCCGGCCATGATCATCAGCAGCACCGCGCCCAGGCCGGTCTGGGTATAGAAGCCCACGCCGATGGCCGCGGCGTTCATCGCCAGCAGCAGCAGCGCGTGCCAGGCCACCTCGCGGCGGCCGCCGCTGCCCAGCGAGCTGGTCGCCAGCCAGTAGCAGGCGCCGAAGCCGAAATAGGTCAGCGCGGTCATCGGCACGTGCACGCCGTTGCCGTCCACCCCGCGCGACGGGGGCAGGAACCAGATGTTAAGGATGATCGGCAGTCCCACCAGGGCCCAGGTGTACAGGCCGGCGTAGCGCAGCAGATTGGTGTGGCTCAGTCTTCCCAGCATTGCGGAACGCTCGTGCATTGGCGCCATGGCGCACATGTGCAGGAAGCCATGGCCCGCTCGTGGCCGGGAGCCTCGCATCCCCTGTGGATGCGGCGAACGTGGCCCACAACCCCGGCCTTGTCAAGCAATCCGGCCGCCGCGGGCCTGCCCGTGGCCGGAACCTCGTGCGATAATCCGGGACGGCCGCGCCGCTGGCCCGCATCGCCCCACTGGAGTCGGCTTTACCCCATGTCCATCGTCATCCGCGACGTGCGCGAACACGAGCTGGATTCGATCCTGGCGCTCAACAACAACGCCGGTTCGGCGATCCTCCCGCTGGACCAGGCCAGGCTGCGCCGGTTCTACGACGAGGCCGAGTACTTCCGCGTGGCCGAACGCGACGGCAACCTGGCGGGCTTCCTGGTCGGCTTCGGCAGCGACAGCGACCACGACAGCAGCAACTTCGCCTGGTTCAGGGAGCGCTACCCCCACTTCTTCTACATCGACCGCATCGTGGTCGCCAGCCGCCGCCGCGGCGGCGGCGTCGGCCGCGCGTTCTATGCCGACGTGCAGAGCTACGCCGAGCTGCGCTACCCGCTGCTGTGCTGCGAGGTCTTCCTCGACCACGGCGCCGACCCGGCGCTGCTGTTCCACGGCAGCTTCGGCTTCCACGAGGCCGGGCAGAACCTGATGCCCGACGTCGATGTCCGCGCGAGCATGATGATCAAGGAACTGTGCAGCTACCCGTGGGTCCGCGAGACCTACGGCGACAACCTCCCCGACCTGCCCTGGGTCGGCCGCCCCCGCCACCAGCGCCAGCCGCGCGCCAGCCGTGCGACGGGTACCTGACGTGGCACTGGCAGCGAACGACTACGAACAGGCGGGCGAACTGAAGATCGGCCAGGTCGGCATCGCCAACCTGCGCATCCGCAACCTCGACGTGGACCAGCTCGTGCGCGAGATGCGCGAGCGGGTCGAGCGCGCGCCCAAGCTGTTCGGCCGCGCCGCGGTGATCGTCGATTTCGGCGGCCTGGCGAAGACCCCGGAAGTGGATACCGCCCGTGCCCTGATCGACGGGCTGCGCGGCGCCGGCGTGCTGCCGGTGGCGCTGGCCTACGGCACCCGCGACAACGACGCCCTCGCCGAGGCCCTTGGCCTGCCGGTGCTGGCCAAGTTCCGCGCCCAGTACGAGCGCAGCGAACCGGCCGCGGCCGCGCCGCCCCCGCCGCCCGCGCGCGAACCGGCCCCCGCCGCGCGCGCGGCCGCCCGCCCCGCCCCGGCGCCGGAGAAGCCGCGCGCCCCGGGCCGCATGCAGAAGACCGCGGTGCGTTCGGGCCAGCAGCTGTACGCCGAAGGCTGCGACCTGACCGTGCTGTCCACGGTCGGCGCCGGCGCCGAAGTGATTTCCGACGGTTCGATCCACGTCTACGGCAGCCTGCGCGGCCGCGCCCTCGCCGGCGCCCAGGGCAACACCGAGGCGCGGATCTTCTGCCGCGAATTCCACGCCGAGCTGGTGGCCATTGCCGGCCACTACAAGGTGCTGGACGATATCCCCGAAACCCTGCGCGGCAAGGCCGTGCAGGTGTGGCTGGACAACGGCCAGCTCAAGCTGGCCGCGCTCGACTGACCATCCCCCGGCGCGCCGGCGACGACGCCTGGCGCGCATACCCCGCACGCAGCACGCAGGAGACATCCATTGGCTGAAATCATCGTAGTCACTTCCGGCAAAGGCGGCGTCGGCAAGACCACCTCCAGCGCGAGCATCGCCATCGGCCTGGCCAAGCGCGGCCACAAGACCGCGGTGATCGACTTCGACGTCGGCCTGCGCAACCTCGACCTGATCATGGGCTGCGAGCGCCGCGTGGTTTACGACTTCGTCAACGTCGTCCACGGCGAGGCCACGCTGAAGCAGGCCCTGATCAAGGACAAGCGCTTCGACAACCTCTACGTGCTGGCCGCCTCGCAGACCCGCGACAAGGACGCCCTCACCAGGGAAGGCGTCGAGAAGGTGCTCAAGGACCTGGCCGCCGACGGCTTCGAATACATCGTCTGCGACTCGCCGGCCGGCATCGAGAAGGGCGCGTTCCTGGCCATGTACTTCGCCGACAAGGCGGTGGTCGTGGTCAACCCGGAAGTGTCCTCGGTGCGCGACTCCGACCGCATCATCGGCCTGCTCGACTCCAAGACCCGCCACGCCGAGAACGGCGAACCGCTGCCGGCGCACCTGCTGCTGACCCGCTACAGCCCGGCGCGCGTGGCCACCGGCGAGATGCTGAGCATCGCCGACGTCGAGGAGGTGCTGGGCCTGAAGGCGCTGGGCGTGATCCCCGAGTCGACCGACGTGCTCAACGCCTCCAACAAGGGCGAGCCGGTGATCCTGGAAGCCGAATCCGAGGCCGGCCAGGCCTATGACGACGCGGTCGGCCGCCTGCTCGGGGAGGATCGTCCGATGCGCTTCACCACCCTGGAGAAGAAGGGCTTCTTCAGCAAGTTGTTCGGAGGTTGAGCATGGGCCTGTTCGACTTCCTGAAGTCCAAGAAGAACACCGCCGAGACGGCCAAGAACCGCCTGCAGATCATCATCGCCCAGGAGCGCAGCAGCCGCGGCGCCCCGGACTACCTGCCGCTGCTGCGGCGGGAACTGCTGGAGGTGATCAAGAAGTACGTCAACGTCGACGTCGACGCGGTCAAGGTCGACCTGATCAAGGACGGCGAACACGACGTGCTCGACATCTCGGTGGCCCTGCCGGAAGGCCCGGCCAACTGACCCGGCCCGGCGGGGACGCGCCAGCGTGCCCGCCCGTTCCCTGGCCGGCAGGAACGCGCAGGCGCCTGCCGTGCATCGCGTGGTGCTGCGTGGCCCGCGACTTCCCACGTTCGCCCTGCACCCGTGCCTGACGCAGCGATGACCGCTCCCGATCCTTCCACCGTCCTCCGCCTGGACGACATCTCCGTGGCCGACGCCGCCGCCCTGCTGGCCCGCCATGACCTGGTGCTGGAGCAGGTCCCCGCAGGCGCGCCGATTCCCGGCAGCTACTGGGGCGAACCGGAGGCCGGCATCATCGGCAGCACCGTCTACGTGCGCGGCGACACGCCGGTGCATTCGATGCTGCACGAGGCCTGCCACCTGATCGTGCTCCCGCCCGAACGCCGCGCCCAGGTCCACACCGACGCCACCGACTCGGTGCCCGAGGAGGACGCCACCTGCTACCTGCAGATCGTCCTCGCCGGCCAGCTGCCCGGCGTCGGCAGCGAGCGCCTGATGGCCGACATGGATGCGTGGGGGTACACGTACCGCCTCGGCTCGACGAAGGCGTGGTTCGAGCAGGACGCCGACGACGCCCGCCAGTGGCTGGCCGAGCGCGGGTTGCTGCCGGCCTGAGAAAAAGCAGCGGGGCAAGCCCCGCTCTACCGTAGAGTCGGGCTTGCCCGACTCCCACGCCGCATGTCCCAGCCCCGCGCGAAAAAGCAGCGGGGCAAGCCCCGCTCTACGGAACGAATCGCCGGTTCAGGCGCCTTCGCGTGGCCGCGAGCGGCCCAGGTCGAGGGTCGCCACCGTGCCTTGCGGCTGCCGTGGCGCGAACGCCAACTTCCAGCCCAGGTGCTCGCACAGCCGCGCGATCAACTCCAGCCCGATCCCGGGCGCCTGGCCCTCGCCTCCCACCCGGGCCAAGCGGGCGTGGATCGTGCTGATTTCCTCAGGCGCCATGCCATGGCCCGGGTCCTCGATCGTCGCCACCGCGTCGGCCGTCAGCGACACCCGTACCACTCCGCGGTCGCTGTTCTCGACCGCATTGCGCAGGAGGTTGCCGATCGCCGCCTCCACCACCCCCGGCGGGGCGAGGATCACGCACGGCGACAACGCGCCGAACTCGATGGCCAACTGCTTGTCGCCCAGCAGGTGGGCATGGTCGTCCACGACCTGCCGCAGCACCTGGTCCAGCTCGATCCGTTCGGACAGCGCGGGCAGGCGCGCCGGGTCCCGCGCCAGCACCAGCAGCAGCTGGATCAGCTGCTCCACGCCCTGGGCGGTGTGCAGGACCCGTTGCAACTGCTGCCGCGCCATTGGTGGCAGCTCCGGGTTGTCCAGGGCGAGGCCAGCGGCGCCGACGATCACCGCCACCGGCGTGCGCAGCTCGTGGCTGGCGGTGGTGATGAAGACGCGCTCGCGCTGCACGAACTGGTCGTTGCGCTTCAGGTAGGCGTTGAGCGCATCGGCGATCACGTAGAGCTCGGAACTGCCACCCGCCGGCACTTCGACCCGCTGCGCCTGCGCGCCGGCGCGCAGGCGGCCGATGTCGTCGGCGAACAGGGCCAGGGGCCGGACCAGGCGCCCCACACCCAGCCAGGCGGCCAGGCCGGCGACCACGATCAGAACCGCTCCGGCCAGCACCGCGGAACGCTCGGCGAAGGATTCCAGTTCGTGGAAGTCCTCGATGTCGAGCGCCAGTGCCAGCCGGCCGAAGCGCTGGCTTGGACGGATCATCACCACGCTCAGCCGCCCGTCGAGGCGGACGTTGTCGTGCAATCCATCGTGCAGCCCGTGCAGGCCCTCCGGCACCGGCTGGCTGCCGTCGAGGCGGAACAGGCGCAGGGTGTCCGAATCCTGCCAGCGGTAGGAAGGATCGCGTGCGCTGTGGTCCTCGATCGCGGCCAGCTCCGAGCGAAGCAGCGCCCGCCAGGCCGCGTGCTCGGCGTGCTCGTGGACGTGGGTGCCCACCGCGAACACCAGCACCGAGATCAGCGCCGAGAACGCCAGCAGCCACGCCACCATGCGCCGGCGCAGCGACTTTGCCCGGCGCGCGGCTTCAACCATCCATCTGCTCCCCGGCCACGGCCGCGAGGCGATAGCCGACCCGCGGCAGGGTCTGGATCAGCTTGCGTTCGAACGGGCCGTCGACGACGCGACGCAGCTCGTACACGTGCGATCGCAGCAGGTCGCCCTCGGGTGGCTCGTCGCCCCACAGCGAATACTCCAGTTCGCCGCGGCTGACCGCCGCCGGGCTCGCGCGCATCAGCGTCTCCAGCAGCTTGCGGCAGGCCGGATACAGGTGCAGCAGGCGGCCGCCGCGGCGCGCCTCCAGCGTGGACAGGTCCAGCACCAGGTCCTCCACCTGCAGCACCTTCCGCTGCGCGCGGCCATGCGCGCGCAGCAGCAGCGCCTCCAGGCGGATCTCCAGCTCCGGCAGGTCGAACGGCTTGGTCAGGTAGTCGTCGGCGCCGGCGCGGAAGCCGGCGATCTTGTCCGGCAGTTCGTCGCGCGCGGTCAGCATGATCGCGGGAGTCTCGCAATGGTGCTGCTGGCGCAGCCGGCGCAGCACTTCCGCCCCGTCCATGCGCGGCAGCATCCAGTCCACGACCAGCGCGTCGTAGGCCTGGCTGGTCGCCAGATGCAGGCCGGTTGCGCCGTCCGGAGCCACGTCGAGCACATGGCCGCGCGCTTCGAAGTATTCGAACAGGTTGGCCACCAGTTGCCGGTTGTCCTCGATCACCAGCAGGCGCATGCCAGGTATCCTGCGTCGCGAAGGCCTCATGATAAACCCGCGGATGCCGGAATCCGGTCGCAGAAGTGGCAGCGGCATCGACCGTTCCCGTCGGCCGCATGAACGTGGCCCCGCGGTTAACCGCGGGGCAACCTGGTTCCGACCACTCTCCGACAGCCCGGCCATCAGCATGGGCGCGCCTTTCCAGCAGCGCCCCCATGAGTCCCTGGTCCGTCACACCCGCACTCGATCGCCCCCGTGTTCCGCCGCTGCCCCGCGGCTTCCTGCTCGGCCACCTGGCCTGGCCGCTGCTTGCCGCGGCGCTTGCCAGCGCCCTGCTGATGCAAGGTGGCGACCGCTGGCTGGCCGACCTGCTGTTCCACCTCGAAGGCGGTCACTGGGCGTTGCGCGGGCACTGGCTGACCAGCGAGGTGATCCACCGCGGCGGCAAGGTAGCCAGCGCGCTGGCCTGGCTCGGCGTGATCGGCCTGTACCTGCATGCACGCCGCCGCCCCGGGCGGACGTCGCTGCGCCAGCCGCTTCTGTACCTGCTGATCGCCGTCGCCCTTGGCAGCGGCACGGTGTCCCTGCTCAAGCAGGTATCCCCGCTCGACTGCCCCTGGGACCTCGCGCGCTACGGCGCGACCGCGGGCGCGGCGCATGGTGGTTGCTACCCGGCGGGCCACGCCAGCGCCGGGTACGCCTGGGTCGCGCTCTACTTCGCCGCCCTGCTGGGCCGGCCGCGCTGGCGCTGGCACGGGCTGGCCGTGGGGCTGGGGGCCGGCCTGGCGTTCGGCCTGGCCCAGCAGCTGCGCGGCGCGCATTTCGCCTCGCATGACGTGGCCACGCTGGCCGTGTGCTGGCTGGTTTCGCTGGGCCTATTCGCCGTCTTCCACGCCTGCGCCGCGCGCGCCCAGGCAGGGGTACCGCACGCGTGAGCACCTGGATCCTGCGTCGCCCGGTCCTGCCGGCCCGGACCGCGTGGCGGCACTGGCGCCCGCCGATGTCGACCGAGGCGCTGCTGGCCTGGACCACCCTCTTCTTCGTCGTGGCCTGCAACGGCCTGTTCTGGCGCGAGGCGCTGGCCGTGCACCCGGGCAGCGTGCGCTTCGCGGTCGCGCTGTTGCTGCTGCTGGCGGGAGTCCACGGGCTGCTGCTGGGACTGCTGGCGTGGCGCTGGAACGCGCGCGTCGTGGTCTCCGTGCTCGTGCCGATGGCGCTGGCGGCGGCGCATTACATGGGCCGCTACCACATCTACCTTGACGTGGACATGCTGCGCAACGTGCTCGCTACCGACGTCAAGGAGTCCGGCGAACTGCTCACCGCCTCGCTGCTGTGGCCGACTGCGCTGGCGATACCAGCGCTGTGGTTGCTGTGGCGGGTGCGGTTGAGGGCGTACCGCCTGCCGTGCGCGCTGCTGCGTCGCGCCGGCTTCCTGCTGGTGGCGCTGGCCGCAGTCGCCGCCGGCGCCCTGCTCGCGCCGCAAGACGTGTCCTCGCTGCTGCGCGGCCACCGCGAGGTGCGCTACCTGGCCACCCCGGCCAACATTCTGGTCGGACTGCCGCGCGCCCTGCAGGGCGACGGTCCGGTCCGGCACGAGGCGAAGTCCCCGATCGGCCTGGATGCGCGCGCCATACCGCACGCGGCAGGCGCGCGCCCGCGCCTGCTGGTGATCGTGGTCGGCGAAACCGTGCGTGCGGAGAACTGGGGCCTGAATGGTTACGCGCGCCAGACCACCCCCGAACTGCAGCGGATCGGCGTGCTCAACTTCCCCGACGTGCAGTCCTGCGGGACCGCCACCGAGATCTCGCTGCCGTGCATGTTCTCGCCGTGGGGCCGCCGTGGCTACGACGAGGCACGCATCCGCGGCCACCAGTCGTTGCTGCACGTGCTCGAGCATGCGGGCGTGGCGACGCTGTGGCGCGACAACCAGTCCGGCTGCAAGGGCGTGTGCGAGGGCCTGGAAACCGATCGCCTCGACGACGCCACCGATCCTTCGCTGTGCGCCGGCGGCCGCTGCCTGGACGAGATCCTGCTCGACCGCCTGCCCGAGCGGGTCCGCGCCCGCCGCGGCGACCGCGTGGTGGTGCTGCACCCGCTCGGCAACCACGGCCCCAGTTACTTCGAACGCTACCCACCCGCGTTCCGTCGCTACACGCCAACCTGCGAAAGCGCAGACCTCGGGGGATGCAGCCGCGAACAGATCGTCAACAGCTACGACAACGCGGTGCTCTACGCCGACCACGTGCTCGCCCGTCTGGTCGACACGCTCGACAGCATGGAAGACTACGACACGGCGATGATCTATCTGTCCGACCACGGCGAATCGCTGGGCGAGAAGGGTCTGTACCTGCACGGGATGCCGCGGGCGATCGCACCCGAGCAGCAGACCCGGGTACCGATGGTGATGTGGTTCTCGGCAGGCTTCGCCGCCGACCGCAAGCTCGATCTGGCATGCCTGCGCGAGCGCGCCGCCCGGCCGGCGGACCACGACAAGCTGTTCTCGACCGTGCTCGGCCTGATGCAGGTCCGCACCGCCCTCTACGATCCCGCGCAGGACCTGTCCGCCGGGTGCGTGCAGGACCCGCAAGGCCTCGTGGCCGCCCCGGCGCCGCGCCAGGTTGCGGGGCCGGGCCCGAGCCACTAGCCTCCCGGGACTGCAATCCACCCGGAGTCCCACGTGAAACACCGCCATCTCCTGCTGCCGCTCGCCATCGCCGCGGGCGTGCTGTCCCTGTCCGCCTGCAAGAAGGAAGCCTCGCCGGGTGAAACCGGCGCCACCGGCAAGGCCCGCACCGAAACCGCCGACGAGTTCGTCGCCCGCATCAACGCCGAGTTCAAGGCCGACATGCCGGAGCAGACCTCCGCGCAGTGGCTCTCGCAGACCTACATCAACGAGGACAGCCAGCGCGTGGCCGCCAAGGCCAACGAGCGCGCCCTGACCAAGCTCAATTCCTGGATCGAGCAGGCCGCCAGGTTCGAAGGCCAGCCGATGTCCGAGGCCAGCCGCCGCACCTTGGCCCTGCTGAAGCTGCAGACGCCGATGCCGGCGCCGAAGGACCCGGCCAAGCTCGGCGAACTGACCACCATCGCCACGAAGATGGAGGGCGCGTACGGCGCCGGCACCTATTGCACCGGCGAAGGCGACGCGAAGAAGTGCCGCCAGCTCGGCGAACTCGAGGACGTGCTGCGCTCCAGCCGCGACTACGACGCCCAGCTCGACGCCTGGCAGGGCTGGCACTCCATCGCCACCTCGATGCGCAACGACTACGCCCGCTTCGTCGAACTGGTCAACGAAGGCGCCCGCGAACAGGGCTACGCCAACGCCGGCGCGATGTGGCGCAGCGCCTACGACATGGATCCGGACGCGTTCGCCGCCGAGACCGATCGCCTGTGGGAACAGGTCAAGCCGCTGTACGAGCAGCTGCACTGCTACACCCGCGACAAGCTGCAGCAGACCTACGGCGTGGAGAAGGGCCAGGTCGCCGGCGGCCTGCTGCCGGCCCACCTGATGGGCAACATGTGGCAGCAGGACTGGGGCAACCTCTGGGACATGCTGCAGCCCTACCCGGGCGCCGGCGACCTGGACATCACCGCCGCCCTGGAGAAGCAGTACCAGCAGGAACTGCGCGCGGCGCAGCAGAAGCGCGGCGCCAGTCCGGACGCCCGCGCCAGCTTCGAGGCCGAGCGCGAGGCGCGCCTGGCGGTGGCGAAGAAGATGACCGAGCGTGCGCAGGACTTCTATGTCTCGCTGGGCATGCCCAAGCTGCCGCCGACCTTCTGGGAACGCAGCCAGTTCATCAAGCCTCTGGACCGCGACGTGGTCTGCCACGCCAGCGCCTGGGACATGGACATGGAAGGCGACGTGCGCATCAAGATGTGCATCAAGCCGAACGAGGAAGAGTTCACGACGCTCTACCACGAGCTGGGCCACCTCTATTACGACCTGGCCTACAACCCGCAACCGCCGCTGTTCCAGAACGGCGCCAACGACGGTTTCCACGAAGCCATCGGCGACACCATCGTGCTGGCGATGACGCCGAAGTACCTGGAGTCGATCGGCCTGGTCAACGCGCAGCAGCAGACCCGGGAGGCGCTGATCAACGAGCAGATGCGCATGGCCCTGGCCAAGGTCGCGTTCCTGCCGTTCGGCCTGATGATCGACCGCTGGCGCTGGGGCGTGTTCGACGGCTCCATCACCCCGGACAACTACAACGCCGCCTGGTGGCAGCTGAAGGCCAGGTACCAGGGCGTGGCCCCGGCCGGCGCGCGCGGCGAGGAGTTCTTCGATCCGGGCGCCAAGTACCACGTGCCGGGCAACACCCCGTACACGCGCTACTTCCTCGCGCACCTGCTGCAGTTCCAGTTCTACAAGTCGCTGTGCGAGGCCGCCGGCCACACCGGCCCGCTGTACCAGTGCACGTTCTACGGCAACCCCGAGGCCGGGAAGAAGTTCCAGGCGATGCTCGCGCGCGGCGCCAGCCAGCCGTGGCAGGCCACGCTCAAGGAGCTGACCGGGAGCGAGCAGATCGACGGCGGCGCGGTGCTCGAATACTTCGCGCCGCTGCAGGAATGGCTGGAGCAGCAGAACCAGGGCCGCCAGTGCGGCTGGGAGGCCCCGGCCTCCGCCGCCGCGCCGGCTCCTGCCAAGCAGGGCTGACGCCGCCCAGCCGGCTGATGCAACAAGGCCCGCGAGTCACCTCGCGGGCCTTTCTTTTTGCGCCCCTCCCCCACCGGGGGAGGGGCCGGGGGAGAGGGCCGGGCCCCGGCAACCGCCCGATCGCCACGCGATCAGTGCACCGTCGCCTCCCCTTCCCCGCCTTCCTCGGCCTGCGCCGGCTTCGCCGCGGCCATCTCCTCCTCCAGCTGCCGCTCGTAGTCGGCCAGCGACAGCCCGTTCGCCGCCGCTTCCAGTTCGGCCTCGTCGCGCAGCGCGTCGGAGTACACCAGTTTCACCGGCACGCCCTGGTCGTCGTGCAGGCGCTGCGCGCGGCGGATCAGCATCAGTACCTGCGCGGCGCTGTCGCTGCTGCCGGCGATGCGGCCGTCCATGCCCAGCACCCACACGCCGGCGCGGCGGACGATGCCGGCCAGCAGGTTGCCGTCGCGGTCGCGCAGCTCGGCATGCGGTTCGATCTGCGGCGCGCCGGCGCGGGCGCGGTTGCGTTCCTTCTCCGCCTTGCGCTTGCGCGCGTCGCGACGGGCCTTGGACTGGATGGACATCGGGGATTCCTCGGGATCAGAGCTGCTCGCCCGCTTCCAGCGTGGGCGAGGACGAAGGGGGCGGGAAGCGGCGCGAGACGCTGGCTTCCCAGCGCCAGAACGCCCAGCCCAGCACGGCGAACAGGGCCATGCCCAGGGCCAGGTGCAGCCCATGGTGGCTCAGCAGCGGCGACAGCAGGCCGGCGATGGCGGAGTTGAGCACCAGCTGGGTGAAGGCCTGCAGCGAGGAGGCCGAACCGCGCTGGCGCGGGTACATGTCCAGGATCGCCAGGGTGATCACCGGGAACACCAGGGCCACGCCGAACGCCGCCAGCGACATCGGCAGCACCGCCCACGGCACCGACAGCTGCGGCGCCAGCGCGTTGTAGAGCACGTTGCCCAGCGCGGCCAGGCCGATGCAGGCATAGCCGATCCCGACCTGGTGCGACGGCGACCAGCGCCCAGCCACGCGCCCGGAGACGAAGGCGCCGATGGTCATGCCGCCGATGGTCGGGATGAACAGCCAGGCGAACTCGCGCTCGCCCAGGCCCAGCAGGTCCATCACGAACGCCGGCGCCGAGGCGATGTACAGGAATAGCCCGGCGAAACCGAACGCGCCGGCCGCGGCCAGGCGCTGGAAGCGCATGTTCAGGGCGATGGCCACGTAGTCGCGCAGCAGCCGCTCCGGGCGCAGCGGCATGCGCGCCTGCGGCGGATGGGTCTCCGGCAGCCACGCCGAGGTGGTGACCAGCAGCATCAGCGAGAACGCGGCCAGGAACCAGAAGATCAGCGGCCAGCGCCCGGCGCCGAGCAGCCAGCCGCCGACGATCGGCGCGATCGCCGGGGCGATGCCGAAGATCATCGAGACCTGGCTCATCAGCCGCTGCGCGTCGCTGCCCTGGAGCACGTCGCGGATCACTGCGCGGCCGACGATCAGGCCGACGCCGGCCGACAGGCCCTGCAGCGCGCGGAACATCAGCAGCGTGGCCAGGTCGCGCGACAGCGCGCAGCCGACCGAGGCGGCGATGAACACCACCAGCCCGCCCAGGATCACCCGGCGGCGGCCCAGCGCGTCCGACAGCGGGCCGTGGACGATGCTCATCAGCGCATAGGCGCCCAGATAGACGCTGATGGTCTGCTGCATCGCCAGCTTGTCGGCGGCGAACTGCGCGGCCATCTGCGGGAAGGCCGGGAAGATGGTGTCGATCGAGAACGGGCCGAACATGGCCAGGCCGCCCAGCAGCAGGGCCAGGCGACGGGTGGACGGGCGCACCGGCGCCGGGCCGGCCAGGTTCGGGCCGGCAGCCGGGACGCCGCCGCGCGCGCCCTCGTCGCCGCGGGACGCGGCGTCGGCAGGGGCCTCGGGGGAAGTCGACGTCATGGTGGGGGACGGCGGAAAGGGCCGGCCATGTTAAGGCAATCGTCCTCAACGCCGGCTTGCCACCGGACCGGCGGCCGGGCCCCACGACCTTCGCGCGTCCCCCGGGCGGTCTCGCCACCCGCGCGACCGGCACACGCAGCCCAACCCCGCTCTAACAGCCCGCGCGCCCGGGCCCGTTGCCGCACCGCGGATGCCCGCCCGGGCCGGTATAATCGGCGGCGCTGTACCTGGTGGGAGAAGCCGGCCCCGGCCGGCTGCCGAAGGCGCAAACGCCCGTAATCGCTCAGGCCCGATACCACCGCTGTTGCAAACACTCTGGAGAGACCGGCCGCCCGTCTTGGGCAGCGCCGGCGCCGAAGGGGCACGAAGCCGCGACCTCGTCCGCGCGACTTCCAAACTCTCAGGCAAAAGGACAGAGGGGCACCCTGCCGCGCTCGTGCGCGGCGCCATCCTGCCCCAGTCCGGACCGCCTCCATGTCCCAGAACACCCCTTCCCTGCGCGAACTCGAGCAGCACGACGCCTTCGTCGGCCGCCACATCGGCCCCGATGATTCCGAGATCGCTGCCATGCTCAAGACCGTCGGCTTCGATTCGCTGGAAGCGCTGACCGACGCCATCGTCCCGGCCAGCATCAAGTCCGCCGACCCGCTCGCCCTGGACGGCAGCCTGACCGAGGAAGAGGCGCTGGCGAAGATCCGCGCCATCGCGCTGAAGAACCAGGTGTTCCGCAGCTTCATCGGCCAGGGCTACTACGGCACCCACACGCCGAAGGTCATCCTGCGCAACATCCTCGAGAACCCGGCCTGGTACACCGCCTACACGCCGTACCAGGCGGAGATCTCGCAGGGTCGCATGGAAGCGCTGGTGAACTTCCAGCAGATGTGCGCCGACCTGACCGGCATGGAGATCGCCAACGCCTCGCTGCTGGACGAGGCCACCGCCGCGGCAGAGGCCATGACCCTGGCCAAGCGCGCCGGCAAGTCCAAGTCCGACACCTTCTTCGTGCACGACGCCGTGCACCCGCAGACCCTCGAGGTGCTGCGCACCCGCGCCGAGCCGCTGGGCATCACCCTGCGCGTGGGCACCCCGGCCGAGGCGATGGAAGCCGAATGCTTCGGCGTGCTGCTGCAGTACCCGGATACCTTCGGCCACATCGGCGACCATCGCGCCCTCGCCGAGGCCGTGCACGCGCGCGGCGGCCTGGTCGCGGTGGCGACCGACCTGCTGGCCCTGACCCTGATCGCCGCCCCCGGCGACTGGGGCGCCGACATCGTGGTCGGCAACTCGCAGCGCTTCGGCGTGCCGTTCGGCTTCGGCGGCCCGCACGCGGCGTTCATGGCCTGCCGCGATGCGTTCAAGCGCTCGATGCCGGGCCGCCTGATCGGCGTGTCGGTCGACACCGAGGGCAACCCCGCCTACCGCCTGGCCCTGCAGACCCGAGAGCAGCACATCCGCCGCGAGAAGGCCACCTCCAACATCTGCACCGCGCAGGTGCTGCTGGCGGTGATGGCCTCGATGTACGCCGTGTACCACGGCCCCGAAGGCCTCAAGCGCATCGCCCGCCGCACCCATCGCCTGGCCGCGATCCTGGCCGCGGCGCTGCGCGCGGCCGGCGTCAACATCGGCGACCGCTTCTTCGACACCCTGCACCTCAAGGACGTGGACGCCGAGGCGATCCACGCCAAGGCGAAGCAGGCCGGCATCAACCTGCGCCGGATCGACAGCGAGGCCGTCGGCATCAGCCTCGACGAGACCACCACGCGCGCCGACGTCGTCGCCCTGGCCGGCCTGTTCGGCGCCGCCCTCGACGTGGACGCGCTGGACGCGGCCACCCCGGACGCGCTGCCGCAGGACCTGCTGCGCACCACCCCGTTCCTGCAGCACCCGGTGTTCAACGCCCACCACAGCGAGCACGAGCTGCTGCGCTACATGCGCTCGCTGGCGGACAAGGACCTGGCCATGGACCGCACGATGATCCCGCTGGGCTCGTGCACCATGAAGCTCAACGCCACCGCCGAGATGATCCCGGTCACCTGGCCGGAGTTCAGCCAGATCCATCCGCTGGTGCCGGCCGAGCAGGCCCAGGGCTACACCCAGCTGATCACCGAGCTGGAGGCGATGCTGGCCGAGTGCACCGGCTACGACGCGGTCAGCCTGCAGCCGAACTCCGGCGCCCAGGGCGAGTACTCCGGCCTGCTGGCGATCCGTGCCTACCACGCCAGCCGCGGCGAGTCGCACCGCGACATCTGCCTGATCCCCGAGTCGGCGCACGGCACCAACCCGGCGTCGGCGCAGATGGCCGGCATGAAGGTCGTGGTCACCCGCTGCGACGCCAACGGCAACATCGACATCGACGACCTGCGCGCCAAGGCCGAGAAGCACTCGGCCAACCTGGCCGCGATCATGATGACCTACCCGTCCACCCACGGCGTGTTCGAGGAGGACGTGGTCGAGATCTGCGAGATCGTCCACGCCCATGGCGGCCAGGTGTACACCGACGGCGCCAACATGAACGCGCTGGTCGGCCTGGCCAAGCCGGGCAAGTGGGGTTCGGACGTGTCCCACCTGAACCTGCACAAGACCTTCTGCATCCCGCACGGCGGCGGCGGCCCGGGCGTGGGCCCGTGCGCGGTCAAGGCGCACCTGGCCCCGTTCCTGCCGCGCACGCTCGGCAGCGACGGCAAGGTCGGCATGGTCAGCGCGGCCAGCTTCGGCAGCGCCTCGATCCTGCCGATCAGCTGGATGTACATCGCGATGATGGGCGCCGCCGGCCTGCGCAAGGCCACCCAGGCCGCGCTGCTCAACGCCAACTACATCTCCAGAAAGCTGGCCCCGCATTACAAGACCCTGTACACCGGCCGCAACGGCCTGGTGGCGCACGAGTGCATCCTCGACGTGCGTCCGCTGGAGAAGGCCACCGGGGTCAGCGCCGAGGACATTGCCAAGCGCCTGGTCGACTTCGGCTTCCACGCCCCGACCCTGAGCTTCCCGGTGGCCGGCACGCTGATGGTCGAGCCGACCGAGAGCGAGTCCAAGCACGAGCTGGACCGCTTCATCGACGCGATGATCCAGATCCGCGAGGAGATCCGCGCGATCGAGGACGGCCGCCTGGACCGCGAGGACAACCCGCTCAAGCACGCCCCGCACACCGCCCAGCAGGTCTCGGCCAGCGAGTGGACCCGTGCCTATCCGCGCGAGCTGGCCGCGTTCCCGCTGCCGTCGCTGAAGCTGCAGAAGTACTGGCCGCCGGTGTCGCGCGTGGACAACGTGTACGGCGACAAGAACGTGTTCTGCGCCTGCATCCCGGTGGATGCCTATAGGGAAGACGCCGAGGCCTGAGCCTCGCCGTCCCTGGATGATGGAAGGCCCCGCTTTGGCGGGGCCTTCTGTTTTTCCGCCTGATCCCGGGGCCGGGCGTTCGTCGCCCGCGCCCGCTGGCCGCCGCGCTCAGTCGCGCAGCTTCAGGGTCGGGTTCTCGTCGATCTGGCCGTCGGCGTGGAGGACCACGTAGCGGTCGCCGCGACGGTTGAACAGCACCGGGATCGGCGCCTTGAACAGCGGACGACGCACGAAGCGGAGCTCCCAGTGGAACTCGCGCATGGTCTCGACGGTGGCCAGCTGCTCCGGGGTGAGGCCTGCGATCAGCTGTTCGAAGTCCGGATCCGGCTGGTAACTGCGCCGGTCGTGAAACGGCAAGGTCATTCGTATCTCCTGGGGCGCGCCTCCGGCGGGGGAAGCTGTCTCCCGGAAAGCAGGACGCGCGCCCGATGAAGGCAAGACCCATGCCAGCGGATGGGTCCGCGGAGGGCCTGTCGAGTCTCGGGATTGGCGGTCGCGGTGGACGGACAGCGGCGCAATCTGCCGCCGGATGTCACCTGCAGCGCTTCGACCGCAGCGCCGCGATGTACACGCCTTGCGTATTTTACCCTGCAGCCGTCATCGCGGATTTCACGACCCCGTTACCGCGCACTCGCTTATCTGCAACTCGCACGATGGGTGCCAACGCAGGAGTCCGCCCGATGCCACGGGGTGACAAGTCCAGCTATACCGACAAGCAGCAACGCCAGGCCGAGCACATCGAGGAAAGCGAGAAGGAGCAGGGCCGCAGCGACGAGGCCGCCGAGCGCATCGCCTGGGCCACCGTCAACAAGCAGGATGGCGGCGGCAAGCGCTCCGGCAGCGGGCGTAAGACCGCGAAGAAGGCCACCCGCAAGAGCGCGAAGAAGGCCGCGAAGAAGACCGCAGGAAAGTCGGCCAGGAAGGCGACGAAGAAGACGGCGGGCAAGTCGGCCAGGAAGGCGACGAAGAAGACCGCCGGCAAGACGGCCAGGAAGGCGACGAAGAAGACCGCCAGCAAGACGGCCAGGAATGCGACGAAGAAGACCGCCAGCAAGTCGGCCCGGAAGGCCACGAAGAAGACGGCCAGCAAGGCTGCGAAGAAGGCCACGAAGAAGACCGCGCGGAAAGCCACGAAGAAGACCACTGCCAGGAAGGCCACCAAGCGCACGGCCGCGAAGAAGACTGCGCGGAAGTCCACGGGCGGCACGGCCCGCAAGAGCGCCAGCAAGTCCGCGACGAAGACGGCGAAGAATACGGCCCGGAAGGCCACGAAGAAGAGCGCCAGCAGGACGACCAGGAAGACCGCGGGCAGGACGGCGAAGAAAGCCACCAGGAAGAGCACCGCCAGGAAGGCGACGAAGAAGACCGCACGGAAGACGGCGCCCCGGAAGAGCGCGAGCAGGACGGCCAGGAAATCGACCGGTACCACAGCTCGCAAGAGCACCCGCCGGACCACGAAGAAATCGGCTTCGAAGCGCTAGACCTGCGCACCCGACCATCCGGGCTCATCCAAGGCTTCCGGCATCGTCCCGCCCTCCGGCTCCCGGCTCCCGGCCTCCGGCTCCCGGCTCCCGGATGCCCCGCCTGGATGGATTCCCCCCTCTCCCCCCGGGAGAGGGGCCGGGGGAGAGGGCCCCGCCGCCCGCCAGCCTGGACGAACACGCCCCGTAGCCCGGATAAGCGCGCGCATCCGGGACGGGCGCACGACGAAGCCAAGCCCCGGATGCGGCCCCCGGCCTTATCCGGGCTACCGTGCAGCCCGGGCTTGGCGACCCTCACCCGCGGGCGCCCCGTATCGGAAACGACCACATCCCGGGCTTCACTCCCCGGACGGCTCCCGCCGATACCAGCCAAACACCACCGGCGCCAGCAACGGCGCCAGCTCGATGTCCAGGGCCACGCAGGCATCCAGCACATCCCGGACCCGCCGCTGTGCCGGCGTACGGTCCAGCCGATCCTCCAGCTCATCAGCCGAAAGCTGCGACAGCGTCCATTCGTAGAGACGGTCGCACCGCGCTTCCAGCGCCACACGCAGCCAGTCGCGCAGCGGATGGACCCGATATCCCGCACGGGCCAGGGCCGCAACCCGCTCGACCAGCTCCGCCTCCACGCGCGGAACCACTCGGTATGGCCGCCAGCCGGGACCCGGATCGCCAGCGGCGCCGGCGCGTTGTACTCGCCAAACCCTTCGCGCAGCGCCAGTTCCAGGTCGCGCGCGTCGCGCACCGACTCGGCTTCGACCAGCACGCCCCGCTCCAGCGCGAAGAACTCGAACCAGCGCGGATGCAGCGCCGCGATGCGCCCCAGCGGATCGCCCGAGAACCCGATCTTGCAATGGTCCTCCCACTGGCACGGAAAGACATAGGCGAAGCACCGCCCATCGGTCGCCAGGACCTCGTTCCCGGCGAGCTCCAGCAGGTCCGAATCCGTCAGCCAGGCATGGCGAACCTCGGCAACACCGTGCCGCCTCCCCTTGCGCGTTCCGGAAGAAGCCATCAGCCCGGACTCAGCCCACTCCAAATATCCGCCACTGCATCAGCACTATGAAGTTGACCAGGAAGTGGAGGAATACAGAGGCCCAGAATCCAACCGCCCGATTCTTCGCATTGTGGATCAGGCAACACATGAGGAAGAAGTCGGCAAAAACCGAGGCATACCTCGGCTCCATGTAGATCAATGCATGGAACGCGGCAGCGATGCCTCCGACGATGCAGGGCACCAGCCACCACGTACGCCCCAGCTTGTGGGAAAAGACCATCACCCAGAAGAGGCACAGCAGGTTCTCAAAGACAGGCGCGACTAGAAGAGGGCCTACCCAGGACATCTCTGCGTGGTACGCCATTATCTCGTCGAGTCGTCCATAGAAGCCGAAGCTGTCGAGTACCGTGTCGATGACCCACTCGAGAACATTCTGCAAGGCCACGGAAAGGACAGCCAATGGAATACATGCGAGGAAGAGTTCCCACCACTTGGCTTCGCACAGGTACCGCTCGACATACCGCCCCAGACTGTTACGAGCGTTGACCAGACTCATGCATCCCCCTGGCGCGTCATCGTGTCTTACCCGGATACATCGCCACATATTCAAGAAGACGCCCGGAGCAGCAATCCGGGCGTCCGACCGACAGTCAAGACTGCGCGGGACTCGCAGGCTTCTCAGGTTCCTCGGACTCCTCAAGCCCCGCACCGTCCTTGAGGCCCCGCCAGAACTCCCGAGCGAATTCCTTGGCGGCCTGATAGAGCTCGTCGAGATCCCTCACAGGACCGGCGCCAGAGACGCAGAGCGTTTCGCTTGCAGACAGGACTTTCATCTTCTGGCCCTCCTCTCAGGCGCCGTACTGCATGGCACCCAGCAGCTCGTTACCGGATTCGTCGATCTTCTGATTCATCCGGCCCAGCATGCCCGCGATGTAACCGAGTGCGTAAGCAACATCGGAGACAACGCTCCTCTGCTCACTGCCCTCGCCGCCACTGACCATCGCCAGCTCTTCCCTGATCAACTCCTTCATTTCACGACTCCATTCGTTTGCGCAATGGGAACCGCTGCGCCTGCGGTATTGCCGGCCTTCCGGCAAACCCTGGCCCGTCCGCACCCCGCGCCCCCGTCCCCTGACCACGACAGGGCCCTCTGTACCGGACTATTCTCCCGCCGGCAGCGCGGGTCGATCAGCGCATGCCGGAGCGGGCTGTAGGAGAAATCCGAACCCGACGCGCGCCAACGCAGACGCCGTTTTACCGGCCCCGGCCGCCTCACGCCGCCCGCTCCCGCCCCTGCCCGGCTGCCCCGCCCTAAGGGTCGCGCCCACGTGGCACATCCTCCGGCCGCGCCCGGAACACCACGCTCATCCGGGGCGGCACCGGCTTCGCCGTCTTGGGGATGCCGTGCTCGTGGGTCAGCTGGCTGGCATGGCTCATCACCAGCAGGCTGCCGGGCTGCAGGTCGATGCCCAGCGCACGGCCACCGGCCTTGGCGCGGATGTTCATGCGCCGCGTGCCACCCAGCGAGACCAGCGCCAGCGGTTCGCCCCGCACCAGGTGGTGCAGGGTGTCGTTGTGCATGGCCACGCTGTCGTTGCCGTCGCGGTACAGGTTCAGGCCGACCGAGGTGTAGGCGCCGGGTACCGCGGCCTGCACGCGCTCCAGCATCGCCGCCAGCGGCAGTCCCGGCGGCAGACCGTGCAGCGGGTACCAGGCCTGCAGGCGCGGCACGTCGACGATGCGGTCATACATCGGCCGACGCTCGTGCTGCCAGTGGCAGCCGTCGCGCAGCGCGCGGAACCACGCCTCTGCTTCAGCCTCGCCGACGAAGCCGGGCCAGTAGCGGATGCCGCCTTCGGCGTCCGGGACCAGCACCTGCGGTCCGTTGTCGAACAGGTCCATCTCAATTCCTCCGGCACGCGCCGGTCACGGCGTTCAATGGAAATCCCGCGAGGCCACTGGCAGGCTGCCGAGCAGCCCGCTGAGGTCCTCCAGGTGCGCGGCGATGAGGTGCTCGACGCCGTCCACGCGCTCCCAGCGTCCGCGCACGGCCAGCAGCCGCGCCTGCAGCAGCGGCTTGCGCTGGCGCACGGCCAGGTCCGGCCAGACGATCACGTTGACCATGCCGTGCTCGTCCTCGAGGGTGACGAAGATCGTGCCCTTGGCCGTGCCGGGCCGCTGGCGCTGGGTGACCAGGCCGGCCACGTGCACGCCGCTGCCGTGGCGGCGCTGGTGCAGTTCGCGCACGCCGAGGATGCGCCGCTGCACCATCTGCGCGCGCAGCAGCGACATCGGATGCGCGCGCAGGCTCAGGCCGGTGCTGCGGTAGTCGGCGGCCAGCGATTCGCCCAGGTGCGGCGCCGGCAGTTCCACCTGCGCTTCTTCCGGACTGCCGGGCAGCAGCGGCCGGCGCTGCTCGATGCCGGCCACTTCCCAGCGCGCGGCGTTGCGATGGCCTGACAGCGAATCCAGCGCCCCGGCCTCGGCCAGCGCATGCCGCGCCTTCGCGTCGAGACCGGCGCGCAGGCACAGGTCGGCCACGCTGGCGAACGGGCGCCGTGCGCGCGCGGCCACGATCGCCTGTGCCACCGGCTCGGACATGCCCGCCACCTGGCGCAGGCCCAGGCGGATCGCCGGCTGGCCCTCGTCGTCATCCAGGTCGCGCCGCAGCCGGCCGCCTTCGAGGGTGTTGTCCCAGTCGCTGTGCAGCACGTCCACCGGTCGCACTTCCACGCCGGCGCGTTCGCCGCGGCCGCGGCGCGCGTCCTGCACGATCTGGCTGGGCGAATAGAAGCCCATCGGCTGCGAGTTGAGCAGCGCGCAGGCGAACGCCGCCGGCTCGTGGCGCTTGAGCCAGGCGCTGACGTAGACCAGCTTGGCGAACGACGCGGCATGGCTCTGCGGGAAGCCGTAGGAGCCGAAGCCCTTGATCTGCTCGAACAGCTGGTCGATGAACTCGGAGCTGTAGTTCTTATCTTCCATCAGCTTGCGGATGCGCAGCCGGTGCGGCTCCATGTCGCCGCCGCGCCGCCAGGCCGCCATCGAGCGACGCAGCCCGTCGGCCTGCTCGGGCGTGTAGCCGGCATGGATCACCAGCTCCATCACCTGCTCCTGGAACAGCGGGATGCCCAGGGTCGCGCCGAGGATCTGGCGCACGCCTTCGGACGGATACGTCACCGGCTCCTTGCCCATGCGCCGGCGCAGGTAGGGATGGACCATGCCGCCCTGGATCGGGCCGGGGCGCACGATCGCCACCTGCACCACCAGGTCGTAGAACCTCTCCGGCTTCAACCGCGGCAGCATCGCCATCTGCGCACGCGACTCGACCTGGAACACGCCGACGCTGTCGGCGGCCTGCAGCATCCGGTAGGTCGCCGGGTCGTCCGGCGGCAGCGTGGCCATGTCCAGGCGTACGCCGCGATGCTTTTCGACCAGGTCGAAGGCCTTGCGGATGCAGGTGAGCATGCCCAGCGCCAGGCAGTCGACCTTGAGCAGGCCCAGCGTCTCCAGGTCGTCCTTGTCCCACTGGATGATGGTGCGGTCGGGCATGGCCGCGTTCTCCACCGGCACCAGCGCCGACAGCGGCGCGTCGGAGATCACGAAGCCGCCGACGTGCTGGGACAGATGCCGCGGCCGGCCCTCGATCATCCCGGCCAGCGCCAGGATCCTGGTGACCAGCGGGTTCTCCGGATCGAACCCGGCCTCGCGCAGGCGCTGTTCCATCGGCGCCTCGCCATTGCCCCAGCCGAAGCATTCGGCAAGCAGGCCGATCTGGTCCGGCGGCAGGCCGAAGGCCTTGGCCACGTCGCGCACCGCGCTCTTGCCGCGGTAGCTGATCACCGTCGCCGCCAGCGCCGCGCGTTCGCGCCCGTACTTGCGGTAGACGTACTGCATCACTTCCTCGCGCCGCTCGTGCTCGAAGTCGACGTCGATGTCCGGCGGCTCGTTGCGGGCCCTGGACAGGAAGCGGGCGATCAGCAGCCGGGTCTGCGCCGGATCCACCGCGGTGATGCCCAGCGCGTAGCACACCGCCGAGTTGGCCGAGGATCCGCGGCCCTGGCAGAGGATGCCCTGCGATCGGGCGAAGCGGACGATGTCGTGCACGGTGAGGAAGAACGCCTCGTACTCCAGCTCGGCGACCAGGGCCAGTTCTTCCTCGATCTGCGCGGCGACCTTCGGCGGCACGCCATCGGGCCAGCGCTCGCGCATGCCCTGTCCGGTCAGCACGCGCAGCCAGCTGGCGGGGGTGTGGCCTTCGGGCACCAGCTCCTTCGGGTACTGGTACTTCACCTCGCGCATGCTGAAGGTGCAGCGCCGGGCCAGTGCCGCGGCGGCTTCGAGCAGGTGGTGCGGATGGATGTTGGCCAGCGCGCGGCGCGTGCGCAGGTGGCGCTCTCCGTTGCGGAACAGCAGCGCGCCGGCCTCGGCCAGGGTGACGTTGTGGCGGATCGCGGTCAGCGTGTCCTGCAGCACGCGCTCGCGGCGGTGGGCCATGTGCACGTCGCCGCTGGCCAGCGCCGGCATGCCGAGCCGCCCGGCCAGCTCGAGCAGCTGCTGCAGGCGCGCGGCATCGTCCTGCTCGCGGTGCAGCTCCACCGCCAGGTGCGCGCGCTCGCCGAACACCGACTGCAACCAGCGCCCCTGCCCTTCGTCCGGCTGCGCGCCGGGGATCCACAGCGCGAACAGGCCGCAGTCGTCGGATGCCACCGTGGCCTTGCCAGCCACGCCCGCTTGCCCGCGCACCACCCGCTCCACATCGGCGCGGACCAGGCGGTAACCCTTCTTCTCCACGCTGCGCCGGGCCACGGTGATCAGTTCGCACAGGCGGGTGTAGCCGGCGTGGTTCTCGACCAGCAGCACGCACTTCAGCCCGTCGGCCAGCACGAACTCGCTGCCCACCACCAGCGGCAGGCCAACGGCCTCGGACGCTTCCAGCGCGCGTACGATCCCGGCCAGCGAGCATTCGTCGGTGATCGCCAGGGCGCTGTAGCCGCAGCGCCTGGCCCGTTCGAACAGCGTCGCCGCGTCGCTGGCACCGCGCAGGAACGAAAAGTCGGACACGCAGTGCAGCTCTGCGTAGGCCGGCAGGCCGTCGTCTTCGGCCAGGTCGTCGTTGGCCGCACGCAGGCCCAGACGCTGCGCCACTTCCCAGGCGCGCGGCGGACGCCCGCCGGGGGTGTCGCGGTTCACGCCGTCGATGGCGTCGTCCCAGCTCATCCGAACCACCCGTGCAGCATCCAGCCCTCGCGCTCGCCCGGCGCGGCGAAGGCCCAGGCGCGCTGGCCCTGCGCGGTCTCCACCACGTAGTAGTCGCGGCGCGCGTCGGCGCCATCCCACCAGCCGCTTTCCAGCCGCTCCGGGCCGGAGACGATCCGTGCGCCGCGATGCGCCGCGGCGCCCCCGTAGAGCGGGGCCTGCCCCGCTGCTTTTCCGGATGCCGGGACATCGTGCGTGGAGCCGGCCAGGTCCGGCTCTACGTGGGAGGGACCCGCGGACAGGCCCCGTTCCACGAAGGGAATCGGGCGTGGCAGCAGCCACAGCGGTCGCGGCGGACGCGGCGGCGCCGGCCCGATCCGCGCGTCGTCGCCCTGCACCCGGCACCAGGCGCGTTCCGGGCGCGGATCGCCGTCGGGCGCGACGCGGTACACGGCTTCGTCGCCCAGCCGCGCGCGCAGGCGTTCGCGCAGCTGCGGCCATGGCAGCTGCTGCTGTTGGCGGGTGTCGAACAGGTCGCGGCTGGCCGGCACGAACGCCGGCAGCTCGCGCGCCAGCAGGCGCATCGCCACCACCGGCGCGCCGATCGCCACCCGCTCCAGGCGGTTGCGCGCCAGCTCGAACAGCATGCCCGGCTCGCGTTCCGGCGCCAGCAGGCCGACCTCCACGTCGGTATGCGCGGCACCGCGCGCCATGCCGCCACCGGGTCCGCGCTCGTGCTCCAGGCGCAGCACGAAGCGCTGCACGCCGCCATCGCGGATCGACAGCAGCGTGCACAGGTCGCCGATCAGGCGCCGCAGCGGGAACAGCAGCGCGGTGTGGTTCTCCACCTCGTAGCCCAGCTCCACCCGCGAATCGAAATGGTCCGGCGGCAGGTAGTACTCCAGCGGATCGTCGGCTTCGCCATAGAGCCGGTCGAGGTGTTCGAGCAGCGCCAGGCCGAAGCGCCGGCGCAGCGCATCGCGCGGCAGCGCGCGCAGGTCGCGCAGGTGGGCAATGCCCATGCGCTGCAGGCGCACGCCCAGTCCGTCGGGCAGGCAGGCGCGGCGCACCGGCACCCGGTCCAGGCACGCGGCCATCGTCGCCGCATGCGGGATCGCCAGCCCGTCCTCCAGCCCGGCGAACACCCGCGCCGCGCGCGGCGTCGGCGCCAGGGCGATGCGGTGGCGGAAACCGAGCGCGTCCAGTTCGCTGCGCAGCCGCGCCTGCAGCGTCGGCCACGGCCCGAGCAGGCGGAAGCTGCCGCGCACTTCCAGCACGATGCAGCCCGGCCACTGCGCGCTGACCAGCGAGCTGTGCCGGTACGCCCACGCGGCGAGGAAGCGCTGCCAGCGCGCTTCGGCCGAAGGATCGTGGTCGACCATGGCGAAGTCGCGCAGCAGCGCGTGCGCGGCGACCAGGCGCATGCCCGGGGCCAGGCCCGCCGCCGCCGCGGACGCGTTCACCGCATGCAGGGTGCGCAGCTGCGCCGGCCCGGTGACCAGCGCCAGCGGCGCCTCCGGATCAGGCCGGCGGCGGAGGACGGCGTCCAGCGCCAGCTGCGGCAGCAGTACACAGGCCCAGAGCATGGTCCGCCCTCACGCCGCGTCCGGGACGAAGGCCTGCGCCGGCGCCGGGCCGCCGCGACACTTGCGCACCTGCCAGGCCGGACGGCCGTGGGCGTCGCGCACCCATTCCAGGCGCAGCGCCGCCGGTGAGGCGTTCACCGCGTGCTTGCGGTCGCGCAGGGCGAAGCCGAGGCAGGCGCCGCTGTCGGCCGCGACCTGCAGGCGCCGCAATGCCGCCGCATCGGCCTGCTGCGGCCAGCCCAGCACCGCGCCGCAGGCGCCGCTGCGCAGGCACTGCTCGAACGCCCACAGCGCATCACGCGGGCTGGCTTCCACGACCTGCAGCGCGGCCAGGTCCACCCCCGCGGCCTGCCACGCCGGCGCGTACGGGATGTACGGCGGCGCGACCAGGGCAACGGTGCCGCCGTCGGCGGTGATGCGCGCCAGCGTCGGCAGCAGCAGCGCCAGTTCGCCGACGCCGTCGGCCGGCAGCAGCAGTTCGGTCAGCGCGCGGCGCGGCCAGCCGCCCTGCGGCAGCAACGCATCCAGCGCGGCGTGGCCGGTCGGCTCGCCGTCGGCGGCGATCGCCGCGCTGCGCCCGGCGTGCCACAGCGTGCGCGAGGCCAGCAGAGTATCGAGGGCGACAACGGCACCCATCTCAACCCTTCCGCACCAGGCCGCAGTACACGCCTTCGATGGCGAAGTCCTGGCCCGGCTCCACCTCGATCGGCGCATGCGCCGGATTGCGTGGCAGCAGGCGGATCATGCGCCCGCCGCGCTGCAGGCGCTTGATGGTCAGTTCGCCATCGACGCGCGCGACCACGGTCTGCCCGTCGCGCGCCTCGGGCGTGCGGTGCACGCCGACCAGGTCGCCATCGAGGATGCCGTCGTCGATCATCGAATCGCCCTGCACCCGCAGCAGGTAATCGGGTTTTGGCGAGAACAGGCGCCGGTCCAGCCACAGCGATTCGCCGCCCTCCCCGACCGCACCCAGCCGGGCCACGCCCTCGGCGCTGATCGGGGTGCCGGCGGCGACCCGGCCCAGCACCGGCAGCGGCAGCAGGTCGGCCGCCGCGCTGCCGGGCAGGCGCAGGCCGCGCTTCTGGCCGGGGACCTGTTCCAGCAGGCCGTCGGCGACCAGCGCCTGGACGTGCTTCTGGGCGGCGTTGCGCGAGGAAAAGCCAAAGGCATCAGCGATTTCCGCCAGGCTCGGGGCCCGCCCGGCGGCCAGCTCGGCACGCAGGAAGGCCAGCACGGCGGCGCGCTGGGGAGGAAGCCGGGAGGGGTCGGACGGGGTCATGGTGTACATTTGTACACCTTCCCCGTCTCATGGGGCGAGAGTCGCGTGAAAGGCCCTCTCCCGACCCTCACCCCGGCCCTTCTCCCGGAGAGAGAGGGGAGCAAGGCAACGGCAATCAGCGATTCATCGCCCTACCGCCGGTCGGACCGATTTGCTACTGCGCACGTATGCGCCTACGGTGGGGTGGCTGGGTACCAAGGGTCACCATTGAATCGTGGCCCCACGCCGCGGACGTCAAAGATCCGCTACCCGTTGCTCCGTTCCCTCCTTGCTACCAGCTCGACCGCGCTCCCGCGGTGGACACTCATGCGCAAGGAAAAGACATGACCGACATCCGTACCGGGATCGTCAAATGGTTCAGCGCCGAGAAGGGCTTCGGCTTCATCGCCCCCGATGACGGGGACGAGATTTTCGTGCACCAGAACTCCATCGAATGCGAAGGCACCCGCCAGCTCCGTGAGGCCAGCGGGTGCGCTTCGTGGTCGTCCAAGGCCTCAAGGGCGTCCAGGCCGACCGCGTCGAACCGATCAGTTAGCGGATCAACGACGGATCCGTGCTGGTCTGCTCCGGTTCGGTCGGCAGGCGCTCGTCCTGGACCTCCGGGCAACCCTCGGTGCCTTCCCTGCCTACGCAGGCCGGATCGGTAGGGCCGTTGGTGGTCGGCGGCAGCGTGCCCGGCGGGGTCGCCGGATCGGTGGTGGCCGGCGTGGTCGTAGCCGGATCGACCACCTCCGCCGGCGTGTCGGTCACGGCGCCGGTACGGTCCATATCCTGGTCGTCGCGGCGATCGCAGGCGGACAGGCCGGCGAAAGCCACCAGCGCGGTGGCAAGCATGAGGGTACGCATGAAGTCCTCCTTGTCGTAGGGCACGACCGCCATGGCCGCGCTTGCAGGGGCGGCACACGCGAAACCCGATCGCACGCACCAGCATGCGTATGAGGCCTTGTCGCCACGTATCGCGCGGTGAAATACGCGTCGCCAGCAGATGAAACCATCCGGCTCGCAGATGAACCGGCCATCTCCGGCTACGCACGCCGGGCGGAACAAGCGCGGACCGGAGCGAAGACCGCGAATCCTCCACCCGGTCGTGTAGCGGCGATGGGACGGCGCGTCAGGCCTGCGGCCGCGCCTCCACCTTCGGCTCGGCCACTTCCTGGCCCGCCTGCGCATGCCCGGCCATCTCCGCGCCGGCATCCGGCGCCAGCTTGCGCATCTGGAACATCGACGCCGCCGAGATCAGGCCCACGCTGAGGAAGGCGAAGGTGAAATTGATCGGCGTGCCGTCCGGCTTGCCGGTGAGCAGGCTGGCCAGGCTCAGCGCATAGCCGCCCACGGTCACGCCCAGCGCCAGCGCGATCTGCTGCGCCATCGCCGCCAGGCTGCTGGCCTGGCTCATCCGCGCCTGGTCGATGTCGGCATAGGCGATCGCATTGATGCTGGTGAACTGCAGCGAGCGGAAACAGCCGCTGGCCAGCAGCACGCCGACCATCAGCGCATACGGCGTGTCGGCGCGGAACAGGCCGAACACGCACAGCAGGATCGAGGCGAACAGCCCGTTCCACACCAGCACCGGGCGGAAGCCGAAACGGTTGAGGATGCGCGGCGCCACCACCTTCATCACCATCGCGCCGGCGGTGGAGGTGAAGGTCACCAGGCCCGACTGCAGCGGATCCAGGCCGAAGCCCAGCTGCAGCATCAGCGGCAGCAGGAACGGCGTGGCGCCGATGCCGATGCGGAACAGCGAGCCACCCAGCACGCCGGCGCGGTAGGTGGGGATGCGCAGCAGGTCCAGGTGCAGCAGCGGATGCGGATGGGTGCGCGCGTGGCGCACGTACGCGCCGATCAGCCCGGCGCCGACCAGCACGCACACGGCGATCGCCACGCCCGGGATCAGCCCGCGACCCACCGCCGACAGGCCGAACATCGCCAGCGCCAGGCCGGTCGCCGACAGCAGGAAGCCGCGCCAGTCCAGCGGCCCCACCACCTGGCGCAGCTCGGGGATGTGCTTCCACGCCAGCCACATGCCCAGCGCGCCCATCGGCAGGTTGATGAGGAAGATGAAGCGCCAGTGCGCATAGGTGGTGATCGCGCCGCCCAGCACCGGGCCCAGCATCGGTCCGAGCATCGCCGGCACGGTGAGCCAGCTCAGCGCGCGCACCAGCTCGGCCTTCTCCACGCTGCGCAGCAGCACCAGGCGCCCGACCGGCACCATCATCGCCCCGCCGATGCCCTGCACGAAGCGCCCGGCCACCAGCTGGCCCAGTCCATCGCTGGCCGCGCAGCCCAGCGACCCGAGCAGGAACACGCCGATCGCGCCGATGAAGATGCGCCTTGCGCCATAGCGGTCGGCGATCCAGCCGCTGATCGGGATGAACACCGCCAGCGCCAGCATGTAGGTGGTCAGCGCCAGCTTCAGCGCCACCGGCTCCACGCCCAGGTCCGCGGCGATCTGCGGCAGCGAGGTCGAGATCGCCGTCGAGTCCATGTTCTCGATAAACAGGGCCGTGGCGACGATGAGGGGCAGCAGGCGTTGTGGGCGCACGGGTCAGGAATGGGCCGGGACATGCCTATTGTGGCCACTGCAGCGTGAATCCGGAGCGTGCGGGGCGTGCGCGGGGTCACGTCGTGGCCATCGCGGCGCCGCCCTCGTAGAGCGGGGCTTGCCCCGCTGCCCTTCGCGTTGCGTCGCCACGCCGGGCGTGGAGTCGGGCAAGCCCGACTCTACAAGGGCGCTGCCGTTGCGTCGTGCCGGTTCGCCACGGACAGGCACGCTTCCTGTAGAGCGGGGCTTGCCCCGCTGCTTCTTCTGGGGCGTCGGTCCATCAAGCGTGGAGTCGGGCAAGCCCGACTCTACAAGGGCGCTGCCGTTGCGTCGTGCCGGTTCGCCACGGACAGGCACGCTTCCTGTAGAGCGGGGCTTGCCCCGCTGCTTCTTCTGGGGCGTCGGTCCACCAAGCGAGGGAGTCGGGCAAGCCCGACTCTACGAGGGCGCCTTGCCATGCGGCTGGGGTTTTACAGGCGTCGTGCAAGGCGTTGCGCGTCGAACGGGGCGTGGACTTTGGCGTCGTTGTCGAAGTAGCAGTACACGTCGCGCGGGACCCGGGGCGGCACCGTGCGCGTGGCCCGGCGCGCGCCGCGTGGCTGGGTGCCGCGGCGCCAGGCGCGGATCCGCCGCGCCCAGTCGTCCAGCGCCGCATCGTCGTAACCGCTGGTGTACAGCTCGCTGGCGCCGTGCAGGCGGATGTACATGAAGTCCGACGTCACCTCCTCCACCCACGGCCACAGCCCCGCTGTGTCGGCCACCACCAGCGCCATCCCGCGTTCGCGCAACATGTCCAGGAACACCGGGTCGATGAAGCCCGGATTGCGCACCTCGAAGGCATGCCGCAGCGGCCCGTGGTGGCGCGGCTTCAGCACCGCCGGGCCATGCAGCCGCGACGCGTCACGGCGCCGGGCCTGGCGCGAGGCGGCGTCGGTGTCCGCCGGCAGCAGGTCGAGGAACGCCCGCATCCGCTCCGGATCGAAGCGGGCCCGCTCCGGCAGCTGCCACAGCAGCGGGCCGAGCTTGGCGCCCAGCGCGAGCAGCCCTTGCGCGAAGAACGTGGCCAGTGCCTGTTCCACGCCGCGCAGCTGCAGCATGTGGGTGATGTAGCGGCTGCCTTTCACCGCGAACACGAAGTCGTCCGGCGTTTCGTCGTGCCAGCGCCGGAAGCTGTCCGGGTGCTGCAGCGAGTAGAAGCTGCCGTTGAGCTCGATGCTGGGAAAGCAGCGCGAGGCGTATTCCAGCTCGCGGCGCTGCGGCAGGTCCCCGGGATAGAAGCGGCCGCGCCAGCGCGCATAGCGCCAGCCGGAGATGCCGATGCGGACGCGGCCTTCGGCCATCCAGCTGGCCCGCCGGATCTGGTGCAGCCGGCCGGTCAGCCGCCGGCCAGGCCGCCGCCTACCCTGCCGGGCAGCGCGCCATCGTTGGTGGCGTCCTCGTCTTCCAGGTCGCCCACTTCGCGGTCGACGCCGGCCCTGGGATCGGTGGAGGAAGCCGTGCCTGGAGACCTGTGGCCTCTGTCGTCCTCCGCGCGGGAGTCGCCATCCCCGTCATCGTCCGCCGGAACTTCGGGGCGACGCCCGGGCTTGTGGTCCTGACGCACCGGCCGGTCATGCCCGCCCTGCTCGCGCCGCACTTCCTCCTCCGGTTCCGAAGGGTTACGCCGATGCTGCTGCAGGTCCTGCTGCTGGCGCTGCTGGGTGTTCTCCTGCTGCACCTGTTCCGGGTCCTTCCCGGGATTTTCCTTCCTGCCGCCCATGCTGGTTTCCTGGTATCGCGGCGATCCGCGTTGCCCCGAGGCTCACAGGTGACCCGTTACCGAAGCGCCTCATCCGCGTCAAAGGCTGCTTTACAAGCGCGCAGCACAGACCACGACCAACTACGCCGGGGAACATGAACGAACTCCTTGAACCGCGTTTGCTATTCCCCACGCAAACACCTACCGTGGCCGGGCTGAGTTTCAAGGGCCATCGAATCCGGCCCGATGCTGTAGATCAAGTCCTACTACACCGTTGCACCTGCTTCATCTCCTTGCAGCCAGCTTCCGCCGCGATCGCGGCATTCCATTTGCTCCAAGGAGATACACATGTCCCAGATCCAGACCGGCACCGTGAAGTGGTTCAACGACGCCAAGGGCTTCGGCTTCATCACCCCGGAAAGCGGCCCGGACCTCTTCGTCCACCACAATTCCATCCAGGCCTCGGGTTTCCGCAGCCTGCAGGAAGGCCAGCGCGTGCAGTTCATCGCCGTGCAAGGCCAGAAGGGCATGCAGGCCGACAAGGTCCAGCCGCTCTGATTGCAGCCTTCATCGGCTGACAGGAAAAGCCCGGCGCAAGCCGGCTTTTTTGTAGAGTCGGGCTTGCCCGACTCCCCGCCCAGGTGACGCGGCGCCGCCCTTGTAGAGTCGGGCTTGCCCGACTCCCACGCCTGGTGGACCGACGCCCCGGAAAAAGCAGCGGGGCAAGCCCCGCTCTACAGGGGATACGCACACCAGGCGTACGGATACATCCCTATCTCCTCCGCCAACCCTGCACGCACCGGGTTGCCGAGGATGTAATGGCCCTGTTGCACGACATCCTCATCCCGCCGCAGCCGGTGGTCGTAATACCCCGGTTGCCACAAGGCGCCCTCGCCGCCCCCCAGCGCACGCACCCGCCGCGCGCTGCATGACTTCATCCGCCGCACCACCTGCGCGAGCGACGGCGCACGCAACTCGAACAGCCAGTGCAGATGGTCCGGCATGACCACCCATGCCAACGGCACCACAATGCCCATGCGCCCGGCGAGCCGCAATTCGTCGACTACCGTTTCCGCGGCCTCGGCATCGGCAAACACCGGCCGTCGTCCGGCGACGACCGTGGTGATGGCGTAGACCGCACCAACGACAGAATGGCGACCGATGAGCAAGCGAGGACTGGGCAAGCGCCAAGCCTTGCCGAACGCCCTCCGCCACGGCATCGGCGCACCCCGCGCCACCATGTCGGAACCTTCCGCGCCCTCCCGTCAGTAGAGTCGGGCCTGCCCGACTCCCACGCCTGGTGAACCGGCGCCCCAGAAAAGCAGCGGGGCAAGCCCCGCTCTACGGGAGC
>NZ_AZUZ01000025.1 GCF_000513955.1 Pseudoxanthomonas suwonensis J47
GTTCGTGCTCGACGCGCTGGAGCAGGCGGTCTGGGCGCGCCGGCCCGGCGAGAATGCCTTGATCCACCATTCCGACCGCGGCAGCCAATACCTTTCCATTCGCTACACCGACCGCCTGATCGAGGCCGGCATCGAGCCGTCAGTGGGCAGCGTCGGCGATAGCTACGACAACGCGCTGGCCGAGACCGTGATCGGCCTGTTCAACACCGAGGTCACGAACCGCCGCTCCTGGCGCAGCCGGGAAGAGGTGGAATGGGAGACCCTGGACTGGGTCGACTGGTATAACCACCGACGACTGCTGGGGTCGATCGGCAACATACCCCCGGCGGAAGCCGAGGCAGCGTTCTACGCCAGCAACCCGGGNCACGCCATGGCGGCGTGACTCAAACGAAATGGCCTCCGGAGAAGCCGGGGCGATTCATGCGTGGTGGAACCACGAAAACTGGTCCGGATGAAATCTTCACGCTCGACGAGCTGGCGGCGTTCAAAGTGGGTGGGACATGGCGGTTTCGGCGAGCGACATCGATCGCTGGATTGAAGATCGATCGCCAACCGAGACAAGAAAAGGAGGTGATGCGCGAAGGTGAACAGCTTGACTCCGACACGTACGCCGTATGGCCTGTGTGCCTTGGCATGGATCAGCAGACAAATGAATTGAGATATTTGCTTAACTATTTTTTGGAGGTGTGACATGAGTTTCGATCTGAAAAAGTTGGCCCCCTGGAACTGGTTCAAGAACGAACAGGAAGAGCAACAGGCGGCTGCCTCGATGCCTGTGCAGCGCAATGACCAGCCTGTGGCAGGCGGTGCAGTCAGTCCGATCCTGCAATTGCATCGCGAGATCGACCGCCTCTTTGATGACGCATTCCGCGGGTTTGGTTTTCCGACTTTGGCCATGCCGCGTTGGCCGGCAGAGTGGCCAGGCATGCTGAAGCCGGCCGTGGACATCCAGGAAACTGATACGCAGTACAGGATTGCTGTGGAAGTTCCAGGTGTCGAGGAGAAGGACATTCAGATCACGCTCGACAACGACGTGCTGGTGGTGCGCGGTGAAAAGCGGCAGGAGCAGGAGAAGAAGGAGGGTGGCTTCCATCGGATCGAGCGGTCCTACGGCAGTTTTCAGCGTGCGCTGAACCTGCCCGGCGACGCCAATCAGGACTCCATCAAGGCCAATTTCAAGAATGGCGTGCTCACCATCACGATGGACAAGCGTGAGGCCAGTGCACCGAAGCAGGGGCGCTCCATTCCCATCAACAGCTGAAATCGACTGCCGCTTGCGTACTTGATCAATCAACTCGCAGACGAGGTGCCATGACACGCGGCACCTCGTCGCCCCAATCACTCCAGGAGTGCCAGCATGGCCAGAAAACAATGCCAAGTCTGCGGCCAACCTGCCACCGTGCGGGTAGAAGCCAATCTGAATGGTCGCCACAGCACCATGCTGCTGTGCGACGACCACTACCGCCAGCTGGTACGCCAGCAAAAGCGTACCGTTTCCCCGCTGGAAGCCTTGTTCGGCTCGCGCAGCGGGCTGTTCGAGGATTTCCTGGGCAGTGACTTCTTCCGCCTCGGTGACGACTCGGCGCCGGTGACAGCCGATGCCGACGATGAAGTGGTCGATGCCTCGTTCGGCGAACCGGCGTCCGCAGGGGCCGGAGCACCGCGCCGTCGCGGTGGCGGGCTGGCCAGCCGCATCAGCGAACAATCAGAGATCCTGCTGCAGGAGGCCGCCAAGCACGCCGCCGAGTTTGGCCGTCCCGAGGTGGATACCGAACACCTGCTGCTGTCGCTGACTGACAGTGACGTGGTCAAGACCATCCTTGGTCAGTTCAAGATCAAGGTGGACGACCTCAAACGCCAGATCGAATCCGAGGCCAAGCGGGGCGACAAGCCCTTCGAGGGCGAAATCGGTGTGTCGCCGCGCGTCAAGGACGCACTCAGCCGCGCCTTCGTGGCCTCCAACGAACTCGGTCATTCCTATGTCGGCCCCGAGCATTTTCTGGTGGGACTGGCCGAAGAAGGCGAAGGTCTGGCGGCCAACCTGCTGCGCCGCTATGGCCTCACGCCGCAGGCGCTGCGCCAGCAGGTCAACAAGGTGGTCGGCAAGGGCGCCGAGGACGGCCGCGCCGAGACGCCCACCAACACCCCCGAGCTCGACAAGTACTCCCGCGACCTGACGAAGATGGCGCGTGACGGCAAGCTGGACCCGGTCATCGGTCGAGCCCAGGAGATCGAGACCACGATCGAGGTGCTGGCACGGCGCAAGAAGAATAACCCAGTGCTGATCGGCGAGCCCGGCGTGGGCAAGACCGCCATCGTCGAGGGTCTGGCGCAGCGCATGGTGGCCGGCGATGTGCCCGAGACGCTGCGCGACAAGCGCCTGGTTGAGCTGAACATCAATGCAATGGTCGCAGGTGCCAAGTACCGGGGCGAGTTCGAGGAGCGCGTGCAGAAGGTGCTCAAGGAAATCTCCGAGCACCAGGGCGAAATGATTTTGTTCATCGACGAGGTGCACACCATCGTCGGTGCGGGCCAGGGCGGCGGCGAAGGCGGCCTGGACGTGGCCAACGTGTTCAAGCCCATGATGGCGCGTGGCGAACTGAACCTGATCGGCGCCACCACGCTCAACGAATATCAGAAGTACATCGAGAAGGACGCCGCGCTGGAGCGACGCTTCCAGCCGGTGACGGTGCCGGAGCCCACCGTGGCGCAGGCCATCATGATCCTGCGCGGCCTGCGCGACACCTTTGAGGCGCACCACAAGGTGAGCATCTCGGAGGAGGCGATCATCGCCGCCGCCGAGCTCTCCGACCGCTACATCACCGCGCGCTTCTTGCCGGACAAGGCCATCGACCTGCTTGATCAGGCCGCCGCACGTGTGAAGCTGTCTGCGACGGCGCGCCCGATCGCCGTGCAGGAGCTGGAGGCGGAACTGCACCAGCTGCGCCGTGAGCAGGACTACGTGGCAGCCCGCAAGCAATACGACAAGGCGGCGGACATCGGCAAGCGGATCGAAGCCAAGGAATCCGAGCTCAAGAAGCGCGTCGAGGAATGGGAGCGCGAGCGCGCCTCGGGCAGCGCCGAGGTCAAGGCCGAGCACGTGGCCCAGATCGTCTCGCGCCTGACCGGCATTCCGGTGAACGAGCTGACGGTGGAGGAGCGCGAGAAGCTGCTGCACCTGGAGCAGCGTCTGCACGAGCGCCTGGTCGGGCAGGACGAAGCGGTGCGCGCCGTCGCCGATGCGGTGCGGCTGTCGCGCGCCGGCCTGCGCGAGGGCAGCAAGCCGGTAGCCACGTTCCTGTTCCTCGGGCCCACCGGCGTCGGCAAGACCGAGCTGGCCAAGGCCCTGGCCGAAGCCATCTACGGCGACGAGGGCGCACTGTTGCGCATCGACATGTCGGAGTATGGCGAACGCCACACCGTGGCGAGACTGGTGGGCGCGCCCCCGGGCTACGTCGGCTACGACGAGGGTGGTCAGCTGACCGAGAAAGTGCGTCGCAAGCCCTACAGCGTGCTGCTGCTCGACGAGATCGAGAAGGCCCACCCCGACGTCTACAACATCCTGCTGCAGGTATTCGACGACGGCCGCCTGACCGACGGCAAAGGGCGCGTGGTGGACTTCACCAACACCATCATCATCGCCACGTCCAACCTGGGCTCGGACATCATCCAGCGGCGCCTGAAGGCGCGCGGTGCGGCTGGCGAGGAGTACGAGAAGACAAAAAACGAGGTCATGGACGTGCTGCGCGGGCACTTCCGGCCCGAGTTCCTCAACCGGATCGAAGAGATCATCGTCTTCCATGCCCTGGGCAAGGAGGAGATCCGTCATATCGTCGGGCTGCAACTCGATCGCGTGGCGCGTAACGCGGCCAGCCAGGGCGTGACCCTGACCTTCGACCAGACCTTGATCGACCACTTTGCCGAGGAAGGCTACAAGCCTGAATTCGGCGCGCGTGCGCTCAAGCGCTTGATCCGCAGCGAGCTGGAAACGGCGCTGGCGCGCGAGATGCTGGGCGGCAGCATCGGCAAGGGCGATCACGTCGTCGCCCGCTGGGACGACAAGGCGGATCGGGTCGGCTTCGAGCGCACGGAGCCGCCCAGGAGCGAGGTCGAGGCCGACAAGCCTGACGAAGCCAAGCCGGCCGAAGCCAAGTCAACCGATGCGCCCAGGAGTGACGACGGCAAGGGTTCCCGGAAGAAGAAACCGGCGAGCGATCCATCCTGATGCATCGGGGGCTGTCATGTCTGCTTCCCATGGCCTGGCATCGGCAGCCACCCTGGCCTCACTCGGGGCGGCGCTCGCCGCTGCGGGGCACGCGGTCGTCTACAAGCGTGACCCGCGATCGGCCGCGCTTTGGGTGCTGCTGATCGCGCTGCTACCGCTTGGCGGTTCGCTGCTGTACCTGTTGTTCGGTATCAACCGCTATCAGCGGCGGGCGCGGAGGCTGTACCCGGGCGGTGGTCGCGCATCGCCGACGACAGACTGTGTGGAGGTCCCCGCCACGCTGCCGTCGGCGTTCGCCGGCCTAGCGCATCTGGTGGGGCGCGCCACCGGTCAGCCGCTGACCGGTGGCAATCGCATCGAGCCACTGGTCGATGGCGAGCAGGCCTACCCGGCCATGCTCGCCGCGATCGACTCGGCCCGTCACAGCGTTGCCCTGACGTCCTACATCTTCGATGGCCAGGGCATCGGTACGCAGTTTGTCGAAGCCCTGCAGCGTGCCCATGCGCGCGGCGTGCAGGTGCGGGTGCTGATCGACGATGTCTCCGCACGATGGGTACGCCAGAGCGCCCATCGGCGGCTGAAGCGCAGCGGATTAATGGTGGCATCGTTCAATCCGACGCTGATCCCCGCACGGCTGCATGCCGCGCACCTGCGCAATCACCGCAAGCTGCTGGTGGTCGACGGCGAAACAGGCTTCACCGGCGGCATGAACATCTTCAGTCCGTACTGGCGGCCCGATGCGCCCGAGCAGGCCTGCCATGACTTGCATTTCCGCCTGCAGGGCCCGGTCGTCGCCGATCTCAAGCGCTGCTTCACCGAGGATTGGTGCGACACCACGGACGAGCGGCTCGACGAGCGCTTCTGGGGTGGGCGGCCTGCGCCGGCTGCCGAGCTGGGTACAAGTTGGGCCAGAGGCATTGAGGCCGGCCCGGACGAAACCCTGGACCGGATGCGTTGGACATTCATGGGGGCCTTGAGTGCGGCACAGCAGTCGGTTCGCATCTGGACGCCCTACTTCGTGCCCGATCAGCCGATGATCGCGGCGCTGAATACGGCCGCCTTGCGCGGCGTACGGATCGAGGTGCTCACGCCTGCCAACGGCGATCACCCGTCCGTGCAATGGGCGGCCCGCGCCCATTACTGGCAGGTGATGGAGCATGGCGTACGGATCTTCGAGCGGCCCGGCCCCTTCGACCACACCAAGCTGATGCTGGTCGATGGCGCCTGGTGCTGCCTGGGGTCGGCCAACTGGGACGCGCGCAGCCTGAGGCTCAACTTCGAGTTCAATGTCGAGGTGTACGACGCTGCGCTGTGTGACCGTCTCGAAGCACTTTTCGATACCACACGCGACGCGTCGGCCCTTGTCACACCCACGGCCGTGCGCACGCGTCCGCTTGCCGTAAAGGTGCGCGACGGTGTCGCCCGCCTGTTCACACCGGTTCTATAGAGAAACGACTTTCGGAGAACAACGCTGATGGAAAAGAAAGATCAATGGAACGTCGGCTACTGGATCGTTGCCGGCCTGATGCTGTTGATGCTCCAGAACTACTGGCAAGCGGCGCAGACCGTCGAGCCGGTGCCGTACAGCGAATTCGAGAAGGCTTTGGCCGAAGGCCGCGTCGCCGAGGTGCTGGTGTCGGACCGTACCGTGACCGGGCGTCTGAAATCGCCGGACGCCCGTGGCAAGAACACCATCGTTGCGACCCGCGTCGAACCTGATCTGGCGGAGCGCCTGTCCAAATACGAGGTTCCTTATGCACGGGTGGTGGAAAGCACCTGGCTGCGCGATCTGCTGTCATGGATTCTGCCGGCAGTAGCATTCTTTGGCGTCTGGTTTTTCCTCTTCCGCCGCTTTGCCGAGAAGCAGGGCATGGGCGGTTTCCTGAGCATTGGCAAGAGCCGCGCCAAAGTGTTCATGGAGAAAAACACGGGCGTGACCTTCGCGGATGTGGCGGGCGTGGACGAGGCCAAGGCTGAACTCGTCGAGATCGTCGATTTCCTGAAGAGCCCGCAGGACTATGGCCGCCTCGGTGCGCACATCCCCAAAGGCGTACTGTTGGTGGGCCCGCCGGGCACGGGCAAGACCTTGCTGGCCAAGGCGGTGGCCGGCGAAGCCGGGGTGCCGTTCTTTTCCATCTCCGGCTCGGAGTTCGTCGAGATGTTCGTCGGCGTGGGGGCCGCGCGCGTGCGCGACTTGTTCGAGCAGGCCCGCACCCAGGCGCCCGCCATTATCTTCATCGACGAACTCGACGCTCTCGGCCGCGCGCGCGGTGCGGGTGGGCCGATCGGCGGCCACGACGAGCGCGAGCAGACGCTCAACCAGCTGCTCACCGAGATGGATGGCTTCGACAGTTCGGTGGGACTCATCATCCTGGCTGCCACCAATCGCCCCGAAATTCTCGACCAGGCGCTGCTGCGCGCCGGCCGTTTCGACCGCCAGGTGCTGGTGGACCGGCCCGACAAGAAGGGGCGTCTCGACATCCTGAAGGTCCATGTCAAGAAGGTCACCCTCGGCCGCGACGTGGACCTGGAGCAGGTCGCGGCGCTGACCACCGGCTTTTCCGGCGCCGACCTGGCCAACCTGGTAAATGAAGCGGCGTTGGCTGCGACACGGCGCCGCGCGCAGGCGGTGGAGTTACAGGACTTCACCGCAGCCATTGAACGCATCGTGGCCGGGCTCGAGAAGAAGAACCGCGTGCTCAGCCCGAAGGAGCGGGAAACCGTGGCCTACCACGAGATGGGCCATGCGCTGGTGGCACTGGCCTTGCCAGGGACCGATCCCGTGCACAAGGTGTCGATCGTTCCGCGTGGCATCGGCGCGCTTGGCTACACGATGCAACGCCCCACCGAAGACCGTTTCCTGATGACACGCGCCGATCTCGAGCACAAGATCGCCGTGCTGTTGGGCGGGCGCGCCGCCGAGAAACTGGTGTTCGGCGAACTGTCCACAGGCGCGGCGGACGATCTGGCGCGCGCCACCGACATTGCCCGCGACATGATCACGCGCTTCGGCATGGACGAGGGGCTGGGCTACATCGCCTTCGAGGCGCAAAGGCCGCGCTTTCTCGATGTGCCCGAACTGGCGCAAGGGGGCTGCCGGATGGCGGAGTCCACCCAGGCGCGCATCGACCAGGCCATCCGCGACATCATGATGGGCGCGTTCGATCGCGCCTACGGGCTTCTCGACCGTAATCGCGAGGTGCTGGAGCGCTGCGCACGCGAGCTGCTGGCGCGCGAAACCCTCGATGAAAACGATATCCGCCAGTTGACTCAAGGGCTACGGCGCGAATCCCGCGATGCTGGTGCCCAAGCGGTGTCATCGTCACCAACCAATCCTTGATGGAGTTGCACCATGACCGGCAGCGTTCACATTGTTTGCCCGCACTGCCAATCCATCAACCGCGTACCGACAGCGAAGATGGACGACCACCCCAATTGCGGCCGGTGCCAGCATCCGCTGTTCACCGGCGAGCCCATTGAGCTGACCGCAGCCACGTTCGCCCGTCATGCCGAGCGCAATGACATTCCCTTGCTGGTCGATTTCTGGGCACCCTGGTGCGGGCCCTGCAAGATGATGGCGCCGCAGTTCCAGCAGGCCGCGCGCCTACTGGAACCCAAGGTCCGGCTCGCCAAGGTCAACACCGAAGCCGAGCCACATCTGGCCGCGCAGTTCGGCATCCGCAGCATTCCCACCCTGGCGCTATTCCGCAACGGGCGAGAGATCGCGCGCCAGGCCGGCGCCATTGGGGCGCAGGACATCGTGCGCTGGGCATCGGCTGCGCAGTCCGGACGCTGAACGATGCAGGACTTGCTCGGTACGACCCTCACGCTGCTGGCTGCGTGCAGTCTGGCGGCCGTGGTTACAGCAAAGCTGAAGACACCGGCCCTGCTCGGCTATATCGTCGTCGGTGCAGTGCTGGGGCCATCGGTGGCGGCTTGGATCGTGCCAGGGGCGCCATTGGGCTTTCTGTCCGAGCTGGGGGTGGCGCTGCTGCTGTTCTTGGTCGGCCTGGAGTTCTCTCTCAGCCATTTCTGGCTCACCCGCAAGACGGTGCTGGTGGCCGGCATGCTCCAGATGGCGGTGATTGCGACGCCGCTCGCGCTGATTCTGATGGCGCTGGGGCTTGAGCCCAACGCAGCTGCGCTCCTGGGCGCGGCTGCTGCGATGTCGTCCACGGCACTCGTCAGCAGGCAACTGGCCGATCAAGGCGAGTTGACGACACGCCATGGCCGCAGCGCCATTGCTGTGCTGGTGCTTCAGGATCTAGCCAGCGTGCCACTGCTCGCCCTGGTGGCGATTTGGGCCAGGGGCGATTCGACCAGTATCGGCGGTGTCGTGCTGGAAGTTCTCGGTGTGCTATTGCTGTTTGGCGTGTCGGCCGTGGTCTCTCGTCGCCTGCTGCACACGTTGTTGGGCTGGGTAGCCCGTCTGGGGCATGAAGAAGCCTTCGTGCTGGTTTCGCTCTCCGTGGTGGTGGCTGCTGCGGGAGCTGCACATGCGCTGGGCGTATCTGCGGCCCTGGGTGCATTTCTCGCCGGCATGGTGCTGGGCAAGAGCGACTTCCGGCACCACATGGAAGAACACCTCAAGCCGTTTCGTGACGTGCTTTCAGGCTTGTTTTTCGTCACCATCGGCTTGCAGTTGGACCTGGTGCAGTTGGTGGCGGCACCGCTGGCGGTGTTGGCCTGGATGCTGGCCTGGGTCCCCATGAAAATGGGACTCAATCTCCTGGCATTGCGGGCTTCGCGCCTTTCTGCGCTGGACGCTTGGCGTACAGGCATTATGCTGGGACATGGCGGTGAGTTCGCGCTGTTGCTGTCGGGAATGGTGTTGCAGCAGCGGCTGATCGATGCGGCAGTGGTGCAGCCGATGCTGGTAGCCTTGGTTCTGAGCATGGCGTTGGCACCGGTATTCATCCGCCACCATGACTGGTTGGCGATCCGCTTGAGTCGCTCGGGTTCCGCCGCGCCCTTGCCGCAAGCTGAGGAGGGCGATGCAGCCATACAAGCACAGGCGCTACGCGACCATGTCATCGTCTGCGGTGCCGACGAGCTCGGTCTCGTGCTCGGTCAGCCCCTCAAGCTGGCAGGCGTCGCCCACCTGCTGCTGGAGTCGGATGCCGAGCAGGCGGCAACGGCGCGAGCGGCGGGAGCCCCCGTGGTTTATGGCGATGCCAGCCGCCCCGATACATTGCACGCCACAGGACTGTCGCAGGCCCGCCTGGTTGTGGTGACGTTCCCTCATCCGCAATCGGTGTTCCGTATTGCGCGAGCAGTGCGCCAGCGCCACCCGGCTTTGCCCGTCGTGGTTGTGTGCTGGCGTGAGAGCGAAGCCCTTGTTTTGAAGGAACTGCCGAACGTTCACGTCTACAAGGCAGCCATTGCCCCGGCGCTGGGGCTGGCAGAACAAGTGATGCAGCTCGGCGGTGTTCCAGTCACCGCTGCCAATGGCGCACTGTCGTCAATGCGCAATGCCACTACTTTATGAACCACAAGGGTGCAAGTTTCCTATGAAATCAGAACGTCTCAACCCATTTCGGCTTTTTCGCGACCAGTGGGCCGTCATGAGCTTCTATGAACGCTTCGAGCAGGTCGTGGCGCTGCTCCTGTCGGCGGTGATTGCCGTGATCATCGTCGTGTCGCTGATTCAGCTGATCTCCATCGTCTTCACCCTGCTCATCATCGATGCCTTCAATCCGCTCGATCACAAGGTGTTCCAGAGCGTGTTCGGCATGATCATGACGCTGTTGATCGCGATGGAGTTCAAGCACTCGATCGTGCGCGTGGCATTGCGCCGCGACAGCATCATCCAGGTCAAGACGGTGATCCTGATCGCGCTGATCGCGCTCGCGCGCAAATTCGTGATTCTCGACCCTGATGTCAGCCCGGGAAAAATCGCCGCCTTGGCGGGGGCGACCCTGGCCCTGGGGGCTGCTTACTGGCTGCTGCGCGAGCGCGATGACAGAGTGACCAAGGAAGCCCCGCGTGAGCCGTCGTGACTTTGGCGTAGCGGCAGAAGCCTGGTCGCGGCATCGCTGGCTCAACCGCCTGCAAACAGTGCTGCTGATCGTGACCCTGCTCGGCATTGCCGCCCTGGCCGGCAGTCTGCTTTTCGGCGATATGGGGCTATGGCTGGCACTGGCAGCAGGAGGCCTTGCGCTGCTGGTCGAGCCAGCCGCTGCGTCGAGTCTGACCCTGCGATTCTATCGTGCGCGTGCCGTGCACCCGAGCGAAGCGCCCGATCTGTGGGCCTTGGTGCGCGAGCTGGCGGCACGGGCCGGTTTGCCTGCCGTGCCGGTGCCGCACTACGCCCCCAGCGCCATGGTCAATGCGTTCGCCACCGGTTCGGCCCATCGCTCCGCCATCGTGCTCACCGATGGACTCCTGCGTAGCCTCACGCCGCGCGAGCTCACCGGCGTGGTTGCCCATGAGGTGGCTCACATCGCCAACGAGGACCTGCGCGTGATGGGGCTGGCGGACTCCATCAGCCGGCTGACGCATTTCATGGCTGTGCTCGGACAAGTTGCCATCCTGTTCAGTTTTCCGGCGTTGCTGTTGGGCGCGGTGGATGTCAATTGGCCCGCGTTACTGTTGCTGGCGGTCGCGCCACAACTGGCGCTGCTGGCCCAGCTCGGCTTGTCGCGGGTGCGCGAGTTCGACGCCGATCGGCTGGCGGCCGAGCTGACGGGCGATCCGCAGGGGCTCGCCCTTGCGTTGGCGAAAATCGAGCGGGTCAGCCGATCCTGGCGTGCCTGGCTGCTGCCGGGCTGGGGCAATCCTGAGCCTTCTTGGCTGCGAACACACCCTGCAACCGCTGCACGTATCGAACGATTGCGGGAGCTGTCGGCGCCGGTTCATCCGACGCCACTTCATTCGCCTTACATCTTGCCAAACTCCACTGTTTCGCCGCGCTCGCCGCGTTGGCGGCCGGGTGGTCTGTGGCGCTGATTTTCAACCGGAGATATTTATGGCCTACATCGACCCCTATAACCGCGCAGCACCAGGCCATTTTGTCCGACGCTGGCTGGTCATCACTGCCTGCATCGCGGCGCTCATGCTGTTGTGGCAGTTTCTCCCCGCCATCGAAGCGTGGTTCACGCCTGCGCAGGCGGCCGAACGCACTGTGACGCCGCGCGACGACCTGGCGCAGGACGAAAAAGCCACGATCGAGCTGTTCGAGAAGTCGCGTGCATCGGTCGTCTACATCTCCACGGCGCAGTTGGTGCGTGATGTCTGGTCGCGCAATGTTTTTTCCGTTCCACGCGGAACAGGGTCAGGCTTCATCTGGGACGAAGCGGGTCATGTCGTGACCAATTTCCATGTCATCCAGGGCGCATCTTCTGCTACGGTCAAACTGGCCGACGGACGCGACTACCAGGCCGCACTCGTCGGCGCCAGCCCGGCGCACGACATTGCGGTGCTCAAGATCGGTGTCGGCTTCAAACGCCCACCTGCGGTGCCGGTGGGCACCAGCGCTGACCTCAAGGTGGGGCAGAAGGTGTTCGCCATCGGCAATCCGTTCGGGCTCGACTGGACGCTGACCACCGGCATCGTGTCCGCGCTCGACCGGAGCCTCGCGGGAGAAGCGGGAGGCCCAGCCATCGAGCACCTGATCCAGACTGACGCCGCCATCAACCCGGGCAACTCCGGTGGTCCGCTGCTCGATTCCGCCGGACGACTCATCGGCATCAACACCGCCATTTACAGCCCATCCGGCGCATCGGCCGGCATCGGCTTTTCCGTGCCGGTCGATACCGTCATGCGGGTGGTGCCGCAGCTCATCAAGAACGGCAAGTACATCCGCCCGGCGCTGGGCATCGAGGTGGACGAGCAACTCAACGCGCGCCTGCAGGGCATGATCGGTAGCCGAGGCGTGTTCGTGTTGCGGGTCACCCCAGGCTCGGCCGCACAGAAGGCGGGGCTTGTCGGGATCGAGGTCTCACCGCAAGGCATCGTACCGGGTGATCGTATCGTCAACATCGATGGCGCGGCCATAGACGATGTGGCCGAGTTGTTGGCCCGGCTCGATGACAAGCAGGTTGGCGATGTGGTGGTCTTATTGGTGGAGCGGGATGGCAAGTCGCGCGAGGTGCGTGTGGAGCTGCAGCCCGGCGTTTGATCCAGCAATGGACTGTTGCGATGAGAAGGGGCGTCATTCAAGGGTCGAAGCACCCTGCCACCTGCTCGATATCGGCCACATACAGTTGCGCCACCTCGGTGACGCGCGCGCCACTGTAGAGGCCAAGGATCGGCCCCCAGAAGCGATGCGCGGATTTCTTGGCCCACGGTAGGAAGGTAGCGGGGTCGAAGATGCGCCGCAGTTCGGCCTCGGTGAACGGCCGCCCCGTTTCGGCCTCGCCGCTTTCCACCTTCAGCATCTTGCTGGTGATGGGGGATTTGGACAGCGTGCCCGCTTCCACCAAGTCATTGAAGAACACGCTCAGGCGCTGGCGGTGCTTCTTCATGGTGTTGGGCGCAGGCGCGGGCACATCGGCCGCCTTGCCCTTGGCGATGATGTTCTGGACCGTCAGGCCCTGATACTCGCGCTTGACGGTCGCATTGGCGGGCCACCAGCGCACCCCATCCCAGAACGCCCGCAGGTCGTTGCGGTCCACTTGGCCCACCGGCTTGTCACCCACCACGCCCAGAAAAATCCGAAGCGTGTGGCGGCTTTAGGTGACGGTATCGGTAGCCAATTTCCGACGCTCCAGATCGGCCAAGTGCTCGGCGATAAGCACGCCCACCATCGGGCTATCCGCAGCTGCGACGGGCGCAGGAGACACCACAGGCGCGTTCTGTTTGGACAGTTCGCGGGCGGTTTCAGCGAAGGCCTTGGCGTCCTGCGCGTTCTCGGTCTTGACCCCCTTGAACACCACTCCGCCGCCTGGCGTCACGGTTACCGATTCAGCGGTCCACTCCTTGGCCTTCCCCGTGCCAAACGCCCTCTGGGCACTGCCCAGCAAATCGTCCAAATCCGCCACGCCATCCCCCTGCCGCACCTGCGCGAATGCATGGGAGAGTGCCACAGCCATGCGGGCAGCAGCCAAGCGCATGCCATCGGCATTTGTTGATGGAAGGCGGCGAACGAGGAAGCGCGACCCGAACGCGGGACGCAGATCGGCAGGCACCAGAAAGCGGACATAGAGCCCGCTGGGACGGCGGATCAAATAGGGCTTGGGCACTAAAACGATACCTGAAGGTCGGTTCGTTTGAGGCCGCGTTTTCGATCAAAATCCCTTTAATTTCAGCACTTTATGTGCCAGGATTTCGATTGAGTGGAGCGGGTGATGGGAATCGAACCCACGTTAGCAGCTTGGGAAGCTGCAGTTCTACCATTGAACTACACCCGCGCGGGACCGGAAGTCTATGCGCCAGCGGGGCGCCGGCGCAACGCCGCCGGGCGCGCGCGGCGCCCGGCGGGAGGGTGGTTCAGAAGCTGCCGCCGATGCTCAGGAACAGGCCGGAGTCGTTGCCGCCGCGCTGGCCGACCGTGGCGCGGGCGCCGACGTCGGCCTCCAGGCCGCCGAGGCGCATGCGCGCACCCAGCACCACGGTGCCGGAGTTGTCGTCCAGCAGCGCCGCCGGGACCGCGTACTCCATCCCCGGCACGGTCTGCAGGCTGGCGAAGGCCTCGGCCGGCGCGTCCTCGAACTCGTGGTCCCAGGTGGCGCGCACGTACGGCGACCAGCCGCCGGCGTCGATCCGGGCCTGCCAGCCCAGGCTGCCGACCAGCGAATCCAGGTCCTGGTCGGGGTAGGCCAGCGCGGTCGAGGCCAGGTTGCTCTCGGTGTAGCCGTCCAGCTCGATCTTCTGCCACAGCAGGCCGGCGACCGGCCCGTGGCGCAGCGCGCCCTGGCCGAACTCCCAGCCGCCGTTCACGCCGAAGGCGGTGTTGCTGCCGTCGGCCGAACCGGCGTGGCGGCGCACCGCCGGGCCCATCTGCACGCGGCGGTTCACGTCGAAGTCCAGGCCGGTGTAGCTGGCCTGGGCGTTGATCCAGCCGTGCGCGCCATACCAGCCGATGAAGCCGCCGATGCTGGCGTCGGTCTGCTTGAACTCGCCGCGGCCGTTGCCGAAGTCGGCGTCGAGGCGGCCGTAGCCGGCGAAGCCGCCGGCCACCAGGCCCTGGCCGTTGGACCAGTCGAGGCCGAACAGGCCGGCCGGGGCCAGGCCGTCGTAGAGGTCGGCGTGGTCGCGGCGCTGGTAGTCGCCGCGCAGGCCGCCCCACCAGCGCAGGCCCGCCGCTTCCGGCTTGCCGCCCAGGTGCCAGGCGACCTGGTCGGCGCGGCTGCGGCCGATGGCGCGCGCCGACTGCGGCAGCAGGCCGATCAGCTGCGGGCCTTCCAGCACCGAGACCGCGTAGTCGCCGAGGATCGCGTGCGCCGCGCTGCTCGGATGCACACCGTCGGCGAACAGGTAGGTGGAGGCCGCGTCCGGCGAAACCAGCGAGGTCGGGTTGCAGGTCAGCGAACTGCCGTCCGGCGGCAGGCACGCGGTCTGGGTGACGTTGCGCAGGCCGTAGGTCGATGGGCTGGCCACCACTTCGCGCAGCATGGTGAAGGTATCCAGCGGGATCACCCGGTAGCCCTGCTGCGCCAGCGCGCCGTACATGGCGGTGTTGTAGGTCGCGGCCAGCTGGGTCAGCGCGGCCTGGCCGGCCGGGCCGGCGGCGATCGCGTTCGGGGTCAGGCCCATGTCCGGCAGGTTCGGGACCAGGATGTAGCGCGCGCCGGCCGCGTCGAGGGTGCCGACGATCTGCACCACGCCGCCGACGGCAGTGGCGAGGGTCGACTGCGCCGGGGCGCCCGCGGCCACGGCGAAGATGTCGTTGGCACCGGTCCACACCGTGTACAGCGCATCCGGATTGGCGCGGCCGCCGTTGGCCGCGAGGTAACGGGTCACCTGCGACATCGTCGATTCGGCGGCGCCGTTCTGCACGGTCACGCGCGAACCGCCCTGGGCATAGTTGTCGCCGCCCTGGTTGTCGGTGCGACCGTCGCCGTCGAAGTTCTTCGCCACGTATTCGGCCCACACCCAGCCCGGGTTGGTGGTGAAGCGGCCCGTCGCGGGGCGCACCGCTTCCGGCAGCTGGTTCTGGAAGTGGCCCGAGTCGGTGAGGCTGTCGCCGAAGAACACGGTGCCGCCGTCGAACTGCCCGGCGAAGGCCGGGGCGGCGGCGAGGGCCAGGGCAAGGGCCAGCGGGGTGCGGAGCGGACGGAATACGGTCATGGAATCTCCTGGATTCGTGGAGCTGGGAATGCGGACGCAGGCGCATCAGACGTACGCGAGCGCATGGTCCCAATGGTCCGCCGATGGCCGCCGGCACTCACGCTGCGCTGCGGCAAGGCGCCGGCGATGCGACAATCGCGCCATGGACATCGTGATCAACGGCGAGCCGCGCAGCGTCGCGGCCGGAACCACCCTGCAAGCCCTGCTCGAAGCCGAAGGCCTGGCCGGCCGCCGCGTGGCGGTGGAGGTCAACGGCGAGATCGTCCCGCGCGGCCGCCACGCCGGACACGCGCTGGCCGCCGGCGACCGGGTCGAGATCGTCCACGCCCTCGGCGGCGGCTGAGCCGGCGCGGCGTGCCCGCGCTATCGGCCGCCGCCCCGGCGGGCCATAATTGGCGCATGGACACCCCCCACACGCACGATCCGCTGGTCATCGCCGGGCGGACCTTCCAATCGCGCCTGCTGACCGGCACCGGCAAGTTCAAGGATCTCGACGAGACCCGCCTGGCCACCGAAGCCGCCGGCGCGCAGATCGTCACCGTCGCCATCCGCCGCACCCCGCTCTTCATGAACGCCGGCGGCCAGAACCCGGGCGAGCCCAACCTGCTCGACGTGCTGCCGCCGGAGCGCTACACCATCCTGCCCAACACCGCCGGCTGCTACACCGCCGAGGAGGCGGTGCGCACCTGCAAGCTGGCGCGCGAGCTGCTGGACGGCCACAACCTGGTCAAGCTCGAAGTACTGGGCGACCAGCGCACCCTGTACCCGGACGTGGTGCAGACCCTGAAGGCCGCCGAGCTGCTGGTGGCCGACGGCTTCGACGTGATGGTCTACACCTCCGACGACCCGATCCTGGCCCGCCAGCTGGAGCAGATCGGCTGCTGCGCGGTGATGCCGCTGGCCGCGCCCATTGGTTCGGGCCTGGGCATCCAGAACCGCTACACCCTGCTGGAGATCATCGACAACGCCAAGGTGCCGATCATCGTCGACGCCGGCGTGGGCACCGCCTCCGACGCGGCCATCGCCATGGAGCTGGGCTGCGACGGCGTGCTGATGAACACCGCCATCGCCGGGGCCAGGAACCCGGTGCTGATGGCCAGCGCCATGCGCAAGGCCGTCGAGGCCGGGCGCGAGGCCTTCCTCGCCGGGCGCATCCCGCGCAAGCGCTACGCCAGCGCCTCGTCGCCGGTGGACGGACTGATCGGCTGACGATGACCGACCCGTTCAGCAGCGAGGGCGCCAAGGCCCCGCCCAAGCCCTACACCGCCAGCGAAGGCCGGCGCGAGATCCGCAGCTTCGTCCTGCGCCAGGGCCGCTTCACCCCGGCCCAGCAGCGCGCGTTCGACGAGGCCTGGCCGCGCTTCGGCCTGGACTACACCGGCCAGCTGCGCGACTACGACGCGGTGTTCGGCCGCAACGCGCCGAAGGTGCTGGAAATCGGCTTCGGCAACGGCGAGGCGCTGCGCTTCGCCGCCCGCCAGGATCCCTCGCGCGACTACATCGGCCTGGAAGTCCACGCCCCCGGCGTCGGCCGCCTGCTCAACGCCCTGGCCGCCGACGGCAGCGACCACGTGCGCGTCTACCACCACGACGCGGTCGAGGTGCTGCGCAACGAGGTCGCCGATGGCGCCCTCGACGAGATCCGCATCTACTTCCCCGATCCCTGGCACAAGAAGCGCCACAACAAGCGCCGCCTGGTGCAGCCGGAGTTCGCCGCGCTGCTGGTGCGCAAGCTGCGCATCGGCGGCCGCCTGCACCTGGCCACCGACTGGGAGCCCTACGCCGAGCACATGTGGGACGTGCTCGAGGCCACCCCCGGCCTGGCCAACCGCGCCGGCCCGCGCGGCCACGTGCCGCGCCCGGAGTGGCGGCCGGAGACCCACTTCGAGCGCCGCGGCCTCAAGCTGGGCCACGGGGTGTGGGACCTGCTCTACGACCGCGTCGGCGAAAGCGGCGGCGGTGGCGGCGGTGACGGCGATCCCGGACCCAACCCGGCCGCGGACGGCTAAACTCGAACCCACATGAGCGTCGCGCCGTCCGCATCCCGCCCCATCTGCTCCGGCCCTGCCGGAGGCGCGCGCCCCGCTCCCGCCTCCGTTCCCGCATCGCCATAAGGACCCGGCGCGCCAATGGAATCCGGCCTCACCCTGACCAACGACATGCGCCTGGTGCTGGGGCTGGTCGGGTTCTCGATGGCCATGTTCCTGTTCGACCGGATCCGCGCCGACCTGGTCGCGCTGGTCGTGCTGGTGGTGCTGGGCGTCACCGGCCTGGTGGCGCCGGAGGAGATCTTCAGCGGCTTCTCCGGCAACGCGGTGATCAGCATCATGGCCACCATGGTGCTGGGCGCCGGGCTTGACCGCACCGGCGCGCTCAACCGCCTCGCCGGCTGGCTGCTGCGCCGCGGCCACGGCAAGGAGAAGCGGCTGCTGGCGATGACCTCGCTGGTCGCCGGCCTCAACTCCTCGTTCATGCAGAACCCGTCGGTGATGTCGCTGTACCTGCCGGTGGCGGCACGGCTGTCGGCGCGCAGCGGGCTGTCGATGTCGCGCCTGTTGCTGCCGCTGGCGGCGGCGATCGTGATGGGCGCAGCGCTGACCATGGTCGGCAACTCGCCGCTGATCCTGCTCAACGACCTGCTGGTCTCGGCCAACAACAACCTGCCCTCGGGCACGGCCACGCTTGAGCAGCTGCCGATGTTCGCGCCGGCGCCGGTGGGCATCACCCTGCTGGCCGCGGCACTGCTGTACTTCCACTTCTACGGCAACCGCAAGCTGGCCGAACTCGAGGGCGGAGGCGGCGAGGAGAACGTCACCCCCGCGCGCACCGAGAGCTATTTCGCCCGCACCTACGGCATCGAGGGCGACGTGTTCGAACTGGTGGTCAGCCCGGAGAGCCCGCTGGTCGGCATGGCCGTGGCCGAGGCCGAGTCGCTGCACAACGCGCCGCTGCTGCTGGCGCTGAAGTCCGGCAACGACACCCGCCTGGCGCCGCCGGCGGACATGCGCATCTGGGTCGGCAGCGTGCTCGGCGTGATGGGCCCGCGCCAGCAGGTGGCCGACTTCGCCCAGAACCAGTTCCTGCGCATGTCCTCGCGCCTGCGCAACCTCGGCGACCTGTTCAACCCGGCGCGCGCCGGCATCTCCGAGGCGGTGCTGCCGCCGACCTCGCGCTTCATCGGCAAGAGCGCGCGCGAGCTGCGCCTGCGCAAGCAGCTGGGCATCAGCCTGCTGGCGATCAACCGCGACAAGCAGGTGATCCGCGAGGACGTGCGCTCGGTGCCGCTGCGCGCCGGCGACATGCTGGTGTTCCACAGCATCTGGCAGGACCTGGCGCAGGCCGCGGAGAGCCGCGACTTCGCCGTGGTCACCGACTACCCGAAGGGCGAGCAGCGCCCGCACAAGTTCAAGATCGCCATGGCGATCTTCGCCTTCACCATCCTCATCGCGCTGACCGGCAAGCTGCCGGTGTCGCTGACCCTGATGACCGGCGTGGCCGGCATGCTGCTGACCGGCGTGCTGAAGATGGACGAGGCCTACGCGGCGATCAGCTGGAAGACGGTGTTCCTCACCGCCTGCCTGATCCCGCTGGGCTGGGCGATGGACAGCAGCGGCGCGGCGGCGTGGGTCGCCGGCAACACCCTCGACCGCCTGCCCGAAGGCACGCCGCCATGGCTGCTGCAGATCGTGGTGGCGGTGCTGACCACCGCGTTCTCGCTGGTGATCAGCCACGTCGGCGCGACCATCGTGATGGTGCCCATCGCGATCAACCTGGCGCTGGCGGTAGGCGGCGACCCGACCGCGTTCGCCCTGGTCACCGCGCTGTCGGCCTCCAACAACTTCATGACCGCGTCCAACCCGGTGATGTCGATGGTCACCGGCCCGGCGAACTACGCCTCGCGCGACCTGTGGCGCGTCGGCGCGCCGCTGTCGGCGCTGTACACGCTGATCGTGGTGGTGGTGGTGAACCTGATGTTCTGGGGCGGGCGCTAGCCCGCGTCGCCCGGCGTCGCCGCCAGCCAGACCTGGCCGTCGCGCACTTCCAGCGCCACCGCGCGCAGCGCGTCGCCGCGGCAGGGACCGGCCACGCACTGGCCGCCTTCCAGCTCGAAGCTGGCGCCGTGCGCGGCGCACACCAGCAGGCCTTCGCGTGACTTCAGGAACTGGCCCGGGGCCCAGTCCAGGCGCCGCCCGGCGTGCGGGCAGACATTGAGCCAGGCGCGCACGGCGTCGCCCTGGCGGTGCACGACCAGCGACTCCGGATCGCCATCGAGCACGGCTTCGACCTCGACCAGGGCGCCATCGGCCAGGCCTTCGAAACTGAGGAGTGGTTCAGCGTTTAACGATCCCATCACAACCCTGCCGGCAGGCACGGCTACCCTGCGCACTGGTTGCAATTCTGGCACATGTACTGATGCACGCCCGTTCCTTCCGCTTCGATGCGTCCCAGCTGAACTTCCTGTTCGCGCCACGCAAGCCGCGCACGCCGCTGCTGCGCCTGCTGTTCGGGCTGGTGGGACTGGTCCTGCTGGCGGTGCTGGTGTTCTTCGGCGTGTTCGTCGGCGCGGCGATGCTCGCCGCGGGCATGGCCTGGCGCCTGCTGGCGCGGCGCACGCCGCGCACGCCTGCGGCCGCGCGCCAGACCTTCGAGGCCGAGTACCGCGTGGTGCAGAAGCCGCAGCTGCCGACCCCGCGCTGAGGCGAAAGCCGCGCCGCCGGCGCGTAGACTGTGCGCCCTCTTTCCACATGGGCGCTGCCATGAACGACGTGATCCCCGCCCCGCCGGTGCCGCGCCTCGCGGTGCGTGGCGGCGGGCATTTCCCGGTGCACCGCATCTACTGCGTGGGCCGCAACTTCGCCGACCACGCGCGCGAGATGGGCGCCACCGCGCCGGCCTCGAAGGCCGAACGCGGCACCCCGGTGTTCTTCATGAAGCCGGCCGACGCCATCGTCACCGGCGAAGCCGTGCCCTACCCGCCTGCCACCGCCGACCTGCACCACGAGGTCGAGCTGGTCGTGGCGATCGGCCGCGACGCGCCGGCCGGCGTACTGCCGGTGGAGGACGCGCAGGCGCTGGTCTACGGCTACACCGTCGGCCTCGACCTCACCCGCCGCGACCTGCAGGCCGCGGCCAAGGCCAAGGGCCTGCCCTGGGACACGGCCAAGGGCTTCGACCATTCGGCGCCCGTCGCCGAACTGGTGCCGGCCGCCGCGGCCGGCGAGCTGGGCGCACGGGTGCTGGAGCTGCAGGTCAACGGCCAGCCGCGCCAGCGCGCGCCGCTGTCGGACCTGATCTGGGACGTCCCGGAGATCCTGCACGAGCTGTCGAAGCTGTACGCCCTGCGCGCCGGCGACCTGGTGTTCATGGGCACCCCGGCCGGCGTAGCCGCCCTCCGGCCGGGCGACCGTTTCGAGGCACGACTGGAAGGCATCGCCACCCTGCGCGGCCACGTCGAAGGCTGATCGCCGGGCACCGGCACGGGTTACGCTCTGCACGCGTGCCGCCTGCACGCTGGAACACTAGGAGAACAAGATGGGCATGATCAGCGAGTTCAAGGAATTCGCGATGCGCGGCAACGTGATCGACCTGGCCGTCGGCGTCGTCATCGGCGCGGCGTTCGGCAAGATCGTCACTTCGCTGGTGGACAACATCATCATGCCGCCGCTGGGCTGGCTGATCGGGAACGTGGATTTCTCCGACCTGGCCTGGACCCTGTCGCCGGCAAGCGTGGCCGCCGACGGCACGGAGATCCCGGCGGTGGTGGTCGGCTACGGCGTGTTCCTCAACACCGTCATCCAGTTCCTGATCGTGGCCTTCGCCATCTTCCTGCTGGTCAAGGGCGTCAACCGCCTGGCCCGCAAGAAGAAGGAAGAGGAAGCGCCTGCCGCGCCGGCCGAGCCAAGCGAGGAAGTGGTGCTGCTGCGCCAGATCCGCGACTCGCTGCAGCAGCCGCGGTGACATCGACTGGCGCGCTCCCGTGACCATGCGCACGGGAGCGCGCCGGGCGGCTCTGCTAGGCTCAAGGGCTTTCCCGCCGGAGCCTGTTCGCATGCGCCTTGCACTGCTCGCCGCCCTGCTGGTCCCGCTCGTGGCCAGCGCCGCCGAAACCCGCATCCCGGACCACGCCCTGCAGCAGGCCGCGCAGCTGCGCGAGCGCGCACTGGCCGACGACACCGCCTGGAAGGTCACCGAATCGCTGACCACCGAGGTCGGCCCGCGCCTGGCCGGCAGCGAGGCCGATGCGCGCGCCGTGGCCTGGGCCGAAGCGAAGTTCCGCGAGCTGGGCTTCGACCGCGTGTGGACCGAGCCGGTGACCTTCCCGAAGTGGGAGCGCCGCAGCGAGAGCCTGGCCGTGCTCGGCAGGCACGCGCAGCCACTCACCATCACCGCGCTGGGCGGCAGCCCGGGCGGCACGGTCGAGGGCGAGGTCGTGCGCTTTCCCGACCTGGCCGCGCTCGAGGCCGCGCCGGAAGGCTCGCTCGCCGGCAGGATCGCCTTCGTCGACTACCGCATGGCCGCCGCGCGCGACGGCAGCGGCTACGGCCCGGGCAGCGCGGTGCGCTCGAAGGGCCCGTCGGCGGCGATCCGCAAGGGTGCCATCGGCTTCCTGATGCGTTCGGCCGGGACCGACAGCCACCGCGTGCCGCACACCGGCATCACCCGTTTCGACGACGGCCTGACCCCGGTGCCCTCCGCCGCGCTGAGCATTCCCGACGCCGAGCAGCTGGCGCGCCTGGTCGCGCGCGGCCCGGTGAAGCTGCGCCTGGCGATCGACGCCGGCTGGAACGGCACCTACACCTCGCAGAACGTGATCGGCGAGATCACCGGCAGCAGCCGTCCGCAGGAAGTGGTGCTGATCAGCGGCCACCTGGACTCGTGGGACCTGGGCACCGGCGCGATCGACGATGCCGCCGGCATCGGCATCAGCATGGCCGCGGCGAAGCTGATCGCCGGCCTGCCGCAGCGCCCGGCACGCAGCATCCGCGTGGTCGCCTACGCCAACGAGGAACAGGGCCTGCACGGCGGCAAGGCATACGCCGCCGCGCATGCGGCCGAGGCCAACCTCCACCAGCTCGCCGCCGAGAGCGACTTCGGCGCCGGCCGCATCTACGCCTTCAACACCGGCGCGCCGGAACACGCGCGCGCGGCCACCGCGCAGATCGCCCAGGCCTTGGCGCCGCTGGGCATCGAGTACGCGCCGGACAAGGGCGGCCCCGGCCCGGACATCATCCCGCTGGCCGCGAAGGGCGTGACCTGGGCCTGGCTGGCGCAGGATGGCAGCGACTACTTCGACCTGCACCACACCGCCGACGACACCCTCGACAAGATCGATCCGGCCGCGCTGGCGCAGAACGTGGCCGCGTACGCGGTGTTCGCCTTCCTGGCGGCGGAAGCCGAAGGCGACTTCGGCAGCCAGGCGAAGGAGCCGGCGCCGGCGAAGTAGGCCGCGACCGGCTTGGAGCCGGCGGGCATGCCGGCTCCATGCAACGCACCCTCCACGCGGCGACGCACCCGCGCTCGCGTGGAGCCTATGCCGGATGCGCCGGCGAGCTATTCCAGACACCGCCCACGATGGCGGGTACGCTCCTTCCCTCCTCCGGGAAGGGAGCCTCCGATGCCGCGCCTGCCGCGTACCGCCGTCGCCCTGCTGCTCGGCCTGGCCTGTGCGCCGGCCTTTGCGTCCGCGCCGCCACCGCTGCGGCTGGAATCGCCCGACGGACGCACCGTGGTCACCCTGGCGACGCAGGTCGACGGCTTCCCCGCCTGGGCGGTGGAGCGCGCCGGCCAGCTGCTGATCGCGCCTTCGCCGCTGGGCGTGCAGCTGGGCGTCAATGAGCGCCTGGGCTACGGAACCGACGTCGCCGCGGTGCGTCGCGCGGAAGCCGACGCCACCTGGGAGGCCGTCGCCGGCAAGACCCGCCAGGCCCGCGACCACTACCGCCAGCTGGACGTGGACCTGGCCGACGCGCAGGGCCGCATCCTCGGCGTGGTGGTCCGCGCCTACGACGATGGCATCGCCCTGCGCTACCGCCTGCCACGGCCCGCCGAAGGCGACCTGGTCGTGCAGCAGGACCTCACCGGCTTCCTGTTCCCGCGCGACTACGCCTGCCACGCGTTGAACCTCGGCCGCTTCGGCACCAGCCACGAAGGCGAATACGACCCCATCGACGCCTCGCGCCTGCGTGCGCACCACCTCGTCGACCTGCCGCTGGTCTGCAGCACCGGCGCAGGCACCACCACGTTCGCCATCGCCGAAGCCGACCTGGACCGCTACGCCGCGCTCTACCTCGCCGGTCGCGGCGACGGTCGCCTCGGCGTGGAAGCGCGGCTCTCGCCGCGGCTGGACTCGCCGCAGGTCGCGGTGCGCCTGCCGCGCGAGGAGGTCGCGGCGGACGGCCACCTCACGCCCTGGCGCGTGCTGCTGATCGGCGACAGTCCCGGGGCGCTGGTCGAATCCAGCCTCATCAGCAACCTCAATCCGCCCACGCCATTGCAGGACACCGCGTGGATCCGCCCGGGCAAGGCCGCCTGGGACTGGTGGTCGGCCAGCCGCGCGCCCGACGTGGCTGGGGCCGGCATGAACACCGCGACGATCATCCGCTACATCGACCACGCCGCCGCGCTGGGCCTGGACTACATGCTGATCGACGATGGCTGGTACGTGGGCAGCAGCGGCGACGGCCGCTACCAGCCCGACGCCGACATCACCCGCGCGGTCCCGGCGCTGGACCTGCCGGCGGTGATCGGGCATGCGCGCCAGCGCGGCATCGGCATCTGGCTGTGGAACCACTGGAAGTCGCTGGAGCCGCGCATGGACGCGGTGTTCGCGCGTTACCGCGACCTCGGCGTGCAGGGAGTCAAGGTCGACTTCATGGAACGCGACGACCAGGAGATGGTCGCCTTCATCCACCGCATGGCGCGCAGCGCGGCGCAGCACCGGCTGATGCTCGACCTGCACGGCATGTACCGGCCCACCGGGCTGGAGCGCACCTGGCCCAACCTGCTCACCAGCGAGGGCGTGCTCGGCGCCGAGTACAACAAGTGGAGCCGGCGCATCACCCCGGAACACAACCTCACCCTGCCGTTCACCCGCATGCTGCTGGGGCCGATGGACTACACGCCCGGCGGGTTCCGCAACGTGGCGCCGGAACACTTCCAGGTCGTGTTCGACGCGCCCCGGGTGATGGGCACCCGCGTGCACCAGCTGGCGATGTACGTGGTCTACGAGAGCGGCCTGCAGATGGTCGCCGACAGCCCCGACGCCTACCTCGACGGCGACGGCGGCCTCGCCCCCGGCGCCGACTTCCTGCGCCTGGTGCCTGCGCGCTGGGACGAGACCCGGGTGCTGGCCGGCGAGATCGGCCGTTACATCGTGGTGGCGCGGCGCAGCGGCCGCGACTGGTATATCGGCGCGATGACCGACCAGCCACGCACGCTGGAACTGGACCTGGACTTCCTGCCCGCCGCGGACTGGCAGGCCACGCTGTGGCTGGATGGCGACGCGCCGACCGACGTGCGCCGCGTCCAGGAACGCCTCGATGCCGACCGGCGCCGGCTCGGCCTCGAACTGGCTGCCGGCGGCGGCGCGGTGCTGCACCTGGTGCCGCCGTCGCCGCGGATCGCCGCGACCGAAGCCGCGGGCGTTCGCTGAGGAGTGCGAAGGCGACCGGCGGCCTCAGCCGCGCGCGGCCCAGCGGGCGAGGAACACCGCGGTGGCGGCGGCGACGTTGAGGCTTTCGACCGCGCCGGTACCTGGGATCGACAGGCGCCGGTCGCAGGCCGCAGCCAGCGCCGGGTCCATGCCCTCGCCTTCGGCGCCCATGACATAGACCAGGCGCGGCGGCAGCGCGGTGTCGAACAGGCTGTCGCCACCGCGTACGACGGTGGCCGCCAGCTGGAAGCCCGCGCCGCGCAGCGCGTCGAGCGCAGCGCCGGTCTGCGGCAGGCGCACCAGCGGCACCGCTTCGGCGCCGCCTTCGGCCACGCGCGCGGCGGCGCCTGACAGGGCCAGTTCGGAAGCGGGCGGCAGCAGCACCGCCGCGCCGAAATGCGCGGCCGAGCGCAGGATCGCGCCGAAGTTGTGCGGGTTGCCGACGCCGTCCAGCCACAACGCCAGCGCCGGCGCGCCCGGCGCCAGCGAAGCCAGCCAGTCCTGCAGCGGCAGCGGCGCGGTGCGCTGCACGTCGGCGACCACGCCTTCGTGGTGGGCGCTGGCCGCCAGCCGCTCCAGGTCCTCGTCGGCGACGACGCGGTAGCCGACCCGGTGCTTCACGCACCAGGCCAGCAGCGGTTTCAGCACCGGGATGCGCGCCTCGGCCAGGTAGACCTTGCGGATCGCTTCGGGGCGGCGGCGGAACACCGCGTCCACCGCGTTGAGCCCGTACAGGCGCAGCTCCTCGCGACGTGCGGGGCGCCGCGCCTGTGCGGCGGTGCCGCCTGGCGCCGCCGGTTCCGTCGTGTCCCGGCGCGGTGCGCGCGGGCCGGCAGGCGCCGGCCGCGACCGCGGCGCGCCGCCCGGCGGGCGCGGCGGGCGCGGGCCACGGTCCCAGGGTCCGCTCATGTCAGGTGCGGCTCTTCCAGAAGTCGGCGTTGCGCAGGCCCAGCGCGTCCGGATCGAACACCGGGTCCAGGCCCAGCTTCTTCTGCCGCTCGTAGTCGCGCAGCGCCAGCAGCGCCGGCTTCTGCAGGATCAGGATGGCGACGATGTTCAGCCAGGCCATCACGCCGACGCCGATGTCGCCCAGGGTCCAGGCGGTGGCGGCGTTGTGGTACGCGCCGAACACGACCATGCCGATGATGCCGATGCGCAGCAGGAACGTGGCCAGCGGGTGGGTCTTGCGCACGCCGGCCAGGTAGGTGAGGTTGGTCTCGGCCATGTAGTAGTAGGCCATGATCGTGGTGAAGGCGAAGAAGAACAGCGCCAGCGCCACGAAGCCCGCGCCCCAGCCCGGCAGCACCGATTCCACCGCGGCCTGGGTGAACTGCGCGCCTTCCGAAGGCAGCACGCCGGGCACGCCGGTGACCACCGCCTCCAGCTTCTCGATGCCGTTCTCCACGACCACGCGGAAGGTGTTGTACATGCCCGTGGACAGCAGCAGGAACGCGGTCGATGTGCAGACCAGCATGGTGTCGAAGTAGATCGCGAAGGCCTGCACGTAGCCCTGCTTGGCCGGGTGCGAGACCTCGGCCGCGGCCGCCGCGTGCGGGCCGGTGCCCTGGCCGGCCTCGTTGGCGTAGACGCCGCGCTTGACGCCCCAGGCGATGGCCTGGCCGATGATCGCGCCGAACGCCGCGTGCGCGCCGAAGGCGCTGGAGAAGATGTCGGCGAACATCGCCGGGACCTTCTCGATGTTCAGCGCCATCACCACGATCGCCATCAGGATGAAGGCCAGCGCCATGAACGGCACCACCAGCTCGGCGAAGGCGGCGATGCGCTTGATTCCGCCGAAGATGATCAGGCCCAGCAGCACGGCCACGGCCAGGCCGATCCACAGCTTGAGCATGCCGGCGCCGCCGAGGCCGGCGCACAGCGCGGCGTCGCCGCTGCACAGCACGCCGCTGGCGCTGTCGGCGATGGCGTTGGCCTGCACGCCGGGCAGCAGCAGGCCGGTGGCAACCACGGTGGCGACGGCGAAGACCACCGCGTACCACTTCAGGCCCATCGCCTTCTCGATGTAGTACGCCGGGCCGCCGCGGTAGCGCCCCTCGGCGTCCTTCTCCTTGTAGATCTGCGCCAGGGTGCACTCGATGTACGAGGTCGAGGCGCCGAGGAAGCCCATCACCCACATCCAGAACACCGCGCCCGGGCCGCCATAGGCGATCGCCGTGGCCACGCCGGCGATGTTGCCGATGCCCATGCGCCCAGCCATCGAGATGGCCAGCGCCTGGAACGAGGACACGCCGGCCTCGGACTTCTGCCCGGTCACGGTGAGCCGGCACATTTCCGCGAACCCGCGCAGCTGCATGGCGCGGGTACGGAAGGTGAACCACAGGCCGGCGCCCAGGCACAGCGCGATCAGCGCGTTGCTCCAGATGATGCTGTTGAGCCAGTTGAGAAAGGCTTCCACGGTGAAGGATCTCCGGTCGCCGGAAGGCGGGTCAGGAACGGGAAGCGCGCAGGAGTCCTGCGCGCGTAGCCACGCAAGATAACCGCAAGTGGCGCCCGAACGCAGCCACCCCCGGCGCGTCCCGCTGACTTCAGCCCGCTTCGGCGGCGCCCCGCGGCGCGGCGGGCCTGACCATCGGCACTTTCCAGGTCAGCCAGGTCCCGGCCCGCCACAGCCATTCCAGCGGGCCGTAGTAGAAGCGCCGGAACCACAGGTGGGCGAACAGCAACTGCGCGGCGAAGCCGAGCAGCCCCAGCAGCACCGCCTGGACCTGGGTCATGCTGGCCCACAGGCCCAGCCCGTAGCCATAGAACACCGGCACGAACACCAGCGACTGCGCCACGTACAGGGTCAGGGTCATGCGCCCGGCCGGGGCCAGCGTGCGCAGGGCGCGCTCGAACATCCCGTGGTAGGCGACCAGGAAGGCGAGCATCGAGGCCGCCATCACCGCCAGGTCGAAGAGGCTGCCCAGCAGCGCATCGGCCATGGCCCGCGGCATCGGCATCGCCTCGCTGCCGGGCACGCGCGCGACCAGCGCTTCGCGTCCGAAGTACAGCGCCACTGCCACGGCCAGCGCCACCGCCAGGCCCACCCGGCGCGCGGTCGCGAACCGCGCCGGCCGTTCGAAGAAGCCGATCCGCCCCAGCACCATGCCCACCAGCGACAACCCGAGGATCTGGCTCAGCCGCCCGGACTCGTACATGAAGAGCCACTTGAAGCCATGGCCGTCGGCCAGGTTCGTGCGCACGGTGTCGATGAAGCCGCCGTGCAGGTAGACCTCGGGGATGGTCGCGCTCCAGTACTGCAGCGGCTGGTTGGCCCAGTCCGCGCCGCGCAGGCCGGCGACGATGCGCACCAGCATCAGCGGCTGCAGCAGGAAGAACGCCGCCACCGCGAGCAGCACCCGGTTGGAGCGGACGCGGTGGAATGGCAGCAGGAACAGGCCCATCACCGCCAGCACCTCGAGCACGTCGCCGCGGTACCAGGCGCCGTGCAGCAGGCCCATCAGCGCCAGCAGCGCCAGGCGCCAGACGAAGCGGCCGGTGAAGTCGATGCCGCGGCGCGCGGCGCGGTCCATGATGATGAAGAAGCTGACGCCAAAGCACAGCGCCAGCAGGGCGAAGGCCTTGCCCGCGAACAGCAGCCAGACGGTGTCGTGCACCGCCAGCTGCAGCGGCTCGGTGGCCTGCTTCGCCCAGTACAGCTCGAACAGCTCGGGCATGTGCACGATGAACAGCCCGAACAGGGCGAACCCGCGCAGGGCGTCCAGCGATTCCATGCGCGATGCGTATTCCACCTTCCCCATGGAGCGACCCCCGAGGCGTAGACCGCCGCATCATGGCCGAAGCGGGCCCGCGGTGGAACGACCGGCCGTCGCCGGCGCCGTACGCGTGCGGACGGCCGCCGCTCAACGCGCCTGGTCGCGGGCGAACAGCCGCAGGTCGTGCATGCCTTCGGCCCGGCGCAGGGCCGCGCGGCGCACGCCCACTTCGCCGAAGCCGTTCTTCTCCAGCACCCGCGCCGAGGCCGGGTTGGAGTCCAGCACCACCGCATCGACCCGGCGCAGGCCCAGCGCCGGCACCAGCCAGCCGAGGTAGCACGCCACCACCCGCGTCATCAGCCCGCGCCCCCAATGCACGCGGCCCAGCCAGTAGCCCAGCTCGGCCACGCCGGGACGGGCCTCGCGAGCCGGCCGCGCGCCGATCCCGCCGCAGGCCTCGCCACCGGCCTCGATCGCCAGCAGCGGCCCGGCGAAGTCGACCACGTTGCCGGCCAGGAACGCCTCGCCGTCGGCGCGCGTGTACGGGCTCGGGAAACGGTCGCTGAGCCCGCGCGCCACCGCCGGATCGTCGGCATGGCGCAGCAGCGCTTCCAGGTCTTCCATGTGCCACGGCCTCAGCACGAAGCCGTCGCCAGCCAGGCGGAACCCCGGCTCGAAGCCCACGCCGGCGCGGTATCCGGCCGCACCGGTCGCGGCCGGCCGCTCAGCCATGGCCACCGACCGGCGGCACCTCGGCTTCGAGCTTCTCCAGCGCCTGCGCCACCGCCTCCGGCGAACGCGTGTACGGCGCCAGCAGCGCGTAGAACGCCGGCACCACGAACAGCGACAGCAGGGTCGAGAAGGCCACGCCGAACACGATCACCACGCCGATCGACTCGCGGCTGGCCGCGCCGGCGCCGCTGGACAGCATCAGCGGGATCGCGCCGCAGATCATCGCCACCGAGGTCATCAGGATCGGGCGCAACCGCACCGCCGCGGCCTCGACGATGGCCTCGGCCACCGCCCGGCCCTCGTCGCGCAGCTGGTTGGCGAATTCCACGATCAGGATGCCGTTCTTCGCCGCCAGGCCGACCAGCATGACGATGCCGATCTGGCTGTACAGGTTGAGGCTCACGCCCCAGATCGACAGGCCCAGCAGCGCGCCGAGCATCGCCAGCGGCACGGTCAGCATGATCACCAGCGGATGCAGGAAGCTCTCGAACTGCGCCGCCAGCACCAGGAACACCACCAGCAGGGCCATGCCGAAGGTGAAGAACACCGCGCCGCTGGAGCGCATGAACTCGCGCGATTCGCCACGGTAGTCGAACTGGGCCTCCGGCGGCAGCTCCTCGGCGGCGATGCCACGCAGGTATTCCAGCGCCTCGCCGACCGTGTAGCCCGGCGCCAGGCCGGCGCTGAGGGTGACCGCGCGCATGCGGTTGAAGCGCGACAGGGTGCTGGCCTCGGCGTGCTCGGTCATCGTCACCAGGTTGGACAGCGGCACCAGTGCGCCGCTGGTGGTCGAGCGCACGTACAGGCCGGCGATGTCGTCCAGGCTGCGCCGGTTCTCCAGCGGCGCCTGCATGATCACGTAGTACTCCTCGCCGTCCATCTCCCAGGTGCCGGCGCGCAGCGAACCGAGCATGGTCTGCAGGGCGGTACCGATCGCCTCCACCGGCACGCCCAGGTCGGCGGCGCGCGCCTTGTCGATGTCCACCCGGATCTGCGGCACCGTCTCCTTGTAGTCGGAGTCGATGTTGACCAGGTTGCGGTTCTCCTCCATGCGCAGCAGCATGCGGTCGCGCCACTGCGCCAGGGTCTCGTAGGTCGGCCCGCGCAGGACGAACTGCACCGGGCGGCCGAAGCCGCGCACCAGGCCCTGGCGCATCTCCGCGGTCACCCGCACGCCGGGGATGTCGGACAGGCGGCCGAGCACGTCCTGCATCACCTGCTGGGTACTCACGTCGCGCTGGTCCCACGGCCGCAGGAACACGGTGGCGCGGCCGGTGTTCATGTTCGCGCCCTGCCCGCCGAAGCCGCCGGGCACGCGGATGATCACGCGCGCGACCGGGCCGCCCTCGCCGGAGTACGCCAGCAGGCGCTTTTCGATCTCGGTCATCTGCGTGACCAGGTAGTCGAAGCCCGCGCCTTCCGGACCGGTGACGGTGACGTTGAAGTCGCCGCGGTCCTCGGCCGGCGCCAGTTCCGACGGCACCAGCTTGAACAGCACGCCGCTGGCGGCGAAGGTCGCCAGCATCACCGCCGCCAGCAGCCAGCCGCGTCCGACAACCTTCGCCACCAGGCCGCGGTAACGGCGGGTCAGGCCGTCGAGGCGGTCGTTGACCCAGTTGTTGAAGCCGGCGCGACGGGTGTGCGGGCGCAGCAGGATCGAGCACATCATCGGCGTCAGGGTCAGCGCGACGAAGCCGGAGATGGCCACGGCGCCGGCCACCGCCACCGCCAGTTCGCGGAACAGGCGGCCGGTGTTGCCCTCCATGAAGGCGATCGGCAGGAACACCGCGATCAGCACCAGGGTGGTGGCGATCACCGCGAACGCCACCTGGGTGGTGCCGCGCCGCGCCGCCAGCAGCGGCGGTTCGCCCAGGTCGACGCGGCGCTGGCAGTTCTCCAGCACCACGATCGCATCGTCCACCACCAGGCCGATCGACAGCACCAGCGACAGCAGGGTCAGCTGGTTGATCGAGAAGCCGGCCACGTACAGCGCCAGGAAGGCCGCGGTCACGCACACCGGCACGGTCACCGCCGGGATCAGCGCCGCGCGCACGCTGCCGAGGAACACGAACACCACCAGCAGCACCAGCACGATGGCCTCGACCAGGGTCTTGTAGACCTCCTCCACCGCCGCGTCGGTGAACACGGTGGAGTCGTAGGCCACGGTCAGCTGCATGCCCTGAGGCAGGGTCTGCGACACCCGCTCGGCCAGCGCGCGCACGTTGCGCCCGACTTCCAGCGAGTTGGCGGTGGAGGTGGCGACGATGGCCAGGCCGACCTGCGGCACGCCGTTGCCGTGGTAGAAGGCGCGGCGCTCCTCCGAGGCCAGCTCCACCCGCGCGACCTCGCCGAGGGTGATGACGTGGCCGTCCCCGCCCTTGCCGACGACCAGCGACTCGAAGCTTTCCGGCGTGCGGTAGCCACGCATCACCCGCAGGGCGAACTCGCGGTCGCGCGATTCGATGCTGCCGCCGGGCAGTTCCAGGTTCTCGCGGCGCAACGCGGTGCGCACGTCCTCGGCGGTGAGGCCGCGCGCGGCCAGCGCGGTGGCGTCCAGCCACACCCGGATCGCGTAGCGCTGGCCGCCGCCGATGAACACCGAGGACACGCCGTCGATCGAGGAGAACTGGTCGACCAGGTTGCGGTCGGCGTAGTCGGTCAGCTGCTGCGCGTTGAGCCGCGCGTCGCTGAGGTTGAGGAACATGATCGGCGACGAGTCGCTGTCCTGCTTGGACACGCGCGGCGGGTCGACGTCCTCCGGCAGGCGGTTGGCGACGCGGCTGATCGCGTCGCGCACGTCGTTGGCCGCGCCCTCGATGTCGCGGGCCAGGGTGAACTCGATGTTGATGTCCGAGCGGCCGTTGCGGCTGCTGGCGGTGATCAGGTCGACGCCCTCGATGCCGCTGATCGCGTCCTCCAGCACCTGGGTGATGCGGCTTTCGACCACCGCCGCCGAGGCGCCGGTGTAGGTGGTGTCGACCGAGACCACCGGCGGATCGACGTCGGGAAGCTCGCGCAGCGGCAGGCGGGTGAAGGAGACCACGCCCAGCACGATCAGGATCAGCGACATCACCGTCGCGAAGACGGGCCGCTTGATCGAGACATCGGACAGCAGCATGGCTCAGCCTTCCGTCTTGCCGGGCGCCTTGCCCACGGGCTCGGCTCCGTCGCCGTCCGCACCCGGCTTGACCTCGCGGATGCGGGCGCCGTCGCGCAGCCGCACCGTGCCTTCGACCACGATGCGGTCGCCCGCCTCCAGGCCGGAGACGACCTCGACCTCGCCGAAGCGGCGCGAGCCCAGCTGCACCGGCACCTCGCGCACGCTGGCGCCGTCCTCCGATACGACGAACACGCTGGAGCGGCTGCCGTTCTGCTGCACCGCCAGCTCCGGGATCGCCAGGGCCTGGCGCGCGGCGCGTTCCACGCCCACTTCCAGGAGCATGCCCGGGCGCAGGCGGCCGTCCGGATTGGGGATCTCGGCGCGCACGGTGACCGCGCGCGAGACCGCGTCGACCCGCGAGTCGATCGAGGCGATCGTCCCGCTGAAGGTCTCGCCCGGCCAGGCGTTGCTGCGCGCGTTGACCCGCTGCCCGACCTGCAGCTGCGGCAGCTGCGCCTCGGGCACGGTGAAGTCGAGCTTGATCAGCGAGACGTCGTCGAGGGTGGTGATCGGCGTGCCGGGCGTGACCAGCGAACCGGCGCTGACCAGGCGCAGGCCCAGGACCCCGGCGAACGGCGTGCGGATCACCCGGTCGGCGACGGTGGCGCGCTGGGTGGCGACGCGGGCGCGGGCCGCTTCCAGCGCGGCGCGGCGCGTCTCCAGGTCGGCGCGCGAGACCAACTGGCGCTCGGCGAGCTGGCGGCTGCGCTCGTACAGCTGCTCCTCGTTGCGCAGCTGCGCCTCGGCCTCGGCCACGCCGGCGGCCTGCTGGCCCTGCACCAGGGTGACCAGCGGCTGGCCCTTGCCGACGTACTGGCCGCTCTCGAACTCCACCGAGGCGATGGCCTGGGTGACGCTGGCGGTGATGGTCACCGACTCGCGCGCCTGCGCCGTGCCCAGCGCCTTGAGCTCGTCGGTCCAGCGCACCGGCTGCAGTTCCAGGGTGGTCACCGGCACCGGCGCCGGACCACGGCCGCCTCCGCCATCTCCACGCCCGCAGGCGGACAACACGAGGACGAGCGCGCCGAGCAGCAGGGCGCGAAGCAGGACGGCGATTGGCATGCGTGGATCCGTGGCGGAACAGGCCGAGTTTAGCGGCTTGCCGTCAACGTTCGTGTACACCTTCCGGCGTACATGACCAATGGCCTATGCGGGCACGCCGCCAGTCGCCAGGCTAGATCCAGGAGGTGCCGCCGGCGCTCCAGTCCAGGTCCAGCGCGTCGAGCACCTGCGCGACCAGCGCGTCGGTGGGCGCGGTGGCGTCCAGGTGGACTTCCGGCTGCTCCGGGGCCTCGTACGGCGAGTCGATGCCGGTGAAGTTCGGGATCAGCCCGGCGCGGGCCTTGCGGTACAGGCCCTTCACGTCGCGCGCCTCGGCCACCTCCAGCGGCACGTCGACGAACACCTCGACGAACTCGCCCGGCTCGAAGCGCTCGCGCGCCATCCGCCGCTCGGCCTTGAACGGGGAGATGAAGCTCACCAGCACGATCAGGCCGGCGTCGGTCATCAGCTTCGCCACCTCGGCCACGCGGCGGATGTTCTCCACCCGGTCCTCGTCGGTGAAGCCCAGGTCGCGGTTGAGGCCGTGGCGGACGTTGTCGCCGTCCAGCACGAAGGTGTGGTAGCCCAGCGCGTGCAGGCGCTTGTCGACCAGGTTGGCGATGGTCGACTTGCCGGCGCCGGACAGGCCGGTGAACCACAGCACCTTGGGCGCCTGCCCCTTGATCCGGGCGCGCGCGGCCTTGTCCACGTCGATGTGCTGCCAGTGCACGTTCTCGGCGCGGCGCAGGGCGAAGTCGAGGGTGCCGGCGGCGACGGTGTCGTTGTTCTGCCGGTCGATCAGGATGAAGCCGCCCAGGGTGCGGTTCTCCGCGTACGGGGCGAAGGCGATCGGCTCCTCCAAACTGAGGTTGCAGTAGCCGACCTCGTTGAGCTCCAGGCGCTTGGCGGCCAGGTGTTCCTGGGTGTTCACGTCGACCCGGTGCTTGATCTCGCTGACGCTGGCGGCGACGGTGCGGGTGCCGGTCTTCAGCCAGTAGGGCCGGCCCGGCAGCAGCGGGGCCTCGCCCATCCACAGCAGGTGCGCGGCGAACTGGTCGGCCACCGCCGGCGGATCGCCGGCGGCGGCGATCACGTCGCCGCGGCTGACGTCGATCTCGTCGGCGAGGGTCAGGGTCACCGCCTGGCCGGCACCGGCCACGTCCAGCGGGCCGTCCGGTCCGAGCACCCGGGCGATGGTCGAGCGTCGCGCCGAAGGCAGCACCACGATCGCATCGCCCGGGCGCGCCTCGCCGGCGGCGATGGTGCCGGCGAAGCCGCGGAAATCCTGGTGCGGGCGGTTCACCCACTGCACCGGCAGGCGCAGGCCGCTGGCGGCCTGGCCGTCGTCCAGCTCCACCGTCTCCAGGTGCGGCAGCAGCGCCGGGCCCTCGTACCACGCGGTGTTGGGCGAGCGTTCGAGCAGGTTGTCGCCTTCCAGCGCCGACAGCGGGATCGCCTGCACGTGGGGAATGCCCAGCTGCGCGGCCAGTTCGCGGTAGCCTTCGGCGATGCCGTCGAACACCGCCTGGTCGTAGCCGACCAAGTCCATCTTGTTCACCGCCAGCACCACGTGGCGGATGCCCAGCAGCGAGACGATGTAGCTGTGCCGGCGGGTCTGCGGCAGCAGGCCCTTGCGCGCGTCGACCAGCACCACCGCCAGGTCGGCGGTGGAGGCGCCGGTGGCCATGTTGCGGGTGTACTGCTCGTGGCCGGGGCAGTCGGCGACGATGAACTTGCGCCGGTCGGTGTCGAAGTAGCGGTAGGCCACGTCGATGGTGATGCCCTGCTCGCGCTCGGCGGCCAGGCCGTCGAGCAGCAGCGCGTAGTCGATGCGCTCGCCCTGGGTGCCGTGCTTGCGGCTGTCCTTCTCCAGCGCGGCCAGTTGGTCGTCGAACAGGCGCTTGCTCTCGTACAGCAGGCGCCCGATCAGGGTGCTCTTGCCGTCGTCGACGCTGCCGCAGGTGATGAAGCGCAGCAGCGGCTTGGCCTCGTGCTGGCGAAGATAGCGCGCTACGGCGCCAGCTTCGCCGGGATTCGTGATTCCGGATTCGTGATTGGAAGAAGCGGAAGCGGACGGACGGGCATCGGTGGGCACCGTCGCCAACGCCGGCGCCTGCCCTTTCGAATCACCAATCACGAATCCCGAATCACCGCTCTTCATCAGAAATATCCTTCCAGCTTCTTCTTCTCCATCGATGCGGCCGGGTCGTGGTCGATCACCCGGCCCTGGCGCTCGGAGCTGGTGGTCACCAGCATCTCGGCGATGATCTTCTCCAGCGAGTCGGCCTCCGACTCGATCGCTCCGGTCAGCGGGTAGCAGCCGAGGGTGCGGAAGCGGACCTTGCGCAGCCGTGGCACCTCGCCCGGCGCCAGCGGCATGCGCTCGTCGTCGACCATGATCAGCGCGCCGTCGCGCTCGACCACCGGCCGTTCGGCGGCGAAGTACAGCGGCACCACCGGGATCTTCTCGCGGTAGATGTAGAGCCACACGTCCAGCTCGGTCCAGTTGGACAGCGGGAACACGCGCACGCTCTCGCCCTTGCGGATGCGGGCGTTGTACAGGCTCCACAGCTCCGGGCGCTGGCGCTTGGGGTCCCAGCGGTGGTGCTCGTTGCGGAACGAGAACACCCGCTCCTTCGCGCGCGACTTCTCCTCGTCGCGGCGGGCGCCGCCGATGGCCGCGTCGAACCGCCACTTGTCCAGCGCCTGCTTCAGGCCCTGGGTCTTCATCACGTCGGTGTGCACGGTGGCGCCGTGGCTGAACGGGCCGATGTCCTGGGCGATGCCGTCGGGATTGATGTGCACGCGCAGCTCGACGCCGGTCTCGGCGGCGCGGCGGTCGCGGAAGGCGATCATCTCGCGGAACTTCCAGCGCGTGTCCACGTGCAGCAGCGGGATCGGCGACGGCGCCGGGGCGAAGGCCTTCAGCAGCAGGTGCAACAGCACCGAGCTGTCCTTGCCCACCGAATACAGCAGCACCGGATTGCGGAACTCGGCCGCCACCTCGCGGAGGATGTGGATGCTTTCCGCTTCCAGGCGGTCGAGGTGGGACAGGCGGTGGGCGAGGCTCATCAGTGGCTTCGGTCGGGGCGGACGGTGCAGGCCGCTACCCCGGGGCGGATCCGTACGCCCCCGCAGGGTGGACGCGCACCGGATCCGGGATGGCGAGTATTCGGCTGCGGTCCGCGGCAGCGAAATAAGCGCAGAGCATAAGCCAATAACCACAAGCCGTTTCAGCCGCGCTTTGCGGGTTCCTAACATCGGTCATCCGTCGTTCCGACGTCGTGCCAGGCCACCGCCATGTCCGCCGCGTCTCCCGCACTGCCGCCGAGCCCGCTCAACGAGGACCGCAAGGTCCTGCTGGCGCGGCTGGTCGACGGCCTCGACGCGCCCTCCCTGTGGTGGCTGTCCGGCTACACCGCCGGGCTGGCGCAGGACCACGGCGCGCCGCAGCTGGCCGTGCTTCCCGGGGGTGCCCCGGCCGCCGCGCCCGGCCAGCGCCTGACCGTGCTCTACGGCAGCCAGACCGGCAACGCCCGCCGCGAGGCCGAGAAGCTGGCCCAGGCCGCCGAGGCCGCCGGCCTGGCCGTGCGCCTGGTCCGCACCGACGCCTACCCGACCCGCGAACTGGCCGGCGAACGCCTGCTCTACCTGGTGATCAGCACCCAGGGCGAGGGCGATCCGCCGGACGATGCGATCGGCTTCACCGAGTTCCTGCTGGGCAAGCGCGCACCGAAGCTGCCGGAGCTGAAGTTCGCCGTGCTCGGCCTGGGCGATACCAGCTACGCCGACTTCTGCGGCATCGCCCGCAAGCTGGACACGCGCCTGGCCGAACTGGGCGCGCAGCGCCTGGCCGACCCGGCCTTCGCCGACCTGGACATCGACACCGTCGCCGCCCCCTGGCGCGAACAGGTCCTGGCCCAGGCCCGGGAGCTGCTGAAGGCGGCCCCGGCGGCGCCGGCCACCCACCTGGCCACGGTCACCCCGCTGCGCCCGGCCAGCGCGGCCTGGTCGCACGAGCGCCCGTTCCCGGCCGAGGTGCTGGCCAACCAGCGCATCAGCGGCCGCGAGTTCCGCGGCACCGGCTTCCGCCAGTACCGCGACGACGGCAAGGACGTGCGCCACCTGGAGCTGTCGCTGGAAGGTTCCGGCCTGGCCTACGAACCCGGCGACGCGCTGGGCATCCGCCACCGCAATCCGCCGGCGCTGGTCGAGGCGGTGCTGCAGGCGACGCGCCTGGACGGTAACGCCCCTGTCACGCTGGGCGAGGAAACTCTGTCCCTGCACGAGTGGCTGGCCACCCGCCGCGAACTGACCCGGCTGTCGCGTCCGTTCCTGGCCGCGCACGCGGAGCGTTCCGGCGCCGCGTCGCTGGCACGGCTGCTCGACCCCACCCAGCCTGCCGGCCTGGCGGCGCTGCTCGCGGACCACCAGCTGGTCGACGTGCTGCGCCGCTGGCCGGCGGATTGGGACCACCAGGCGCTGGTCGCGGCGCTGCGCCCGCAGGCCCAGCGCCTGTACTCGATCGCCTCCAGCCGCAAGCGCGTAGGCGAGGAAGCGCACCTGACCGTGGACGTGCTGCGCTACCAGGCGCACGGCCACGACCACGCCGGCGCGGCCAGCGCGTTCCTGGCGGCACTGGACGAAGGCGCGCAGCTGCCGGTCTACATCGAGCCGAACGAGCGCTTCCGCGTCCCCGCCGATGCCAGCCGCGACATCATCATGGTCGGTCCCGGCACCGGGGTGGCGCCGTTCCGCGGCTTCGTCCAGGAGCGCGCCGAGACCGGCGCCGGCGGCCGCAACTGGCTGTTCTTCGGCGCCCAGCACTTCAACACCGGCTTCCTCTACCAGGTCGAGTGGCAGGAGGCCCTGCAGCGGAAGGAACTGCATCGCCTCGACCTGGCCTTCTCCCGCGACCAGGCCGACAAGGTCTACGTCCAGCACCGCCTGCGCGAGCGCGGCGCCGAGGTCTACGACTGGCTGCAGGGCGGCGCCCACCTGTACGTATGCGGCGCCATCGCCATGGGCAAGGACGTGCACGCCGCGCTGCTCGAGATCGTGGCCGCGCACAACGGCGGCGACCGCGACGCGGCCGCCGAATACCTCACCACGCTGCAGACCGAGGGCCGCTACGCCCGCGACGTCTACTGACCCGATCCGGTTCAACGGAAGCACGTCCCCAATCCCGAATCCCGAATCCCGACCAATGAGCCATCCTTCCGTAGAAGACATCAAGACCGGCAGCCGCGGCCTGCGGGGCACGCTGCTGGAAGGGCTGGCCGACCCGGTGACCGGGTCGCTGTCATTCGAGGACCAGCGCCTGGTCAAGTTCCACGGCACCTACCAGCAGGACGACCGCGACATCCGCGACGAGCGCCGCCGGCAGAAGCTGGAGCCGGCGCACCAGTTCATGATCCGGATCCGCGCGCCCGGCGGCGTGTTCAGCCCGGAACAGTGGCTGAAGCTGGACGCGATCGCCACCACCTTCGCCAACCACTCGCTGCGCATCACCACCCGCCAGACCTTCCAGTTCCACGGCGTGATCAAGCGCGAACTGAAGGCGACCATGCAGGCCATCCACGCCGCCGCGCTGGACACCATCTCCGCCTGCGGCGACGTCAATCGCAACGTGCTCGGCTGCAGCAACCCGCTGCTGTCCATCCTGCACGCGCAGGTGCACGACTGGGCGCGCCGGCTGTCGCTGGAATTCCTGCCGAAGACCCGCGCCTACTTCGAGATCTGGCTGGACGAGGAGAAGCTGGCCGACAGCGGCGCCGAGGAGGATCCGGTCTACGGCACCGCCTACCTGCCGCGCAAGTTCAAGATGGCGGTGGCGGTGCCGCCGCTGAACGACGTCGACGTGTTCGCCAACGACTTCGGCCTGATCGCGATCGACGACGGTGCCGGCGGCCTGGCCGGCTTCAACGTCAGCATCGGCGGCGGCATGGGCGCCAGCCACGGCGACCCGAAGACCTACCCGCGGCTGGGCAACGTGGTCGGCTTCGTCACCCCGGACCACGCGATCGACATCGCCCGCGCCGCGCTGCTGGTGCAGCGCGACCTCGGCGACCGGGTCGAGCGCAAGCACGCGCGCTTCAAGTACACCATCGACGACCACGGCGTGGACGCCATCGTCGCGCGCATGGAGGAACTGGCCGGCGTCCAGCTGGAACCGGCGCGTCCGTTCCACTTCGAACACAACGGCGACCGCTTCGGCTGGGTCGAGGGCGAGGACGGGCGCTGGCACCTGACCCTGTCGGTTCCCTCCGGCCGCATCGCCGACCGCCCCGGCGCGCCGCACCTCACCGGCCTGCGCGAGATCGCCAACGTGCACCGCGGCCACTTCCGGGTGACCGCCAACCAGAACCTGGTCATCGCCGACGTGCCGGCCGGCGAGCGCAAGCGCATCGACGCGCTGGTCCGCGACCACGGCCTGGACCTGGAGAACCGCGCGCCCACTGCGCTGCAGCGCACGGCGATGGCCTGCGTCGCCCTGCCCACCTGCGCGCTGGCGATGGCCGAGGCCGAGCGCTACCTGCCGGACTTCGGCGCGAAGCTGCAGCCGCTGCTGGAGAAGCACGGCCTGGCCGAGGCGCCGATCCTGCTGCGCATCTCCGGCTGCCCCAACGGCTGCTCCCGCCCCTACCTGGGCGAGATCGCCCTGGTCGGCAAGGCCCCGGGCCGCTACAACCTGATGCTCGGCGCCGACCACCGCGGCCAGCGGCTCAACACGCTGTACCGCGAGAACATCACCGAGGCCGGGATCCTCGAGGCGCTGGAACCGCTGTTCGCGCGCTACGCCGCCGAGCGCGGCGCGGACGAGCGCTTCGGCGACTTCCTGCACCGCGCCGGGCTCGTCGCCCTGCCCCCGTACCCCACCCACGTCCAGGTCGGGCCGGCCGAAGCCGCCGCGCCCGTCGCCGCCTGACCGCCGTCGCATTGCGTCCGGAGCCTTCCATGAGCCTGACCGCCGCCGCCCCCCAGGAAGCCGCCAACAGCGAGGCCGCATCCACGCCGGGCCTCGACCTGGAAGTCCTCAACAGGCAGCTCGAAGCGATGGACGCCGAGGCCCGCGTGGCCTGGGCGCTGCAGCACGGGCCTGCCACCCACGTGCTGTCCTCCAGCTTCGGCGCGCAGGCGGCGGTGGCGCTGCACATGCTCACCGCGCAGAAGCCGGACATCCCGGTGGTGCTGATCGACACCGGCTACCTGTTCCCGGAGACCTACCGTTTCGCCGACGAACTCACCGACCGCCTCAGGCTCAACCTCAAGGTCTACCGGCCACTGGTGAGCCGCGCCTGGATGGAAGCGCGCCACGGCCGGCTGTGGGAACAGGGCGTGGTCGGCCTGGACAACTACAACCAGCTGCGCAAGGTCGAACCGATGCGCCGCGCCCTGGAGGAACTGGGCGCCGGCACCTGGTTCACCGGCCTGCGCCGCAGCCAGTCGGCCAGCCGCGCCGACACGCCGATCCTGCAGTGGCGCGGCAACCGCCTGAAGGTCAGCCCGATCGCCGACTGGAACGACCGCGACGTGTGGCAGTACCTGAAGAAGCACGACCTGCCCTACCACCCGCTGTGGCACGAGGGTTACGTCTCCATCGGCGACTTCCACACCACCACGCGCTGGGAGCCGGGGATGAAGGACGAGGACACGCGCTTCTTCGGCCTCAAGCGCGAGTGCGGGATCCACGAGGACATCTGAGGTCGCGGCGGCGCCGCAACCTGCGGCGCGTCGATGCCGCCCGCCCCATCGGGGCTTCCCCCCTGCCGCCGGCCCGGCCGACCGGCATAATCGGCGACGGCCGCGCCCGCCATCGACGGGCGGCGGCGCCTACAGGGGGAAAACACGATGCGTCAGTTCCTGCTTCCGGCAGCGGCGTGCCTGCTGCTGTCCGCCTTCCACGCCAGCGCCGCCGGCAACGACCAGGCCGGCGCCGGCCTGTGCAGCAAGGGCAAGGCGGTGAGCGTGCTCTACGCCGGCACCTGGTATCCGGCGAAGGTCCTCGACGGTCCCGACCGGATGGGCACCTGCCTGGTGTCGTACGACGGCTATGGCTCCAACTGGGACGAATGGGTCGGCGCGCAGCGCATGCGCCCGGCGGCGAACGCCGCCGCCACCGCGCAGGCACCGGCCACGAATGCCGCGCCGGCCACCTCGTCGAAGCCTGTCGCCACCACCGGCAAACCGTCGCCGGCAAGCGCCACGCCGGCCGCCGCGGGCAGCGCCGCGAAGACTCCGGCGACCGTCCCGGCCGGCAAGTACACCTGCTACACCTTCGACAGCGGCCAGCTCGACTACACCTACACCGACGTGGTGGTGCAACCGGGCAACCGCTACACGGTGGGCAGGAGCGCAGGCACCTACAGCTTCGACGCGCAGGGACGGATGCGCTTCACCGGGCCGATGGCCAACGCCACCGGCCGGTTCTCGATCAAGTCCGGCGGCAAGCCGCAGATCGACCTGGTGTTCAATGGCGATGCGCGCGCGCCGCTGACCTGTCCGAAGGCGCGATAGGACGCGGAGAGTGCAACCGCGCGCGCCGGCGCACGCTTCCGTCACGCCAGTGCGACGCCTTCTCCACCCGTCGCGCCGGCACACGCGCACCGCACGCGGCGGGTACCGGAGGTGCGCGATGAAGCAGCACCGGGCAGCAGGCAGGGGCAGCGCGCTGGCGCCCGGCATCGCCGCAGGCGTCGCGCTGGGCGCGGTGTTCGGCATTGCCCTGGACAACCTGGCCCTCGGCATCGGCCCGGGGATCGCGCTGTCGCCGGGCAAGGACGGCGACGAGGCTTCCGGCGGAACCGGCGAGGACCAGGACGGAACCTGAGCGGCCGCCGCGCCGCGCGCGTGCCGCTCAGCTGGTGATGGTCTGGGTCAGCGATTCCCAGCTCGGTGGTTCGGGCCAGTCGGGCTCCTGGTTGCCGTCGATCACGCGGCGCAGGTCGCGCTTGTCGATCTGCGGGGCGAGCACGTTGACCAGTTCCAGCGCGTAGTCGCGCAGCACGCGCTCGCGCGGCAGCACCGCCCAGCAGATGCACTCGCTGATCTCCTTCGGCGCCGGCCAGCCGCGCAGGTCGGTGTCGCCGGTGCTGACCGCCATCTCCGCCAGCACGCCCACGCCCAGCCCGGCGCGGACGTAGGTCTTGATCAGGTCCGCGTCCAGCGCAGTCAGGGCCAGGTTCGGCACCAGGCCGACCCCGGTGAAGGCGCGCTGCAGCGAGGACTCCGGGCGCACCGAGGATTCGTAGCTGATCAGCGGGTACTGCGAGAGCTCCTGGATGTCCGGCGCGCGTCCGGCGCGGTCGAGCGCGTGGCCGCGAGGCACCAGCGCCAGCCGTCGCCAGCGGTACAGCGGTACCGCCACCCCGCCCTGCGGTTCGCCGCCGGCGGTACTGACCACGGCCATGTCGGCCTCGCCGCTGCTGAGCAGGTCCAGCGCCGCGCCTTCGGCCGACTGCTGCAGGTGCACGCTGACCTGCGGGAAGTCGCGCTTGATCCGCGCGATCGCCGGCGGCAGCACGAAGCGCGCCTGGGTATGGGTGGTGGTGATGGTCAGCTGGCCGTGGCTCTCGCGGCGCTGGTTGGCGGCGTAGGCGCGGATGTTGGCGGTTTCGGCGAGGATGATCCGCGCCCGCTCCAGCACTTCGGCGCCGGCCGGGGTGATCGCCTCCAGGCTGCGGCCCTTGCGCACGAACAGCAGGAAGCCCAGCTCGTCCTCCAGCTGCTTGAGCTGCTTGGACAGGCCGGGCTGGGTCGCGTGCACGCGCGCCGCGGCCAGGGTGATGTTGAGCCCGGCATCGGCGATCGCGACGAGGTAGCGCAGCTGGGTCAGCGTCATCGGGTGGGGTCCGGTGCAACGCGCGGGCGACAGAAGCGGACTGTAAGAGGGAATGCCCTCACGATCTTATAACCGGAAGGCATGAACTATGTGCGGCAAGTTATTTCCGCCGGTTATGAGGCCGTCGTACGGTCCCTGCATCCCCTTGCCGGTCGCCTCCCGTGAGCCTGCCTGCCGCCTCCCCCTCCGGTTTCGACCTGCCCCCGGGCGGCGTCGCCCTGGTCGGCGCCGGGCCGGGCGACCCGGGCCTGCTGACCCTGCACGCGGTCCGCGCCCTGGAACAGGCCGACGTCGTCCTGCATGACCGCCTGGTCGGCGCCGGCGTGCTGGCCCTGGTCCCGGCACGGACGCTGCGGATCGAGACCGGCAAGTCCGCCGGCGCCCACGGCATGGCCCAGGACGGCATCCATGCGCTGATGCTGGAGCACGCCCGCGCCGGCCGCCGCGTGGTCCGGCTCAAGGGCGGCGACCCGTTCGTGTTCGGGCGCGGCGGCGAGGAACTGGAGTTCCTGCGCGCCCATGGCATCCCCTTCCGCGTGGTCCCCGGCATCACCGCCGCGCTGGCCTGCGCCGCCTACGCCGGGATCCCGCTGACCCACCGCGACCATGCCCAGTCGGTGCGGCTGCTCACGGCGCACTGCCGCGACTCGGTCGACACCCTCGACTGGGAGGAGCTGGCCCGCGAACGCCAGACCCTGGCCATCTACATGGGCGTCGCCGGGCTGGAGCGCCTGCGCGAGCGCCTGCTCGGCGCCGGCCGCGACCCGGCCACGCCGTTCGCGCTGGTCGAGAACGGCTCGCGCCCGGAGCAGCGCGTGGTCACCGGCACCCTCGTCGACCTGCCCGATACCGCCCGCGCCCACGCGGTCGCCTCGCCGGCGCTGCTGATCCTCGGCGAAGTGGCGGCGCTGGCGGCGCAGCTGCACTGGTTCGGCGCGCTTCCACTGGGCCCGCTGCATGCTGAACCGGCGTTGGCCCGGGCCGCCTGAATCTCCCGTACTGCCTTCCACGTCCCCGACTTCCACGAAACACGGAACCCACCCATGGCTATCTACGACAGCATCCTCGACACCATCGGCCGCACCCCGGTCGTCAAGCTGCACCGCGTCGCGCCTTCGCACGTGGAGCTCTACGCCAAGGTCGAGGCCTTCAACCCCGCCGGTTCGGTCAAGGACCGCCTGGCCCTGGCGATCGTGCTCGATGCCGAGGCCAAGGGCCTGCTCAAGCCCGGCGACACCATCGTCGAGGCCACCTCCGGCAACACCGGCGTAGCCCTGGCCGCGGTGGCGGCCGCGCGCGGCTACAAGTTCGTGGCGACCATGGTCGAGACCTTCTCGATCGAGCGCCGCAAGCTGATCCGCGCCTACGGCGGCAAGGTGATCCTGACCCCGGCGGCCGAGCGCGGCACCGGCATGGTGCGCAAGGCCGAGGAACTGGCGAAGAAGCACGGCTGGTTCCTCGCCCGCCAGTTCGAGAACCCGGCCAACCCGGCCTACCACCGCCAGACCACCGCCGCCGAGATCCTGCGCGACTTCGCCGGCCGCCGCCTCGACCATTTCGTCAGCGGCTGGGGCACCGGCGGCACCCTGACCGGCGTCGGCGAGGTGCTGCGCGTGGCCCGTCCGGAAGTGAAGATCACCGCGGCCGAGCCGGCCAACGCCTCGCTGCTGGCCGGCGGCGAGTGGAAGCCGCACAAGGTCCAGGGCTGGACCCCGGACTTCGTCCCGGCCGTGCTCAACCGCGAGGTCGCCGACCGGATCCTCGGCGTCACCGACGACGAGGCCATCGCCACCGCGCGCCGCCTGGCCGCCGAGGAAGGCATCTTCGTCGGCATCTCCTCCGGCGCCACCGTGGCCGCGGCGCTGAAGGTCGCCGCCGATGCGCCGGAAGGCTCGGTGCTGCTGGCAGTGCTGCCGGATACCGGCGAGCGCTACTTCTCGACCCCGCTGTTCGAAGGCGTCAACGAGGGTTCGGACGACGAGTGGCTGGATTCGCTGGGCTGAGCGCGACGCGCCAGGCCGAAAAGCGGAAGGGCGGCCAATGGCCGCCCTTCTCCGTCATGCCCCCGGCGAAGCCTGCTCAGGGCTTCATCGAGCCGGTCTCGAGGTAGCGCTGGTGCCAGGACAGCGCCTCGCCCAGCAGGTGCGGGGTGTGGCGGCCCCTGCTGTCGCGCATGGCGCGGTCGAAATAGTCCTGCAGCAGCGGCCTGTAGTCCGGGTGCGCGCAGTTGTCGATGATCTGCTGCGCGCGCTGCTTCGGCGACAGGCCGCGCAGGTCGGCCAGGCCCTGCTCGCTGACCAGTACCGCCACGTCGTGCTCGGTGTGGTCGACGTGGCTGACCATCGGCACGAAGGCCGAGATCGCGCCGTTCTTGGCGGTGCTCGGGGTGACGAAGCAGGACATGAAGCCGTTGCGGGCGAAGTCGCCGGAACCGCCGATGCCGTTGATGATGCTGGTGCCGGCCACGTGGGTGGAATTGACGTTGCCGTAGAGGTCGGCCTCGACCATGCCGTTCATGGCGATGCAGCCGAGGCGGCGCACCAGTTCGGCGTGGTTGGAGATCTCCTGCGGGCGCAGCACGATCTTCTCGCGGTACAGGTCGATGTTGCGGACGAACTCTTCCACGCCCTCGGGGCTGAGCGAGAACGAGGTCGCCGAGGCCATGTCGATCGTGCCGTTGCCGATCAGCTCCAGCATGCCGTCCTGGATCACCTCGGTGAACGCGGTCAGGCCGCGGAAGCCGCCCTCGTGCAGGCCGGCCAGCACCGCGTTGGCGATGTTGCCCACGCCCGACTGCAGCGGCAGCAGGTGCTCGCCCAGGCGCCCGGCCCTGATCTCGTGGCGGAAGAACTCGACCAGGTGGCCGGCGATGCGCCTGGAGGTCTCGTCCGGCGCGGTGAAGCGGCCGATGCGGTCCGGCGCGTCGCTCTCGACCACGGCCACGACCTTGTCCAGGTCGACCTTCAGGTAGGGTTCGCCGATGCGGTCGCCCGGCCGGGTCAGCGGGATCGGCTTGCGTTCCGGCGGCAGTGCGGTGCCGTAGTAGATGTCGTGCATCCCGTCCAGGCCCATCGGCTGGCGGTGGTTGACCTCGATGATCACCTTGTCGGCCAGGTCCAGCCAGGTCTTGTTGTTGCCGACCGAGGTTGACGGGACCAGGCGGCCGTCGGGCAGGATCGCGGTGACCTCGATCACCGCCACGTCGATCTTCCCGAGGAAGCCGAACCAGGTGTACTGGGCGACGTGGCCGAGGTGGATGTCCATGTATTCGATCTGGCCGCCGTTGATGCGCGCGCGCAGTTCCGGGTCGGACTGGTACGGCAGGCGGAAGTCGATGCCGCCGGCGCGGGCCAGGGCGCCGTCGAGCTCCGGCGCGGTGGAGGCGCCGGTGAGGATGCGCAGGGCGAAGGACTCGCCACGGTCCTGGGCGGCGGCGATGCGGTGGGCCAGGGCCAGCGGGACCGCCTTCGGGTAGCCGGCGCCGGTGAACCCGCTCATCCCCACCGACATGCCCGGTTCGATCAGCGTGGCGGCCTGTTCGGCGGGCATGAGCTTCGCGGCGAGCCCCGCGTGGGCGATCCTGTCGTTCATTGCTACTGCAGTCGGGGGAAACAGCGCATTTTAGCGGTCCGGGGGACCGCGGCCGTGAGCGCGCGCGCGCCTGGACCTTCGATCTTCGGCGTATTGCACTGCAGCGAAAGATATGCGCCACTTCGGCCACGGCCGCCGTTGGCGCCGGAGGCGGGCCGCCGGCGATCCCGCCCGTCCATGGCCGGTCCGCCCCGCCCCGCGGGGCACGGCGACACCAGCCGCAGCGCCCACCCGGCAATCCGGTGCCCTGGCTCCCGGCCGCCGCGCAGCGCGCGGCTCAGGCCTCGGCCATGAACGCTTCGATCTCGTCGGCCGAGCGGGCCAGGCCCTCGGTCAGCACGCGATGGCCGTCGCCGGTGACCAGCACGTCGTCCTCGGTGCGGATGCCGATGCCGCGCCATTTCGCCGCCACGGTGGTGTCGTCCGGCGGGATGTACAGGCCCGGCTCGATGGTCAGGACCATGCCCGGCTCGAGCAGGCGCGACTGGCCGTCGATGCGGTAGTCGCCGACGTCGTGCACGTCCAGGCCCAGCCAGTGGCCGCTCTTGTGCCGGTAGTAGCGCCGGTAGTGGCCCTCGGCGATGTTCTTCTCCAGGCCGCCCTTGAGCAGGCCCAGGTGCAGCAGGCCTTCGGTCAGCGTCCGCACCGCGGCCTCGTGGATCGCCTCGTAGGGCACGCCCGGGCGGGTCTGCTCCAGCGCCGCGGCCTGCGCCGCGCCGACCAGGTCGTGCAGCGCGCGCTGCTCCTTCGTGAAGCGGCCGTTGGCCGGGAAGGTGCGGGTGATGTCGGCGGCGTAGTTGCGGTACTCGGCGCCGGCGTCGATCAGCACCAGGTCGCCGTCGCGGACCTTGCCCGTGTTGGCCACGTAGTGGAGCACGCAGCCGTTGGCGCCGGCGCCGACGATGCTGCCGTAGGCCGGCCAGCCGTCGGCGGCGCGGAACACGCGCTCCAGCTCGGCCTGCAGTTCGTATTCGTGGATCCCCGGCCGGACCGCGCGCATCGCCGCCTGGTGGGCGCGCACGCTGATCGCCGCGGCCTTCTCCATCAGCCGCACCTCGTCGCGCGACTTGAACAGGCGCTGCTCGTGCAGCAGGTGGCCCAGCTCGAGGAACTCGTGCGGCGGCTGCGCGCCGTGCCGCACCTGCGCGCGCACGCGGTTGACCCAGCCGATCAGCTTGAGGTCGAACTCGGCGTCGCGGCCGAAGTGGTAGTAGACGCGGCTGCGGCCCTCGAGCAGGCCCGGCAGGATCTCGTCGAGGTCGTCGATCGGATAGGCGTCGTCCATGCCGAACACCGACACCGCGCCCTCCTGGCCGAAGCGCGGGCCATCCCAGCCCTCGCGTTCCGGGTCGCGCTCGCGGCAGAACAGCAGCGCCTCGCCGTGCTTGCGCCCGGGCACCAGCACCAGCACCGCTTCCGGCTCCGGGAAGCCGCACAGGTACCAGAAGTCGGAGTCCTGGCGGTACGGGTAATGGGTGTCGTGGCTGCGCACGCGCACCGGCGCGGCGGGCAGGACCAGGATGGCGTCCTCGCCTGCCATGCGCATCAGCTGGCGGCGGCGGCGGGCGAACTCGGCGCTGGTGATGCCGGTGATCGAGCGGAGCATGCGGTCAGTTGAGGGTACGGCGGTGGCGGGGTCCCAGCACGCAGTCGCCATGCAGCAGCAGTACGGCGACGCGGACGAACTCCTCCAGCTCGGACAGGGCCGACTCGTCCTCTTCCTCGTCCTCGTCGATCTCCAGCACGCTGGCGGCGGCCAGGCGGCCGAGGTCGTTCAGCGCCTCGTTGCCCTCCTCCGACAGCGGCGGCTGCGCGCCGGCGGCCAGGCCGAAGCCGCCGAGGAAGCTGCGGCACCAGTCGAACAGGGCCTGCGCGCGCTCGCGCAGCGGCAGCTCGTCCTCGCCCAGCAGCAGCTGGAAGGAGAACTCGCCGTCGTCGATCTGGGCCACGGTGGCCTGACGCAGCTGCTCGAGGGCGCTGCCTGCGGCCGGCGGCGGAACCGCCGCGTCGGCCATCACCTTGCCCACCCATGCGGGACTGTCCTCGCCGCCACCGGCCAGCCAGCCGCACAGGGCGCCGTGCAGTTCCGGGGCGGTGGCGGCCAGGCCCAGGGCCTGGCTGGCTCGGGCGACCTCGGCGGGTGCGGGCAGATCGGGCATGGGCGGGGTCGCGGGCGGGGGGCGGGCCCCCAAGTGTACCGCCCCGTCGCTTGTAGGCGTTCCCGGTGCATGTACACTCGACCGGACAGCCCATCCAGCCGCTGCCCATGCCGTCCGACGTCGTTGCGCGCACCCGCAAGGCAGGACCCCGCCGGAGTGGCCATCCGTGACCGCCGCGCTGATGTCGCTGGCCGCGGCGCTCATGATTGCCGTGCTGCTCCTCCTTTTCCGCTGGCGTAGCGACCACCTGGCCCGTTACGAAGCGCTGCACGCGCGCGCCGGCCACCTGACCGTGGCGCTGTGGGGGTCCGGCGAACAGTTCTGGGACTTCGACCTGGAGCGCCGCGAACTGCACCTGCTGCAAGCCGAGGAAGGCGGCGACGCGCCCGGCGAGGACCTGGTGCTGGCCAGCCGCATGGTCCCGCTGCCGCGGATCCACGCCCACGACCGCCTGTTCCTGCGCCGGCGCCTGCGCGCGCACCTGCGCGGCCGCGAACCGCTGTTCACCTCCGAGCACCGGGTCGATCCGGAAGGCAACGGCAACTGGGTGTGGATGCGGGTCCACGGCCGCACGGTCGAGCGCGACGCGCGCGGGCGCCCGCGCCGCCTCGCCGGCACCGCCCTGGACATCACCTCCAGCCGCCACGCCGAGGCCGAGCGGCGCATCGCCAGCGAGGTGCTGCGCAGCATGAGCGAGGCGGTGGCGGTGCTCGACCGCGAGCAGCACTTCGTCGCGGTGAACCCGGCCTTCAGCCAGATCACCGGCTACAGCGACGTCGAGGCGCTCGGCCGCCCGTTCTCGATGCTCGACAGCGACCACGGCCAGGGCCGCTACGGCAGCCTGCAGCAGGACCTGGAGCGCCGCCACTGGCAGGGCAACGTGTGGATGACCCGCCGCGACGGCGAGGAGATCCTCTGCCACGTCAAGCACAACGTGATCGCCGACGCCGGCGGCGAGGTCGGCTTCCACGTGGTCGTGCTCAGCGACATCACCGAGCAGAAGCGCGCCGAGCAGGAGCTGCGCTACCTGGCCAACTACGACGCGCTGACCAGCCTGCCCAACCGTTCGCTGCTGTCCGAGCGCCTGGCCCGGGCGATCGTGCGGGCGCGCCGCGAGGGCGGGCACGTGGCGGTGCTGTTCCTGGACCTGGACCGCTTCAAGGACGTCAACGACTCGCTCGGCCACGCCGTCGGCGACCGCGTCCTGCGCGCGGCGGCCGAGCGGGTGCAGCACGTGGTCGGCCCGCAGCACACCGTGGCCCGGCTCGGCGGCGACGAGTTCACCGTGGTGCTGGAGGGCCTGGCCTCGCCCGACGCGGCCGGCGAGGTCGCGCAGCGGGTGATCGAATCCTTCGCCCTGCCGCTGGCCCTGGACGAGCAGCACGAGATCACCGTCTCGCCCTCGATCGGCATCAGCCTGTTCCCCGACCACGCCCAGGTGCCGACCGAGCTGCTCAAGCACGCCGACACCGCCATGTACCAGGCCAAGGCCGCCGGCCGCCGCACCTGGCAGCTGTACTCGGCGCGGATGGACGAGACCACCCGCCGGCGCGCCACCCTCGCCGGCCTGCTGCGCCGGGTGGTCGAGCGCGGCGAGCTGCGCCTGGTCTACCAGCCGCGCTGGTCGCTGCACGGGGAACGCGCGGTCGGCGCCGAGGCCCTGCTGCGCTGGCACAACCCGGAGTTCGGGGTGATCCCGCCGGAGCAGTTCATCCCGCTGGCCGAGGACACCGGGCTGATCCTGGAGATCGGCGAATGGGTGCTGCGCGAGGCCTGCACCACCCTGCGCCACTGGCGCGAGTCCGGGCTCCCGGCGCTGACCATGTCGGTCAATGTCTCGGCGATCCAGCTGCTGCGCGGCGACCTGCCCGGCACCCTGGCGCGGATCCTGGCCGAGACCGGGGTCGCCTCCGGCCAGCTGGAACTGGAGCTGACCGAGAGCGCGATCATGGCCAACGTCGGCCGCAGCGCCAGCGTCCTGCACGCCTGCCGCAACCTCGGCGTCGGCGTGGCGGTGGACGACTTCGGCACCGGCTACTCCTCGCTGGCCTACCTCAAGCGCCTGCCGCTGACCACGCTGAAGATCGACCAGGAATTCGTCGGCGACCTGACCCACGACCCGGACGACGAGGCCATCACCAGCACGGTGATCGCCATGGGCCACTCGCTGGACCTGACCGTGGTCGCCGAGGGCGTCGAAACCGCCGGCCAGCTGCAGTTCCTGCGCGAGCACGGCTGTGACGAGGTCCAGGGCCACTACATCGCCATGGCGATGGACCGCGACCAGTGCCAGGCCTTCCTCTCCGGAGCCACGCCGGTGCCGGCGCTGGACGCCGGCGCGCCCGCTTGACCGGTGCGGCGGGCGCTGCCTATCGTGGCCGCCATGGATGCCTCTCCTGACGCCATCGCCCAGCTCCGCGCCCTCGCCGCGCGGGTCGAGGCGCTGGCCGAGCGTTGCCAGCGGCTGGCCGACGAGAACCGCAGCCTGCGCCAGCAGCAGGAACAGCTGTTCGCCGAGCGCGCGCAGCTGCTCAACAAGAACGAGCAGGCGCGTTCGCGGGTGGAGGCGATGATCGCGCGACTGAAATCGCTGGAGCAGCACACGTGAGCAACCCCAGCGAGCCGGTCAGCGTCCGCATCCTCGACCGCGAGTACACGGTCGGCGTCCACGCCGACGAACGCGACAGCCTGCTCGGCGCGGCGCGCCTGCTCGACGCGCGCATGCGCGAGGTGCGCGGCAACAATCGCATGGTCGCGCTGGACCGCGTCGCCGTGCTGGCGGCGCTGAACCTGGCCCACGAGCTGCAGCAGCTGCGCCAGGAGCGCGACGCGCAGCAGCGTGAACTGGCCGTCACGCTGGAAACGCTGAACCGCCGCCTCGACGGCCTGCTCGGCGCCACCTCCGCCTGAATGCGCCACCCCATAGGCGGCGTCTTGCGCCGCTGAACCGGACATTGCCGATTCCTTCGCCGTGCACGCCGCGAAGACTAGGCAGCGGATGGATGGCGGCTATAATCCACCTGCGTTCTCTGCCGTGTTCGACAGCTGGCAAAACATTCGCCTTGTCCCTTAAAAACGACACCGGGGATGCGACGACGCCGGGTGTGCATGTCCGCCATGAGCGGGAAGCCCGAAGGTTTCCGACCGTTCCCACTTGAACCTCGGGTTCAAGGTCGTTTCGCCGCATCGGCATGGTGGAGAACCATTCTTCCAACGCCTCCATGACGGGAGGCGTTGTCTTTTCCGGGGCGCGGCAGGTGGCGGGTATGCGACACTTCGCGCCGCCCCTTCCCCCCGAGCACGCCGCGACCCGATGACCCAGGACCGCGCCCCGCTGCGCCGCGAACTGCGCGAACGCCGCCGCGCCCTGCCCGCTGCCGTGCGCATCGCCGCGGCCGAGGCCCTGGCCCAGCGCATCCTCGCCCTGCCGTTCCTGCCGCGCGAAGGCTACGTGTCCGGCTACTGGGCGATGGACGGCGAGATCGGCCTCCACGTCCTGCAGCTGCGCCTGCCGCCGGGGCTGGTCTGGTGCCTGCCGGTGCTGGACGGCGACCTGCTGCGCTTCGCGCCGTGGCGCTCCGGCGACCCGCTGGTGACCAACCGCTTCGGCATTCCCGAGCCCGACGTCGAGCCGTCTTCCGCCCTGCCGCCGCAGGAACTGGCGCTGGCGGTGATGCCCCTGGTGGGCTTCGACGCGGCCGGCCAGCGGCTGGGCATGGGAGGCGGCTGGTACGATCGCAGCTTCGCGTTCCGCCGCGACCGCGCCGCGCCGCCGTGGCTGGTCGGCGTCGGCTTCGCCGCCCAGCAGGTCCCCGCGCTGGCGGCGGCCGACTGGGACGTCGTCCCCGACGCGATCTGCACCGAACAGGCCACCCTGCTCCGCGCCCCCGCCCGCACCACCGACCCCGCATGACCGCACGCAAACGCTACTGGCTGATGAAGTCCGAACCGGACGCCTTTTCCATCGACGACCTGCAACGAGTGGGCGTGGAACCCTGGAACGGGGTGCGCAACTACCAGGCGCGCAACTTCATGCGCGACGGGATGAAGGTCGGCGACGGCGTGCTGTTCTACCACTCCAACACCCAGGTCCCGGGCATCGTCGGCATCGCCAGCGTGGCCAGCCCCGCCTACCCGGACGAGACCCAGTTCGACCCGAAGTCGGACTACTACGACCCCAAGGCCACCCGCGAGCAGCCGCGCTGGTTCCTGGTCGACGTGAAGTTCGAGCGCAAGCTCGACCGCACGATCCCGCTGGAGGAAATCAAGCGCCACGCCGACGAACTGGGCGAAGCCTTCCCGCTGGTGGCCCGCGGCAGCCGCCTGTCGGTATTCCCGGTCACGGCGGCGCAGTGGAAGCTGTTGCTTTCGCTGGAAAAGCCGTGATTCGGGATTCGTGATTCGGGATTGGCAAGAGCAACAAGCTGCCCCCCAGAGTCACAGTCACGAATGACCAGCCACTAATCCCCAATCCCGAATTCCGAATCCCATGTCAGAAGCCAAACGCCTGGCCGGCGAAAAGGCCATCGATTACGTCGAGGACGGCATGGTCGTCGGCGTCGGCACCGGTTCCACCGTGGCCTACTTCATCGAGGCGCTGGGCCGGATCAGGGACCGCATCGCCGGGGCGGTGTCCAGCTCCGAGCAGAGCACCGCGCGGTTGAAGGCGCTGGGCATCGAGGTGCTGGACGCCAACGCCGCCGGCCCGCTGAAGCTGTACGTCGACGGCGCCGACGAATGCGACCCGCACAAGCGCCTGATCAAGGGCGGCGGCGCCGCGCTGACCCGCGAGAAGATCATCGCCGAGGCCAGCGAGACCTTCGTCTGCATCATCGACCCGGCCAAGCAGGTGCCGGTGCTCGGGAAATTCCCGCTGCCGGTGGAAGTGATCCCGATGGCGCGCAGCCTGGTCGCCCGCCGCATCCTCGCCCTGACCGGCGGCCAGCCGGTGTGGCGCGACGGCACGGTCACCGACAACGGCAACTGGATCCTGGACGTGCACAACCTGTCGATCACCGACCCGGTGGCGATGGAGACCGAGCTCAACCAGATCCCCGGCGTGGTCAGCGTCGGCCTGTTCGCGCGCCGCCCGGCCGACATAGTCATCGTCGGCGGCGAACCGCCGAAGGTGCTCTGAGGCGCTGGCGGCTTGACCGCCGCCCGCCCTTGCCCGAACGTGCACGTCCGTCGTCCCAGCCACCCGGTACCGCCATGCGCTTCCGCCTGATCGTCCTGCCCCTGATGCTCCTGCTCAGCAGCTGCGCCGCCGCGAGCACGCCCTGGGTGGAGCTGGCCGGCCAGCGCTTCCAGGTGGAGATCGCCGACGACGACGCCGAGCGCGCGCGCGGGCTGATGTTCCGCGACGTGCTGCCGGACGGCCAGGGCATGCTCTTCATCCACGACCGCCAGGAACCGCAGGCGTACTGGATGAAGAACACCCGCATCCCGCTGGACATCCTCTACTTCGACGAACAGCGCCGCCTGGTCTCGCAGCAGCGCAACGTGCCGCCGTGCTCGGCCGGCGACCGCTGCCCGCCCTACCCGAGCCGCCGCCCGGCGCGCTACGTGCTCGAGCTCAATGCCGGCCAGGCCGCGAAGCTGGGCCTGGAGGACGGTGCCGAGCTGGTATTCGGCCCCGGCATCCCCGCGCCAACCCACTGAAAACCCCGCGTATCCGGCTGCCGGGGCATGCCCGACGGGCTTGATTGTCGCCGCGGGCGGCCCCAGTCTCTGCGGCATGGGGAACGATCGCACGCCACTGCCGGACTGGAACACGCTCGCCACGCTGGACGACGACGCGCTGCCGCTGCTGCCGGCCGCGCTGCTGATCGCCCGCGACGAGTACCCGGACCTGGACCCGCGCCCCTACGACGCCGTGGTCCAGGCCCATGCCGACCACCTGCGCGGCCAGGTCGCCGCGATCGAACCGGCGCCGCTGAAGATGGCGGTGATCAACCACCACCTGTTCGAGGAAGTCGGCTACAGCGGCAACCACGACGAGTACTACGACCCGCGCAACAGCTACCTCAACCAGGTGCTGGACCGCCGCCTCGGCAACCCGATCTCGCTGGCGATGGTGCAGATGGAAGTCGCGCGCCGCCTGGGCATCGCCCTGGACGGCGTCTCCTTCCCCGGCCACTTCCTCGTGCGCCTGCCGGTCGACGGCGGCCTGCTGGTGATGGACCCGTTCAACGGCGGCCGTCCGCTGGCGGTGGAGGAACTGCGCGAACGCGCCCGTCCGCACCTGGGCGAGCCGCCGGACGACACCGTCCTGCTGCAGATCCTCAGCCCCGCGCCGAACCGCGCCATCCTCGTGCGGATCCTGCGCAACCTGCACGGTGTCTATGCCGAGCAGGGCCAGTGGGACCGCGCCGCGCGCAGCGTCGACCGCATCCTCAGGCTCATCCCGGACCAGCCCGAAGCCATCCGCGACCGCGGCCTGGCCTACCTGCAGCTGGACTACCTGCCCGGCGCCCGCCAGGACCTCTCGCGCTACCTCGGCCTCGCCCCGGAAGCGCCCGACGCCGAGCAGATCCGCGAGCGCCTGGTCGAGGCCGCCGGCACCCGCGCCGTGGTGCACTGAGCGCGGTTCATTCGCTCCTCCCTCCGGCGTGGGCCAGCGCTGTTCAGCCCCTCTCCCCCCGGGAGAGGGGTTGGGGAGAGGGCAGGTATGCCGACGCCACGAGGCTCCCGACCCTCACCCCCTGCCCCTCTCCCGGTGGGAGAGGGGAGCAGGAGCGTCGCCCGGACAAGGCCGAAGGCCGCATCCGGGGTGGATTCACCTGTCACGTGTGACGGCCTGCCATGGCTCCCGGATGCGCTTCGCTTATCCGGGCTACAGGCCGTGCCCCTCGCTCGCAGGGAAAGGGGTACCGCAGACCGGCCTCAGCCGATCTGCACCATCTCGAAGTCTTCCTTGGTCGCCCCGCAATCCGGGCAGGTCCAGGTATCCGGGATGTCCTCCCAGCGCGTACCCGGGGCGATGCCCTCTTCCGGCAGCCCCTCGGCCTCGTGGTAGATGAAGCCGCAGACGACGCACATCCAGCTGCGGTAGGGGGCGGTATCGGTGTCGCTCATCGGATAATGCAGGCCTGCGGTAGGGGCGCCATTGTCCCACAGCCGGCGAAACGGAACCGACATGACGCCTCCCACGAACACCAGCCCGCGCGGCCTGTACCTCATCACCCCGGACGAGGCCGGCACCGCGCGCCTGCTGGCGCGGGTGGCGCCACTGCTGGAACACGGCGTGACCTGGCTGCAGTACCGCAACAAGGCCGCCGACGCCGCCCTCCGGCGCGAACAGGCCACGGCCCTGCAGGCCCTGTGCGCCAGGGCCGGCGTGCCGCTGCTGGTCAACGACGACGCGGCACTGGCGGCGGAGATCGGCGCCGCCGGCGCCCACCTCGGCGAAGACGACGGTGCGCTGGCCGCCGCCCGGACCCTGCTCGGCCCCGACGCCATCCTCGGCGCCTCCTGCTACGACAGCCTGGCGCTGGCCCGCGACGCGGTCGCCGCCGGCGCCAGCTACGTGGCCTTCGGCGCGTTCTTCCCGACCACCACCAAGCTCGTCACCCGCCGTGCCACTCCCGACCTGCTGGGCGACGCCGCCGCGCTGGGCGTGCCGCGCGTGGCGATCGGCGGCATCACCCCGGAGAACGGCCGCGCCCTGGTCGAGGCCGGCGCCGACCTGCTGGCGGTGATTGGCGGCGTGTTCGACGCACCCGATCCGGTCGCCGCCGTGCACGCCTACCGCCGCTGCTTCGACTGATCCCGGCGTCAGGCCGCATCGCGAGGGCCCCGGACAACCTGTCCCGGCCGCCACCCGTGCCCCGGCCGGTCCCGGCTCCTACAATGGCAGGCTCCGCACACGCAGGACCTGCCCCGATGAACCACGAACGCTCCCACGCCCTGTTCTCCCGCGCGCAGCAGCTGCTGCCCGGAGGCGTGAACTCGCCCGTGCGCGCGTTCAAGTCGGTCGGCGGCGAGCCGTTCTTCGTCCAGCGCGCCGACGGCGCGTACCTGTACGACGTCGATGGCAACCGCTACATCGACTACGTCGGTTCCTGGGGCCCGATGATCGTGGGCCACAACCACCCGGCCGTGCGCGAGGCGGTGCAGGCGGCGATCGGCAACGGCCTGTCCTACGGCGCCCCGTGCGAGGCCGAGGTCACCATGGCCGAGACCATCACCCGCCTGGTGCCGTCCTGCGAGATGGTGCGCATGGTCAACTCCGGCACCGAGGCGACCCTGTCGGCGATCCGCCTGGCGCGCGGCGCCACCGGCCGCCAGCGCATCGTGAAGTTCGAAGGCTGCTACCACGGCCACGGCGACTCGTTCCTGGTCAAGGCCGGCAGCGGCATGCTGACCCTGGGCGTGCCGACCTCGCCCGGCGTGCCGGCGGGCCTGAGCGAGCTGACCGCCACGCTGAGCTACAACGATTTCGAAGGCGCGACGAAGCTGTTCGACGAGATCGGCGGCGAGATCGCGGCGGTGATCATCGAGCCGGTGGTGGGCAATGCCAATTGCATCCCGCCGCGCGAAGGCTACCTGCAGCACCTGCGCGAACTGTGCACGAAGCATGGCGCGCTGCTGATCTTCGACGAGGTGATGACCGGCTTCCGCGTCGCCCTCGGCGGCGCCCAGGCGCATTACGGCATCACCCCGGACCTGACCACCTTCGGCAAGATCATCGGCGGCGGCATGCCGGTGGGCGCGTACGGCGGCCGCCGCGAGCTGATGTCGCAGATCGCCCCGGCCGGCCCGATCTACCAGGCCGGCACGCTCAGCGGCAATCCGGTGGCGATGGCCGCCGGCCTGGCGATGCTGCAGCTGATCCAGGAGCCGGGCTTCCACCAGCGCCTCGCCACCGCCACCGCGCGCCTGTGCGAAGGCCTGGAAGCGGCCGCGCGCGAGGCCGGCGTGGCGGTGACCACCAACCGCGTCGGCGCGATGTTCGGCCTGTTCTTCACCGACCAGAAGGTCGAGACCTACGCCCAGGCCACCGCCTGCGACACCGCCGCGTTCAACCGCTTCTTCCACGCCATGCTCGAGCGCGGCGTGTTCCTGGCGCCTAGCGCGTACGAGGCCGGCTTCCTGTCCAGCGCGCACGACGAAGCGATCGTCGAAGCCACGATCGCAGCGGCGCGCGAAGCGTTCAAGGTCGCCGCGGCGGGGTGAGGCCCCGCGCGCGCCAGCTGCTGCTGGACTTCGACAACGTGCTCGCGCACTACCGGCGCGAGCAGCGCGTGGCGCACCTGGCCGCACACGCCGGCGCCCCCTTCGAGCGGGCATGGCAGGCGCTGTACGGCTCCGGCCTGGAAACGCGCTACGACGCCGGCCAGGTCTCCACCTCCGGCTACCTGCGCGAACTGGGTGAACGCATCGGCGCGGTGGTGGACGAACAGGCCTGGATCGAGGCGCGCATGGCCGCCACCCGCGCCGACGCCCAGGCGATCGCGCGCCTGCTGGCGCTGGAGCCGGCTGTGCCGATGGCGGTGCTGACCAACAACGGCGAACTGATGGCCCGCGCGATCCCGCGCATCGTCGCGCCGCTGCTGCCGCGGCTGGAGGGCCGAGTGCTGTGCAGCGGCAGCCTGGGCGGGCGCAAGCCGGATCCGCAGGTCTACCTGCACGCGCTCGAACGCCTGGGCTGGAACGCCGCCGACACGCTGTTCGTCGACGACCTGTTCGTCAACGTGCAGGGCGCACGCCGCGCCGGCCTGCACGCCGACAGCGTGCGCGACGCCCGCGCCCTGGGCCGGGTGCTGAAGCGCTTCGGCCTGGCATAGGCGGTGCATCCCTTTCCCCTCTCTCACCGGGAGAGGGGGCGCGGGTAAGGGTCGGGTCGCTGGTTCGCGTCACCGATCGCGTCGACATCGACAGATGCGCAGCCCGGACGAGGCCGAAGGCCGCATCCGGGACGCCATGTCGCCGCCCGGAGAATCCCGTATGCGCGGCGCTTGGCCGGGCCACAGGGGCGCGGCCGGTGATGGCACAGGCTGCCTGCCCTCTCCCCAGCCCTCCCCCGGAGGTGAGGGGCCCGGACATCCGCCGGCGCGCGACTCAGCCGCCGATGAACTTCGCAACGGCCTTGCGCAGGCGCGCCAGGCCTTCGGCCACGTCGGCGTCGGTGATGTTGAGCGCCGGCACCAGGCGCAGCACGTCCGGGCCGGCCTGCAGCACCATCAGGCCCTCGTTCGCGGCGAGGTCGAGCAGCTCGCCGGCGCGGCCGGCGAACTCCGGCGCCAGCACCGCGCCCAGCATCAGGCCGCGGCCGCGCACCTGCGAGAACAGGCCGGTTTCGGCGCCGATCGCCATCAGGCCATCGCGCAGCGCCTGCGACTGGCGGCTGACGTTCGCCGCGATCTGCGGCGAGGCCAGCTTGCGCAGCGCCACCCGCGCCACCGCGGCGGCCAGCGGATTGCCGCCGAAGGTGGTGCCGTGGGCGCCGAACTGCATGACCTCGGCCACCTTAGGGCCGGCCAGCATCGCGCCGATCGGGAAGCCGCCGCCCAGCGCCTTGGCCAGGGTGACGATGTCGGGGACCACGCCGTCCTGCCAGTGCGCGAACAGGGTGCCGCTGCGGCCCATGCCGGCCTGGATCTCGTCCAGCACCAGCAGCGCGTTGTGGCGGTCGCACAGCGCGCGCACCTGCTGCAGGAAGCCCGATGCGGCCGGCATCACCCCGCCCTCGCCCTGGATCGGCTCGAGCATCACCGCGGCCACGTCGCCGGCGGCCATCGCCGTTTCCAGCTGCACGATGTCGTTGAAGTCGACGTAGCGGAAGCCACCCGGCAACGGCTCGTAGCCTTCCTGGTACTTCGGCTGCGCGGTAGCGGTGACCGCGGCCAGGGTGCGGCCGTGGAAGCTGCCGCGGAAGGTGACGATCACCCGCTGCGCCGGCGGCCGGCCCTGCGCGGCGGCCCACTTGCGCACCAGCTTGATCGCGACCTCGTTGGCCTCGGCGCCGGAGTTGCACAGGAACACGCGCCGGGCGAAGCGGCTGGCCGAGACCAGTTCCTCGGCCAGGCGCAGCGGCGGTTCGCTGTAGAAGACGTTGCTGGTATGCCACAGCTTGCCGGCCTGCTCGACCAGGGCGGCGTGCAGGTCCGGGTCGTTGTGGCCCAGGCCGCACACGGCGATGCCGGCGGCGAAATCGACGTACTCGCGGCCCTCGCTGTCCCACAGTCGCGAGCCCTGGCCTCGTTCCAGCACCAGCTCGCGCGGGCGGTAGACGGGCAGGTAGTACTGGCGGCCGAGGTCGAGCAGCGCGGCGGTTTCGCCGGCGGGCAGCGTGGAAGCGTTCATGTCAGCAGTGGAATCCAGGGGGAAAGACGCCGGCGGCTGCCGGCCCGGGCATTATCCGCCCGTGCCCGCTCCCCCGCCATTGCCGGGCCGCCGGCTACGCCGCGCGGCCGCGGCGGCGGCGCTACCATCGGCTTCCGCCGTTTTCCCGGAATCCCCATGCCCCGCATCGAAACCCTGGCCGCGCGCGCCGGCAGCGCCCCCGATCCGTCCAGCGGCGCGCTGTCGCCGCCGATCCAGCTGGCGACCACCTTCGAGCACACCCCGGACGGCCAGCTGCCGCAGGGCTTCCTGTACCAGCGCTACGACAACCCGACCCAGCAGGAGACCGAGCAGGCGCTGGCGATGCTGGAAGGAGCGAAGCGGGCGCTGCTGTTCCCCACCGGCATGGCCGCCGGCGCCACCGCGCTGCAGGCGCTGCCGCCGGGCAGCCACGTGCTGTTGTGCGACGACAGCTATTTCTCGTTCCGGACGCTGGCGGCGGAGCAGTTCCCGCGCTGGGGCCTGGACTGCACGATCGTCGACTTCACCGACCTGGGCGCGGTGCGCGCGGCGCTGCGCCCGGAGACGGCGCTGCTGTGGGCGGAGACGCCGTCCAATCCGCTGCTGAAGGTCTCCGACATCGCGGCGCTGGCGGAAATCGCGCATGCGGCCGGGGCGCGCCTGCTGGTCGACGGCACCTTCGCTCCGCCGGTGCTGCAGCAGCCGCTGGCGCTGGGCGCGGACATCGTGCTGCATTCGGCCACCAAGTATCTGGGCGGGCATGGCGACGTGATGGGCGGAGTGCTGTGCTTCGCTGAAGACGGTGCACATGCGGCGGCCTGCCACCGGCTGCGCCTGCTGGCGGGAGCGACCGCGTCGCCGTTCGCGGCGTGGATGATCCTGCGCGGCGTGCGCACGCTGCCGGCGCGGATGGCCTGGCACTGCCGCAACGCGATGCAGGTGGCGCGTTTCCTCGAGGCGCATCCGCGGGTGGACAAGGTGCACTATCCGGGGCTTGGGAGCCATCCGCAACATGCGGTGGTGGCGCGGCAGATGCGCGACTTCGGCGGAATGCTGTCGTTCGAGGTGGCCGGCGGCACGCCGGGCGCGCTGGCGGTGGCCGGGCGCTTGCGGCTGTTCACCAATGCGACGTCATTGGGCTCGACGGAGTCGCTGGTCGAGCACCGGGCTTCGATCGAAGGGCCGCAGTCGACGACGCCGGGCGGGCTGCTGCGCCTGTCGGTGGGCCTGGAGCACGCCGACGACCTGGTGGCGGACCTGGAGCAGGCGCTGGCGGAGTAGCGCGCTGCAGGTCGCACACGGGGACGCATGAGAGGCGCCAGCGGTACGCGCTGGCCGCGGTGACGGCGGCGCCGGGCCGGGTGCTGGCGCCATGTTGCGCATGGCGCCAGCTGCAGCTGCGGGTTTACCAGGTGCCAGTGTTGGGCATCGACGCCCACGGCTCCTGCGGCGGCAGGGGCTGGCCCTTCTGCAGCAGTTCGATCGAGATCAGGTCGGGGGTGCGGACGAAGGCCATCCAGCCGTCGCGCGGCGGGCGGTTGATGGTGATGCCCATCGACTGCAGGTGGGCGCAGGTGGCGTAGATGTCGTCCACCTCGAAGGCCAGGTGGCCGAAGTTGCGGGCGCTGCCGTAGTTTTCCGGCGCCGAACCGTCTTCCGGCGGCCAGTTGTACGTCAGCTCGATCTCGGCCTCGGGGTTTTCCGGGGCGCCGAAGTAGACCAGGGTGAAGCGGCCGGCCGGGTGGTCGCTGCGGCGGGTCTGCTTCAGGCCGAGGCCATCGGTGAAGAAGCGGCTGGTGGCGTCCAGGTCGTGGACGCGGAGCATGGCGTGCAGGTACTTCATCAGGATCTTTCCAGCGTGGGGTCGGCCATTGTAGGAGCTGGCTCCGCCTGCGGCACGCATCGCGCGCGCCACGCGGGCCGGCCGTGGCTCAGAGGAACAGGTCGGGCAGCAGCGGCTGCGTCGGATCGACGGCGTAGGCGGAGAAGTCGGTGACGCCGGCTTCGGCCAGCACTTCGTCGTCGATCAGGAAGCGGCCGCTGAAGCCGGCGGCCTGGCGCACCAGGATGGCGTGGGCGGCGTCGGCCATGATCTCGGGGCGGCGGCCGTTGGCAGCGCTGACGCCGGGGATCATGTTCAGCGCGTCGGTGGCGATGAGCGTGCGCGGCCACAGCGCGTTCACCGCCACGCCCTGCGGGCCGAACTCGGCGGCCAGGCCGAGGGTGACGAAGCTCATGCCCATCTTGGCCAGGGTGTAGCCGGTATGCGGGCCCCACCACTTCGGATCCAGCGACGGCGGCGGCGCCAGGGTGAGGATGTGCGGGTTCGGCGCCTGCAGCAGGTGCGGCAGGCAGGCCTGGGCGCAGAGGAAGCTGCCGCGGGCGTTGACCTGCTGCATCAGGTCGAAGCGCTTCATCGGCGTGTCGAGGGTGCCGCGCAGCCAGATCGCGCTGGCATTGTTGACCAGGATGTCGATGCCGCCGAAGGCGTCGACGGTGGCGGCCACGGCCGCCTGCACCTGCTCCTCCTCGCGGATGTCGCACTTCAGCGCCAGGCCCTGGCCGCCGGCGGCGTTCACCGCCTCGGCGGCGCTGTGGATGGTGCCGGGCAGCTTCGGGTTGGGCACGGAGGACTTGGCCGCGATGGCGACGTTGGCGCCGTCGCGCGCCGCGCGCAGGGCGATGGCCAGGCCGATGCCGCGCGAGGCGCCGGTGATGAACAGGGTCTTGCCGGCGAGGGTGCTCATGGAACGGGTCTTCCGGGTGGGGAGGCCGGCATTGTCGCGCGGATACCGCCGGTCGGCCCAGCCGCCACCCCGGGCACCCGGCGCTGCCGCCTTAAGGCTGGCGCGGGGTACCGCCACCTATAATCCCGCGCCATGAATTCCTCCTGGATGGACGCCGTACTGGCCTGGATCGGGAGCCACCCTGTCCTGGCCGGGCTGGTGGTGTTCGCGATCGCGTTCTGCGATGCGCTGATCGTGCTCGGTGCGATCGTGCCCGCCCTGCCCCTGCTGATCGCGGTGGGCGTGCTGATCGGCATGGGCGAGATCTCCGGCCCGTACGCGGTGGCCTGCGTGACCCTGGGCGCCTTCCTCGGCGACGGCCTGAGCTTCTGGATCGGGCGGCGCTGGGGCCGGCGGCTGTACGGGGTATGGCCGTTCCGGCGCTATCCGCAGCTGCTGGACCGCGGCGAGGTGCTGTTCCGGCGCAATGCGTTCAAGGCGATCCTGGTCGCACGCTACGTCGGCGCGGTGCGGCCGTTCGTGCCGGCGATCGCGGGCATCGCGCGCATGCCGCTGCGCCGCTACTTCTTCGCAAGCGGCGTGGCCTGCCTGTCCTGGGGCCTGCTGTTCCTGGCGCCGGGCTGGATCCTGGGCCGCGCCTACGACGCGGTGGCCGCGGTCGCCGGCCACCTGGTGATCGTGCTCGGCCTGCTGGCCGCGGTGCTGGGCCTGGCCTGGGCCTGGGTGCTGTACACCTACCGCTGGTTCGCCGGCCACGCCGATTCGCTGCTGCAGCGCGCGCTGGACTGGACCCACCGCCATCCGGTGATCGGCCGGCACTCGGCCGCGGTGTTCGACCCCTCCCATCGCGAATCGACCTCGCTGGCGCTGCTGGCGGTGCTGCTGCTGGCGATCGGCTGGGCCTGGTTCGCGCTGCTGGTGGTGGTGATCGGCCATGGCGAACCGCTGGCGCTGGACCTGTTCGTGCACCAGGCGATGCTGGCCCTGCGCAGTCCGCTGGCCGACTACCCGATGGCGGCGCTGGCCTCGCTCGGCGACTGGCCGGTGCTGCTGCCGGCCTGTGCGGCGGTGCTGGGCTACTTCGCCTGGCGGCGGCTGTGGATGGCCGCGGCGCACTGGCTGGCGGCGCTGGCCTTCGGCCTGGCCCTGACCTGGCTGCTGGGCAACACCGTCGACGTGGTGCGCCCGCCGGGCGCGAGCAGCGGCTTCGGCTTCCCGTCGATCGCGGTGACCATGTCGACGATCGCCTTCGGCTTCTTCGCCGTGCTGATCGCGCGCGAACTGCCCGGGCGCGACCGGGTGTGGCCGTACCTGGTCTCCGGCGTCACCGTCACCGTGATCGGCTTCGCCCGCCTGTACCTGGGCGCGCACTGGCTCAGCGACGTGGTCGGCGGGATGCTGCTGGGCATCGTCTGGCTGCTGGTGCTGGGCATCGCCTACCGCCGCCGCTTCAACCGCTCGTTCTGGGTCAAGCCCGTGGCGGCGGTGTTCTACGGCGTGTTCGCGGTGGCCGCGCTGTGGTATGCGCCGCGCAACATCGAGGCCAAGCTGGCCAAGTTCGAGCCGCCGCCGGCGCTGCCGGTGGTGCAGGACCTGGAGGACTGGTGGAGCCACGAATGGATGCTGCAGCCGGCGCGGCGCAACGAGTTCGCCGACGAACTGCGCTGGCCGCTGGACGTGCAGGTCGCCGGCCCGCTGCCGCCGCTGCAGGCGCGGCTGGAGGCCGCCGGCTGGCGGGTGCAGCCGCAGGCGCGCTGGGAACAGGCGATCAGCCTGCTCGACACCGACGCCGAACCCGACGAAGTGCCGGTGCTGCCGGCCACCCTGGAGGCGCATACCGAGGCGCTGCTGATGGTGCGCGACGATCCCGACCCGGCCGTGCGCCACGTGCTGCGGCTGTGGCCCAGCGCGGTGCGCCTGCAGCCCGGCGACGTGCCGTTGTGGGTGGGCACCGCGCAGACCCTGGACTTCCGCCGCGACCTGGGCCTGATCGTGACCTGGCGCCCGCAGCAGGGCATCGACCCCGCGCTCGAACTGGTGCAGGCGCCGCTGCAGGAACTGCCGCACGCCGTCGCCCCGCATCCGGAATCGCAGCTGCCGGTGCTGCGCGTGCGCACCGACGGCATCGCTCCCTAGGCGTCGGTGTCGTCCGGTTCTTCCTCGTCCATCCAGCCCAGCAGCAGGTCCAGGCGCCGGTGCGGGTCGTCTTCCTGCAGTAGTGCCAGGCGCTGCTCGTCGGACAGCGGCAGCAGCTCGGCCAGGCGCCAGCCGACCCAGGACGCGTCCTCGAGCTGGCGCAGGTTGGCGCCGGCATGCCCCAGGTCGGGATGGGCGTCGCCGACGCGGTCGAGCAGTTCGCGCAGCAGGGTCGCCATCGCCGCGTGCTGCGGCTGCAGCGGCGTACTGCCCCCGTCGTCGCACCAGGCCACGTCGCCGACCAGCAGGCCGTTGTCGCGGATGCGCGTGCGGGAGACGCGGAAACGGCGCTGCCCGCGCACCTGCAGGGTCAGCAGGCCGTTGCGGTCGCTGCCGAAATCCTCGATCACCGCCTCGACCCCGTACGCGGCCGGCTTGGCCGGCGCGCCGACCTCCTCGCCCTCGAGGATCAGGCAGATGCCGAAGCCCTTGCTGGCGCGGCCGCACTCGGCGACCAGGTCCAGGTAGCGGCGTTCGAACACGCGCAGGCCCAGCGGAGCGCCGGGCAGGAGCACGGTGTGCAGCGGGAACAGCGGCAGGGATTCGTTGGACGGCACGTATGCAACCCGGCAGGACCAAGGGCCGCAGGGTAACCCCGCGCCACTTAGTCCTGCGTCAATCGGCCTTCATCGGCCAGCTGCGCCAGGAACCGGCGCGGCGCGCCATCGAAGCCGCCGTTGGACATGAACACCACGTGGTCGCCGGCGCGCGCGAGCCCGCCCAGCGCGGCGAGCAGCGCCGCGGTATCCGGCGCGGTACGCGCCTCGCCACGCACCGCCGCGACCACCTTGCCGGCATCCCAGGCCAGTTCCGGGCGATGCAGGAACACCACCGCATCGGCCTGGTCCAGCGACGGCGCCAGCGCATCGGCGTGCGCGCCCAGCCGCATCGAATTGCTGCGCGGCTCCATCGCCACCACGATGCGCGCCGCACCGACCTTCGCGCGCAGGCCTTCGAGCGTAGTGCGGATCGCCGTGGGATGGTGGGCGAAATCGTCGTAGACGGTGATGCCGCGGGCCTCGCCGAGCACTTCCAGGCGACGCTTGACGCTGTGGAAGCGCGACAGCGCGCCGGCGACCTGCGACGGCGCCACGCCCACCGCATGCGCCGCCGCCAGCGCGGCCAGCGCGTTCATCACGTTGTGGCGGCCGACCAGCGGCCAGCGCACGGTGCCGGCCGCCTCGCCGCGATGCAGGACCACGAAGGCGCTGCCGTCGGCTTCCAGCAACCGCGCGCTCCAGTCGAAACCGGCGCCGCCATCGGCGCGCGGGATCGCCACCGCGACGTCGTCCAGGCCGAAGGTTTCCACCGGCGTCCAGCAGCCCATCGCCAGCACTTCGGCCAGGTGCGCGTCTTCGCCGTTCACCACCAGCCGGCCGGCGCGCGGCACGGTGCGCACGAGGTGGTGGAACTGGCGCTGGATCGCGGCCAGGTCCGGGAAGATGTCGGCGTGGTCGTACTCGAGGTTGTTGAGGATGGCGACCGTCGGCCGGTAGTGGACGAACTTGCTGCGCTTGTCGAAGAAGGCGGTGTCGTACTCGTCGGCCTCGACGACGAATTCGCGGCCCGTGCCAAGCCGCGCCGAGACGCCGAAGTCCTCGGCGACGCCACCGACCAGGAAGCCCGGATCGCGCCCGGCCGCTTCCAGCAGGAACGCCAGGATGGTGGTGGTGGTGGTCTTGCCGTGGGTGCCGGCCACCGCGAGCGTGGCGCGTCCGGGCAGCACCTTCTCGGCCAGCCACTGCGCACCCGAGGTGTAGCGGCGGCCGTCGTCGAGCACCTGCTCCACCGCGGGATTGCCGCGCGAGAGGGCGTTGCCGACGACGATCTCCTCCGTCCTGGCGGAGATGTTCTCCGGCAGGTAGCCCTGCCGCAGCTGGATGCCCAGCCGCTCCAGCTGGGTCGACATCGGCGGATACACCGCCTGGTCGCTGCCTTCGACGCTATAGCCCAGTTCGCGTGCCAGCGCGGCCACGCCCCCCATGAAGGTGCCGGCGATGCCGAGGATATGGATGGTGCTCATGCGCCGATTGTCGCCCAAGGGCGCGGGGATTTGGGCCGCTCATGCACCGGATTGCGGGCCAGCGGGCGGTGGGGCGGAAGGAGCAACGGCAACGGCAGCGGCGTGTGCGAGCTTCGGACGGAGCCGCGGCAGCGCGGGGGTATGGCGCATCGCGCGGTTCCGCCGTCCATGGCTCCAACGCGCGAACGCAGGCCATCCATGGCCT
>NZ_KI911331.1:0-217511 GCF_000513955.1 Pseudoxanthomonas suwonensis J47
GCAAGCAGCACATGGATGTGCTGCGCTCGCGCGTTGGAGCAGGACGCGGAACCGCGCGATGCGCCATACCCCCTTGGGGCGGCGGCCCCGTCCGGAGGCAGCGCGCTCGATGCTTTGCCTTTGCCTTTGCCTTTGGCCTTGCCTTTGCTTCTGCTGTGGGCAGGCTGGGCTGGATCGAGCTGGCTGGTCTGGGATTCGGCAAAGCCTGCCCCGAAGAGCCAGCCGCGATGCCCCCGCCTCAGATCCGGTACGCCACCAGCTTCATGAACTTCGAGGCCAGCGCCATCGCCTGCGGGATCGGCGGCGGCAGGACGCGGGCGCCGGCGTGTTCGGCGTTGTCGGCGTGGCGGGCCTCGTCCTCCTTCATCACCCGGATGATCTGGCGGCTGCGCTGGTCGGCGGCCGGCAGGGATTCCAGGTGCTCGTCGAGGTGGGCCTCGACCTGGCGCTCGGTCTCGACCACGAAGCCCAGGTTCCAGCCGTCGCCGCGCAGGCCGGCCAGCGAGCCGATCGCGTAGCTGCCCGCGTACCACAGTGGGTTGAACAGGCTCGGCCGGCTGTCCAGCTCGCGCAGGCGCTGCGCGCACCAGGCCAGGTGGTCGGTCTCCTCCTGCGCCGCCTCGAGCAGGTGCTCGCGCGTGGCCGGATCGCGGGCGACCGCGGCCTGGCCGAAGTACAGGCCCTGCGCGCAGACCTCGCCGACGTGGTTGATCCGCATCAGCCCGGCCGCATGGCGGCGGGCCGGGGCCGGAAGCACCGGATCGGCGGCGTCGGCCGGGCAGGGGCGGCTCGCCGACGGGTCGCCCAGGGTGGTTTCCAGGGCGCGTTGCGCCTCGACCAGGACGTGGTCCAGCGCGGACAGGTGGCGGACGGCGGCAGGCATGGCAGGGCTCCAAGGGCCGCCCGGGAAGTCGCCGGCGGCCTATGGATTGTCGGCCGCGCTGGTCCGGACTGCCAACCCGGGAGTGCCCGGGGCCCTCCTGCCGTGGGATACTCCCGGCCTGCCTCAGGCGTGGACTTGCACGCGAACCGCCCGCGGGCTATCATTCCGCTTCTTTGCGGCACCCTTCACAACGCGAGGCAAAGTTCCCGTCCGGGCAATCCGGGTCTGGAATCCGCCCGACCAACGACCCGAGTTCCCATGAAGACTTTCATCGCCAAGTCCGAGACCGTCCAGCGCGACTGGTATCTCGTCGACGCCTCCGGCAAGACCCTCGGCCGCCTGGCCGCCGAGCTTGCCCACCGCCTCCGCGGCAAGCACAAGCCGACCTACACCCCTCACGTTGACACCGGCGACTACCTCGTCGTGATCAATGCCGAGAAGATCGCGGTCACCGGCAAGAAGCTGCAGGACAAGATGTACCATCGCTTCACCGGCTACATCGGCAACCTGAAGAGCGAGACCCTGGCCCAGGCGCTGGAGCGCCACCCGGAGCGCGTGATCGAGATCGCGGTCAAGGGCATGCTGCCGAAGGGTCCGCTGGGCCGTGCGATGTACCGCAAGCTCAAGGTCTACTCCGGTTCCGAACACCCGCACGCGGCCCAGCAGCCGCAGCCGCTGGACATCTAAGGCACAACGATGGCTACCACTCAGAACTACGGCACCGGCCGTCGCAAGTCTTCCACCGCCCGCGTGTTCCTGCGCAAGGGTTCGGGCAACATCACCGTCAACGGCCGTCCGCTGGACGAGTTCTTCGGCCGTGAGACCGCGCGCATGATCGTGCGCCAGCCGCTCGAGCTGACCCAGTCGACCGACAAGTTCGACGTCGTCGTCACCGCCACCGGCGGCGGCACCACCGGCCAGGCCGGTGCGATCCGCCTGGGCATCGCCCGCGCGCTGGTCGAGTATGACGAGTCGCTGAAGTCCGACCTGCGCAAGGCCGGCTTCATGACCCGCGACGCCCGCGAGGTCGAGCGCAAGAAGGTCGGCCTGCACAAGGCCCGCCGCGCCACCCAGTTCTCCAAGCGCTGATGCGCCTGGTGGGTCGCCTCTGCGGAGGCGGCCCGGGGGAAACGGATATCCGTATCCGTTTCCTTCAGCGGATGGCGTGCAAACGTCTTCCGGTGGTTTTATAATCTGCAGCCTACAGCCCCGTCGCCAAGCGGTAAGGCACCTGACTCTGACTCAGGCATTCGGTGGTTCGAATCCATCCGGGGCTGCCATATTCGAAAAGCCCGGCCGAAAGGCCGGGCTTTTTCTTTGCCCCGGTTCTTGCGGCGGTGAAGGCGTGGCAAGCGTGACGTGCTTGGCATGTCTCTTGCGGCGCCTGTTCATATTCCGTCGCAAGCTGCCCAGATGTTCTTCTCCACCTCGCCCGGTGACTCCGGGGGCAACCGTTTCGTCCGCTTCACCTGCGCCATGCGCGTGCTGGGCACCTGGACCAGCCTGATGGGAGTGATGGCGTCGCTGCATGCGCAGGGCGCGAACGCGCTGTGGTGGCCGCTGGCGGCGCTGACGGGCATCGGCTGGCCGCTGGTGGCCTGGCGCATCTCGTCCAACAGCTCGCGGCCGGTGGAGGCGGAGTTCGGCAACCTGGTGATGGACTCGGTGGTCGCCGGGTTCTGGATCGCCATCATCCGCTTCGACCTGCTGCCGACGGTGCTGCTGGTGTCGGTGATGAGCATGGACCGCACCGTCGCCGGCGGCTGGCCGCTGGCGGGCCGTTCGCTGGCGGCGATGGTCGCGACCAGCCTGGTCACCGCGGCGCTGAACGGCTTCGCCTTCGAGCCGCGCACCCAGTTCAGCACCATGCTCTGGTGCATGCCGTTCCTGGTCCTGTACCTGCTGGCGATCGGCATCACCGCGCGCTCCTTCGCCGACAAGGTGCGGGCGCAGAAGCGCATGCTCGAGCAGGTGGTGCGGGTCGACGCCGAGACCGGCCTGGCCAGCCGCCAGCAGTGGCTGGCGCTGGTCGCCGAGCAGATGCGTCGCTTCCACCGCTACGGGGCGGTGTCCTCGCTGCTGATGATCGACGTCGACGAGTTCAAGCGGATCAACGACAGCCAGGGCCACCTGGCCGGCGACCAGGTCCTGCGCCGCGTCTCGGCCCTGCTGCACGAAGGCCTGCGCAGCACCGACGTGGCCGGCCGCTACGGCGGCGACGAGTTCGGCGTGCTGCTGCCGGGCACCCACCGCGAGGCCGCGCTGGAAGTGGCCGAGCGCCTGCGCCAGCGGGTGGCCGGGCAGGTCATGGCCGCAGGCGTGCCGGTGACGCTGAGCATCGGCGTGGCCGAACTGCGCGCCGGGATGAAGGACATCGAGGACTGGACCGGCGCGGCCGACGAGGCGCTGTACCGGGCCAAGGCCGCCGGCCGCAACCAGGTGTGCTTCGGCGAGGACGTGGTGCCCGCCCCCGTCGCAGGCTGACGCGCTGCGTCAGTCGCTCAGGCCCCGCGCGGGACGCAGCCCAGCGCCGCAAGCGCCCCGTGCAGGGCCGGTACCTGCATCAGCCATGGCGCCGCCAGGGTCAGCAGGCCGGCGCCGAGGACCACGCCGCCGAGCGCGAGCCGCCAGCGCGGTCGCTGCAGCCAGCCGTGCATGCGCGCGCCCGACCAGGTCAGCGGCACCATCATCGGCAGGGTGCCCAGGCCGAACGCCGCCATCACCGCGGCACCGCCGCCGGCGCTGGCCTGCAGCCAGGCCACGGTGAGCAGGCCCAGGCTCAGCCCGCACGGCATCCAGCCCCACAGCGCGCCCAGCGCGATCCGCCGCCATGGCGTGGTCGCCGGCAGCAGGTGCCGGTGCAGCGGCTGCAGCCAGCGCCAGGCGCGCACGCCGGGTTTCGCCAGCAGGTCCAGGCGGCCGCCGCGGTCGAGCAGGCGCAGGGCGACCAGCACCAGGGCCAGGCCGGCGGCCATGCGCAGGCCGGTGGCCAGTCCGTCGATGCGCAGCACGCGCAGCAGGCCGCCGCCGAAGCCGCCGGCGACGGCACCGGCGAGCACGTAGCCGCCGACGCGGCCGAGGTTGGCCTGCCAGGCCACGCGCAGCGGGCGGCCCGGGGCCATCGCCGGGAAGCTGGCGGCGATGCCGCCGCACATCACCGCGCAGTGCACCCCGCCGAGCAGGCCGGCGAGGGCGGCAGCCAGCAGCGTGGGCAGGTCGACCGGCATGTCAGGCGTCGGGCTCCGGTGGCGCGGGCGGCGCCGGCTTCGCCGGCGGGGCGGGGCGGTCGTCGTCCTCGAGGATGTCGAGCGCCGGGGTGTCGAGGTCGTCGAACTGGCCGCGCTTGACCGCCCAGACGAAGGCGGCCACGGCCACCCCGAGCAGCACCAGGCTCAGCGGGACCAGCATCAGCAGGATGTTCATGGCGTTGCCTCCGCCGTCGAGGGCGCGCCGGCGCGCGCGGCCGGCGCCGCGCTCCGCGCCAGGCGCAGCGCGTTGAGGGTGACCAGCAGCGAGGACGCGGCCATGCCCAGCGCGGCCAGCCACGGCGTCACCAGGCCGGCGGCGGCCAGCGGCAGGGCCAGCAGGTTGTAGGCGGTGGCCCAGGCCAGGTTCTGCCGGATCACGCGATGGGTGCGGCGGGCCAGCGACACGGCGGCGGGGATGCGCTCCAGGCCGCTGCCGGTGGTGACCAGGTCGGCGGCGCGGTGCGCCAGCGAGGCGCCTTCGCCGAGGGCGACGGAAACGTCGGCGCCGGCCAGCACCGGAGCGTCGTTGAGGCCGTCGCCGACCATCGCCACGATCCGGCCTTCGCCCTGCAGGCGCTTGACCAGGGCGAGCTTGTCCTCGGGCGACTGGCGGGCGTGGGCGTCGCCGATGCCGAGGGTCGCGGCCATGCGCCGCACCGCGGCCTCGCCGTCGCCGCTGGCCAGGTGCGGGCGCAGGCCGAGCGCGCGCAGCGAGTGCAGCGCGGCGGCCGCGTCGGCGCGCGGGCGCTCCTCGAGGGTGAAGCGGGCCATGGCTTGCTGGCCGTCGCCCAGCCACAGCGCGCCATCGTCCTCGCGGCCGGCGGCGAAGTCGGCGCGGCCGAGCCGCCAGCGGCGGCCTTCGACCTCGCCTTCGATGCCGCGGCCCGGTACCGCGGCGACCTGTGTCGCCGCCAGCGGCTGCGGGTCGCCGTCACGGGCGAAGGCGGCGGCCAGCGGATGCCCGCTGTCGCGCTCCAGCGCCGCAGCAATACGCAGGGCCTGCTCGCGATCGATGCCGAAGCTTTCCACCGCGGCCAGCGCGGGCCGGTGGTCGCTGAGCGTGCCGGTCTTGTCGAAGACGATGTCGGTGGCGCGCGCCAGCGTGTCCAGCGCGTCCGGTCGCAGCGCCAGCAGGCCGGTCTTCGCCAGCGCGCCATGCGCGGCCGCCAGCGCGGCCGGCACCGACAGCGACAGCGCGCAGGGGCAGCTGATCACCAGCAGGGCCAGGGTCACTTCCAGCGCGCGCGAGGGCTCGTGCTGCCACCACCAGGCGAACACCGCGATGGTCACCGGCAGCAGGCCGAGGACGAAGCGGCTGCCGATGCGGTCGGCGGTGCGCGCCAGCGCCGGGCGGTGTTCCTGCGCCTCTTCCACCAGCCGCGCCAGCTGCGAGATGCGGGTGGCAGGGCCGGTGCAGGACACCTGCAGCCGCGCCGGGCGTTCGCGGCAGACGGTGCCGGCATAGACCGGGTCGCCGGCGCGCTTGTGCACCGGCTTCGACTCGCCGGTCAGCAGCGCTTCCTCGAACCAGGCCTCGTCGTCGAGCAGGACGCCGTCGGCCGGCACCGCGTCGCCGGCGGAAACGCGGGCCACGTCGCCGGCCTGCAGCGAGGCCAGCGGCACGGTTTCGCGGCTGCCGTCGGCCAGCTCGCGGGTGGCGAACGCCGGCCGCGCGCGCGCCAGCGCGTCGACCTGGGCGCTGGCCACGGCGCGCGCGCGCTGCTCGAGCATGCGCGCGGCCAGCAGCAGGAACACGAACATCACCGCCGCGTCGTACCAGACGTGGACGCCGCCGCGGATGGTCTCGAACAGGCTGGCGAAATACGCCAGCAGGGTGGAGCCGGCGATCAGCACGTCCATGCCGAGGCGGCGGCCGCGCAGTTCGCGCCACGCGCCGGCCAGGAACGGCCAGCCGGAATAGAACACCACCGGCGTGCACAGCAGGAAGGTCAGCCAGCGGAAGAAGTCGCGGGTGGCCGCCGGCATGGTGCTGTTGAAGTCCAGGTACAGCGCCTCGGCGAACATCATCGCCTGCAGCGTGCCCAGCCCGGCGATGCCCAGGCGCAGCAGCCAACGCCGGCGTTCGCGGGTGCGCTCGCGTTCCATCGCCTCGCTGCCGGCCAGGTAGGGCCGGTAACCGAGCATGGCCAGGCGCCGCAACGGCGCCGACAGCGCGGTGCGCGCCGGATCCCAGGCGATGCGGATGCGGCCGGTGACGGCGTTGGCGCCGCAGTCGAGCACGCCCGGCTCGCGGCGCAGGGCGCGGTCGATCAGCCACGCACATGCGGCGCAGCGCATGCCGTCGGTGAGCAGGGTGATCTCGCGGCCACCCTCGACCGGGCGGCTGTGTTCGGCCTGGACGTCGGCGCGGTCCCACACCGCCAGGTCGGGCAGGTCGTCGCCGACCCGGGTGCCGCCGGCGCTGCGCAGGCGGTAGTAGCCGTCGAGGTCGGCGCCGGCGATCCATTCGGCGGCGGCGGCGCAGCCGTCGCAGCAGAACGGGCGCGGCTGGCCCTCGAATTCGCGCACCACCGGGCGGGCGGACAGCACCTCGCCGCAGTGGTGGCAGGTGCCGCTGGCCACCGGCGCGTCGTGCATGGCCAGTTCCGCCGGCATCGCGGTCAGCCGCCTCCGCCGATCAGCGGCGCCAGGCGCGCGGCGTGCTGCTGGCGGATGAGCCGCCCGTGCAGGCGCCAGCTGCCGTCGGCGGCGTGCAGCTGCACTACCCAGTCGTGGCCGGGATCCACCGGCTGCTCCAGGCGCCAGCCCGGGCCTTCCGGCGCCAGTTCCAGCTGGATGTCCTCGGCCTTGCGGGTCGGGTGCTGCAGGAACAGCTGCAGCGGCTGGTCGCGCGGGAACTCGCCGGTCGCCGGCAGCACCTCGACGATGCCGTCCTCGACGCGCAGCACCGCGCTGAGGCCGAGCTTCTTCGCCTTGGCGTCGGGGCTGAGGTCGGTGGTCTGGATCTGCGCCACGCGACGCACCGGGTCGTTGACCGTATCGGCGCCGCCGGAACGGGTGGCGATCACCACCAGGCCGACGCCGGCGACGATCGACAGCAGCGGCAGCCCGATCACCAGCCACAGGGCCGCGTTGCGCCAGCCGGGTTGCCCGGCTTCGGGAGGAGGGGTCTGTTCGGGACGGTTCATGGGCTGGGTCCGAAGAAGCTGCTGTTGACGACGCGGCGATCGCGGCCGTCCTCGCTCTCGACGACGAAACGGATCTCGCGGCGGCCGCCGGTGCCTTCCTCGGCGGTGACGGTCAGCGCGACCGGCAGCACCTGCTCGGGACCGGCCTCGACCACCACCGGGCCGGGCAGGGACAGGCCGGCGTCCGCCGGTTCGAGGGTGATGCGGAAGCTGCGGGTTTCCTGGCTCTTGTTGATCAGCTTGAGGGTGTAGTCGTTGGCCACGCCGGCGGCGGTCTCGCGGTACAGCGCGTTGCGGTCGCGCAGGACCTCGGCGATCAGCTCGCTGCGGTGGGCCACGCCCCACGCCCAGGCGCCGCACAGCGCCAGCAGCAGGAAGCCGTAGACGAAGATGCGCGGGCGCAGGACGCGGGTCGGCTTGCCGTCGATCGCGTTCTGCGTCGCGTAGCGGATCAGGCCGCGCGGATAACCCATCTTGCCCATGACCTCGTCGCAGGCGTCGATGCAGGCGCCGCAGGCGATGCACTCGTACTGCAGGCCGTTGCGGATGTCGATGCCGGTCGGGCAGACCTGCACGCAGATCGTGCAGTCGATGCAGTCGCCCAGCTCCTCGTAGGAGAACTTCGGCAGCGGCTCGGGCTTGTCGCCGACGCCGCCGAGGGTGATGGTGCCGTGCGCCTGCAGCCGGTTGTCGGCGGCGGTCGGGTGCGCGCTGGCGCGGAACACGTAGTCGTACGCGGTCTTCGGGTCGAGCAGGCCGCGGGCGCGCTCGAGCACGCTGCCGAGGCCGCGCTTGCGCGGGCCGCGCGGCTCGCCGCGCATCGGGTCGTAGGCGATCAGCAGGGTGTTGCGGTCGAACATCGCGCTCTGGAAGCGCGCGTACGGGCACATGTACTTGCACACCTGCTCGCGCAGGAAGCCGGCGTTGCCCCAGGTGGCGAAGGCGTAGAAGAACACCCAGAAGGTCTCCCACCCGCCCCATTCGAACGGCACGATGCGCGAGGCCAGGTCGGTGATCGGGGTGAAGAAGCCGACGAAGGTGAAGCCGGTCCACAGCGCGAACACCGCCCACAGGAAGTGCTTGGCGCCCTTGCGCAGGATCTTCTCCCGGCCCCAGGGCGCGGCGTCCAGCTTCATCCGCCTGGAGCGGTCGCCCTCGGTCCAGCGCTCCATCCACAGGAACACTTCGGTCCACACCGTCTGCGGGCAGGCGTAGCCGCACCACAGGCGTCCGGCCAAGGCGGTGAAGAAGAACAGCGACAGCGCGGCGATGATCAGCAGCAGCGCCAGGAACAGGAAGTCCTGCGGCCAGAAGGCCAGGCCGAACACGTAGAACTTGCGCGCCGGCAGGTCGAACAGCACCGCCTGGCGGCCGTCCCAGCGCAGCCACGGGAACACGTAGAACATGCCCAGCAGCCAGACCACCGCGGCCACGCGCAGGCGGTTGAAGCGGCCGGACACGTCGCGCGGATAGATCTTGCGCTCGCTGACGTAGAAGGAGTTGCCCTGGTCGTCGACCACGTCCAGGGGAATGCGTTTGCTCATGGCTGCCGTCCTGGCGTCGGCGCGCCGGCGCGAGGCGTCGACGGACCGGTAGGGATGGGGTGGCTTGCGTTCATGTCTGGGGATTGGCCGCGCGCGCGACCTGGAAGCCGGATTCCGGCTTCCATACCCGACCAGTATCCGCAAACCGGGGGGGTGCGCCAGACGACAAATTGTCGCAGTCCGGCGTCCGCCCGGGCGGTCAGTCCGGCGGCAGGGCGCGATTGAAGCGGCTGGAGGGTCTCAGCAGGATCCAGGTGAACAGGCTCGACGAGGCGGTCGCGACCCAGAAAACGAAGAAGCCCAGCGTGTAGCCGAGCTCCCGGGTCAACTTCAGGTCTGGAAACGTCAGGTCCCGCAGCGCCAGCGGGTCGACGAAGGCGAAGAACACCATCGTCGCCACGCCGGCGGCGAAGAAGCTCGGCCAGGCTATGGCCCCCACGCGCTGCGCGAGCGGACGTGGGGGGTGGTCAAAGCGCGGCTCGCTGAAGTCGGTCACTGAGTTCCCTGCTGGCTCCCTTTCCCGGCTCCATTTGACAGCGACCAGACGTAGGCTGCAACCAGGCGGGCACGGGTCTCGCCGAGGAGCTCGCGGTGGGCAGGCATGCTGCCGTGGCGGCCCTGGGTGATCGTGCGGTGCAGGCTCTCGCGGCTGTTGCCGTACAGCCAGTAGTCGTCGGTCAGGTCGGGCGCACCGAGGTCCTGGTTGCCCTTGCCGTCGACGCCGTGGCAGGCGGCGCACACGCCCTCGTACAGCTTCCTGCCCTGGGCGGCCATGAAGTTGTTCTGCATGGCCGCCGGATCGGACAGGGTGCGGACGTAGGCGATGGTGTAGTCCACCGCTTCCGGGCCGCCCATGCCGGTCAGGACCGTGCCCCACTCGGGCATGATGCCTTCACGGCCGTCCAGCACGGTCTCGAGGATGCGGTCCGGGGAACCGCCCCAGTGCCAGATGTCGTCGGTCAGGTTCGGGTAGCCGACGGCGCCCTGGCCGGCCGAGCCGTGGCAGGTGGCGCAGGTGTTGCTGAAGATCGAGCGGCCCAGGGCCAGCGCCTTCGGGTCGCGGGCCAGCGCGTCGATCGCCTGGCCGGCGAACGGCGCGAAGGTCTTCTCCAGCTTGGCGTCTTCCACCGCCTTCTCGGCCGCGTACTCCTGCTTCGAGCTCCAGCCGCTGTAGCCGCCGATGCCGCCCAGGCCGCCGAACCAGAAGAAGTAGCCGACGCCGAAGACGATGGTCAGGTAGAACAGGTTGATCCACCACTTCGGCAGCGGCTTGTTGTACTCGGTGATGTCGCCGTCCCACACGTGGGAGGTGTCTTCCGGCTTCGGGTCGCCGGGACGACGGCGCGAGGTCCACCACAGCAGCCACACGTAGCCGACGATGTTGATGGCCACCAGGGCGATGACGTACCAGGTCCAACCACTTTTCATGCCACGTTCCCCCTGTCCTCAACGGCTTCGCCATCGTCGAGCGGCAGCAGTGCCGCTTCGTCGAACGCCTTCCTGCGCTTCGGGCTCCAGGCCCAGATCCAGCTGCCGATGAACAGCACCAGCAGCGCCGCGGTCGAGATTCCACCGATCATTGCTGGCCTCCCCGCGGGGCGTGCTTGCCCAGCGCCTGCAGGTAGGCGACCACCGCGTCGAGTTCGGTCTTGCCTTCGACCTCGGCCGGGGCCTGCGCGATCTGCTCGTCGGTGTACGGGTCGCCGAGGGCCTTGAGCGCGGACATGCGCCTGGCCACGGTGGCGCCGTCGACCTGGTTCTTCTCCAGCCACGGGAAGGCCGGCATGTTCGACTCCGGCACCACGTCGCGCGGGTTGTTCAGGTGCACGCGGTGCCAGTCGTCGGAATAGCGGCCGCCGACGCGGGCCAGGTCGGGACCGGTGCGCTTGGAGCCCCACTGGAAGGGACGGTCGTAGACCGATTCGCCGGCCAGCGAGTAGTGGCCGTAGCGCTCGGTCTCGAAGCGCAGGGTGCGGACCATCTGCGAGTGGCAGTTGTAGCAGCCTTCGCGGATGTAGACGTCGCGGCCGGCCAGCTGCAGGGCGGGATACGGCTCCACGCCCTCCAGCGGCTCGATCGCCTCGGCCTGGAACATCAGCGGCACGATCTGGGCGAGGCCGCCGAAGGAGATGGCGACCGCGATCAGCACGGCCATCAGGCCGACGTTCTTCTCGACTTTCTCGTGGGGATTCTGGTTGTGTTCGCTCATGGTTATGCCTCAGGCGCGCGCTTGGGAGGCGTCGACCGGCAGCACCGGCTGCGGCGCGATCGCGGGGGCGGCGCGGTAGGTACGCACCAGGTTCCAGGCCATCACGCCCATGCCCGCCAGGACCAGGACGCCACCCAGCAGGCGGATCAGGTAGTACGGATAGGTCGCGTTGAGCGCCTCGGCGAAGCTGTAGGTCAGCGTGCCGTCGTCGTTGGTGGCGCGCCACATCAGGCCCTGCATCACGCCGGCGATCCACATCGAGGCGATGTAGAACACCACGCCCAGGGTGTGCATCCAGAAGTGCACGTCGATCGCCTTGACCGAGTACATCTGCTCGCGGCCCAGCAGCTTGGGCATCAGCGAGTAGACCGCGCCGATCGAGATCATCGCCACCCAGCCCAGCGCGCCGGCGTGGACGTGGCCCACGGTCCAGTCGGTGTAGTGGGACAGCGAGTTCACCGTCTTGATCGACATCATCGGGCCTTCGAAGGTCGCGATCATGTAGAAGGAGACGGCCACGATCAGGAACTTCAGGATCGGGTCGGTGCGCAGCTTGTACCAGACGCCCGACAGGGTCATCACGCCGTTGATGGCGCCGCCCCAGGACGGGGCCAGCAGGATCAGCGAGAAGACCATGCCCAGCGACTGCGCCCAGTCGGGCAGCGCGGTGTACAGCAGGTGGTGCGGGCCGGCCCACATGTACACGGCGATCAGCGCCCAGAAGTGCACGATCGACAGGCGGTAGGAGTAGATCGGGCGGCCGGCCTGCTTCGGCACGAAGTAGTACATCATGCCGAGGAAGCCCGCGGTCAGGAAGAAGCCCACCGCGTTGTGGCCGTACCACCACTGCACCATCGCGTCGACGGCGCCGCTGTAGACCGGGTAGGAATGCAGCAGGTCGGACGGGATGGCGATGTTGTTGACGATGTGCAGCAGCGCCACCGCCAGGATGAACGCGGCGTAGAACCAGTTCGCCACGTAGATGTGCTTGACCCGGCGCTTGGCGATCGTGCCGATGAAGAGGACCGCGTAGGCGACCCAGACCACGGCGATCAGGATGTCGATCGGCCAGATCAGCTCGGCGTACTCCTTGCCCTGGGTCAGGCCGAGCGGCAGGGTGATGGCCGCCAGCACGATGATCAGCTGCCAGCCCCAGAACACGAAGGCCGCCAGGCCGTCCGAGATCAGCCGCACGTGGCAGGTTCGCTGCACCACGTGGAGGCTGGTCGCGAACAGCGCGCTGCCGCCGAACGCGAAGATCACCGCGTTGGTATGCAGCGGCCGCAGCCGGCCGTAGCTGAGCCAGGGCAGATCGAAATTCAGCGCCGGCCAGTAAAGCTGGGCGGCGATGATCACGCCCACCAGCATGCCCACGATGCCCCAGACCACGGTCATGACCGCGAACTGGCGCACCACCTTGTCGTTGTAAGTCCCCTGCACGCTTTGCATGCGGTCCGTCCCTCAGTATGAACGGGGGCGATGATCCCCCTGTGCGGAAGCCCGGGCATTGATCGGGATCAATGCCTGGAAGAGCTCGTGGGGGTACCCATGTAGGGGCCAATGCATTCAGGGCCGGCGGAAACCTCCGCCAGCCCCTCCAGCCCCGCCACCGGGTATTCCCGGCCGGGAGCATAGGCCTTCGCGGGCTGCCTGTGACCTTGTCAGATTGTCCCGGGGTACGGCTCCGGCGGGCCACCCTGTATCGTTCAGAGGCAATGACAGCAAGGATTTGCGCCGGATGAGCATCTACGCCCTGGAGTCGGTCTTCCGCCCCAAGTCGGTGGCGGTGGTCGGGGCCAGCCCCCGCGACCGCTCGGTCGGCCGGGCCGTGGTCAGGAACCTGCGCGAAGCCGGTTTCGCCGGCCAGGTCGGGCTGGTCAACCCCAAGTACCGGCAGATCGACGGCATGCCTGCGGTGGCGCGGCTGTCCGACCTGCCGTTCAAGCCCGAACTGGTGGTGGTCTCGACCCCGGCCCTGACCGTGCCCGGGGTGATCGCCGAGGCGGTGCGGGTCGGGGCGAAGGCCGCGGTGGTGGTCAGCGCCGGCCTGGGCCAGGGCCCCGGCTCGCTGCTGGAACGCCTGCGCGACGAGGCCCGCCCGCACGGCCTGCGCATCGTCGGGCCCAACTGCCTGGGGGTGATGTCGCCGCATGCCGGACTCAACGTCAGTTTCGGCGCGCGCAGTCCACTGCCCGGCGACCTGGCCCTGGTCTCGCAGTCCGGTGCGATCGCCGCCGGCCTGGTGGAGTGGGGCGCGGCCCGTTCGATCGGCTTCTCCGCCGTGGTCTCGCTGGGCGATGCCCTCGACGTGGACTTCGGCGACCTGCTCGACTGGTTCGCCCAGGACGTGAAGACCCGGGCGATCCTGCTCTACATCGAATCGGTGCGCGACGCGCGCAAGTTCATGTCCGCCGCGCGCGCCGCGGCCCGCGCCAAGCCCGTGGTGGTGGTCAAGTCCGGCCGCCACGAACAGGGCGCGAAGGCCGCGGCCACCCATACCGGCGCCCTGGCCGGTTCGGACGCGGTCTACGACGCCGCCTTCCGCCGCGCCGGCCTGTTGCGGGTGCATGCGCTGGACGAGCTGTTCGCCGCCGCCGAGACCCTCGGCCACCTGCGCAGCGCGCCCGGCCGCCGGCTGGGCATCCTCACCAACGGCGGCGGCATCGGCGTGCTCGCCGTGGACCGCCTGGTCGACCTGGGCGGCACCCTGGCCGCGCTGGACCCGGCCACGGTGGAGCGGCTCGACAGGGTGCTGCCGCCGACCTGGTCGCATGCCAACCCGGTGGACATCGTCGGCGACGCCGACGCGGCCCGCTACACCGCCGCGCTGGAAGCCATGCTCGCGGACCCGGGCAACGACGCGGTGCTGGTGATGAACGTGCCCACCGCGCTGTCCTCCTCGGAGGAAGCGGCGAAGGCGGTGGCCGGGGTGCTGGGCAAGCGCCCGCATTCGTCCAAGCCGGTACTGGGCGTGTGGCTGGGCGACCAGCCGCAGGCGCTGGCCACCCTCGGCGCCGCCGGCGTGCCCATGTACGGCACCGAGGCCGACGCGGTACGCGGCTTCATGTACCTGGTCCGCCACCGCGAGGCGCAGCAGGCGCTGATGGAGACCCCGCCGAGCCTGCCGGAGGACTTCGTGGTCGATACCGCCGCCGCGCAGGCGGTGGTCGCCCGGGCGCTGGACGAAGGCCGGCGCTGGCTGGACCCGCTGGAGGTCACCGCGCTGCTGGAGGCCTACGGCATCCCGACCACCCGCGCGGTGCTGGCCGCCGACCCGGACGCGGCGGTCGCCGCGGCGGCACCGCTGCTGGCGCAGGGCCTGCCGGTGGCGCTGAAGATCCTGTCGCCGGACATCATCCACAAGTCCGACGTCGGCGGGGTGCGCCTGAACCTGGCCAGCGAGGCCGCGGTGCGCGAGGCCGCGGCCGGCATCCTCGAGCGCGCGCGCCAGGCGCGCCCGGACGCGCGCATCGACGGCGTGATCGTGCAGCCGATGATCACCAGGCCCAAGGCCCGCGAGCTCATCGTCGGTCTCGCCGACGACCCGACCTTCGGCCCGGTGGTGGTGTTCGGCCGCGGCGGCACCGCGGTGGAGGTCATCGACGACAAGGCGCTGGCGCTGCCGCCGCTGGACCTGCGCCTGGCCCATGAACTGATCGGCCGCACCCGCGTCTCGCGCATCCTCAAGGCCTACCGCGACGTGCCGGCCGCCGACGAGCGCGCGGTGGCGCTGGTGCTGGTCAAGCTGGCGCAGCTGGCCGCCGACATCCCGCAGGTGCGCGAGCTGGACATCAACCCGCTGCTGGCCGACCGCGACGGGGTGATCGCGGTGGACGCGCGCGTGGCGATCGCGCCGTGGGAGGGCCCGGTGCAGAAGGGCCCGTGGCATTCGCGCTTCGTCGTGCGCCCGTATCCGAAGGAATGGGAGCGCATGGAGCAGCTCCCGCACGGCCGGCGCATGTTCGTGCGCCCGGTGCGGCCGGAGGACGAGGAGCTGTTCCGCGAGTTCTTCTCCAGGGTCACCGAGGAGGACCTGCGCCTGCGCTTCTTCTCGGCGGTGCGCCACTTCAGCCACGAGTTCATCGCGCGCCTGACCCAGATGGACTACGCGCGCTCGATCGCGCTGGTGGCGCTGGATCCGGACAGCGGCGAGATGCTCGGCGCGGTGCGCCTGCTCGCCGACGCCAACTACGAGCGCGGCGAGTACGGGATCCTGGTGCGCTCGGACCTCAAGGGCCACGGCATCGGCTGGCGGCTGATGGAGATCATGATCGAGTGGGCCGGCAGCATCGGCCTGAAGACGGTCGAAGGCCAGGTCCTGCGCGAGAACGTGACCATGCTGGCCATGTGCCAGCACCTGGGTTTCAGGATCACCCCGGACCGCGACGACCTGACCATGACCGACGTGGTCCTGGACGTGGCCACCGCCATGGCCGCGCGCGCCGGCCGCGAGGGCAGCCCCGCGTAGCCGCGTCCTTCACGCGCGCCGCCTATCGTTGTCCGGCAACGGAAAGGAGGCGCGCGTGGAAGCCACGCTGGATGTCATCGTCATCGGCGGCGGCCCGGCCGGGCTGACCGCCGCGATCTACCTGGGGCGGCTGCACCGCGCCTGCACGGTGCTGGATGCCGGCCGCAGCCGCGCGCGCTGGATCCCGGAAAGCAACAACTGCCCGGGCTTCCCGCAGGGGATTTCCGGCGACGCGCTGCTGGCGCGCCTGCGCGAGCAGGCCGGGTCGTTCGGGGCGGAGTCCGGGGCGGCGACGGTCGCCTCGCTCGAGCGCGACGCCGACGGCCGCTTCACCGTCGCCAGCGACGACGGCCGGCGCTGGCGCGCGAGCGCGGTGATGCTGGCCACCGGCCTGGCCGACCACCTGCCGGAACTGGACGGGGTGGAGGACGCGGTCGCCTGCGGCGCGCTGCGGCTGTGCCCGGTGTGCGATGCCTACGAGGCCAGCGACAGCGCCATCGGCATCCACGGCCCGTGGGAGGCCGTGGCCTCGCACGCACGCTTCCTGCGCGGCTACACCGCGAACCTCACCCTGCTGCCGACCGACGCGGCCGGCGATGTCGCGGACCTGGAGGGCGTGGACGCGCGGATCCTGCCGGCGGGCGGCGAGCTGCGCTTCGACGGCGAACGCTGCGGCTACGCCATCGACGGCGACACCCACTGGTTCGACACCGTGTATCCGTTCCTGGGCTGCAGCACAAGCGCGGGGCTGGCGCGCCAGGCCGGCGTGGCGCTGACGGAGAGCGGCGAGATCCCGGTCGACGGCCACCAGCAGGCCGGCGGCGTGCCCGGGCTCTATGCGATCGGCGACGTGGTCAGCGGCCTCAACCAGATCTCGGTGGCGGTGGGGCAGGCCGCGATCGCGGCGCTGCACGCGCACGGCCGGCTGCCGTTCGTACCGCGCCGCGGCTGAGCCTCAGATCGTCGAGGCCGGCACCCGCACCGCGCCTTCCATCAGGATGCGCGCGCTGCGGCTCATCACCGCGCGGGTGATGGTCCACTGCCCGTCGGCCTGGGAGACGCTGGCGCCGACGCGCAGCGTGCCGGAGGGGTGGCCGAAGCGGACCACGTCGCGCTGGCCGCCGCCGGCGGCGAGGTTGACCAGGGTGCCCGGCACCGCGGCGGCGGCGGCGATGGCGACCGAGGCGGTGCCCATCATCGCGTGGTGCAGCTTGCCCATCGACATGGCGCGCACGTTGAGGTCGATGTCGCCTGCGCCGATCGCCTTGCCGCTGGAGGCGGCGTAGGCGCGCGGCGGCGCCACCCACGCCACCTTCGGCGTGTGCTGGCGGGTGAGCGCTTCCTCGGCGCTGCGGATCAGGCCCATCTTCAGCGCGCCGGCCACGCGCACCGCCTCGAGCCTGGCCAGCGCGGCGGCGTCGCCGTTGATCGCCGGTTGCAGCTCGGTGCCGTCGTAGCCGAGGTCCCCGGCGTTGACGAACACGGTGGGGATGCCGGCGGTGATCAGCGTGGCCTGCAAGGTGCCGACGCCGGGCACCTCCAGCGTGTCGATCAGCTCGCCGGTGGGGAACATCGCCCCGCCGCCTTCGCCTTCGCCCTCGTCGGCCGGGTCGAGGAACTCCAGCACGATCTCCGCGGCCGGGAAGGTCACGCCGTCCAGCTCGAAGTCGCCGTCCTCGACCACCTGGCCGTCGCGCACCGGCACGTGGGCGAGGATGGTCTTGTGGATGTTGGCCTGCCAGATCCGCACCGTGCACACGCCGTCTTCCGGCAGGCGCGACGGATCGACGTAGCCGGCGTGGATCGCGAAGGCGCCGGCGGCGGTGGAGAGGTTGCCGCAGTTGCCGGACCAGTCGACGAAGTCGGCGTCGATCGAGACCTGGCCGTAGAGGTAGTCGACGTCGTGGCCCGGGCGCGTGCCCGGGGAGACGATCACGCACTTGCTGGTGCTCGAGGTCGCGCCGCCCATGCCGTCGGTCTGCTTGCCATACGGATCGGGCGAGCCGATCACCCGCTGCAGCAGGCGGTCGCGCGCCGGGCCGGGCACCTGCGCGGCCGGCGGCAGGTCCTCGAGGCGGAAGAACACGCCCTTGGAGGTGCCGCCACGCATGTAGGTGGCGGGGATGCGGAGCTGCGGAAGTGCGGTCATTTCAGTGTCCAGTGAAGGTCAGAGGAGGCCGAGCTGGGCCGGCGGCGGCGCGGCGGGCGCGCGCAGTGGCCAGGCTTCGACCACGTCGTAGCGGTAGTCCTTGCCTGTGCCGGCAACCTCGACAAGCTCGATGCTGTCGATGCGCCAGTCGACCGGCCCGAACTGCAGCGGTTCGATCGCGCGGCTGGCGTTGTAGCTGACGGTGACGTGCGGCCGGTGGCCCTGGGTTTCGACCAGGCCCTGCGCGCGCAGCTGCGTGCGCACCGCGGCCATCAGGTCGATCAGGCCGGCGGGGCGCCCGGTGGAAGGCACGAAGCGCCAGTGGATCCGCCCCGGCTCCGGGCCGGAGCTTTCCAGCCGGTCCAGCCGCATGTCGAAGGCGGCCGCCGCCACCGCGGCGCAGGCGCGGCGCATGGCTTCGCGCGCTTCCGGCGGATGCAGGCCGGAGAGCGTCTGGTGCCAGTTGCGCGGCGGATACAGCGCGCCGCCCAGCAGCATGTCCAGCCCGGCGTCGCGCATCACGCCCAGCAGCGCGTCCCGCAATGCCTGCGGGACGCGCGCCATGACGAACAGCTCGCCGGGCCGGGCCACTCAGGCCACCTTCGCCGCCTCGAGGAAATCCTGGGCGAAGCGCTGCAGCACGCCGCCGGCCTCGTAGATCGACACTTCCTCGGCGGTGTCGAGGCGGCAGGTGACCGGCACTTCCACGCGCTCGCCGTTGCGGCGGTGGATGACCAGGGTCAGGTCCGCGCGCGGCGCACGCGTGCCGACCACGTCGAAGGTCTCGGTGCCGTCGATGCCCCAGGTGTTGCGGTTCTGCCCCGGCTTGAACTCCAGCGGCAGCACGCCCATGCCGATCAGGTTGGTGCGGTGGATGCGCTCGAAGCCCTCGGCCACGATCGCCTCGACGCCGGCCAGGCGCACGCCCTTGGCGGCCCAGTCGCGCGAGCTGCCCTGGCCGTAGTCGGCGCCGGCGACGATGATCAGCGGCTGGCGGCGCTCCATGTAGGTCTCGATCACTTCCCACATGCGCATCACCTGGCCTTCCGGCTCCAGCCGCGCCAGCGAACCCTGGCGCACGCTGCCATCCTCGTTGCGCACCATCTCGTTGAGCAGCTTCGGGTTGGCGAAGGTCGCGCGCTGCGCGGTGAGGTGGTCGCCGCGGTGGGTGGCGTAGGAATTGAAGTCCTCTTCGGGCAGGCCCATCTTCGCCAGGTATTCGCCGGCGGCGCTGGTCGGCAGGATCGCGTTGGACGGCGACAGGTGATCGGTGGTGATGTTGTCGCCGAGCACCGCCAGCGGGCGCATGCCGCGCAGCGTGCGCTCGCCGGCCAGCGCGCCCTCCCAGTACGGCGGACGACGGATGTAGGTGCTCATCGGGCGCCAGTCGTACAGCGGCTTCACCGGTTCGCCGTGCTCGACGCGCACGTCGAACATCGGCCCGTAGACCTTGCGGAACTGCTCGGGCTTGACGCTGGCGCGGACGATCGCGTCGATCTCCTCGTCCGAGGGCCAGATGTCCTTGAGCGTGACCGGGTTGCCCTGCGGGTCCAGGCCCAGCACGTCCTTCTCGATGTCGAAGCGCACGGTGCCGGCGATGGCGTAGGCGATCACCAGCGGCGGGCTGGCCAGGAAGGCCTGCTTGGCGTACGGGTGGATGCGGCCGTCGAAGTTGCGGTTGCCGCTGAGCACGGCGGTCGCGTACAGGTCGCGGTCGATGATTTCCTGCTGGATCTTCGGGTCCAGCGCGCCGGACATGCCGTTGCAGGTGGTGCAGGCGAAGGCGACGATGCCGAAGCCCAGCTTCTCCAGGTCCGGCAGCAGGCCGGATTCCTCCAGGTACAGCTGCACGGCCTTGGAGCCGGGCGCCAGCGAGGTCTTCACCCACGGCTTGCGCAGCAGGCCGCGCGCGTTGGCATTGCGCGCCAGCAGGCCGGCGGCGATCACGTTGCGCGGATTGGAGGTGTTGGTGCAGCTGGTGATGGCGGCGATGATCACCGCGCCGTCCGGCAGCAGGCCGCGGGCTTCTTCCTCCCGCGCCGCCTGCAGCTTCGCCTGGTCGGCGATGCCGCGCTCGGCCAGGGCGGTGGTCGGCAGGCGCCGGTGCGGGTTGGACGGGCCGGCCATGTTGCGCACGACCGAGGACAGGTCGAACTCCAGCACACGCTCGTACTGCGCCTGCTGCAGGTCGTCGGCCCACAGGCCGGCGGTCTTCGCGTAGGTTTCGACCAGCTGTACCTGCTTCTCTTCGCGGCCGGTCAGGCGCAGGTAGTCCAGGGTCTGCTGGTCGATGTAGAACAGCGCGGCGGTGGCGCCGTACTCCGGGCACATGTTGGAGATGGTGGCGCGGTCGCCGATGGTCAGCGCCGCGGCGCCTTCGCCGAAGAACTCCAGGTAATGGCCGACCACGCGCTCCCTGCGCAGGAACTCGGTCAGGGCCAGGACCACGTCGGTGGCGGTGATGCCCGGCTGCGGCCGGCCGGTCAGGTGCACGCCGGTGATTTCCGGCAGGCGCATCCACGAGGCGCGGCCGAGCATCACGTTCTCGGCCTCCAGGCCGCCGACGCCGACGGCGATCACGCCCAGCGCGTCCACGTGCGGGGTGTGCGAGTCGGTGCCGACGCAGGTGTCGGGGAAGGCGACGCCGTCGCGCACGTACACCACCGGCGACATCTTCTCCAGGTTGATCTGGTGCATGATCCCGTTGCCCGGCGGGATCACCTCGACGTTGCGGAACGCGTGCCGGGTCCACTCGATGAAGTCGAAGCGGTCGGCGTTGCGGCGGTCCTCGATCGCGCGGTTCTTCTCGAACGCCTGCGGGTCGTAGCCGCCGCATTCCACCGCCAGCGAGTGGTCGACGATCAGCTGCACCGGCACCACCGGGTTGACCTTGGCCGGGTCGCCGCCCTGCTCGGCGATGGCGTCGCGCAGGCCGGCCAGGTCGACCAGCGCGGTCTGGCCGAGGATGTCGTGGCAGACCACCCGCACCGGGAACCAGGGGAAGTCGAGGTCGCGGCGGCGCTCGACCAGCTGCACCAGGTAGTCGCGCAGGTGCGCCGGGTCGGCGCAGCGGACCAGGTTCTCGGCGTGCACGCGCGCGGTATAGGAAAGAGTGGCCCAGGCGCCGGGGCGGATGGCCTCGACCGCCTCGCGGGCGTCGTACCAGTCCAGGGAAGTGCCGGGGAGTTGCTTGCGGTGCTGGGTGTTCATGGCGGGCGTCGGCTGGCGGAGGGGGCGGGCCGTCGGAAGGCGCGGTGGCGGCGACGTGCCCGGAAGTCACAGGAGAATTCTAGGCCTCGCCTGCCGCAGCCCGGCCCCGGAAAGCGCCTGAACAGGCCGGTTGCGGCCGTTCGCGGGCACGAAGCGTTGATACACGCAATCAATGGATCAACGAGTCGGGCCCAGGCCTGGTCGGCGGGTGGTCGCTCCGGGTCGACGGAAGGGCCGGGGTCCTTGCTGGCCTTTGGCACCACGGCGGGGGAAGGCCGGGGCGGGGCAGCCTCGCCGGGAGGCCCGGGCCGCCTTCGACGGCCAGCGGGCCATCGGCCGGGTTGCGCACTGCAGCAAGCCATTTGCCGAGGGGCTGGTAGAGTCGCAACCTGCCATGGCCACGAACGCGCCGTGGTCGCACGGGCCGAAGGCCCGTTTTTCCCTGGTCACGATGGTAGCGCTAACACGATGGGCAACCTGGAGCGGAACAACGCGGTAGTGGTCGGCCTGGACGTGGGCACCCAGAGCGTCAAGCTGGTGGCCTACGACCCGCAGACGCGGCAGGTGGTGGCGACCATCGGCCATGCCCTCGAGCTGGCCGCCGGCGACGACGGCAGCCGCGAGCAGCGGGCCGAATGGTGGATCGAGGCGATCCGCAGCTGCTTCTCCCGCCTGGACCCGGCGCTGCGCCAGCGCACCGTCGCCATCGGCGTCTCCGGCCAGCAGCACGGCTTCGTGCCGGTGGACCGAGCCGGGAATGTCCTCGCTCCGGCCAAGCTGTGGTGCGACACCGCCACCGCGGCCGAGTGCGACCTGATCATGGATGCGGTCGGCGGCGCCGAGCGCTGCATCCAGGTCGCCGGCAACCCGATCCTGGTCGGTTACACCGCCTCCAAGCTGCCGTGGACCCGCACCCACCGCTCGCAGGCCTACGCGCAGCTGGCCACGATCCTGCTGCCGCACGACTACGTGAACTTCTGGCTCACCGGCGAGCGCTGGATGGAATGCGGCGACGCCTCCGGCACCGGCTGGCTGGACGTGCGCACCCGGCAGTGGTCGGAAACCATGATCAAGGCGACCGATCCGGACCGCGACCTGCGCGAATGCCTGCCGCCGCTGGTCGAGGCCGACGCGCTGTTCCCGATCGCCCCGGCCATCGCCGACGAGCTGGGCCTGCCGCGCGACGTGCGCGTCTCCGCCGGCGGCGGCGACAACATGATGGCCGCCATCGGCACCGGCAACGTCACCCCGGGCGTGCTGAGCATGAGCCTGGGCACCTCCGGCACCCTGTTCGCCCACGCCGACCGCCCGATCGTCGACGACGCCGGGCGCTGGGCCGCGTTCTGCGATTCCACCGGCGGCTGGCTGCCGCTGATCTGCACGATGAACTGCACCGTGGCCACCGAATCGGTGGCGAAGCTGTGCGGCTTTTCCACCAGGGACGGCGACGCACTGCTGGCCAATACCCGCCCCGGCGCCGAGGGCCTGCTGATGCTGCCGTTCCTCAACGGCGAGCGCACCCCCAACCTGCCCAACGGCCGCGGCAGCGTGTTCGGCATGACCGCCACCAACGTCACGCCCGCCAATCTGTACCGGGCGGCGATGGAAGGCGCGGTGTACAGCCTGAAGAACGGCTACGACGCCTTCGTCGACGCCGGCATGCGCTTCGAGGCGATCCGCCTCACCGGCGGCGGCAGCCAGAGCGCGGTGTGGCGGCAGATGGTCGCCGACGTGTTCGGCCTGCCGGTGGACGTGCCGGAGCAGGCCGAGGGCGCCGCCTTCGGCGCGGCGCTGCAGGCGCTGTGGGCCACGCAGCGCGCCAGCGACCCCGGCGCCGACCTGGCCGCGCTCGCCGCCGCGCACGTGCGCCTGGAGCCGCGCCTGTCCGCGCATCCGCACGCCGAGGCCACCGCCGCCTACGACGCGCAGTACCGCCGTTTCCTTTCCCACCTCGAGGCGATCCGGCCGCTGTACGCCTGAGCGCACGACCCCACCCACACAACATCACGGAAGCAGCCACATGAGCAGCAAGGCATTCATCGGCGCAAGGGAATACTTCCCCGGCATCGGCACCATCCCCTACGAGGGTCCGGGTTCGGACAACCCGCTGGCATTCAAGGTCTACGACGCGGAGAAGAAGATCGGCGGCAAGACCATGCGCGAGCACCTGCGCTTCGCGGTCTGCTACTGGCACACCTTCTGCAACGCCGGCGCCGATCCGTTCGGCCCGGGCACCCGCCGCTTCCCGTGGGAGAAGGGCGATGCGATGGCCACCGCCGAGGCCAAGGTCGACGCGGCGTTCGAGTTCTTCACCAAGCTCGGCGTGCCGTACTACTGCTTCCACGACGTCGACCTGGCGCCTGACGCCGACGACATCGGCACCTACGAGAAGAACCTCAGGCACCTGGTGGCGATGGCCAAGGAGCGCCAGCAGGCGACCGGCGTCAAGCTGCTGTGGGGCACGGCCAACCTGTTCTCGCACCCGCGCTACATGAACGGCGCGTCGACCAACCCGGACTTCGCCGTCGTCGCCCGCGCCGCGGTGCAGGTCAAGAACGTGCTGGACGCGGTGGTCGAGCTGGGCGGCGAGCACTACGTGTTCTGGGGCGGCCGCGAAGGCTACGCCTCGCTGCACAACACCGACATGAAGCGCGAGCTGGAGCACTTCGCCCGCTTCCTGACCATCGCCCGCGACTACGGCCGCAGCATCGGCTTCCAGGGCAAGTTCTTCATCGAGCCCAAGCCGATGGAGCCGATGAAGCACCAGTACGACTTCGACAGCGCCACCGTCGCCGGCTTCCTCAAGGAGCACGGGCTGGAGAAGGACTTCATGCTCAACATCGAGGCCAACCACGCCACGCTGTCGGGCCACACCTTCGAGCACGACCTGCAGGTGGCGGCCGACCACGGCCTGCTCGGCAGCATCGACGCCAACCGCGGCAACGCGCAGAACGGCTGGGATACCGACCAGTTCCCGACCGACCTGTACGACACCGTCGGCGCGATGATGGTGGTGCTGCGCCAGGGCGGCCTGGTCGGCGGCCTGAACTTCGACGCCAAGCCGCGCCGCGAGTCCACCGACATGGAGGACCTGTTCATCGCCCACATCGGCGGCATGGACGCGTTCGCCCGCGGCCTGGAAGTGGCGCACGCCCTGCTCAACGACTCGCCGTGGGAGACCTGGCGCAGGCAGCGTTACGCCAGCTTCGACGGCGGCGACGGCAAGGCCTTCGAGGACGGCAGGCTCGGCCTGGCCGACCTCGCCGGCCTGGCGGCGAAGCTGGGCGAGCCGCAGCAGGCCAGCGGCAAGCAGGAGCGCTACGAGAACCTGCTGAACCAGTACCTGCTTTCGCGTTGACGCGTACGCCGCCGTCCCTGCTGCCCGGGCTTTGAGGGAGGCCCAGAGGCGCGGGGACGGCGGGCCGTACTTTCCGAGGAGGGGAAAGATGGGCGGCGCCGTCCGCATCGACAGCAGCGAGGCCGCACCCGGGCACGCCCGGGCGTGGCGCTCAGCCGCGCTTCGGCGGCGGGGCGGCGGAGCCGCGCACGACCAGCTTGTGCGGCACGACCTGGTCGACCAGCACGCGGGTGGTGCGGTCCTTGCGCCGGATCGTGCGCAGCAGGATGTCGATCGCGGCGTTGGCCATCGAGGCCATCGGCTGGTGGATGGTGGTCAGTTCCGGCCAGACCATGGTCGCGGCCGAGGTATCGTCGAAGCCGACCACCGCCAGGTCGCGCGGCACGTCCAGGCCGCGCCGGTGCGCCACCGACACGGCCGCGGCGGCCATGTCGTCGTTCGAGGCGATGATCGCGGTGGGCGGGCGCTTCCCGGACAGGATCTTCTCGGCGGCCTTGAGGCCGGAGCGGTAGGTGTAGTCGCCCTGCTGGACCACGCTCGCGTCCACCGGCAGGCCGGCCTCGTGCATCGCCATCTGGAACCCCTCGTAGCGGTTCGAGCTGGCGCTGAGGTCGGGGCGGCCCTTGATGAAGCCGATCCGGGTGTGGCCTTGGGCGATCAGGTATTCGGCGAGTTCCTTGCCGGCGCGCAGGTCGTCGATGCGCACGCAGGAGATCTCCTCGCTGGAGCGGCCGGCGGCGATCGCCACCACCGGCACCTCGGCGCGCACGAACTCGCTGACCGCGGCGTGCGATTCGCACAGCGGCGGCGGCAGGATCACGCCGTCGACCTTGCCGGCCATGGCCCGCGCGGCCTTGCGCTCGGCGTCGGTGTCGAGGTTGTCCCAGTAGTCGATGACCAGCTGGATCGAGGTGCGCGACGCCACCCGCAGCAGGCCCACCAGCATCTCGCGCAGGTAGGCGCCGCTGGGGTTGGTGTAGATCAGCGCGATGCGGGTGTGCTGCGCCGCGGCCAGGGAACTGGCGGCGAGGTTGGGCGTGTAGTCCAGCTCGCGCACCGCCTGCATGACCCGCTCGCGGGTGCTGTCGCGGACCTTGCCGTGGTTGTTCATGACCCGCGAAACGGTCATCGGCGACACGCCGGCGAGCGCGGCGACCTCGTTGATGGTGACGCCGCGGCTCTTGCGGCGCACGGACTTCCTCGGCTTCTCCAACGTCATTCCCTTGGGCTGATCGATCAGGGCAGGGCCGGCAAGGCCTGAGCCCCGCGGGCTGGCCGGTGCGGACCGGCGCGGCTCCCCCTTGCACCGGAGCAAAAGATGGTATCGCTAACAACCCGGACAGGCGAACAGGGCGGGACCGGCGCATGGCGCCGGGCCGCGCGCATGGCGCGCACCGCTGTGGCCTGGCTGGGCCTGCTGCTGGCCGCCGGTCCAGCGCTGTCAGAGGACGGTTACGAGCTCTGGCTGCGCTACGTGCCGGTGGCGGCGGACCATGCGGCCGGATACCAGGCGCGGGCGACCGAGCTGGTGGTGCCCGCGGCCACGCCCACCGCGCAGGCCACGCGCGACGAACTGCAGCGCGGCCTCGGCGGCCTGCTCGGCAAGCCGCCGCCGCTGGCCGCGCGCGCCGGCCGCGAAGGCGCCATCCTCGTCGGTACCCCGGCTTCGCTGCCGCAGCTGGCGGCGCTGGGCCTGGACCTGTCCGGGCTGGGCGAGGAAGGCTACCTGCTGCGCAGCGTGCGCATCGACGGGCGCCCGGCCACGGTGGTCGCCGCCAACACCGACACCGGCGCGCTGTACGGCGCCTTCCACCTGCTGCGCCTGGTGCAGACCGCGCAGCCGCTGGATGGCCTGGACATCCGCGAGGCGCCGCGGCTGAAGCTGCGCCTGCTCAACCACTGGGACAACCTCGACCGCTACGTCGAACGCGGCTACGCCGGCGAGTCGATCTGGGACTGGCACAAGCTGCCCGGCTGGAAGGACCCGCGCTACACCGACTACGCCCGCGCCAACGCCTCGATCGGCATCAACGGCACGGTGCTCAACAACGTCAACACCAGCGCGCAGGCGCTGACGCCGCCGTACCTGCGCAAGGCGGCGGCGCTGGCCGAGGTGTTCCGCCCGTACGGGATCAAGGTCTACCTGAGCGCGCGCTTCAGCGCGCCGATCGAGATCGGCGGCCTGGAGACCGCCGATCCGCTGGACCCGGCGGTGCGCCAGTGGTGGAAGGACAAGGCCGCGGAGATCTACCGCATCATCCCCGGCTTCGGCGGCTTCCTGGTCAAGGCCAACTCGGAAGGGCAGCCGGGTCCGCAGGACTACGGCCGCTCCCACGCCGACGGCGCCAACATGCTGGCCGAGGCGCTGGCGCCGCACGGCGGGATCGTGATGTGGCGCGCCTTCGTCTACTCGCACGAGGAGCCGGACGACCGCCACAAGCAGGCGTACAACGAGTTCGTGCCGCACGACGACAGCTTCGCGCCGAACGTGCTGGTCCAGGTCAAGAACGGCGCGATCGACTTCCAGCCGCGCGAACCCTTCCATCCGCTGTTCGGCGCGATGCCGAAGACGCCGCTGATGATGGAGTTCCAGATCACCAAGGAGTACCTGGGCTTCGCCACGCACCTGGCGTACCTGGCGCCGCTGTACGAGGAGACGCTGCGCGCGGACACGTACGCACAGGGCCCGGGCTCGACGGTGGCCAGGGTGATCGACGGTTCGCTCGACGGGCATGTCCTGACCGGCATGGCCGGCGTGGCCAACATCGGCAGCGACCGCAACTGGAGCGGCTCGCACTTCGACCAGGCCAACTGGTTCGCCTTCGGCCGGCTGGCCTGGAACCCGTACCTGGAATCGGCGGCGATCGCCGGAGACTGGGTGCGGATGACCTTCTCCAACGATCCGGCGGTGGTCGAACCGGTGGTGGCGATGATGATGGGCTCGCGCGAGGCGGTGGTGGATTACATGACCCCGCTGGGCCTGCACCACCTGATGGGCCGCGGCCACCACTACGGGCCGGGCCCGTGGGTCAGCGGCGGCCCGCGCGCGGACTGGACCTCGGTGTACTACCACCGCGCCGACGCGCAGGGCATCGGTTTCGACCGCAGCGCCAGCGGCAGCAACGCCGTGGCCCAGTACGCGCCGCCGGTGGCCGGGCGCTTCGGCAACGTGGACACGGTGCCGGAGGAATTCCTGCTGTGGTTCCACCACGTGCCCTGGGACCACCGCATGGCCTCGGGCCGCACGCTGTGGGACGAGCTGGTGCTGCGTTACGGGCGCGGCGTCGACTACGTGCGCGGCATGCGCCGCACCTGGCACGGCCTGTCCGGGAAGATCGACGCCGAACGCCATGCGCAGGTCGCCGCGTTCCTCGCGATCCAGGAAGACGAGGCGCAGTGGTGGCGCGACGCCTCCATCGCCTACTTCCAGACCTTTTCGAAGCGACCGCTGCCGGCCGGCGCCGAACCGCCGCCGCATCCGCTGTCGTACTACCAGTCGCTGGAGTTTCCTTACGCACCGGGGGATGGAAAGTGATCCACGCACGACGTCCGCGCGCGCGCCGCGCCGCCCAGCTGCTGGCCGCCGCCAGCCTGTTGCCGCTGCCCGCCGCGCTTGCGGCCGACGCGCCGCTGCTGCATCCGCTGTTCCAGGACCACGCGGTGCTGCAGCGCGGCCAGCCGGTGCGGGTCTGGGGCCAGGCCGAGCCCGGGGCCGAAGTGAAGGTCGAACTCGCCGGCAAGCGCGCGAGGGCGCGCGCCGGCACCGACGGCGCCTGGGAAGCGCGGCTGCCGGCGCTGAAGGCCGGCGGTCCCTACACGCTGGCGGTCTCCGCCGGCGCGGCGAAACAGGCGGTGGCCGACGTGATGGTCGGCGACGTGTGGCTGTGCTCGGGCCAGTCGAACATGGAACTGCAGGTCTGGCGCTCGCTGGACGCGCGCGCCGAGATCGCCGGCGCCGGCAACGACCGCATCCGCCTGCTCACCGTGCCGCAGGTCGAAGGCATCGCGCCGCAGTCCTCGTTCGGCAACGAGGTGAAGTGGCAGCCGGTGACATCGGAGTCGGTCCGCGATTTCTCCGCCGCGTGCTACTTCCTCGCGCGCGAGCTGCAGCAGGCCGTCGACGTGCCGATGGGCCTGCTCAGCGCCTCGTGGGGCGGTTCGCGCATCGAGGCCTGGATCAGCGCCGTCGCGCTGCGCGCGCTGGGCAGCTATGACGCCGAGCTGGACGTGCTGGACCGCTACGCGGTCGATCCGGTCGGCGGCATCGGCGACTGGGGCACGTTGTGGCAGAAGTGGTGGTCCAGCCAGCCGGGCGTCGCCGCCGACGACCAGCCGTGGTCGCCGGACGCGCCGTCCACCGGCTGGCGCGCCGCGCCGGCGCAGCTGGGCGCGTGGGAACAGTGGGGCGTGCCGGAGCTGGCCGACTTCAACGGCATGGTCTGGTACCGCACCAGCGTCGAGCTCAGCGCGGCGCAGGCCGCGCAGGAAGCGGTGCTGAAGCTCGGTCCGGCCGACGAGGTCGACATGACCTGGGTGAACGGCCACGCCGTGGGCTCGACCTATGGCGCCGGCGGCGGCCGCGAATACGTGCTGCCGCCGGGCGTGCTGCGCGCCGGACGCAACACCGTGGTGGTCAACGTGCTCGATACCTGGCGCGATGGTGGCCTCGCCGGTCCGGCCTCGGCGCATGCGCTGCAGCTGGCCGACGGCAGCGAGGTGCCGCTGGATGGCGGCTGGAAGTACCGCATCGCGCCCGCCGGGATGGGCACGCCGCCGCGCGCGCCATGGCAGAGCGCGGCGGGCCTGTCCACCCTTTACGCCGGCATGATCGCACCACTGGGCCACTTCGGACTGCGCGGCGCGCTCTGGTACCAGGGCGAATCCAACACCGGCGAACCGGAGCGCTACGCCGACCTGCTGCGTGCATTGCGCAGCGACTGGCGCGAACGCTTCGGCGCGGACCTGCCGCTGCTGGTGGTGCAGCTGGCCGGCTTCGGCGCGCCGCCGCTGCAGCCCGGCGAAAGCGGCTGGGCGTCGCTGCGCGAGGCGCAGCGCCAGGTCGCCGCGGAAGATCCGCGCACCGGCCTGGTGGTGGCGGTAGACATCGGCGACCGCTACGACATCCATCCGGCCAACAAGCAGGAACTCGGCCGTCGCCTGGCCCGCGCCGCGCGCCACGTGGTCTACGGCGAGGCGCTTGCGCCGTCCGGCCCGGTGCCGGTGTCGGCCAGCCGTAATGGAGATGCGATCGTCGTGGTCTTCGGCGATGTCGAAGGACGCCTGGTCGGCTACGGCGCCGACAACCCGGTGGGCTTCGAGGTCTGCGGCGACGAGGCCGGCAGCTGCCGCTATGCCAGCGCGCAGGTCTGGAACCAGCGCGTGACCCTGCGTGCCCCCGGCGCGCACGCCGCCACGCGGGTGCGCTACTGCTGGGCCGACAACCCGGTGTGCACCCTTTACGACTACACCGGCAAGGGCACCGGCCAGCCGGCCGGACCGTTCGAGCTCCGCGTCTCCCCCATGCCCTACGACGACCACGCCCGATGAGCACCGCCACCGAAACCACCACGCACGGCTCCAGGAACGATCGCGAGATCGTCGACGCGAAGGTCATCGTCACCTGCCCGGGGCGCAACTTCGTCACCCTGAAGATCACCACCCGCTCGGGCATCTACGGCCTTGGCGACGCCACCCTCAACGGGCGCGAGCTGGCCGTGGCCTCGTACCTGCAGGACCACGTGGTGCCGAACCTGATCGGCCGCGACGCCGGCCGCATCGAGGACCTCTGGCAGTTCCTGTACCGCGGCGCGTACTGGCGGCGCGGCCCGGTGACCATGAGCGCGATCTCCGCGGTCGACGTGGCGCTGTGGGACATCCTCGGCAAGATGGCCGGCCTGCCGGTCTACCAGCTGCTCGGCGGACGCTCGCGCGAGGGCGCGCTTGTGTACGGCCATGCCAACGGCCGCGACATCGCCGAGGCCTCGGACGCGGTCGGCCGCTTCATCGAGCAGGGCTTCCTCGCCGTGCGCGCGCAGTGCGGCGTGCCCGGCATCAAGAAGGCCTACGGCGTCTCCAACGCCAAGGGCTACGAGCCGGCCGAGAGCGAACTGCCGCTGGAGACCGTGTGGAACACGCCGCGCTACCTGGACGTGGTGCCGAAGCTGTTCGAGCAGTTGCGCAAGGACCACGGTCCGGACGTCGAACTTCTGCACGACGTGCACCATCGCCTGGCCCCGATCGAGGCCGCGCGCCTGGCCAGGTCGCTGGAGCCCTACCGGCTGTTCTGGCTGGAGGACGCGACCCCGGCCGAGAACCAGAAGTCGTTCGAACTGATCCGCCAGCATTCGGTCACCGCGCTGGCGGTGGGCGAGGTATTCAACTCGATCTGGGACTGCAAGCACCTGATCGAGAACCAGCTGGTCGACTACATCCGCACCACCATCGTGCACGGCGGCGGCATCACCCACGTGCGCCGCCTCGCCGACTTCGCCGCCCTGCACCAGGTGCGCACCGGCTTCCACGGGGCCACCGACCTGTCGCCGGTGACGATGGGCGCGGCACTGCACTTCGACACCTGGGTGCCGAACTTCGGCATCCAGGAATACATGTTCCATACCGACGAGACCGACGCGGTGTTCCCGCACGACTACGTGCTGCGCGGCGGCCGCCTGCACGTGGGCGACACCCCCGGCATCGGCGTGGACATCGACGAGAAACTGGCCGCGAAGTACCCGTATTCGCCGAAGCAGCTGCCGATCGCGCGGCTGGAAGACGGCTCGATGTGGGACTGGTGAGCCTGGCCATGACGAGGAGGGGATCGATGGAAACCGGCTTCAAGCGCGCCCGCACGGGCACCACCGCACGCATCCTGGGCCTGGCCGTGGCCGCGCTGCTGCTGGCGGCATGCAACCGCGAACCGGCGACGCAGGCCGCGGCGGCCGCGGGCACGGAGGTGGCGCCCGTGTACTTCGACTGGTTCGAGTACACCGGACGCGACGCCGCCTTCGAGGCGCCGCTGCCGGAAGGGCACTTCCGCAACCCGGTGCTGGCCGGCTTCCACTCCGATCCCAGCGTCACCGCCGCCAACGGCAGGTTCTACCTGGTCGCCTCGACCTTCGCCTTCTTCCCCGGCATCCCGGTGTTCGAGAGCGAGGACCTGGTGCACTGGAAGCAGGTGGGCAACGCGATCCATCGCCCCGGCCAGCTCGACTTCGACGGCCTGGGCCTGTCGCGTGGCGTGTTCGCGCCGGCGATCGAGTACCACGACGGCACCTTCTACGTGGTCAACACCTCGGTCGACGCTGGTGGCAACTTCTTCGTCACCGCCAAGGACCCGGCCGGCCCGTGGTCGGATCCGGTATGGCTGCCGACCATCGGCGGCATCGATCCCTCGCTGTTCTTCGACGACGACGGCAAGGTCTACATCCTCAACAACGACGAGCCGGAAGTGCCGGTGCGCTACGACGGCCACCGCGCGATCTGGCTGCAGGAGATCGACATCGCCAGCGGCAAGCCGTTCGGTCCGCGCAAGGTGCTGATCGATGGCGGGGTGAAGCCGGAAGAGAACCCGATCTGGATCGAAGGCCCGCACATCTACAAGGTGGACGGCTGGTACTACCTCAGCGACGCCGAGGGCGGCACCGGCCCGCAGCATTCGCAGGTGGTCCTGCGCAGCCGCGACGTGTGGGGTCCGTACGAGCCCTATGCCGGCAACCCGATCCTGACCCAGCGCGACCTCGACCCCGGGCGTCCGCTGCCGGTGACCAACGCCGGCCACGCCGACCTGGTGCAGGGTCCGGACGGCAGCTGGTGGGCGACCTTCCTGGCCAGCCGCAACTACGGCGTGGACCACTACAACACCGGGCGCGAAGCCTTCCTGCTGCCGGTGACCTGGAAGGACGGCTGGCCGGTGATCCTGCCGCACGGCGAGAAGATCCCGTACGTGCTGCCGGGCCCGTCCTTCATGAAGAAGCCGGCCGACCAGGCGCCGATGACAGGCAACTTCACCTGGCGCGACGAGTTCGACACGGTCGAGCTCGGCAAGGGCTGGATGACCCCGCGCGTGCCGAAGACGCAGTGGTACGACGGCAGCGCCCGTCCGGGCTGGCTGGCGATCACGCCGTTGCCGGAGCGGCTGGACGCGAAGACCAACATGGCCTTCTACGCGCGTCGCCAGCAGCACCAGGTGTTCGAGGCCAGCACCGCGATGGAGCTGCCGGCGCCGGGCGTGGCCGCCGGCCTGGCCGCGTTCCAGGGCGACGACTACTGGTACTTCCTCGGCGTGCGTCGCGACGGCGGCGAGGGCGGCGAGGTGTTCCTGGAGAAGAAGGCCGGCGAGGGCGACGTCGAGACGGTCGCGCGGCAGCCGATCGCCGCGGCGGAACAGCTGGTCCTGCACGTCGAGGGCAACGAGGGCGCCTACGCCTTCGGCTTCGACGCCGGCGACGGCAAGGGCGTGCAGTGGCTGGTGCGCGACGTCGACGGAACCATCCTCAGCACCGATGTGGCCGGCGGCTTCGTCGGCACGACCCTCGGTCCGCACGCACGCCTGGAAGGCGCGCGCTGACCTCGACGAACGACAGCCCCGACCTGCACGCCAGAAGGAGCAAGCGATGAGCCCCAACCACGCACGTCCCCGCAAGCACCCCGCCGCCACGCCGGCCCGCGACGCGCTGCGCCGCCGCCTGCTCGCGCGCGGCTGCGCCGTGGCCCTGGCGGCGTTGCCGTGGATGGCGGTGCAGGCCGAGGAAGCGCGGCCCTGGCTGGACACCTCGCTGGGCTTCGAGGAACGCGCCGCCGCGCTGGTGGCGCGGATGACCCTGGAGGAGAAGGCCGCGCAGATGCAGAACGACGCGCCGGCGATCGAGCGCCTGGGCGTGCCGCAGTACGACTGGTGGAACGAGGCCCTGCACGGCGTCGCCCGCGCCGGCGGCGCGACCGTGTTCCCGCAGGCGATCGGCATGGCGGCCAGCTTCGACGTGCCGCTGATGGACCAGGTCGCCGCGGCGATCAGCGACGAGGCCCGCGCCAAGCACCACGAGTTCGCCCGCAAGGGCCAGCGCGGCCGCTACCAGGGCCTGACCTTCTGGTCGCCCAACATCAACATCTTCCGCGACCCGCGCTGGGGCCGCGGCCAGGAGACCTACGGCGAGGACCCGTACCTGACCGCGCGCATGGGCGTGTCCTTCGTGCGCGGCCTGCAGGGCATGGATCCGCGGACCGGGCAGCCGCTGGATCCGAAGTACCGCAAGCTCGACGCCACCGCCAAGCACTTCGCCGTTCACAGCGGCCCGGAGGCCGACCGTCACACCTTCGACGTGCATCCCTCGAAGCAGGACCTCTACGACACCTACCTGCCGGCATTCGAGGCGCTGGTGAAGGAGGCCGACGTGTACGCGGTGATGGGCGCCTACAACCGCGTCTACGGCGAGTCGGCCAGCGCCAGCCGCTTCCTGCTGCGCGACCTGCTGCGCACGCAGTGGGGTTTCGACGGCTACGTGATGTCCGACTGCTGGGCGATCGTGGACATCTGGAAGAACCACAGGATCGTGGCCACGCCGGAGGAAGCGGCGGCGCTGGCGGTGAAGAACGGCACCGAGCTCAACTGCGGCAGCACCTACGCCCAGCACCTGCCGGTGGCGGTGAAGAAGGGCCTGATCAGCGAGGCCGAGCTGGACGATGCGCTGACCCGGCTGTTCGTGGCGCGCATGCGCCTGGGCATGTTCGACCCGCCGGAACAGGTCAAGTGGGCGCAGGTCCCGCCCTCGGTGAACCAGTCGGCCGAACACGACGCGCTGTCGCGGAGGATGGCGCAGGAATCGCTGGTGCTGCTGAAGAACGACGGCGTGCTGCCGCTGTCGAAGGACATCCGCCGCCTGGCGGTGGTCGGCCCGACCGCCGACGACACCATGGCCCTGCTCGGCAACTACTACGGCACGCCCGCCGACCCGGTGACCATCGTGCGCGGCATCCGCGAGGCGGCGCCGGGGGTTGACGTGGTCTACGCGCGCGGCGTCGACCTGGTCGAAGGCCGCGACGATCCGGCGGCCACGCCGCTGGTCGAGCCGCAGTACCTGCGTCCGGAACCGGGCTCCAGCGAGCGCGGCCTGCGCGGCGAGTACTTCCGCAACAAGGACCTGTCCGGCGAGCCGGTGCTGGTGCGGGTGGATCCGCAGATCGCGTTCCGCTGGGACCGCGGTTCGCCCACCGACAACCTGATGGCGCGCGGCGAGGCCGGCCCGGACAACGCCGTGCCCAACGACGGCTTCAGCATCCGCTGGAGCGGCCAGCTGCTGTCGCCGGTGAGCGGCCAGTACCGGCTGGAGGCCGCGGCCAACGACGGCATGCGCCTGTACCTGGACGGCAAGCTGCTGATCGACCACTGGGAAGACGCCGAGCGCCTGCGCGCGGACAGCGTCACCGTCGAGCTGGAGGCCGGCCGCGCCTACGACATCCGCCTGGAGTACTACGAGAACGAGCGCGATTCGGCGGTGCGCCTGGCCTGGGCGCAGCCGGGCGCGCAGCCGCCGTTCGAGCAGGCGCTGGAAGCGGCGCGCAGCGCCGACGCGGTGGTGTTCGTCGGCGGCCTGACCGGCGATGTCGAAGGCGAGGAGATGCGCGTCGACTACCCGGGCTTCGCCGGCGGCGACCGCACCGACATCCGCCTGCCCGCCACCCAGCAGAAGCTGCTGGAGGCCGTGCACGCGACCGGCAAGCCGGTGGTGCTGGTGCTGACCACCGGCTCGGCGCTGGGCGTGGACTGGGCGAAGCGGAACCTGCCGGCGATCCTGGTCGCCTGGTATCCGGGCCAGCGTGGCGGCAACGCCGTGGCCGACGTGCTGTTCGGCGACTACAACCCGGCCGGCCGCCTGCCGGTGACCTTCTACAGCGCCGACGAGAAGCTGCCGCCGTTCGACGACTACGCGATGAAGGGTCGCACCTACCGCTACTTTGGCGGCGAGCCGCTGTACCCGTTCGGCCATGGCCTGTCGTACACGCGCTTCGGCTACTCGGGGCTGGCGCTGGATCGCAGGCGCACCGCCGCGGACGAGCCGGTACGGGTCGAAGTCACGGTGAAGAACGAGGGCCAGCGCGCCGGCGACGAGGTCGTGCAGCTGTACGTGCGCGGGCCGCAGCGCGAGGGCGCGCCGCTGAAGGAGCTGCGCGGCTTCCAGCGCGTGCACCTGCAGCCGGGCGAGTCGCGCAAGGTCGGGTTCGTGCTCGATCCGGCCCGCGACCTGCGCCATTACGACACCGCCGCGTCCGCCTACGTGGTCGCACCCGGCGAGTACGAGATCCAGGCCGGCGCCTCCAGCGCCGACATCCGCGCGCGCACCACCCTGGCGGTCACGCGCGACTGAGGCGTTCCACCCGTCCGTTTCTCTCTCCGGGGCGGACGGTATTGGCGAGGCGGGGTCGACGGCAACTCCCAGGGTCGCCGGCCCCGCCGAGCCTTCTTCCACCACAGGACACGCATGGCATCCCCCGTTCCCGCCATCCGCCGGTTGTCCGATGGAACCCTGGCCGCACTGCCGGCCGGGGTGGCCGTGCCCGCCTACGATCGCGCCAGCACCTCGATCGGCATCGTCCACTTCGGCCCCGGTGCGTTCCATCGCGCGCACCAGGCGGTGTACATCGACGACCTGCTGGCGGGCGATCCTGATTGGGCGATCTGCGCGGTTTCGCTGCACAGCGCCGGCGTACGCGACGCACTGCGCCCGCAGGACGGGCTGTACACGCTGGCCCTGCTCGGCGAACGCGAGCGGCTGCGCGTGGTCGGCTCGATCCGCGAGGTGCTGTGCGCGCCGCAGGAGCGCGAGGCGGTGCTGGCCCGGCTGGCCGACCCCGGGGTACGGCTGGTGACCCTGACCATCACCGAGAAGGGCTACTGCCTGTCGGCGGACGGCGTCGACCTGGCGCATCCGGACATCGCCGCCGACCTCGCCAGCCCGCGCACGCCCGGCAGCGCGATCGGCTGGCTGGTCGAAGGCCTGCGCCTGCGCCGCGGGCGCGGCGTGGCGCCGTACACCGTGCTCAGCTGCGACAACCTCGCCGACAACGGCGGCCGCCTGCGCCGCGCGGTGCTGCAGTACGCGCGGCAGCTCGACGCAGGGCTTGCCGGCTGGATCGAGGCCGAGGTCGCGTTCCCGCGCTCGATGGTCGACAGCATCACCCCGGCCAGCGACGACGCCCTGCGCGAACGCGTCTCCGCGCGCCTGGGCGTGGACGATGCCTGGCCGGTGCAGCGCGAGCCGTACACGCAATGGGTGGTGGAGGACGATTTCCGCAACGGGCGCCCGCCGCTGGAACGCGCCGGCGTGGTGCTCAGCGCCGACATCGCCGGCTACGACCGCGCCAAGCTGCGCCTGCTCAACGCACCGCATTCGACGCTGGCCTACCTCGGCTCGCTGCTGGAGCTGGACACCGTGGCCGAGGCGATGCGCGAGCCGTGCCTGGCGGCCTTCGTCGAGCGGCTGATGCGCGAGGACATCGTGCCCAGCCTGCCGACGCTGGACGGCTTCGATCCGGAGGCCTACGTCGAAGCGATCCTCGAGCGCTTCCGCAATCCCGCCATCCGCCACCTGCTGGCGCAGATCGCCTGGGACGGTTCGCAGAAGCTGCCGGTGCGCCTGCTCGGCACGATTGCCGAGGCGCTGGACGCGGGACGGCCGATCGCACGGCTGTGCGTGCCGGTGGCCGGCTGGATGTGCTTCGTCCGCCGCCAGGCCACGCGCGGCATCGCCCTCGTCGATCCGCTGGCCGACGCGCTGGCGCGACTCGGGCGCGCCTGTAGCGGCGATCCGGTGCGCGACGTGGAGGCTTTCCTGCGCCTGGACAGCGTGTTCGGTGCGCTGTCGGGCGAACCGCGTTTCGTCCACGCGCTGCGCGCCGCCTACGCCCGGCTCGGCGACGCCCTGCCGGGCGCCGTGGCCGCGGCGTTGGCCGACGAGGGCGGCGTGCAATGAATCCCGTTTCCCGCCATCGCCGCCGGGAGTTCCCGCTGCGGTCCTGACCGTCCCGTCCTCTCGTTCGTGGAGCCTGCCATGCCTGCGTACCTGACCCGCCACGGCACTGCCGATGGACCACGCTGGGCACTCGACGGCTATTACCTGCCGGCGGACTTCAGCCTGGGCGCCTGGCTGGCGCGGCCGCTGGACGAGGCCTACGCCTGGCTGGCGGCGCAGCCGCTCGGCGATGCCGCCGATGCGCCGCTGCTGGCGCCGATCGAGGACGCGCAGGAAGCCTGGGCCAGCGGCGTCACCTACCTCAGCAGCCGCATGGCGCGCGAGGCCGAGTCGCAGAGCGCCGACGTGTACCAGAAAGTCTACGGCGCCGAGCGGCCCGAGCTGTTCTTCAAGGCCAACGGATGGCGCGTGCGTGGCCACGGCCAGCCGATCCGCATCCGCGGCGACAGCGGCTGGAACGTGCCGGAGCCGGAGCTGGTGCTGCTGCTGGATGCCACCGGCGCGATCCGCGGGCACGCCGTGGGCAACGACGTGTCCTCGCGCAGCATCGAGGGCGAGAACCCGCTGTACCTGCCGCAGGCCAAGGTCTACGACGGCGCCTGCGCGATCGGCCCGGGGATCGCGCTCGGCAGGGCGGACGAACTGCGCGACCTGCCGGTGACGCTGCGGATCGAGCGGGCCGGCGCCGCCGTGTTCGCCGGGGAGACCCGCACCTCGCAGATCAAGCGCGGCCTGGAGGAACTGGCCGGCTTCCTGTTCCGCGAGCTCGCGTTCCCGCAGGGCGCGTTCCTGTTCACCGGCACCGGCATCGTGCCCGGCGAGGACTTCACCCTGCAGGCCGGCGATGTGGTCCGCATCGGCATAGGCGGACTGGCGCTGGAGAACCCGGTGTCATGAGCAGCCGCGAAGCCGGCATCGAGGCGATCCTCGGCGATGGCGGCGCGCTGGCCAGCACGCGCACCTCCGGCGCGGGCCCGGTCGGCTCGCTGCCGATCGACGCGCGCATGCTGCGCGAGGCGCCCAGCGGCGACCTGTTCGGCCTGACCCAGAACGCCGGCATGGGCTGGCGCGCCAGCGAGGTCGCGCGCGATCCCTACCTGATCGTCAGCACCCAGGGCGGCCTGCGCGCCGAAGACGGCCAACTGCTGGCGCTGGGCCTGCATACCGGCCACTGGGAAATCGACCGGCTGGTGCGCGCCGCCGCCGAGACCTTCAGTGCGCACGGCGGCCTGCCGTTCTCGGTGATGTGCTCGGACCCGTGCGACGGCCGCACCCAGGGCACGACGGGCATGTTCGACAGCCTGCCGTACCGCAACGACGCGGCGTTGGCGATGCGCCGGCTGATCCGTTCGCTGCCCACGCGCCGCGGCGTGCTCGGCGTGGCCACCTGCGACAAGGGCCTGCCGGCGATGATGCTGGCACTGGCCGGTTGCGGCGACCTGCCCGGCGTGGTCGTGCCCGGCGGTGTGACCCTGCCGGCGCGCGGCGCCGAGGATGCCGGCAAGGTCCAGACCATCGGCGCGCGCTTCGCCCATGGCCTGATCGACCTCGAACACGCCGCGGCGATGGGCTGCCGTGCCTGCGGTTCGCCCGGCGGCGGCTGCCAGTTCCTCGGCACCGCGGCGACCTCGCAGGTGGTCGCCGAAGCGCTGGGAATCGCCCTGCCGCACAGCGCGCTGGCGCCTTCGGGCGAACCGGTGTGGAGCGACATGGCGCGGCGCTCGGCGCTGGCGCTGATGCGGCTGGCGGGGCAGGGCACGCCGTTGTCGGCGATCCTCACCTCGAAGGCGGTCGAGAACGCGATGCTGGTGCATGCCGCGTTCGGCGGTTCCACCAACCTGCTGCTGCACGTGCCGGCGATCGCGCATGCCGCCGGGCTGCCGCGGCCGACCGTGCAGGACTGGATCGCCGCCAACCGCGCCACGCCGCGGCTGGTCGACGCGCTGCCCAACGGCCCCCGCCACCACCCGACCGTGCAGGTGTTCATGGCCGGCGGCGTGCCCGAGGTGATGCTGCACCTGCGCGCCATGGGCCTGCTGCACCTGGACGTACCGACGGTGAGCGGGCAGACGCTCGGCGAGAACCTGGCGTGGTGGGAGCACAGCAGCGCCCGCGCCGCGGCACGCGCGCGCCTGTGCGAACTCGATGGCGTCGATCCCGACCAGGTGATCATGGGACCGGACGCCGCGCGCGCGGCCGGGATGACCGCCGCGCTGGTGTTCCCGGTCGGCAACCTCGCCCCGGACGGCGCGGTGATCAAGGCCACCGCCATCGACCCGACCGTGGTCGACGCCGACAACGTGTACCGCCACACAGGGCCTGCGCGCGTGTCCGCCGGCGAGCACGAGGCGATCCGCGCGATCAAGAGCCAGGGCGAGGACGCGGTGCGCGCCGGCGACGTGGTCGTGCTGGCCGGCTGCGGCCCGGCCGGCACCGGCATGGAGGAAACCTACCAGCTCACCTCGGCGCTGAAGTACCTGCCCTGGGGCAAGCACGTACCGGTGCTGACCGACGCGCGCTTCTCCGGGGTGTCCACCGGCGCCTGCATCGGCCACGTCGGGCCGGAAGCGCTGGCCGGCGGTCCGATCGGCCGCCTGCGCGATGGCGATATCGTGCGCATCGAGATCGACCGCAACACCCTGGAAGGGCGCATCGACTTCATCGGCTCGGATCCCGACCGGCCGTTGCCGGTGGAGGAGGCGGCCGCGCTGCTGGCCGCGCGTGCACCGCACCCGGCGATCGCGCCGCATCCGCGCCTGCCGGCCGACACGCGGCTGTGGGCCGCGCTGCAGGACGCCAGTGGCGGCACCTGGGGCGGCTGCGTGTACGACGTCGACGCCATCGTCGAGACCCTGCGCGCCGGGCGCGAGGCGCTGGCGCGGCGCCGCACGGAGGCGGGGGACGACTGACGCCATGGCCGGCGCGCGCGCCGGAACCGCCACCGCGCGCCGGCACCGGCCGGCCGTGGACCACCGAACCTGGAGCGGAGTTGCTGGATGGTCACGTTCCTCGTCATCGCCGCCGCCATCGCGCTGCAGATCTTCCTGACTGCGCGCAAGCTCAGCCCGTTCCTGTCGCTGCTGGTGGTGGCCATCCCGATGGGACTGGCGCTGGGCATCGCCCCGCAGGACCTGCTGAAGACCATCGACGCCGGCGTGGGCAGCACGCTTTCCGGGCTGGCGCTGGTGATCGTGCTCGGCGCGATCCTCGGCAAGGTGCTGGAGGAAAGCGGCGCGGCGGAGAAGATCGCCGCGACCCTGATCGGCCGCTTCGGCGAGGGCAACATCCAGTGGGCGCTGCTGCTGACCGGCTTCCTGGTCGGCATCCCGCTGTACTTCAACGCCGGCTTCATCATCCTGGTGCCGCTGATCTTCTCGCTGGCGCGGCAGACGGGGTTGCCGGTCCTCTACCTGGCCATTCCCACGGTGGCTTCGCTCAGCACCACGCACTGCTTCCTGCCGCCGCATCCGGGGCCGGTCGTGCTGGTCAACGCCTTCGGCGCCGACATGGGCCGCACCCTGCTGTACGGCATCGTCATGGCGATGCCGGCGGTGGTCTTCGCCGGGCCGTTCCTGGGCCGGCGCATGCAGGGGATCAATCCGCCGCTGCCGGACCTGTTCACCTCGACGACGCTGCACAAGGAACTGCCCGGTGCGTGGTGCTCGTTCCTGGTCGCGCTGTCGCCGGTGCTGCTGATCAGCGTGTCGGTGGCGGCCGATGCGCTGCTGCCGGAAGGGCGGGTGCGCACGGCCCTGCTGTTCCTGGGCAATCCCACCGTGGCGCTGCTGATCTCGACCCTGGCCGCGTTCTGGTGGCTGGGCTACCGGCGCGGCGTCGGCCTGGGCGAGCAGACGCGCTGGCTCAACGCGGCGATCTCCGGCATCGCGGTGATCCTGCTGATCATCACCGCCGGCGGCGTGTTCAAGCAGGTGCTGGTGGACAGCGGCGTCGGCGCGCGGATCGCGGCGCTCAGCGCCACCTGGCAGATGCCGCCGCTGGTGTTCGCCTGGCTGGCCACCGCGGTGCTGCGGGTGATGATCGGCTCGGCGACCGTGGCGGTGATCACCGCCGCCGGCGTGGTCGGCCCGCTGGTCGGCACCTCCGGGGCTTCGCCGGAACTGATGGTGCTGGCGGTCGGCGCAGGCAGCGTGTTCGGCTCGCACGTGAACGATTCGGCGTTCTGGATGTTCAAGGAGTTCTTCAACCTGTCGATGAAGCAGACCTTCGCCTCGTGGACGGTGATGGAGTCCTCGATCTCGTTGGTCGGCCTGGCCGGCGTGCTGCTGCTGGACCTGGTGCTGCGCTGACGCGGCCGCGTTCACGGACGCACCACGGCGGCGGGGCCACCCTGCGGCTCACGCCCGCAGGAGCAGGACCATGAGCGACGACAGGAACAATCCGGGCCGGCCCGACCGCGACCGCATCAACCTCAACGAGGACTACGAGGTCCGCTACTGGACCGAAGCCCTGGGCGTGAGCGAGCAGGAACTGCGCGATGCCGTGCAGGCGGTGGGTTCGACCGCGGAGGCAGTGCGGCGCCATCTCGGCAAGTAGGCGCGATGAGCCTGGTCGACTACCGGCGCAAGCGCAGCTTCGACCGGACCCGCGAGCCCGAGCCTGGCAAGCCGCTGCCGAAGGGCAAGCGCGCGATCTTCGTCGTCCAGCTGCACCACGCCTCGCGCCGGCACTACGACTTCCGCCTCCAGGTGGGCGACGCGCTCAAGAGCTGGGCCGTGCCGAAGGGCCCGAGCTATGACCCGGATGTGAAGCGGATGGCGGTCGAGGTGGAAGACCATCCGGTCGACTACGCCGGGTTCGAGGGCGAGATCCCGAAGGGCCAGTACGGCGGCGGCCACGTCGCGCGCTTCGACCAGGGCGTGTGGTCCACCGAGGGCGATCCGGAAGCGCAGCTGGCCAAGGGCCACCTGCGCTTCGAGCTGTTCGGCGACAAGCTCAAGGGCGGCTGGCACCTGGTGCGCTCGGGCAAGCCGGCGAAGCAGCCGCAGTGGCTGCTGTTCAAGGACAAGGACGCGTACGCTGGCAAGCTCGAAGCCGACGACCTGCTCGCCGATGTCGCCGCGCCGCCGCCGGAGGACGCGAAGCGCGCCGGCAAGGGCAAGGAGCGCCGGAAGAAGCTGGCCACGGTGCCGGTGCGCAAGGGCCGTCGCAGGGACTGGGCGAAACGGGCGAAGGCGCTGGAAGGCGCGCGCGCCGCGGCGGCTCCCGATGGCCCGTTCGAACCGCAGCTGGCGCGGCTGGGCGACGCGCCGCCGCAGGGCGGGCAGTGGCTGCACGAGCTCAAATGGGACGGCTACCGGATCCTGGCCACGGTGCGCGAGGGCGAGGTGCGCCTGTGGTCGCGCAACGCGCTGGAATGGACCGCGAAGATCCCCGACATCCGTGCCGCGGTCGAGGCGCTAGGCCTGAAGTCGGCGGCGCTGGACGGCGAGCTGATCGCCGGCCGCGGCAGCCGCGAGGATTTCAACCTGCTGCAGTCCACGCTCTCGGGCGAACGCCAGGGCATGCTGTCCTACGTGCTGTTCGACCTGATCCACCTCGACGGCATCGACATTTCGCGCGCGCCGCTGGCCGGACGCAAGGCGCTGTTGCAGGAACTGCTGCAGGGCGCGCCCGCGCACATGGCCTACAGCTCGCATGTCGAAGGCGACGGCGACGAGGCCTATCGCGCGGCCGGCGAGCAGCACTTCGAAGGCATCATCTCCAAGCGCGCCGACCGCCCGTACCACTCCGGCCGCGGCGACGACTGGCGCAAGACCAAGCTGCTGGCCAGCGACGAGTTCGCGGTGGTCGGTTACACCGCACCGAAAGGCTCGCGCACCGGCTTCGGCTCGCTGCTGCTGGCCAGGCCCGATCCGGAGCACGGCTGGCGCTACGTGGGCCGCGTCGGCAGCGGCTTCAATGACGCGACGATGCGCGAGGTGACGGCGAAGCTGGCCAGGGGCGGCAGCAGGACACCGACCGCCTTCGTGGGGACCACCGACACCGACCTGCGCAGCGCCACCTGGTTCAAGCCGCGCTTCGTGGTCGAGGTGTTCTACCGCGGCATCGGCCGGCAGGAGCTGCTGCGCCAGCCCTCGCTGAAGGCGGTGCGCTCCGACAAGTCCGTGGCCGACCTGGCGGACAGCGACCGGGCGCCGGCGCCGGAGGCGGCCGGGAGGACCGCGAAGAAGGCGGCGACGAAGAAGGGCACCACGAAACGCGCGACAAAGCAGGACAACGGGCGCGACCTGCCGAAGCTTTCCAGCCCGACCAAGATCCTGTTCCCCGATATCCGCGCCACCAAGCAGGACGTGTGGGACTACTACGAGGCGGTGGCCGACCACCTGCTGCCGGAAATCGCCGGCCGTCCACTGTCGATCATCCGCTGCCCGGAAGGCACGGCGAAATCCTGCTTCTTCCAGAAGCACCACACCGCTGGCCTGGAGCGGGTGTCCTCGGTGCGGCTGAAGGAGGAGGGCGGCAACAACGCGTACTACCTGGTGGTCGAGGACCTGGTCGGGCTGATGGAGCTGGTCCAGTTCAACGCGCTGGAGTTCCATCCCTGGGGCGCGCATGCCGCCGACCCGGACCGCGCCGATCGCGTGGTGTTCGACCTGGACCCGGGGCCGGACGTGCCCTTCGCCGAGGTGAAGCGCGCGGCGTCGGACATCCGCAAGCTGCTGGCGAAGCTGGAACTCGAGAGTTTCCTGCGCGCGTCCGGCGGCAAGGGCCTGCACGTGGTGGTGCCGCTGAATCCCGGCTGCGACTGGAACCTCACCCGCCGCTTCGCCCACGGCTTCGCCGACGCGCTGGCGAGATCGGAGCCGGACCGCTTCCTCGCCACCGCGACCAAGAGCCGCCGCAACCGCCGCATCTTCGTCGACTACCTGCGCAACGGCCGCGGCGCCACCGCGGTGGCCTCGTACTCCCTGCGCGCGCGCGAAGGCGCACCCGTGGCCATGCCGCTGTCATGGAGCGAGCTGGCGAAACTTCAGCGCGCCAACGCCTTCACCATGAAGGACGTGCCGGCGAGACTGCGACGCCGGCGCAAGGATCCGTGGGAAGGGATCGACGCGATCCGGCAGAACCTTTCGCGGTGGGCGGAAGAGGACTGACGCTGCGGTGTCGTGGTGAGGGTCGCAGGGTCGCGGTTCCGCCTGGAAATCGGCGCGTGCCCGACCGCAGCGTCACCGGGACCCTGAAGCGGTCCAGGGTGATGCCTTCCATCAGCGTCGAGCTGTGGACGGAGATGGCTAGTCGCCCCGAATGCAAAGGCCCGAGCAACAGCAACAGCATTGGGGGCGCGGGCTCCGGTCGGGGCCGCCGCCCCAAGGGGGTATGGCGCATCGCGCGGTTCCGCGTCCTGCTCCAACACGCGAGCGCAGCACATCCATGTGCCGCTTGCGCCATACCCCCTTGGGACGACGTCCTCGGGGCGCGTTGAGGCCGAGCTTCTATTGGCGGCGTGAAAAGCCCCTCTCCCCCCGGGAGAGGGGTTGGGGAGAGGGTAGGTATTCCGACGCCGCTGGGTTCCGGCCCAGCACCCCCGACCCCGCTCCCGGAGGGTGCAAAGAGCGAAGCCACGACCCTGAAGCGCCGAAAGACGCGGTAGCGCGGGGATATGGCGCAAGCACGCCATGGATGGCATGCGTTCGCAGACGCTGGGGGAGCGGTGAGGTAGTTGGCGCGTGGCGACGCGCCAGTCGTCGCCAGCGCCATGGTTCATTCCCGGCGCGGACGGCGGAACCGCGCGATGCGCCATACCCCCGTNCTGCCGCGGCTCCCGCCGAAGCCGACCGCTGGAAAGGTGCGCGTTCACCACATGCCGATCTCTGGATGCGCTTCGCTTATCCGGGCTACGGGTGGCGTGGAGGTGTGGACGTGCCAGCGCCGTCGGTCGCCCGACCCTCACCCCGCCCCTCTCATGGAAGGAGAGAAGGAACGCTTGTCAGTCCTCCAGCGACGCCTGCAATGCCGTCGCCAGTGCCGCGTCGCCGCTGACCAGTTCGGTCCAGCCGAGCGTCAGGCCCTTGCGCCGGCCCTTGGGCACCAGCTTCAGGCCCTGCGGATCGATGGTGAGCGTGTAGGCCTGGCCTTCGATGTTGATTTCGCGGCGCAGCGGCCGGTCCAGCAGAACGGTCATGGCGTGCCTCCGTTGACCGGGCGGCGCGGGCGTACCGAGACATGCGGATGGTCCGGGACGTGCCAGCGCCAGGGAAAGTCCATCGCCCGGCTGATGCCGATGCGTGGACCGATGGCCGGATGACGCGGCGGCGGCGTGCCGTCGCTGACGATGCAGAGGCCCTGGTCGCCTTCGACCAGGTCCGCTCCGTCGAATTCGCGGGTGATGCCGAAAGCCTGCGACAGCTTGCCCGGGCCGCTGGCCAGGTCGCGATCCACGCGCGCACGCGGGCGTGCCGCGCGCATCGCCTCGGTGCCGGATACCGGCTCGCCCGCGCGCAGCAGCACGCCCATGCCTTCGCCGACCTCGCCGCACACCGCATTGCTGCCCCAGTGCATCCCGTAGGTGAAGTACACGTACAGGTGGCCGGCCTCGCCGAACATGGTCGCGTTGCGCGCGGTACGGCCACGGAATGAATGCGCTGCCGGATCCTCGCTGCCGGCGTAGGCCTCGACTTCGACGATGCGCGCCGCGCGCCCGTCCGCGCGCCAGAGGATCTTGTTCAGCAGTTCAGGCGCGACCTCGGCCGGGTGGCGCCGGTAGAAGTCGCGCTCCAGCACGCGCCAGCGGGCCGCGCCGGCGGGCCCGGCGAACGAGTGCATTGCGTGGGGACCGGGCCGGTGCTCGTCGCGCATGTGCACCGGATAACACCGCCGTCGCGAGTGCCGCGTCAAGCGCGGCGGTGGCGCCGGTTCAGGCTGCCGGCAGGTACAGGCTGGCGCAGGCCCCGCCGTCCGCGCGGTTGCCGAGCGTCGCGCGGCCGCCGTGGAGGTCCGCCACCTCGGCGACGAAACACAGGCCCAGCCCGCTGCTGCGGTGCGCGCCGTCCGGGCGCGGCAACGAGTAGAAGCGCTCGAACACCCGCTCCAGCGCATAGTCCGGCACGCCGGGGCCGCGGTCGAGCACGTGCAGCACGACCTCCTCCCCCTCCCTCGAGGCTTCCAGCTCCAGCTCGCTGCCCGCAGGCGCGAAACCCGAGGCGTTGTCGAGCAGGTTCTCCAGCGCCTGGCGCAGCAGGAACGCATCGCCGGCCACGATCAGGTCGCTGTCGATCCGCGTGCGCAGGCGTTGCCCGCGCGCCTCCAGCACCGGCTGCATGCCGGCGGCCGCGGCTTCCAGCAGCCCGGCCACCGGCACCGGCGCGACCGTTTCCAGCGCCTGCCGGTGCTCGACCGCGGCCAGCGCCAGCATCCGCGCGACCATGCGCGTCAGCCGTTCGCCCTGTTCGCGCACGGTGCCGGCGAAGCGCTCGCGGTCCGCCGGATCCAGCGGTCCTTCCAGCAGCTCGGCGCTGGCGTGGATCGCCGCCAGCGGGCTCTTCATCTCGTGGGTGAGCTCCTGCACGTAACGCTCGACGTACTGCTTGCCTTCCAGCTGCACGCGCATGCTTTCCATTGCCTGGCCAAGCTCGGCGAACTCGCCGCGCAGCGCCGGTAGCGGCGTGCGCTCGCCCGCGGTGGCCGCGCGTGCGTAGCCGCGCAGCGCGCCCAGCTGGCGCGACAGCCAGGCCGCGGTGACGATGCCGACCAGCAAGGCGACGCCGAGCAGGGCGATGCCCCAGTACAGGACGGTGCGTCGGCTGCGCTCGATGAACGGTGCCAGCACGCTGTTGGGCTTGGCCACGGTCAGCACGCCGACGATGGCGCCGGCCTCGTCGTGGATCGGCGCGGCCACGTGCATGACCGAGGACTCCGGATGCGCAGGGTCCTCGGCGGTGGAGCGCGCGCCGTAGCGCCCGCGCAGGGTCAGGTGGACGTCGTTCCAGCGCGAGTAGTCGCGGCCCACGTCGCGGCCGGCGCTGTCGAACACGACGGTGCCGCGCGCGTCGGTCACGTAGATGCGGTACGCGGTGGCGCGCTTGGGGAAGCCCCAGATCTCCGCGCCGGGGTCGCGGCCCTGCATCGAGCGCACGTGCGCGGCGAAACGGCCGTCGGCGATGCGTCCGGCGAGCAGGTCGTCGCTGGCCAGCGCGGCCAGCACGTTGGCCGTGTCGACCAGGGTGTCCTCCATCGCCTGGCGCACGCCCGGCTTCACCTGGGCCATGAACACCTGGCCCAGCAGCACCGCGGCCAGGCCGACGATGGCGAAGTAGCCCAGCAGGATCCGCGCGCCGGTGCGCACCTCAGCCCACCCGCAGCGAATAGCCCAGGCCGCGCCGGGTCTGGATCGGATCGGCGCCGGGCTCGATCTCGCGCAGCTTGGCGCGCAGGGTCTTGATGTGGGTGTCGATGGTGCGGTCGGAGCTGTTGCTGTCCGCGCCCCAGACCCGGTCCATCAGCTGGGCGCGGGTCAGGATCGCGCCGGGCCGCGCCAGCAGCGCGGCGAGCAGGGCGTATTCGTAGCGGGTGAGTTCCAGCGCCTGGCCGCGGTAGAACACGCGGTGGCCGGCGACGTCGTGGCGGAACGCGCCGCCGGAGGCGCCGCCGCCGCCGCCGGCGCGACGCAGCACCGCGTGCACCCGCGCCACCAGTTCGCGCGGCGAGAACGGCTTGGTCACGTAGTCGTCCGCGCCCAGCTCCAGCCCGAACACCCGCTCCGGCTCCGAGCCGCGCGCGGTCAGGAAGATCACCGGCAGGTCGTGCTGCCGCCGCAGCTGCCGGCACAGGGCGTAGCCGTCCATGTCCGGCAGGCCGACGTCGAGGATGGCCAGGTCGAAGTGCCGGGTGGCCGCCAGCGACAGCGCCTGCTGGCCGGCCAGGGCGTGCACGGTGTCCAGGCCGTCGGCGCGCAGCGCGAACTCGACCGCCTGCGCGATCGCGCCTTCGTCCTCGACCAGCAGTACCTGCGCCATCGCCACCTCCCGCGTGGCGACAGTCTAGCCGCCACCCGTGGTCCGGACGACCGCACCGGCTTCGCCTCCGCTTCATATCCAGCACACAGAACGCGGCCACGCTTGCGCGGCGGTACCGTTGGGCCCCACGGCGCGGTCCATGACACGACGAAGGAGAAGGCACATGGCGGCAGCGGCCGGCAATCGCGGGAGAGGAACGGGTTCCTGGTGGCGGTTCTTGATGTGGGGTGGTGCGGCGGGACTGCTGGCGCTGCCCTGGGTGGCGATGCGTTTCACCCGCGAGTTCGACTGGGGCGCGCTCGATTTCCTGGTGTTCGGCGCGATGCTGGCCGTGGCCTGCGGCGGCTTCGAGGTCGCGGTGCGCCTGGGACGGCACTGGGCCTACCGCGCCGGCGCGGCGGTGGCGATCCTGGCCGGGTTCCTGCTGGTGTGGGTGAACCTGGCGGTGGGCCTGATCGGCGACGAGGGCAATCCTGCGAACCTGGCGCACGCGGTGGTGCTGCTGGTGGCGGTGGGCGGGGCGCTGTTGGCCAGGTTCGGCGCCTGCGGGCTGGCGCGGGTCATGGTCGCCACGGCGGTGGCGCAGGGGCTGACCGTGCTGCTGGCATTGATGGTCGGGCGGCCGCTGGAGGCGGTGCTGACCGCGTTCTGGGTCGGGATGTGGCTGCTGTCGGCGGGACTGTTCGCCCTCGCCGCCGGGACGGAGCAACCCCTGTAGAGCGGGGCCTGCCCCGCTCCCCGGGCCGGTAGACCCGCGAACCGCAAGAGCAGCGGGGCAAGCCCCGCTCTAAAGGGGCAGCTTCGCGATCAGGGAGGCGACGCGGACGGCGACCGGAAGCTCAGTCCCTGCCGGCGGCGACGTCGAGTACGGCGCGCAGCGCCGGCTTGGGCTGGTACTGGCGGTCGAACAGCAGCGGGTAGTTGGTGCGGTTGGGGATGGGATAGCCGTTCTTCCACGACATCGCATCGTGCACGCCCCAGACGCTGACCCGGTGCAGCTTGTCGCTGCGGTCGCGGAACACGCGGAACAGCTCGGCGTAACGCGCGGCCAGCTGCTGCTGCACCTCGTCGGGCAGGCCGTCGCGGTACGGGTCGAGGAAGCGCTTGAATTCCGGCAGCTGGAACTGCGGGTGCATCATGCCCTGCCCGATGATCTGCCCCTCCTTCGTCAGCGGCAGCACGTCCACGTCCAGTTCGGTGATCATCACCTTCAGGCCCAGCGCGGCGTAGGCGTCGATCGCCGCCTCGATGTCGGCGGTGGACGGATAGTCCAGGCCCCAGTGGCCCTGGATGCCGATGCCGTCGATGCGGATGCCGTGGGCCTGCAGCATCTTCACCATGCGCACGATGCCGTCGCGCTTCTCCGGGCGCCAGGCGTTGAAGTCGTTGTAGTACAGCTCGGCATCCGGCGCGTAACGGGCGGCGAAGGTGAAAGCCAGGCGGAGCAGTTCGTCGCCGTCGCCGATGCCCTCGACCCACTTCGTCGGCCGGTACCGGCCGTCCTCGCCGATCTGCTCGTTGACCACGTCCCAGGCGTGCACGCGCCCGGCGTAGCGCCCGGCCACCTGTTCGATGTACCCGCGCATGCGCTCCACCAGCGCCTCGCGGCCGACCGGCGTGCCGTCCTCGCGCTGGAAGAACCAGTCCGGGGTCTGGTTGTGCCAGACCAGGGTGTGGCCGACGATGAACATGCCGTGTTTCCCGCCGAATTCGACGAAGGCGTCGGCGGCGGCGAAGTCGTAGACGCCCGGTTCCGGGTTGACCACCTCGGCCTTCATCACGTTCTCGGCGGTGATCGCGTTGAAGTGCAGCGGCACCAGCGCCTGCGCCCGCGCGTCGCGACCGGAGACGATGTCGTCGTTGACCGCGGTACCGAGCAGGAAGTGCTCGGCGAAGGCGGCCTTCAGCGTGGCCGGCGGAGGCGCCGCGCGCCCGGCGGGCGTGGCGGCCATGGCCAGGCCGGCGACCAGGGTCAGGATCGGGATGCGCATGGTTCGCTCCTCAGGGCACGGCCTCGGCCGGCGTGGTGGTGATGGTGACGCGGGCGCCCTGCAGCGTCCCGGACCGGGCGTGCAGGGTGACCTGCCCGGGCTGGCCGTCGATGCCGCGGACGATCGCCAGCGCCAGGCCGGAAAAGGCCTGGCGGCGCGGCGAGGGGAAGGCGACCAGGTCGCTGGGATCGCCGTTGTCGGTGGCCACCAGCACGCCCGGGCCTTCGACCTGGAACTCGATCGCGTCGTCCGCGGTTGGCACCAGGCGGCCTGCGGCGTCGAGCACGCGCACGGTGACGAAGGCCAGGTCGCGGCCGTCGCCGGCGATGCGCGCGCGGTCCGCTTGCAGCGCCAGCCGCGCGGGCGCGCCGGCGGTTTCGACGCGGGTTTCCGCCCACGGCCTGCCGTCGCGCCAGGCCTGCACGCGCAGTTCGCCGGGCTGGTAGACCACCTCGTCCCAGCGCAGCCGGTACTCGTACTGGCCCTTCTTCTTCCGCCCCTGCGAGACGCCGTTGACGAACAGCTCGGCCTCGTCGCCGGAGGTGAACACGTGTACCGGCGTGACCTGGCCTTCGCGGCCCGGCCAGGTCCAGTGCGGCAGCACGTGCACCATCGGCAGGTCGGGCCGCCAGCGCGACTGGTAGAGGAAGTAGCGGTCCTTGGGGAAGCCGGCCAGGTCGATGATGCCGGTGTAGGAGCTGCGCGCCTCGTAGTACGGCGTCGGTTCGCCCAGGTAGTCGAAGCCGTTCCAGACGAACTCGCCGGCCACGTAGGGATGCCGGTCCAGCGTGGCGAACACCTTGTCGGCGCTGGCCCCGAAGTCCACCGCGTGCAGTTCGTACGCGCTGACCTGGCGCAGGCGCGAGTCGCCGCCGCTGCCGTCGCGGATCGGCGCGCTCTGCTTCGGCGTCACCGGGAACAGGTAGATGCCGCGGCTGCTGGCGGCCGAGGCGGTTTCGCTGCCGAAGATCACCTTGTCGGGGAAGGTGGCGCGGAAGGCGGGATAGGAAGGCGGGGTACGGATGCGTTCGGTGCCCTCGAACTCCGGCTCCTGGCGGATGCCCTCGCCCTGGTAGTTGAGGTTGACCACGTCGAACGCGGTGGGGAAGGGCATGTCCGCCTTGGCCCAGTTCATCGATGCGGTGGTGGGGCGGGTGGGATCTTCCTCGCGGGCGATCCGTACCAGCCGCCGGGCGAGGGCGGCGCCGGCCTCGCCGTCGTACTGCTCGCCGACCTCGTTGCCCACGCTCCACAGGAAGATCGAGGGATGGTTGCGGTCGCGGCGCAGCATCGCGCGCAGGTCGGCCTCGTGCCACTCGGGGAAGACCAGGTGGAAGTCCAGCGGCGTCTTCTTCTTTTCCCAGGAATCGAAGATCTCGCCGATGACCAGGAAGCCCATCGCGTCGGTGAGTTCGAGCAGCCGCGGATCGGGCGGGTTGTGCGCCAGGCGGATGGCGTTGACGCCCATGCCGCGCAGGATCTCCAGCTGGCGTTGCGCCGCGCGCCGGTTGAAGGCCGCGCCCAGCGCGCCGAGGTCGTGGTGCTGGTTCACCCCGCGCAGCGGGATGTGCTCGCCGTTGACCACCACGCCCCGGTCCGGGTCGAACTCCAGGCGGCGGATGCCGAAGCGGGTTTCGTAACGGTCCAGCACGCGGCCGTCCTGGCGCACGGTGGTGGCGGCGACGTAGCGGTGCGGCTGCTGCCTGGGCGGCGGGCCCCACAGCCGCGGGCGGGCTATGCGCGCGCTGGCGCGGGTGGTGCCGGTGCCGCCGGCGTCGATCTCCAGCGACGCGGGCGCGAAGCGGGCGACCGCTTTGCCCGTCGGCCTGCCATCGGCACCCAGCGCGAACAGCTCGCTTTCCACCTGCACGCGCAGCAGTGCGTCGCTGGTGTTGTCGACTTCCACGCACAGCCGCACTTCCGCCGCTTCGGCCGACACTTCCGGCGTGGTGACGGTGGTGCCCCACTGCGCCACGTGCACCGGCGGGGTGGTCACCAGCCACACGTCGCGGTAGAGGCCGCCGCCGGGATACCAGCGGGCCGACTCCGGCGGGTTGTCCAGGCGGATCGCCAGGGTGTTGCGCCCGCCGGCTTCCACGTACGGGGTGAGGTCCACGCGCCAGCTGTTGTAGCCATAGGGCCAGCCGCCGACCAGCTGGCCGTTGAGCCAGACCGTGGCGTAGGACATGGCGCCGTCGATGTCCAGGTACACGCGGCGCCCGCGCTGGCTGGCGGGAATGTCGAGGTCGCGCCGGTACCAGCCCACGCCCCAGCTCGGCAGCCGGCCCATGCCGCCGTAAGGGCCCTCGGCGATGAAGGGGCCGGCGATGGCCCAGTCGTGCGGCAGGGTGACGGTTTCCCAGCCGCTGTCGTCGTAACCGGGCTGCAGGAACGGGATGTCGCCCACCTGCGGCGGCGTGGCGGGTCGCTCGTGGCGTGCCGCCAGATCGCGGATGAAGCGGTTGGCGGTGGGCAGGATCCACGGCTTGAGCACGGGCCGGTCGGCCTGCACCCGCACCGCTTCGTCCGGGCGTGCGTCGGCCACCCTGCCGTCGGCGCTGGCTTCGACCTGCGGGCGGACGTCGTAGTCCAGGCGTCCTTCCACGCCCGGCGGATCGCCGCGATGGAAGCGCCAGCCCTGGTCGAGGCGGATGCGTTCGCGCGGCGCCGGTTCGGTGGCCGCCACCGGCAGGCCAGCGGCCAGGACCGCCAGGCCAAGCAGGAGCGCGGCGAGGCGGCGCGGGCGATGCCGCGGGCGCGGCAGGGTCTCGGTCGTCATGCAGGCAACTCCACGGCGGCGGGCGCGGGATGCGCCCGCGGGGTTACAGCTTGTAGGCGCGCTTGGGCAGGTGGTAGGCGAGGTCGACCGCGACTTCCGCGGCTTCGTCCTCTTCCATGCGGTGTTCGGCGACGAGCTTCGCCAGCACCGCGCAGTCGATGCGCCGGGCCACGTCGTGGCGCGCGGGGATCGACAGGAAGGCGCGGGTGTCGTCGTTGAAGCCGACGGTGTTGTAGAAGCCGGCGGTGCTCAGGGTCTGCTCGCGGAAGCGCCACATGCCTTCCGGCGCGTCGTGGAACCACCAGGCCGGGCCGAGGAACAGGCACGGGTAGTGACCGGCCATCGGGCCCAGCTCGCGCGAGTAGGTGCTCTCGTCGAGGGTGAACAGTATGAAGCGGAAGCCCGGCTCGTTGCCGAAGCGGTCCAGCAGCGGCTTGAGCGCGTGCACGTACTCGGTCGGCAGCGGCAGGTCGGCGCCGACGTTGCGGCCATGGCGCGCGAACAGCCGCGGGTTGTGGTTGCGATGGCAGCCCGGGTGCAGCTGCATCACCAGGCCGTCGTCCAGGCTCATCGCCGCCATCTCGGTCAGCACCTGGCCGCGGAACAGCGCCGCTTCCTGCGCGCTGAAGCCGCCCTTGAGGATCTTCGCGAACAGGCGTTCGGCCTCGGCACGCGACAGGTCGGCGGTCAGCGCGCTTTCGTGGCCGTGGTCGGTGGAGGTGGCGCCCATCGACTTGAAGAACCCGCGGCGGTTGCGGTGCGCGCGCAGGTAGCCGTCCCAGCTGAGCACGTCCTCGCCGGCGATCTCACCGAAACGCTGCAGTGCGCCGGCGAAGGCCTCGTGTTCCGGATCGACCACCTCGTCCGGGCGGTAGGCGGTGACCACCCTGCCGCTCCAGCCGCTGTCGCGGATCGCCTGGTGGTGGGCCAGCGGGTCCAGCGGGCCTTCGGTGGTGGCGATGACCTCGATGCCGAAGCGCTCGAACAGGGCGCGCGGGCGGAAGGCATCGGTCTGCAGCGCCGCGGTGATGGTGTCGTAGTAGTGGTCGGCGGTGCCGGCGTCCAGGCGCACGCGCAGGCCGAACACCTCGTGGAACACGTGGTTGAGCCACAGCGACGAGGGCGTGCCACGGAACAGGTGGAAGTTGCGCGCGAACAGCCGCCAGGCCTCGCGCGGATCCACCGCCGCGCGGCTGCCGTCGACGCGGGGGATGCCCAGCGCGTCCAGGTCGATGCCCTGGCTGTAGAGCATGCGGAACACGTAGTGGTCCGGCACCAGCAGCAGTTCGGTGGCGTTGGCGAAGTTGGCGTTGCCGGCGAACCAGGCCGGGTCGGTGTGGCCGTGCGGGCTGACGATCGGCAGCGCGGCGACCTGCGCGTACAGGCGGCGGGCGATGCCGCGCTGCGCCGGGTCGGCCGGAAACAGGCGGTCTTCGTGCAGGTGCAGGGGGCGGACGGTGGCGCTCATGGGGGATCCGGTATCGCGTAGGCGGGAATGTCGTCAGCGGCGCGCGCTTTCCGGCGGGCCGAGGGTGGTGGGCGGCCATGGCCGGCGCAGCACTTCGACGCGCTGGAACACCAGGCCCGGATCGACCAGCCACAGCTTGAGGGTGTTGGCGCCGGCGCGGACGCGGTGGCGCGAGCTGGCCGCATGCGAGTTGTCGATGACCGCCGCTTCCCAGGCGCGGAAATCGCGGTCGCCGGGAGTGGGGTCCAGGCGCACGTTCACCAGCTGCGGGGCCTCGTCGCCGATCGAGACGGCGTAGCGCAGGCCGCCGCGGTGGCGGATGTCGAGGGTGGGCGCCATGACCATGCGCACCTCGACCTCGCCGTCGTGGTCCATGACCAGCGGATATTCCAGGCGCGCGCCATCGCCGCCGGGCGTCGCCGGTTCGCCGGTGGCCGGCCACACGGTAACGCCGGACAGGGTGCGGCCCAGGTTCGGGATCACCTGCCATTGGCCACCGGCCGGCGGTACCGCGCGGCCGTAATGCTGGGCCTCGATCGCGACCACGCCATTGCCTTCGACGAAGCCGCGCACGCCGCGGTGCGCCGGGGGCTTGTGCACCGGCACGGTGACCGTCGCCTCGGTCCAGTCCCGGCCGCGGATGTAGACCTGGCCTTCGTGCTCGCCTTCCGGCAGCGCGTCCCAGTCCACTTCCAGCGTCAGCGGCTGCGCGTCGGCGACCTCGCCGGAAGCCGGCGAGACCTTCAGCCACGGCGTGCGGCTGCTGGCGGTAAACGCGACCGGCTGGCGGCCGCCGTTGAACACCACGATCGAACGGGTCGGCGCCCCGACCGGGTCCAGCACCGGCAGACGGGCGCCGTGCAGCGGATACGGCCAGCGCCGCGGATCGCCCTCGATGGCCACGCCGGTGATGCCCTTCTCCGGCACGTCGACCGTGGCCAGGGCGGGCAGGACGTTGCGTTCCGGCGACTGCCAGTGGGTATAGCCGATGCGTGGCTGCGACATCATGTGGACCCACTTGCCGCCGGCGATCTCCTGCTCGTACACGCGCTGCAGTTCGGCATCGCGGGTGAACAGCTCGCGCGCCCGCTCCCCCCAGGCGTTGGCCGAGGCGCGGCCCTGCGCCGCGTACAGGCGGTTGCGGCCGACCGCGACGTACAGGTGGTTGAGGTTGGCGCTGGCCAGCACCGGGTATTCGACCAGCTGGTACCAGGCGTCGCGGTGGCTGGGCGGGATCTTCTTCGCCAGTTCGAGGGTGCGCGCGACCAGCGCGTCCCATCCGGCAAGCACGCGGTCGGCCTCGTTCTCGTGGACCAGGCTCCAGGTGTCCGTGTCGATCAGCTCCGGCTTGCGGCGTGCGTTGTACTGCGTGTAGCGGGTCAGGATCTGGCCGATCTCCGCGGCGTGCTCCGGGCCGAACTGCTCGGCGGCCCAGGCGGCCGGATAGCGGGCGATCCAGGCCAGGTCGGCCGCGTCCGGGTCCCAGGCCTGGTCGAGGAAGGCGCTGATCGGCAGTTCCATCGGCTTGATGTCGCCGACGTTGACGATCCACAGCCGCTCCACCCCGTGCGCCCAGGCCAGGCGCATCTGCTCCCAGGCGCGCTCGACCTGGGTGGTGTTGAGCCACTTGTAGTTGCGCGGCCCGCCGACGTAGTCGAAGTGGTAGTACACGCCGTAGCCGCCGGCGCGGCGGCTGGCCGGGTCGGGCAGGCGGCGGATGTTGCCCCAGTTGTCGTCGGCGAACAGCAGGGTGACGTCGTCCGGCACGCGCATGCCGGCGTCGTAGTAGTCCTGCACCTCCTTGTACAGCGCCCACACCTGCGGGGTTTCCGCGGCGGGCCGGCCGGTGACCTCGGCGATGATCCGCCGCTGGTCGGCGACGATGCGCTCCAGCAGCGCGGTGGCGGTGCCCTCGGTCATGGCCTCGTCGCCGTCGCCGCGCATGCCCAGGGTGACCACCGCCTCGCGGCCCTGCAGGCGCTCGATGCCGCCGCGCCAGAACGCCTGCAGCGCCTGCGCGTTGCGGGTGTAGTCCCAGGGGCCCTTGCCCTCGCGCGACCACTCGTCGTGGGCGCGCATCATCGGCTCGTGGTGGGTGGTGGCGATGACCACGCCGTACTCGTCGGCGAGCTCGGCGTTGCGCGCATCGTCGGCGTAGAACGCGCGCGGCTGCCACATCGCCGGCCACAGGTAGTTGGCCTTGTGGCGCAGGATCAGCTGGAACACGCGCTCGTAGAAGCGGTGGTTGGTGCCGCCGAAGGTGGCCTTGCTCCAGCCACCCAGCGCCGGGTCCTCGTCGTTGATGAAGATGCCGCGGTACCTCACCTTCGGCGCGTCGACGAAGCGGCCCGGCGCCACGTGCAGGCTGGCCTTGCGCGGCGGCGGCACGTCGGCCCACCAGGTCCACGGCGACACGCCGATCCGGCGCGACAGCTCGTACAGGCCGAAGGCGGTTCCGCGACGGTCGGCGCCGGCCACCAGCAGGGCGCGGTCGATGCCAGGCTCCGGATGCTCGACCACCTTCAGCAGGTAGGCCTCCCAGGTCCCGGCCACGCCGGAGGTGTCGATGCCCTTGTCGCGCACGATGCGGTCGATGCGTGCGCTGCGGCCGAGGGTGCCGGCGATGACCGCCATGCGCGGCGACGGCGCGTCCGCCGGCGGTTGCCCCGCGACCGCGGCCAGGTCGGCGCGGAAGGCCTCGGCGGCGCGATGCACCGCGGAGAAGTCGGCTTCGTCGACCAGCACCGGCAGCGGCCGGCCGCGATCGACCAGGGCGAGGCTGCCGGCGACGGGCGTTTCGCAAACCGTCGCCGGACGGGCGCAGGCGTCGTTCCCGGCGGCGGCAGGGCCGGGCAGGGACAGCGCGGTGGCGAGGAGCAGGAGGAACAGGGATGGCCGGGTCATGCGTTTCCTCGGGGCAGGCGGGCCGCGGCGGTGGCGCGCGGCCCGCGCGGGACGGGATCGCGGCTCAGGTCTGCGGCCGCGGCACGTCGAGCGGTGCCGGCTGCAGCCGCGGCGCCAGCAGGTGCACGCACAGCAGCGCGAACAGGTAGGCCGAGCCGGCGATCAGGAAGATGGTCGTGTAGCTGCCGGTGGCCTGCAGCTGGCTGCCGGTGAAGTACGACATCGCCATGCCGCCGACCGCGCCGGCGAAGCCGCCGATGCCGACCACCGAGGCCACGGTCTGCCGCGGGAACATGTCCGAAGGCAGGGTCAGCACGTTGGCCGACCAGCCCTGGTGCCCGGCCATGGCCAGGCCGATCAGACCCACCGCCGCCCACAGGTTGTCGATCCGGGTGGCGAACACCACCGGCACCACGCATAGCGCGCACACCAGCATCGCGCCCTTGCGCGCGCGGTTCATGCTCCAGCCCAGGCGCACGAAGCGCCCGGCCAGCCAGCCGCCGGCGATGCTGCCGACGTCGGCCATCAGGTAGACGACGATGATCGGCGGGCCGATGCGCGCCAGCGACAGGTCGTATTCGGAGGCCAGGAACTTGCCGAGCCAGAACAGGAACAGCCACCACACCGGGTCGGTGATGAACTTGGCGGCCACGAACGACCAGGCCTGGCGGTGGCGCAGCAGCTGCAGCCACGGCACCTTCACCGTCGATTCCGGCGGATCGGAGCGGATGTGCGCCAGCTCGGCCGGCGACAGCCGCGGCTGCTGCTCGGGCGTGCGGTAGCGCGCCAGCCACAGCGCCAGCCAGGTCGCGCTGAGCGCGCCGGTGCACAGGAACGCGGCCTGCCAGCCCCAGGCCGCGGCGACCACCGGCACGATCAGCGGCGCGGCGATCGCGCCGATGTTGGAGCCGGCGTTGAAGATGCCCACCGCGAACGCGCGCTCGCGCTTCGGGAACCATTCGGCCACGGTCTTGACCGCGGCCGGGAAGTTGCCGGCCTCGCCCAGTCCCAGGGCGAAGCGGGCGATGACGAAGCCGAGCACGCTGGCGGCCAGCGCATGGCCCATCGCCGCCAGCGACCAGATGCCGATCGCCAGGGCGTAGCCGATGCGGGTGCCGAAGCGGTCGATCACCGCGCCGGCGCAGAGCAGGCCGATCGCGTAGGCGGCCTGGAAGGCCATGACGATGTAGCCGTACTGGATCTCGTTCCAGCCGATCTCGTCCTGCAGGAACGGCGCCAGCACGCCCAGCACCTGGCGGTCGATGTAGTTGATCGTGGTCGCCGCCAGCAGCATGGCGCAGACCCGCCAGCGGAAGCGGCCCACCGGCGTCGCCGCCGCCGGAGCCGTCGCCTGCGCGCTCACGCCGCCACCCCGGCCCGCGGCCCGCGGTGTGTCCCGTTACGCATGAATACGCCCCTCCCAGGGCCCGGCCAGGGCCGGCATCTTCTGATAGCGCTATCATTATCACAGCTTCCCCGGCCGCGCCCAGCCGCGTGCCGCCTCCGCCCGGTTCGCGGAATCCCCCATAAAAACATGATGCGACGCATCATCCCCGCCGCTGCTTCCTGATGGCCGGGGGGCATGCTGCTGTGCAGCGTGCGGCTATTGGAATGGTAGCGCTACCATCGGCGCGGCGTCCGCAGGCCCCGGTTTAGGAGCCTTCCGGCCGGCCCTGCAGGGATGTGGACGACCCGGGCCCCCGCCGACCAAGCGGTGGCGAAAACCATTCAACGAAGCCAACGCAACACCAGAAACGGGAGGGGAGTACGGTGCACAGGTATCTCGCAAGGAACACGCTTTCGGTCGCGCTCGGTGCGGCCATCTTCGGCGCTGCCGCGCCGGTCGCCATCGCCCAGGACGCGGCTTCGCCGGCGCCGTCGGGGCAGGAGCCCCAGGCCGTCCAGGCCACCGACCTCGACCAGGTCACGGTCCGCGGCTTCCGCCGCAGCCTGCAGTACTCGACCGAAGCCAAGCGCGATGCCACCGGCTTCGTCGACGCGATCTTCTCCGAAGACATCGGCAAGTTCCCGGACGTCAACATCGCCGAGTCGCTGGCGCGCGTGCCGGGCATCCAGATCAGCCGCGAACTCAACGGCGAAGGCCAGCGGATCGCGATCCGCGGCCTGGGCGACAGCTTCACCAAGACCACGATCAACGGCAACAGCGTCGCCACGGCGTCGATCTCCTACGACAACGCCAACCAGAACCGGGAAACGGACCTGAGCCTGTTCCCGAGCGAATTCTTCAACAAGGTCAGCGTCTACAAGTCGCCGAAGGCCAGCCTGCCGGAAGGCGGCGCCGCCGGCCTGGTCGACATGACCAACGCGCATGCCTTCGACAACCCGGGCACGCACCTGACCTACTCGCTGCAGGGCGCGCACAACAGCACCGCGGGCAAGACCTCGCCGCAGGGCACCCTGATCGGCAGCTGGACCAACGACGAAGGCACCTTCGGCGTGCTCGCCGGCGTGACCTCCATCCGCAACAAGATGGGCGTCAAGGGCTGGGAAGACGGCGGCAGCGACAACTGGACCACCCCGGCGCTGACCGCGGCCCAGTGCGGCGGCATCTGCGGCCCGGACGTCGGCACCAACCGCTGGGGCATCTGGCCCAGCGTGCCCACCGCGGCGCAGAACGCCGGCGCTTCGGCGGCGATGGTCGCCGCCGGCCTGACCCCGGGCGAGACGATCGACTCGGCATGGCTGCTGGCCCACAACCCGGGCCTGACCATGCAGCAGATCAACAACGCGCTGATCCCGGCGCTGGGCCGCCCGGCCAACATCTCCGGTACCCGCGACCGCGACTCCTTCCTGGGTTCGGTCGAGTGGCGTCCCACCGACGACATCCACGTGTGGGTCGACGGCCTGTACACCCAGGCGCAGCGCAACACCAAGCGCATGGACATGGACCTGCTGGGCCGCAACTTCAGCTCGCCCACCGGCATGGTCCCGCTGGACATGCAGGTCGACGGCAACAACGTCGTGACCGACGCGACCTTCGCCGGCGCGCAGGCCTTCCTGCAGTACCGTCCGTACACCGAGAGCGTCGACTACTGGCAGATCAACCCGGGCGCGACCTTCTGGTTCGGCGACGACGGCAACATCAAGCTGGACGTGGTCGGCGGCATCAGCCGCAGCTGGATGCGCCGCGTGATGCCGACCGTCATGGTCAACTCGCCGTACTTCGTGGCCGACTACACCAACCACAACGGCTTCCCGACCTACACTAGCGGCGACGTCGACCTGAACGACCCGAATGCGGGCTGGACCTTCAACGACATCCGCCTGCAGAACGAAAAGCGCCTGACCAAGACCTCGAACCTGCGCGCCGACCTGCAGCTCGGCGACGACAGCAACAACGTCCGGGTCGGCGTGTCCACCGACACCAACTTCCGCCGCATCCAGGCGTTCGACAACGGCGCCGCGTGGCGCACCAACGTCTACGCGAACATCTCCAACGCAGAGCTGAGCCAGTTCCTGGTGCGCGGCCCGGGCTTCATCGGGGTCGACTGGGGTTCGTTCATGGCCGCCACCGATTTCGCCAACTTCGCCAGCACCGCGCCCGAAGTGAACACCGGCGCGATCAACCAGCAGACCGGCAGCATCGACGAAACCACCAAGGCCGCCTACGTCGAAGTCAACACCGCTTCCGATGTCTGGGGTCGCGAGCTGCGCGTCAACGCCGGCGTGCGTTACGCCACCACCGACCACACCCTGTCCGGCCCGGTCACCCTCAACGGCGTGCGCCAGTGGCAGACGATCGAAGGCTCGTACGGCGAGTGGCTGCCGTCGTTCAGCGCAGCATGGGATGTCGCCGAGGACGTGGTCCTGCGCATGTCGGCCTCGAAGACGATGACCCGCCCGGCTCCGGGCTCGATGCTGCCGGGCACCACCCTGGGCGGTTCGGGCATCGACACCGCCACCCAGGGCAACCCGGAACTGGCGCCGTACATCTCGACCAACTTCGACATCGGCGGCGAGTGGTACACCGGCGACGAAGGCTTCGTCGGCGTGACCTTCTTCAACAAGCGCGTGCAGGGCTATACCTTCCAGGGCAGCACCCGCAAGACGCTGGCCGAGCTGGGCATCCCCTACGCCTCGCTGAACGCCCAGCAGCAGTCGGTGGTCGACAACGCCATCGGCGGCTACGACGCATTCACCGTGGCCGTGACCCAGCAGGTCAACGCCGACGCGGCGCTGAACGTGCGTGGCTGGGAAACGATCTGGGTGCAGCCGCTGGACTTCGTGTTCAACGGCCTGGGCTTCATGGCCAACTACACCAAGCTCAACGTCACCACCATCGGTCGCGACTCGACCGCGCTGGCCGGCAACATCTTCGGCGTCTCGCCCAAGATGTGGAACGCCACCGCGTACTGGGAGGGCAAGGTGGCCCAGGTGCGCCTGTCGTACAACTGGGCGGAGGGCGCGCCGATCAACGTCGGCCGCAGCAGCCTGCCGTGGGTGGAGAGCTTCTTCGAGGACCGTGGCCAGCTCGACCTGTCGGCCAGCTACACCCTCGCCAACCTGCCCACCAGCCCGCAGATCACGCTGAGCGCCACCAATCTGCAGAACAAGCCGCTGGTCGCGTACTTCGGCGAGAACATGGGCCGCACCTACTACGAGCCAGGCCGTACCATCACCCTCGGTATCCGCGGTACGTTCTGAGTGCAACGCGGTAGCTAGCAAGAAACGGAACGTGGCCCGCCCGGCGTCAGCGGGGCGGGCCACGCTTCTACGGGGGGCGCTGGCACCGGCGCCGGAAAATCTGCAACAACGGCCGGAATCAGCATGACCAGACACTCGGAAATCCTCAGCGTCACCGAAAAGGTGGGCTACAGCCTGGGCGACCTGGCGGCGAACCTGATCTTCCAGACGCTGATCACCTTCCTGGCCTTCTTCTACACCGATGTGTTCGGCATCCCGGCCGGCACCGCGGCGACCATCATCTTCGTGGTCGGCCTGGTCGGCGCCTTCGTGTTCACCCCGCTGGTGGCGGTGCTCGCCGACCGCACCCATTCGCGCTGGGGCAAGTTCCGGCCATGGATCCTGTGGACCGCGGTGCCGTTCGGCGTGCTGTCGCTGCTGGCGTTCAGCACCCCCGACCTGGGCCCGCAGGGCAAGGTCATCTACGCCGCGGCAACCTACACCCTGCTGGTGCTGGTGTACGCGGCCAACAACCTGCCGTACGCGGCGCTCAGCGGCGTGCTCACCGGCAACATGGGCCAACGCAACAGCCTGTCGGCCTACCGCTTCGTGGCGGTGATGATCGCCCAGCTGATGGTGCAGTCGGTGCTGCTGCCGCTGGTGCTGATCCTCGGCGACGGCGACAAGGTGCAGGGCTTCCAGAACGCGATGCTGCTGTTCGCCGCGGTCGGCACCGTGTTCCTGCTGCTGACCTTCTTCACCACCCGCGAGCGGGTGGTGCCGGCGCCGGAGCAGAAGTCCAGCATCGGCCAGGACATCGCCGACCTGGCCCGCAACCGGCCGTGGCTGGTGATGCTGCTGCTGACCATCCTGGTGTTCACCACCCTGGCGCTGAAGGGCGGCACCTACGTCTACTACTTCGAGTACTACCTGGACGAGGCCGCGCTGGGCGCGTTCCTGGTCGACATCGGCTTCATCCGCTTCATCGACGGGCTCAACGCCATGCTGACCGGGATGGGGCTGACCTCGTTCCACTGGCCCGAGGATCCGGCGACCTCGGTCTTTAGCCTGTTCAACGCCGGCGGCATCATCTTCATGATCGTGGGCATCGGCTTCTCCAGGAAGCTGGCGGACCGCTTCGGCAAGCGCGACGTGTTCGGCGTGGCGCTGTTCGTGTCCACGCTGTTCCTGCTCGGCTTCTACGTCTACCCGCCGGATGCGATCGGGATCGTGTTCCTGTCGCAGATCCTGCACGGCTTCTTCTACGGCATCACCATCCCGCTGCTGTGGGCGATGATCGCCGACGTGGCCGACTACTCGGAGTGGAAGAACAACCGCCGGGCCACCGCGATCATCTTCTCGGCGATGCTCTGCGGCCTGAAGCTGGGCCTGAGCATCGGCGGCGCGCTGGTTGCCGGCATCCTCGCCTACTACGGCTACCAGGCCGGCGCCGAATCGCAGTCGGCCGCCGCGGTCGACGGCATCCGCATGTCGGTCAGCATCTACAGCGGCCTGCCGTTCCTGGTCTGCTGCGCGCTGCTGTTCTTCTACGAAATCAACAAGCCCATGGAGTCGCGCATCGAGCGCGACCTGCGCGAGCGCCGTGCCCCGGCCGGCGCCGCGGCCTGAACCAAGAGGAGCTGATCCAGCAATGGCAGAACATTCCCGCACCCAAGAGCCGGCCCTGGGCGACGACCTGAAGGAGCTGGCCGAGCGGGCGATCTCCCAGCCGCTCGTGACCCACATCTACACCGCCGACCCGTCGGCGCACGTGTTCGACGGCAAGCTGTACGTGTACTGCTCGCACGACATCGAAGGCGGCGTGGCCTTCAACGACAACGGCGACCACTTCTGCATGGAGGACTACCACGTCATCGCGCTGGAGTCGCCGCAGGGGCCGGCCACCGACTGCGGCCTGGCCCTGCACGTGAGCGAGGTGCCGTGGGCGGAACGGCAGATGTGGGCGCCGGACGCGGCGCAGAAGGACGGCCGCTACTACCTCTACTTCCCGGCCAAGGCGCCGGATGGCCTGTTCCGCATCGGCGTGGCGGTGGGCGACCACCCGGCCGGTCCGTTCAGGCCCGAGCCCGAACCGATCGCGGGCACCTACTCGATCGACCCGGCGGTGTTCCGCGACGACGACGGCGAGCACTACCTGCTGTTCGGCGGCATCTGGGGCGGTCAGCTGCAGAAGTACCGCGACAACGCCTACGACGACGCCAACGAGGAACCGGTCGGCGACGTGCCGGCGCTGGGTCCGCGCATCGGACGCCTGGGCGCGGACATGAAGGAACTGGCCGAGCCGACCCGCGAGGTGCTGATCCTCGACGAGCACGGCCAGCCGCTGCGCGCCAACGACCACGAGCGCCGCTACTTCGAGGGCCCGTGGCTGCACAAGTACGGCGGCCGCTACTACCTGTCGTATTCCACCGGCAATACGCACCTGCTGTGCTACGCGACCGGCGACAACCCCTACGGTCCGTTCACCTACCAGGGCCACGTGCTGCGGCCGGTGGTCGGCTGGACCACGCACCATTCGATCTGCGAGGTCGACGGACGCTGGTACCTGTTCTACCACGACTCCCTGCTGTCCGGCGGCGTCACCCACCTGCGCTCGATCAAGTGCGCCGAACTGCAGCACGATGCCCAGGGCCGGATCGTCCCGATCGATCCCTATGGCGTCTGACCCCGGCGGGCCTGGGCCCGACCCGCAGGCGCCGTTGGCGCCGGGACCGCTGCTGCGCATCGGCGAGGGCGACCTGCAGGTGGGGGTCGCCCCGCGGGCCGGCGGGCGCATCGCGCAGATCCACAAGGACGGGGTGGCGCAGCTGGTCGGTCCGGACGACGGCTGGCCCTCGGCGATCGCCTGGGGCTGCTATCCGATGCTGCCGTGGGTCGGGCGCATCCGCCACGGCCGGTTCGCATTCGGCGGACGGCAGTGGCAGGTGCCGGCGAACATGGGCGGGCACGCGATCCATGGCGTGTCGATGTGGATGCCGTGGCAGGTCGACGCGCACGACGCGCGTTCGATCGGGATGAGCCTGCAGCTGCCGCGGGACTGGCGCTGGCCGTTCGGCGGGCGCGCACAGCAGTGGGTCGAAGTCGAAGGCCCGGGCCGGCTGGCGCTGCGCCTGTCGCTGCGGGCCGTGGCCGAACCGATGCCGGTGGCGATGGGCTGGCATCCGTGGTTCCGCAAGCCGGAACGCCTGGAGTTCCATCCATCCGCGATCTATCCACGCGACGCCGAGGGCATCGCCACGTTGCCGACGTCGGCGCCGACGCCGGGGCCGTGGGACGACTGCTTCCTCAACACCCGCGAAGTGGTGCTGCACCGTGCCGGGCAGCGCCTGCGCCTGGCTTCGGTTTGCGACCACTGGGTGGTCTACGACGAACCTGCGCACACCACCTGCGTCGAGCCGCAGACCGGCCCGCCGGATGCGTTCAACCTCATGCCGCGCTTGCTCGCGCCGGGCGAGGAGCTGCAGGCGTGGTTCCGGATGGAGTGGGACTGAGGGGCGACGGTCGCGGCGGTTCAGCCGCTGCAGCCGCCGCAGCAGACCGAGGGCTGCAGTTCGATGTCGGCCGCGGTGACGTGACAGCCGGAGGCGGCGATCGCCTCGGCCAGCTCCCGCGGGTGCGCCACGGTGGAGATGCGCAGCAGGCCGGAGGCGGCGTCGTGGTCGACCAGGGCGGCCGGATCGATTCCGAACAGCTGCGATTCGATCGCGCCGAGGTCCGGCTGGCCGGCGATGCGCACGTGGAATTCCATGGGGTTTTCCTTCCCGGTCGCGATGCGGCCGGTGGAGCGTCCGGCGCGCCGCGGGCGGCGCGCCGGGACAGGTGTTGCCGAGCTGGGCCTTACTTGGTGACGACCAGCTTGCCCTTCATCATGGCCGAGTGGCCCGGGAAGCTGCAGAAGAAGGTGTAGTCGCCGCCGGCGGCGAGGGCCTTGCCGGGGAAGGTGATCCTGGTCGACTCGCCGCCACCGATGACCTTGGTGTGGGCGATCACGCGGGCGTCGCCCGCCGGGACGTAGGCACCGGCCACGCCGGCCTTCATGCCGTCGCGGGCGATGCCGGCGACGTCGGCGGTCTTGGAGATGACCACGTTGTGGCCCATCACGTTGGCGGCCATCTTGCCGGTGTGGGCCAGCTCGACGGTGATGGTGGCGCAGCTTGCCGAGACGGTGGCTTCCTTCTGGTCGAACTTCATGGCGTCGTCGCCTTTGAGCGAGACGGTGCAGTTGCCGGCGGCCTGGGCCATGCCGGCGGCGCCGAGCAGGGCGAGGGCGACGAGGGTACGGGTAGCGTTCATGGGGTACTCCTGGTGTTTCGCGTTGGGGATGGAGGGAGCTTCAGGTCAGTCGGCCGCGGCCAGCGCGGCGCGGACCTGGGCGAGGAAAGCGGGATCGGGCGCGGTGCCCTTGACTTCGGAACGGGCCAGCGGCCTGCCTTCGGCATCGAGCAGGACCAGCACGCTGGTGTGGTTGATGCTGCCGTCCTCGCGGAAGCGGTAGCGCACGTCCAGCACGCTGGCCAGCGCGCGCACGTCGTCGTTGGCAGGCACAAGATAGCGCCAGTCGGCCGGCGAGCGGTGGTTGCGCGCCACCTCGGCCAATGCCGCGGGTGTGTCGCGCGCCGGGTCGAGGGTGATCATCGCCACGCCGAGGCGACCGCGTTCGGCTTCCGGCAGCTGTTTCCGCAGCGCCTTGGCGTTCTCGAGGATCAGCGGGCACATCAGGTGGCAGTTGGCGTAGAACATCGACACCAGCTGCGGGCGGCCGCGCAGGTCGGCCCATTGCAGCGGCTGGCCGTGCTGGTCGACCAGGCCGGCCTGCAGGTGGTACACCGAGTCGCCGGCAAGTTCGTGGGCCGCGGCGGCGACGCCGTTGGCGGACGCTGGCTGTGCGGCGGCCGGTCCGGCGTGAAGCCCGAGGGCCAGGCACAGGGCCAGGCCGAGCGGCGGCAAAGCGGGGCGGATATTCATGGCTGGCTCCTTGCGCAGCGGAATCCGAGGTTGCCCAGGGTGGCCCCGGGCTGGAGGGCCGACAGCAGGACGAAGCGCTTGACCACGCCGTAGTCGGCCGCGTCGTTGAACGCCAGCGCGCTGCCGCCGCAGAACTGCAGCGCATCGCCGTCGTCCTGGCCGCGGCGGTCGCCCTGGCCGAGCAGCGAGGAGAAATCGCCGGTCCATTCCCAGTACGCGCCGTGCAGGCCGTGCACGCCGTAGAGGTTCGCGGCGGCATCGGGCGCGGCGTCGGGCGCGCTGGGCGTGCCGTCGTTGACCTGGCGCAGGCGCCAGTGGCGGTCGCCGCGTGCGTCGGCGCGCGTGGCATCCGCAGCGGCGGCGTACTCCCACTCGATGAAGTCCGGCAGGCGTGCGCCCTGTTCGCGGCAGAACGCATCGGCCGCGTACCAGTTCACGTGCACCACCGGTGCCTCCGGGTCCAGGCGCGCGCCGGGTTCTTCCGGCGTGGCCCAGTGGCCGAGGTAGCCGGGGCTGGAGAACACCGCCGGCACCCGGTCGCGCCGCCACTGCGGCTGGCGCCGGAGGAACGCGGCGAACTGCGTGTTCGTCACCGGTCGGGCCATCAACTGGAAGGAAGCCACCGGCAGCGTTGCCGTGGCCTCCTCGAAACGCACCGCCGAACGGAACTGGGCCCCGGGGATCGCCTGCCAGGCGACCGAGGGGTCGCGGGCCCCGGCCGCCGGGCCAGCGGCGCCGGCGAGGGCCGGGCCGATGGCCAGGGCCGCGGCGATTGCCGGGGCCAGCAGCGGGAGGGGTTTGCGTTCCATGGTGGGTGCCTGCGGCTCCTTACTTGTACTGGCTGCCCTGCGGCTCGCCTTCCGGGTACTCGATGTCGTGCTGCTGGTGGCTGTAGATCTCCGGGCGGTCCTCGCCATCGACCTTCAGGATGCCCAGCGCGCCCTTGTGGAACGCGCGGAAGATGCTGTGGTCGACCAGCACGAAGTTGCCGGGCACGTCCGCCGTGAACTCGACGATGGCCGAGCCGCCGGCCGGGATCAGCGTGGTCTGCACGTTCTCCTGGTACTTCGTGCCGCCCTCGACGTAGACCTTGTCGAAGATCTCGCCGATCACGTGGAAGCTCGACACCAGGTTGGGGCCGCCGTTGCCGACGAACATGCGGATCTTCTCGCCGGCCCTGGCCTCCAGCGCGTTGTCGCCGGTGAGCGCGCCGACCGAACCGTTGAACACCACGTAGGTCGGCTTCTCGTCGATGCCCTTCTCCAGGCTGAAGCCCTGCAGGCCCTTCTCGCCGTTCTCGCCTTCCGTGTAGAAGTCGCCCTGCATGACGTAGAACTCCTTGTCCACCGGCTCCAGGCCTTCCTCCGGCTCGACCAGGATCAGGCCGTACATGCCGTTGGCCACGTGCATCGCGACCGGCGGCATCGCGCAGTGGTACACGTACAGGCCCGGGTTCAGCGCCTTGAACGTGAACTGCGTTTCGCGGCCCGGCAGGGTGAACGTGGCCTCGGCGCCACCGCCCTGGCCGGTCACGGCGTGCAGGTCGATGTTGTGCGACATGTGCGAGCTGTGGTGGTTCTTCAGCTTGAACTCGACCGTGTCGCCCTCGCGCACGCGGATGAAGCTGCCCGGCACCGTGCCGCCGAAGGTCCAGAAGTTGTAGGTGACGCCGTCGTCCAGGCGCATTTCCTTCTCGACCATCTCCAGGTCGATGACGACCTTGGCCGGACTCTTGCGCGTGATCGGGGCCGGCACCAGCGGCGGCGCGGTCAGCTGCGCCTGGATCACGGGCAGCTGCGCGGCATCGGCGGCGGGCTTGGCGGCGATGGCCTGTCCGGCGAACACGGCGGCGATGGCGCCGGCCAGCGCACAGGCGAGAAGGGGGGCGTGACGGTTCTTCATGGCGCTTCTCTTTCCTTGGTCAGTGGTCTACGGGCCAAGCGTGCGCCGGCGTACTGAGGGTGCTCATTGACCTGGATCAAGAGCCCTGCGTCATTGCGCGGACCGCTTGACAAAGGTCAAGCGCGCCCCCGGTTGGGACATTTTGTCCAACGCCCGTGGTCTTGCGCGGGCGGACAATTGCTCCGTCGAGAAGAGAACAGACAGACGGAACAGAGCCGTGAGAAGAAGGAACCTGCTTGCCTGCGCCCTCGCCGGCGCCCTTGCCGCCCCGCTGCCCGCGCTGGCGGATCCACAATCCCCACCGCAACCCGGACACGTGCACGACGCCGGCGAGCTGCTCGCCGCGGTGACCGACCTCGACGGCGTGGTCGTGCTGGGCGTGGCGCCGATCGCCGCCAGCACCTTCGTCACCGATCCGAAGCTGCCGCGCCAGCCGGTACCGGCCAGCGACGGCGCCGACTACCTCAAGACCATCCCCGGTTTCTCCACCCTGCGCAGCGGCGGCACCAACGGCGATCCGGTGCTGCGCGGCATGTTCGGCTCGCGCATCGCGCTGCTGACCAACGACGGCGCGCTCAGCGGCGCCTGTCCCTCGCGCATGGACAACGCGATGTCGTACATCGCCCCCGAAACCTACGACCGGCTGACCGTGATCAAGGGCCCGCAGACCGTGCTGTGGGGCGGCGGTGCTTCCGCCGGCACGGTGCGCTTCGAGCGCGAGATCCCGTACTTCGACCGCCCCGGCGTGCGCGCGCAGGGAAGCCTGCTGGCCGGCAGCCACGACCGCAACGACCAGGTCCTCGACGCCAGCGCCGGCACGCCGCGCGGCTACGTGCGCCTGTCGGGCAACCGCTCCGAGGCCGACGACTACCGAGACGGCGACGGCCGCAGCGTGCCTTCGGCCTGGCGCAAGTGGAACACCGACGCGGCGGTCGGCTGGACGCCGGACGAGGACACGGTGCTGGAGCTTTCCGCCGGCACCGGCGACGCGCAGGCACGCTATGCCGGGCGCGGCATGGACGGCATCCGCTTCGACCGCGAAAGCCTGGGCCTGCGGTTCGAGAGGAAGCACATCGGCGGCGTGCTCGACGCGGTGGCGGCCAACGTCTACCGCAACGAGGTCGACCACCTGATGGACAACTACAGCCTGCGCGATCCCGACCCGGCCGGCAGCATGCCGATGCCGATGGCCAGCAACGTCGGCGACACCAGCCAGGGCGGGCGCCTGGCGCTGACCTGGCAGCAGGACCGCTGGGAACTGACCGCCGGCGTCGACGGCAGGCAGAGCGAACACCGCCGGCGCAGCGCTTCGGGCCGCGGCGCGTGGAAGAACCAGCCGTGGACGCATGACGCGCGCTTCCGCACGCTGGGCGTGTTCGCCGAATCGCACTGGCACATCGACGACGTGCACCACCTGATGTCGGGCCTGCGCGTGGACCGCGCGCAGGTCGACGACCGCCGCGCGACCACCACCGGCATGATGCCGGTGCCGAATCCCACCGCCGGCCAGCGCCGCAGCGAGACCCTGCCCGGCGGCTTCGTCCGCTACGAGCACGACATGGGCGGCAGCTTCGGCTGGTACGCCGGCATCGGCCACGCCGAGCGCATGCCCGACTACTGGGAGCTGTTCTCGCCCAGCCGCGGCCCGGATGGCGCGGCCAACGCCTTCGCCGGTGTGCGCCCGGAGCGCACCACGCAGCTGGATGCCGGCCTGCAGTACCGCCACGGCGGCGTCGAGGCCTGGGCTTCGGTCTACGCCGGCCGCATCGACGACTACATCGTGTTCGACTACCTGTCCGGCGGGATGATGGGCAGCACCACCCGCGCGCGGAACCTCGACGCCGACATCGCCGGCGGCGAACTGGGCGTGGACTGGAAGGCAGCCGAGGGGCTGAAGCTGTCGGGCGTGGTCGCCTACGCCTGGGGCCGCATCGGCGAAGGTGCGCTGCCGCAGATGCCGCCGCTGGAGGCGCGGCTGTCGGCCGGCGGCGGGCGCGGCGCGTGGACCTGGGGCGCACTGCTGCGCATGGCCGCGGCGCAGCACCGGGTCAGCACCGCGCAGGGCAACGTGGTCGGCCGCGACCTCGGCCCGAGCCCGGGCTTCGCGGTGTTCTCGCTCAACGGTGGCTACCGCTTCAGCGAACGCGTGCAACTCACCGCCGGCATCGACAACCTGTTCGACCGCGCCTACCGCGAGCACCTCAACGTGGCCGGCAACAGCGGCTTCGGCTATCCGGCCGAACCGGAGCGCATCGCCGAGCCGGGGCGCACAGCCTGGCTGAAGCTCAACTTCAGCTACTGAGCGATGGCCGGCGGCGGCCTGCGCCGCCGGCACCCGGTCGATCGCCGGGACTGGACCGGGCCGAGGTGCTGCCGTGCCGTGCAGCACCGGCCCGGTGCCGGCCGGCACCGCGCCTGCGCTTGACCTGCGTCATCGTCGGCCACCGCGGCCTTGCCTAGGGTCTGGAAGTCCCGCCACAGGCCGCTTCCCATGCACGACCTCCGCCAGTTCCTGCAACACCTCGCCCGCCACGGGCAGCTGCTCGAGACCGATGCCCAGGTCGATCCGGAACTGGAGAGCACGGCGCTGTGCCAGCGTGCCTTGCGCGACGGTGGCCCCGCATTGCTGATGCACAATCCGGTCGGGTCGCGCCATCCCCTGCTGGGCAACCTGTTCGGACACCGCCGCCGGATCGAGCTGGCGATCGGCGACCGGCCGGTGGCTTCGCTGCGCGAGCTCGGCCAGCTGCTGGCGTCGCTGAAGGAACCGCGCTGGCCATCCAGCCTGCGCGACGCGCTGCAGAGCTGGCCGGAACTGGCGCAGCTGGCGCACGTGGCGCCGCGGCGCGTGGAGGAGGCTGCGTTCGACGAGGAGGTGGTGGAGGGTGGCGACGTCGACCTGGCACGACTGCCGATCCAGCGCTGCTGGCCGGAGGACGCCGGCCGCCTGATCACCTTCGGCCTGGTGGTCACCCGCGGCGTGCACCAGGCCCGGCAGAACGTGGCGATCTACCGGCAGCAGCTGCTCGGCCGCAACCGCGTGATCATGCGCTGGCTGGCGCACCGCGGCGGCGCGCAGGACTACGCGTCCTGGCAGCACGCCTTCCCGGACAGGCCCTTCCCGGTGCTGGTGGCGATCGGTGCCGACCCGGCGACGATGCTGGCGGCGGTGGCGCCGGTGCCGGACACGCTGTCGGAGTACGAGTTCGCCGGCCTGCTGCGCGGTTCGCGTACCCGGCTGTGGCGCAGCGCACTCACCGGGCTGGACGCACCGGCGGGTGCGGAGATCCTGCTCGAGGGCTTCATCCATCCCGGCGACACCGCGCTGGAAGGGCCGTTCGGCGACCACACCGGCTACTACAACGCGCAGGGCACCTTCCCGGTCCTGACCGTCGAGCGGATGCGCATGCGTCGCGACGCGATCTACCACGGCAGCTACATGGGACGCTCGCCGCTGGACGAGCCCTCGGTGCTGTCGATGGCGCTCAACGAGGTCTTCGTGCCGATCCTGCGCAAGGTGTTTCCGGAGATCGTCGATTTTCACCTGCCACCGGAGGCGTGCTCGTACCGCATCGCGGTGGTGTCGATCCGCAAGCAGTATCCCGGCCATGCGCGCCGGATCATGATGGGCATCTGGTCCTACCTGCGCCAGTTCACCTACACCAAGTTCGTGATCGTCACCGACGAGGACGTGGACGTGCGCGACTGGGGCCAGGTCGTCTGGGCGATCTCCACGCGCGTCGATCCCGCGCGCGACAGCATGCTGGTGGAGAACACGCCGATCGACTACCTCGACTTCGCCACGCCGGTGTCCGGGCTGGGCTCCAAGCTCGGCCTCGACGCCACCCGCAAGTGGCCGGCCGAATCCGCGCGCGAATGGGGTCGCCCCATCGTCCAGGATCCCCGGGTCGAGCAGCGCATGGCCGACCTGTGGACGCGGCTGACGCGTGCATCGGAACCTGACATGGATCAATGAGCGCGGCGACCGGCGCGCCTAGGATGGCCGCTTCCCTGGGAGAGGAGGGGTGCGATGCAACTGGTGTGTCCGGCCGGCAACCTGCCGGCATTGCGCGCGGCGATCGACGCCGGGGCCGACGCGGTCTACGCCGGCTTCCGCGACCAGACCAACGCGCGCGCCTTCCCCGGGCTGAACTTCGACGACCGCGAGCTGCGCCAGGGCATCGCCTACGCCCATGCGCTGGACCGCCAAGTCTACCTCGCGCTCAACACCTATCCGGACAGCATCCGCCTGGTGCACTGGCAGGCTGCGGTCGACCACGCCGCCGAACTGGGCGTGGACGCGATCATCGCCGCGGAAATGGGCGTGCTCGACTACGCGTGCCGGCACTACCCGCAGCTGCCGCGGCACCTGTCGGTGCAGGGTTCGGCCACCACCGCGCCTGCACTGAAGTACGCCCATGAGCGCTTCGGCATCGCCCGCGCGGTGCTGCCACGGGTCCTGTCGGTACAACAGGTCGAGCGCCTGTGCGAGGCCTCGCCGGTGCCGCTGGAGGTGTTCGCCTTCGGCAGCCTGTGCATCATGGTCGAAGGCCGCTGCCAGCTGTCCAGCTACGTCACCGGCAAGTCGCCCAACCGCCACGGCGTGTGCTCGCCGGCCAATTTCGTGCGCTGGGACGAACACGCCGACAGGAGCCGCAGCGTGCGCCTCAACGGCGTTCTGATCGACCGCTTCGCCGAGGCCGAGCCGGCCGGCTACCCGACCGTCTGCAAGGGCCGTTACGCCGTCGCCGGCGAGGTGTTCCACGCGCTCGAGGAACCGACCAGCCTCAACACGCTGGAGCTGCTGCCGCGGCTGGCCCAGGCCGGCGTGGCGGCGCTGAAGATCGAAGGCCGCCAGCGCGGTGTGGCTTACGTGCGCGCGGTGGCCTCCACCTGGCGCAAGGCCATCGACCGCTACCGCGAGTCGCCGGAGCGCTGGACCACCGAGGATGCCTGGCAGCAGGCCCTGTCCGCGCACGCCGAAGGCCAGCAGACCACGCTCGGCCCCTACCACCGCGCCTGGCACTGAGTGCCGGAGGAACCTGACGCATGAAGCTGAGCCTGGGTCCGTTGCAGTACTTCTGGCCGCGCGAGCAGACGCTCGCCTTCTACGGCCGCGTCGCCTCCATGCCGGTGGACATCGTCTACCTGGGCGAGACCGTGTGCAGCAAGCGCCGCGAACTGCGCACGGCCGACTGGCTGGCACTGGCCGACGAGCTGGCCTCGGCCGGCAAGGAGGTGGTGCTGTCCACGCTGGCGCTGGTCGAGGCCGAGTCCGAACTGGGCGTGCTGCGCAGCCTGGTCGGCAACGGCCGCTTCCTGGTCGAGGCCAACGACCTGTCGGCGGTCCAGCTGTGCCGCGAGCAGGGCGTGCCGTTCGTGGGCGGCCCTTCGCTCAACGTGTACAACCATCGCGCGCTGGCGATGCTGCAGGAAGACGGGATGCAGCGCTGGGTTCCGGGGGTCGAACAGGGCCAGCTGCTGCTGCACGAGATCCGCGCGATGCTCGAGGCCAGCGGCGGGCGCATGCCGCCGCTGGAAATGCTCGCCTGGGGCCGGCTGCCGCTGGCGTATTCGGCGCGCTGCTTCACCGCCCGTGCGCTGGACCTGCCGAAGGACCAGTGCGGCTTCCGCTGCATCGAGCATCCCCACGGCCTGCCGCTGGCCACGCGCGAGGGCGAACCGTTCATGACCATCAACGGCATCCAGGTGCAGGGTGCGGAGATCGTCGACATGGCGCCCGAATGCGCCGAGCTGGCGGCCAGCGGCGTGGAGGTGCTGCGGCTGGCGCCGCAGGCCGGCGGCATGGACGAAGTGGTCGCGCACTTCCGCGCCGCGATCGGAGCGCAGGAACCGGTGCAGCGGCGCGGTGCCGCCAACGGCTACTGGCGCGGTGGCCCCGGCAAGGCCGCGCTGCCGGCGGTGCCCGCGGCCTGAGCGGGCACCGCCGCCTTCAGCGGCGGCGATGGGCGTCGCGGGCCGCGCGCAGCAGCAGGCTGCTGCGCTGCAGTGGTATGCGCAGCCCCAGCGGCAGTTCTTCCCATGGCAGGCGATCGAGCAGGTTGCGCACGGTCAGTCCCAGCTCGGTATCGCCGGTGAGGACCAGGCGGCGCTGGAAGAACAGCGTGTCGGCATCCTCCAGGCGGCTTGCCAGCAACAGCAGGTCGGTCGCGCTGCCGCGCACGGTGGCTTCGGCCGGCGCCGTGCAGGCAACCAGGCGCCCGCCATCCCATGACAGCACCCATTCCAGGCCGAGGTCGTCGATCGCGATGCCCAGGCGGCGGCCGCGGACCAGGTCCAGCGAAGCCGGGTCGAGGCAGCGCAGCGCCCGCGCCAGCACGCGCACCACCAGCGGCGCATGCAGTGCCCGCGGCAGTCGGCGCAGCAGCGGTTGCCAGCGGCGCGGTGGAGGCAGCAGGCCGAGCATCCGGGTACGGCCGGCTTCGATCAGGTGCGACGGCATGGCGGGAACTCCAGAGGATGGAACGGACTGCGCCTGCTGGCGGCAGGCATCGGAGATCAGGACCCGCATCAGCGCGTCGGCGGTGTCGCCCGGCACCGCCACGCGTGCGGCCACCTGGCGCGCGCGGGACAGCACGTGCGCCTCGCGCTGGCCATCGCGCAGCGGCCGGCCAGCCACGCGTTTGCCGTGCGCGACCACACCGACGAGGCGACGGCGCAGTCCGGCCATCACCACCATGGCGTCGTCCAGGTGGTCGATGGCGTGGCGGGCGCCGGCGACGCCGCGTGAGGCGAGGGCGTCCAGCGGGTCGCGTGCGGGCGGGAACACCGGTACGGACATGTCGATGAAAGCGGGGGCGGGACCGGCGATGCTAGCGACGGCGATGCCGATGGCACCTGACCCAGGTCAAGCGGCAACCACCGGCGGCGCTAGCCGTTCGCTGGATCCGGGGCAGCGTCGTCACCGGCAGTGCATGCGGCGCCGGCCAGGGAGGACGCAGCGGGCAGCACCTCGTCGCGGTAGATCCGCTCGGCCTCTACCGGATCGAAGTCGGCATGGCGGCGCTTGCGCACGCCGTAATCGGACAGGGTGAGGTGGGTGTCCGCGCGGACGCCTGCGCGGGCGAGACAGGCGGAGACGCAGTGCAGCACGCAGCCATCGAGCGCCAGGATCGGGCGGCCGGCCTGCGCGGTCTTCACCAGGCCGGGCACGCCACCACCGACGCCGGCGATGCAGGACATCTCCGCCACGCCGGCGCGGTCGAGCCACAGCGCCAGGGTGTTGGCCATCTGCGCGGCACTCGAGCAGCCGGAACAGCTGTAGACCAGGGGTGGTCGGGTTTTCACCGGTAAGCCTCCGGGTGGTGCAGGAAGTGGCGTGCGCGGCGCAGGCAGCGCAGCAGGCAGGCGAGGGTGGCCGCGTGCGCGGTGGCGAGGACCAGGCCGGCGGCGAAGGCGGCGCGCGGCCCAAGCAGTGCGGCCGGAAGCAGCAGCGCCGCAACCAGGTGCAGGACCAGCGCGCGGCGCTTGTCCTCTTCCGGTAGCAGGCGCCCCACCGGCGGGATACGCATGCCACGCGGACAGCGTCCGCGCAGGTCGACCCAGCTGATGAAGGAGACGATCTCCAGCAGCATGCCGGTGAGCAGGAGGGGTACGCCGATGCCGAGCGCGACCGTGCCGGCGAGCATGCCCGCGGTGCCTGTGTCGATCCACGGGGCCTCGACCAGCGTCGCGCAGGCGGCCAGTGCGGCCAGGACGAGGGCGACGCAGCCGGCGGTCCAGAACCGCACCAGGCTGGGGTTGCGCCGGTGTGGCGCGCGCCATTGCAGCCACAGCACCGCGCCGGCGAAGGCGCAGGCCTGCACCGCCAGCGCCAGTGCGATCACGCCCGCTGGCGCTCCGCACAACCGCGCCAGCGCAGCCGCCAGCGGCAGGACGATGGCCGCCGCCATCCACGCCTGCTGGATGCGCGCCGGGACCTGCGGCGTGCCCTGGAACATCGGCACGGTCACGCTGCCGACCGCGGCCAGCAGCCCCAGCACCCAGCCGCCGCCACCGAACATGGCATGCGCATCCACCACGCGGTCCAGCGGCAGCGTGCCGTAGCCGCGCAGCAGCGCGGCCGCCAGCACGCCGAGCAGCGCGGTCGCCGCCAGTGCCAGCAATGCCGCGCCGATACCTGCGCGCAGCAGGCGTTGCGCGCCGCGCCGGAACAGGTCCAGGAGCGGCGGAACCAGCACCAGTCCCAGCGCCGTGGCGAGCAGCAGCGCCGCGGGCAGCAGCAGCGCGTGCATGCCATGGAAGGCCAGCACGAACAGCGCCAGGCCCAGGTTCAGCGCCGCGTGCGCCAGCGGCAACCAGCGCGCGCCACGCAGCGGCGTGGCGGCCGCCACCGGCAGGAACTGCTGCAGGCTGCCGAGCATCGCGTTGCCCAGCAGGCCCAGGGTGAAGACGTGCACCAGGGCGATGGTGGATGGAGACCAGCGACCGGCAAGCGCATGCGGATCCATCGCCAGCATCACCCCGGCGACCATGCCCCAGGTCGGCGCGATGAGCAGGAAGCGCAGCGGGCGCGCGGCCGGCGGTGCCCGGGTGAAAGCGAGGCCGCTCACGCGCGTGCCGTGGCGCCATCCGTCGCGGGCATCGCCGCCGATTCCAGCAGCGCCGAATCGACGCGCCGCGCGATCGCGATGCATGCGCCGCCGCCGGCAAGGTCCTCGACGCGCCATGCCCACCCGTGGGCTTCCAGCAGTGGTAGCAGCGGACCCGGGCGGAACGGCGTCATCGCCACCAGGCAGGCGTGCGCAGGCAGCGCCTCCAGGGCATCGAGGATGCGCTGCATCGGTTCGGGTGGCGGCAGGTGGCGCAGGTCCAGCGGCGCGTTCATGGCAGTCACGTGGGGGCGTGGTCGCACGTTCGCAGCGCGCGGGCGTCCGCGCATTGACATGCATCAGGTCCGTCGCGATCGCCGCGCCAATGGGCACGCGCTTGACGCCGGTCATGGAGCCCCGTCGCCGCCGGGCCTAGCGTGCCGGTAACCCCACGCACTGCACGAGAACGATGTCCAGGAAGTCCGCACGCCGGTCCGCCCCGCTGCTCGCAGTGCTGCTCGCCCCGCTGCCGGCGCTGGCCGCCGCTGGGGATGGCGGCGGCACCTGGCTGGACCTGCGCTACCGCCACGAACGCGTCGACCAGTCCGGCTTCGAACGCGATGCCGTCGCCGACACCTTGCGGGTGCGGGTCGGCGCGCACAGCGCGGCGTGGCACGGCTGGTCGGCGCTGGCCGAAGCCGACGCGGTGCTCGCGCTGGACGGCAGCCGCCACAACGACACCCGCAACGGACGCCGCGGCTATCCGGTTATCGCCGATCCGGCCGGCGCCGGGATCAACCAGGCACTGCTGCGCCACGCCACCGCCACGACCACCGCCACGCTCGGCCGCCAGCGCATCAACCTCGACAACCAGCGGTTCGTCGGCGGCAGCGCCTGGCGCCAGAACGAGCAGACCTTCGACGGCGTGTACCTGCAGCTGGCCGCCAGCCCCCGCGTGGCACTCGACTACGCCTGGGTCGGCGGCTTCGACACCGTGTTCGGCCCCTCCGACAGCCCCACATCCACTCGCGCCAACCCGTCCGACAGCGGCGGCGACAGCCACCTGCTGCGCGCCGCGCTGGAGCTGGCGCCGCAGGCGAAGCTGGTCGCCTACCACTACCGCGTCGAGCTGGACGACATGGCGGTCACCGCGACGGCGCCACTGGGCACGCTGGACAGCCGCACCAGCGGCCTGCGCCTGGAAGGCCGGCGGGGGCCGTGGAGCTACGCCGCCGAATACGCCCGCCAACGCGAACTGGCCGGCAACCCGTGGCGGCTGCACAGCCGCTACGCGCTGGCCGAGCTGGGCTACGCCTTCGACGGCGGCCTCGTGCTCAAGGCCGGCCTGGAGTCGCTGGGTGGCGGGCAGGGCGAGGGCAACCGTGCCTTCCAGACTCCGCTGGCGACCCGCCATGCCTTCCAGGGCTGGGCGGACGTATTCCTGACCACCCCGGCGCAGGGCGTGGACGACCGCTACGCCGGCGTCGCCGCGCCGCTGGCCGGCGGCAGCCTGCAGGCCTGGTACCACGACTTCGTCCCCGAGCGCGGCGGCGGTCGCTACGGGCGCGAGCTGGACCTGTCCTGGACGCACCCGGTCCCGGGCGTGAAGGGTCTGGCCGGGCTGCTCAAGCTGGCCCGCTACCGCAGCGACGACGCAGCCCGGACCGTCGACACCGCCAAGGTCTGGCTGCAGCTGCAATACAGCTACTGAGTCCCGGGGGGCAGGAACGGCCGCCCAACGGCCCGGACCGCGGGGCCGGGGCGACCCGGCCGGTCATGTAAAATGACCGGTTTTCGAGTGGTAGTTGGCTATTTCGCAGCACAGGACGCCCACCCCGGGCCCCGCTTTCGTGCGCCTGCTGGCGCGGATCGCCGGGACCGAGCCACCGCCGATGGGCCAGCCCCTCTCGGCCTGGCTGGGCCAGCAGATCGACTGGAACCGTGCCGTGGCCCTGTCCGGCGCGCTGGACGGTCGCGTGCCCGCGCCGCCGGAGGACGCCCCGGCGTTCGACGCCGCCGAGGACGAGGCCTGCGCCCGCCTGCGCGCCAGCCTGGCCGAGTCCATCACCGGCGACGCCGGCCCGGAGGCCCCGGCCGACGAGGCCGCGCCGCTGGACTACGCCCCGTTCCGCAGCCACTACCAGGCCCGGCAGCGGGCCATGCTCGCCGCCACCGGGCGCCTGCGTGGCCAGCTGCGCGACATGCTCGCCGCCTCGCCGGCGCTGGCCCGCCTGGCCGAGGTGGACGCGGTGATGGAGCAGGTCCTCGGCCCGCGTGAGCACGCCCTGCTGGCGAAGCTGCCGGCGCTGCTGGGCGGCCACTTCGAGCGCCTGCAGCAGGGCGCCGTCGCCGCCGGCGGCGGCCGCGCCTGGCTGCAGGTGTTCCGCCGCGACATGCAGGACGTGCTCCTGGCCGAGCTCGACATCCGTTTCCAACCGATCGACGCGCTGCTCGCGGCGCTTCGCACCCCCCGGACCCCATGACCAGAAACCTGCCGTATCTCGTCCTGTTCCTTGCCGGCCTGGCGGTCCTCGCCTGGACCGGCGCCAGCCACCTGTCCACCCATCCGCTGGGCGCCGCCGTGATCCTGGTGATCGCCGCCGGCTTCCTCGCCGGCGCGCTGGAGCTGCGCCGCTACCGCCAGGCCACCGCTTCGCTGGCGACCGCGCTGGCCGACGCCGACGCCGCGCGCAGCGACCTCGGCGGCTGGCTCGGCCGCCTGCAGCCGGCGATCCGCAACGCGGTGCGCCTGCGCATCGAGGGCGAGCGGGTGGCGCTGCCGGCGCCGGCGCTGACTCCGTACCTGGTCGGCTTGCTGGTGCTGCTGGGCATGCTCGGCACCCTGCTGGGGATGATGGTCACCCTGCGCGGCACCGGCCTGGCGCTGGAGGCGGCCGCCGACCTGGACGCGATCCGTGGCTCGCTGGCCGCGCCGGTGAAGGGCCTGGGCTTCGCCTTCGGCACCTCGATCGCCGGCGTCGCCGCCTCGGCGGTGCTGGGCCTGCTGTCGGCGCTGGGCCAGCGCGAGCGCGCGCAGGTGGTGCAGCAGCTGGACGTGGAAGCGGCCACCACGCTGCGCGTGCATTCGCGCGCCTGGCAGCGCGAGGAAGCGCTGCGCCTGCAGCAGGAGCAGGGCGCGATGCTGCCGGCCCTGGTCGAACGCCTGCAGGGCCTGGCCGAAGCGATCGAACGCCAGCACGCCGCTGGCGGCGAACGTCTGCTCGCCAGCCAGGCCGAGTTCCATGCGCGTACCGAAGCGTCGCAGGCGCGCTGGGTCGAGTCGCTGCAGTCGCTGGCCGCCTCGCTGGAAAAGCAGCAGGCCGCCGCCGGCGAACAGCTGCTGGCCGCGCAGGGCGCGTTCCATGCGCGCGGCGAGGAGTCGCAGTCGCGCTGGACCGCTTCGCTGCAGGCCCTGGCCGAATCGATCGAGAAGCAGCATGCTGCCAGCGGCGAACGCCTGCTCGCCGCGCAGGCCGGCTTCCACGCCCGCAGCGAGGAAGCGCAGTCGCGCTGGGCCGCGTCGCTGCAGGAATCGCTGCAGGCCGGCGTCGCCGAAAGCGCGCGCGCGGCCGGTGCCGCGCTGCAGCCGGTGGTCGAGGCGACCCTGGCCGGACTGGCGCGCGAAGCCGCCTCCACCCAGGCGATGGTGGGCGAAGCGGTGCAGCGCCAGCTCGACGGCCTGTCCGCCGGCTTCGCCAGCGCCACCAAGGCCGCCGCCGAGAGCTGGCGCGCCGCGATCGACAGCCAGCAGCAGGCCAACGAAGCGCTGGCCGGCAATCTGCAGGCCGCGCTGGAACGCTTCAATGCCGCCTTCGAGCAGCGCTCGCTGCAGCTGCTGGGCGAGCTGGGCGAGCGCCTGGACGGCAACGCCGTGCACATGGCCGAGGCCTGGGAACAGGCGCTGCAGCGCCAGGAGCAGGCGCACGCGGCGCTGGTCGAGCGCAATGGCGAGGCCTGGGCACGGGCGACCGCCGGTTTCGGCGAGCAGGCCGGCGCGCTGGTCGAGAGCGTGGACCGTTCGCACGAGCGCCTGCAGCAGGCGCTGGCCGAGCAGGACGCGCAGCGCCTGCAGGCCTGGAACGCGCAGCTGGCCGAAACCGGCGCCGGCCTGCGCGAGGCCTGGACCGCGGCGGCCACGCATGCCTCCGAACGCCAGCAGGCGATCTGCGACGCGTTGGCTGCCACCGCCGCCGGCATCACCGCGCAGGCACAGGCACAGGCGCGCGACACCGTCGCGGAGATCGCGCAGCTGCTGCAGGCCGCCGCCGAGGCGCCGCGCGCGGCCGCCGAAGTCATCGGCGAGCTGCGCCAGCAGCTGTCCGACAGCATGGTCCGCGACACCGCCATGCTCGAGGAACGCAACCAGCTGATGGCCACGCTGCAGACCCTGCTGGACGCGGTGAACCACGCCTCCACCGAGCAGCGCGGCGCGATCGACGCACTGCTGTCGACCTCGGCCGAACTGCTCGAGCGCGTCGGCGAACGTTTCGGCGAACACGTGCAGGCCGAGGCCGGCAAGCTGGAAACCGCCGCCGCGCAGGTCGCTGCCGGCGCCGCCGACGTCGCCAGCCTCGGCGAGGCCTTCGCCACCGCGGTGCAGCTGTTCGGCCAGTCCAGCAGCGAACTGGGCGAGCGCCTGCAGCAGATCGAGGCCGCGCTGGAACGCTCGGCCGCGCGCAGCGACGAACAGCTGGCCTACTACGTGGCCCAGGCGCGCGAGGTCGTGGACCTGAGCCTGATGGCGCAGCGCCAGATCGCCGCCGACCTGCAGCGCATCGATGACACCCGCGCCGAAGGGGCCGAGGCCGCATGAGCCTGGAGAGCGAAGGCCAGGCCGAACTCGGCACGCCGGTGTGGGCGGCGTTCGGCGACCTGATGGCGGTGCTGCTGGGCGCGTTCGTGCTGGTCCTGGTCGGCGTGATCGCGGTGCAGGGCGAGCTGGCGCTGCGCCTGGACGAGGAGGTCGCGCGCCGCGAAGCCGAGGCGCAGCAGCGCCAGGCGCTGGAGCAGGCGCTGGCCGGTCCGCTGGCCAGCGGCCGGGTGACCCTGGTCGACGGCCGCATCGGGATCCGCGGCAACGTGCTGTTCGCGCTCAACTCCGACCAGCTGCAGCCGGAAGGCGAGGAACTGCTGCGCAGCCTCGCCGCGCCGCTGGCCGGCTACCTGGCCGCGCGCGACCAGATCCTGATGGTCAGCGGCTTCACCGACGATCGCCCGGTGCGCGACGGCAACCGCCGCTTCGCCGACAACTGGGAGCTGTCCGCGCAGCGCGCGCTGACCGTGACCCGCACCCTGGTCGCCGAAGGCGTGCCGGCCGATTCGGTGTTCGCCGCCGCGTTCGGCGCGCAGCAGCCGGTCAGCCCGAACGACAGCGAGGCCGGCCGCGCCAGGAACCGCCGCGTGGAGATCGCGCCGATGCCGCGTCCGGCGCGCGGCAAGGATGGCGTGGAGCGCAGGGACGGCGATGGCCGCTGATGGCGCCCGCGCCGGCGACCGGCTGGCGGCCTGGCGCGAGCAGGGCGCCGACCGCCTCGATCCGCTGCGTTTCGCGCGGATGCAGGCGCTGGCGGCGCGCGTGCAGGCCCACGAGGGCAAGGCGCGCGAACTGCTGGAGCAGCGCCTGGCCGCGCTGGTCGAGGCCTACGCCGCCGGTCTTTCCGCGCAGGCGCGCGAAGGTGGTGCCGCGGGTAACCCAGCGGCCGCAGGGCCGCTGGCCGTGCTTGCGCAGGAAATCACCCGGCGCTCGGCCGAGATGAACCCGGCCTACCCGGACGTGCCGATGCTCGATGCGCTGCGCGGCTTGTGGGGACGCCTGCGCACCGCCGGCCAGGTGCGCCATGCGCTGGCCGAGGAACCGACCGACGCCGGTCCGCTGAACTCCGGACGCCTCGCCCACCGCGCGATGGCGACCATGCGCGCGCAGTGCCCGGACTACCTGCGCCACTTCGTCGCCTACGCCGACGCACTGGCCTCGCTGGAGCGGCTGTGCGCCGCGGCGATGCCGGAGGCCTCGCCGACCCTGCGCGAGTCCGCGCGCAAGCCGGCCAGGCCCGCAAAGCCGCGCAGGCGCAAGCGCAGCGAGTAGGCCGCACTTGCCGGCTCAGTCGCCGGCGTCCTGCGGCGCGGACTGCGCCTCGACGAACAGGCCCATCCCTGCCGCATCACAGGACTCGTGCAGCAGCCACCACGCCGCCTGGCACGGATCGGGGAGTTCGGGGTCGTTGCGTTCCATGGGTTCTCCTTCCGCGGATGCGCTTCGCCTATCCGGGCTACGCGGCTGGATGGAGCCCGGACTCGGCCGAAGGCCGCCTCCGGGACGCCACGCACTCAGCCCATCAACAGGTAGAACGCCCCCAGTGGATGATGGGTGCGGGCGATGCAGTACACCTGCAGGAAGCACAGCCCCGCCGCCACGACCAGCGCCGCCCGCGTGCGCGTACGCCGCTGCGGACGGAAGGCGAGGATGCCCAGCACCACGTAGGCGACGACCAGGCACAGTTTCACCAGCAGCCAGCCGTTCGCGTACAGCTCGCGCGGCAGGATGGTCAGCAGCATGAAGGCCGCGGTCAGCAGCACCGTATCGACGGTGTAGCTGAGATAGCGGACCGGCGCGAACCGTGGCCACTGCATGCCGGCCAACAGGGCCAGCGCGCGCAGGCCGAAGAATCCGCCGCTGCCCAGCGCGGCGGCGATGTGGACAAGCTTGATCTGCGGATAGAACTCGAACATGGCTCAGCCGGGGCGCCCGTCGCGGCGCGGGGTCAGGTAGGTATGGCCGATCCGCGCCACCCATGGCGACAGCGCGACCAGCCAGCCGGTGGCGGCGATGGCCTGCCACAGGCCCGGATCGGGAAGGATGTCGGCGAGGATGCGCAGCGTGGCCACCAGCTGGATCGCGACGAAGGCGAACCACGCAGGCCCATGCATGCGCAGCGGCTGCCCGGAATGGCCCTGGGTCACGCGGGTGACCATCGCCACCAGCAGGCTGCCGAAGAAACCGATGAACAGCGCGTGCATCGGCGCGCGGCCCAGCACGAAGTCGCCGCCGGACAGGTAGACCAGGCTCTGCACCACGTACAGCGCGAAGGTCGCCGGCAGCCACGCGGTGCCGACGAACAGCACCATCAGCAGGCCCGGGCGCGGTGTGCCGCCGGCGGGCCGGCGCGGCCACCAGCGGTACACCGCATGGGCGGTGAGCAGCAGCAGCGGCAGGTCGGCCAGCCACAGCCAGGCGTAGGCATGCACCAGTTCCAGGCCCAGGTGCAGGATCGCCAGCGCCCACACCACGCCCAGCCACGGCAGCGGCCGCCATGCCTTGTAACCGGGTACCACGTTGCCGGCGAAGAACGGGAACATGCGGTGCGCGACCGTCACGTACACCGGCAGCAGCAGGCCGAAGCCGCCGAGCTTGATGCTGGCGAAGGCCCACTGCGGCGATGCGCCGAGGACGAAGGCGATGAACATCGCCACGCCCAGCCAGCCCAGCACCAGTCCCGCGAAACACGAGCGCGCATGCCAGGTGCGGCCCTTCTCGTCGGCCAGCAGCCGGCCCAGGGTGAGCAGCCCGGCGCTCCAGCCGGCCAGGGCCATCCACAGGCCCACGGTCAGGCCGACTTCCCAGCCCGCCGCGCCCAGCAGGATCGCCAGCTGCCCGCCCATCAGGCCGAGGCCGACCGGCACGTAGTGCCGGCGCTCCAGGTCGGGCAGCCCCATCCAGCGCGGGAACACGGTCAGCAGGAAGCCGAACACGAAGCTCGGCAGCACCAGGTACTGCATGACGAAGGCATGCAGCCAGCCCCCGGGAACCGGCAGCTCCGGCATGGTCCACCAGCCGGAACGCGCCGACACCAGCCACAGCGCCCACCACAGCATCGCCAGCAGCACGTTGGCCGCGCCGACGAAGAACATCAGCCGGTGCGGTGCATGCACCAGCCAGGCCGGCGAGGGCCGCGCGCGGCGCGGGCGGGGCAGGGGAGCGGTCTCGGCGTGCATGGGGCCAGTCTGCGATCCGCCGGGCGGGGACGCCTTGATCCATGTCAGCCCGGCGCGTGGAACCCGGCCTCGCGGTGGCTTGACCAGGGTCAAGGCCGGGCCGGGACGGCCTGCCTAGAGTCCCTGCATCGCCGGCTGCCGCGTGGCGCCGGCTCCCTCCAGCCCTTCACCGAGGCACCGCATGTCCAGCCTCCAGGTTTCCGCACCCGATCCCGCCACCGGCCTCTCGCGCGTGTCGGCGATCAGTGCCGCGCTGCGCCAGCACGATCCCGCCGCCCAGGTGGCGTTCGATCCGACCGATGGCCGGGTGCAGGTGCTGACCGTGCTGCCGCAGGAAGAGGTCGAACGGATCCTGCGCGCGCTGGGCGAAGCCGCGGTGGCGGACGACTCCGAGCAGGACCGCGACGGCGGCGACGGCTGCTGCGGCTGCGGCTGTCGCGGCTGAACCGCCCGCGCGCGGTACTCAGCGCGGCACGCTTTCGCGGGCGTCCGGGTAGTCCCTCTCCGGATCGGGCCGGCCGTCGCGCGGCTCGTCCGGCGGGTCGTGGTCCTTCCAGCGCGCCTTGTCGTTGCGCAGCTTGTCGGCGGTGCGGGCCTTGGCTTCGTCGCTTTCGCGGTTGGGTGCGGGCTTGGCCATCGTCGTCGCCTCCCGTTGCCGGAAGCCGCATTGCACGCCCGTCGCCGGTTCGTGACGGCGCGGCGGGCTTTCCTCCTGGAATCCGTCCAGTCATGCCGCGGTAAGGCGGGAAAGCGCTAGCATGGCCAATGAATCCCGGCACCTGCGCGCGATCCGTCCGGCATCGCCACGCCTCCCTCCCGTCATCTGATCCATCCTGCAGCTGCTGCGCGTGGGTCTTCCGCATCGCTCCCGTTCCCGACGCACCGCGCGCTCCCGGAGCAGGCGCATGAGCGCCTTCGACGAGGAAGGCGGCTGCGCCGACTGCGGGCATTGCGACGCGGTGTGCTGCCGCCTGACCGTGGTCCTGGAGCCCGAAGACCGCATTCCCTCGCACCTCACCACCTTCCTTCCCGCCGGCCCCCGGGTGATGGCGCATGACGAGGACGGCTGGTGCGTGGCCATGGACGGCGCACGCATGAATTGCGGCATCTACGAGAGCCGCCCGCAGGTCTGCCGGCGTTTCGTCATGGACGGGCCTTACTGCCGCTCGGTGCGCCGGGAATACGTCGAGGGGCCGCGCGAGATCCCGCTGCTGCTGGAGTAGCTCAGCCGCCGGCAGGCCTCGGCGGCGACAGCGTGGGGATCTTCGGCAGCCCGTCGTCCACCTGCAGCCATGGCACGTGCTCGGCATGGAACACGTGCACCGACGGCTCGCGATCCAGCGGTCCGTCGACGAGGGCGCGGGCAACATGCATCTCGCCCGGCCAGCGCGTGGATTCGAAGAACATGGGCGTGCCACAGGTCGGGCATGAAGCACGGCGCGCACCCGGACTGGATTCGTACCAGCGCGGCTGCGCGGAATCCGGCTCCAGCGTGAACTGTTCCGCCGCGAAGCCGACCCAGGTGACCAGCGGCGCGCCATGCGCGCGCCGGCAGGACGAGCAGTGGCAGTGCGCGACCCACTTGCTGGGCAGGCGCGCGCCGAAGCGCACGGCGCCGCACAGGCAGGTTCCGGACACGGTATCCATCGCGCGATCCCAGGGGTGGCCCGCGCCGAGTATGCCGGCACCCCCGGCGCCGCGCACGTGGCGCCGGCACAAAAAACCGGGGCCGCACGATGGCGGCCCCGATGGGTGTCGCAGTGGCGCGTGATCAGCGCTTCGGCACGATCGCCGCGGCGGCCACCGCGGTGGCCGAGGGCACCGGCGCCATCCGCTTCGGCGCCACCCACAGGCGGAACACGAACCAGGCCAGGGCCAGCGCGCCGACGCTGAACAGCGTGTCGGCCGGGACGCGCATCCACACCAGCAGGTCGACGATCGGCTGCTGCATGAATTCGGCCGAGCGGGCGTACCAGTAGCCGTGCTGCAGCGAGGCGTTGAGCTGGAGGATGCCCAGCGGCAGCAGGGTGAAGGCCGCCATGCCGCCCAGGCCGATGTTGAGCGACCAGAACGCGGTCTTCAGCAGCTTCTCGCTCCACGCCAGGTCCGGCTTCAGGCCGCGCAGGCAGAACAGCATCAGGCCGATGCCGAGCATGCCGTACACGCCGAACAGCGCGGTGTGGCCATGGGTCGCGGTCAGGTTCAGGCCCTGCATGTAGTACAGCGGCAGCGGCGGGTTGATCAGGAAACCGAACAGGCCGGCGCCCACCAGGTTCCAGAACGAGACCGCCAGGAAGAACATGATCGGCCACTTGTACTTCGCCATCCACGGCGTGGCCTTGCCCAGCTTGTAGTTGTGGTAGGCCTCGAAGCCGACGTAGGCCAGCGGCACCACTTCCAGCGCCGAGAAGCTCGCGCCCAGGGCGATCACCGCCGTCGGCGTGCCGGTGAAGTACAGGTGGTGCAGGGTACCCAGCACGCCGCCGGCCATGAACACGACCGTGGCGAACAGCACCGCGATGGTGGCCGAACGTACCTGCAGCAGGCCCAGGCGGGTGAACAGGAAGGCGATCACCGCCACCGCGAACACCTCGAAGAAGCCTTCGACCCACAGGTGCACGACCCACCAGCGCCAGTACTCGACCATGGCCAGGTGGGTGTGCTCGCCCCACATCAGGCCGGCCGCGTAGAAGATGCCGATCGCGACCACCGACAGGAACAGCAGGCTGACGATCGAGCGCGATTCGGCGCCCTTGCGCATCGCCGGCCACAGCGCGCGGCCGACCAGGACCAGCCACAGCAGCAGGCCGACGAACAGGAACAGCTGCCAGAAGCGGCCCAGGTCCACGTATTCCCAGCCCTGGTGGCCGAACCAGAAATTCCTGGCCAGGCCCAGCTTCTGCATCACCGCCAGCCACTGCCCGGCGAACGAGCCGACCACGATGACGAGCAGGCAGACCCACAGCACGTTCACGCCCAGGCGCTGGAACTTCGGCTCATGGCCCGAGATCGCCGGGCCGATGTACAGGCCCATGCCCAGCCAGGCGGTGGCGATCCACAGCACCGCCAGCTGCGTGTGCCAGGTGCGGGTGAGCGCGTAGGGCAGGATCTCGGCCAGGGCGAAGCCGTAGGCCTCCTGGCCCTCGACCTGGTAGTGCGCGGTGATCGCGCCCAGCAGGATCTGGGTCAGGAACAGCGCGATCACCACCCAGAAGTACTTGGCGGTGGCGCGCATCGACGGGGTGACCTTGATCGCGGCCAGCGGGTCGCTCTTCGGCAGCACCGGCTGCATCTCTTCGCCGTGGTTGGCCGCGTAGTGCCAGCCGAGCAGGCCGATGCCGGCGATCAGGAACAGCACGCTGAACACGGTCCACATGAACAGGTTGGACGGCGGCGTGTTGCCGACCAGTTCGTCATGCGGCCAGTTGGCGGTGTAGGTGATGCCGTTGTCCGCGCCCGGGCGCTCGGTCACCGACGACCACGCCGCCCACCAGTAGAAGGCGGCCAGCTGGCGGCGGTGCTCCGGGTCCGGCACGGTGTCGTTGCGCATGGCGTAGGCCTCGCGCAGTTCGGCCGTCGCCGGATCGGCGCTGAACAGCGCCTGGTAGTGGCCGGCGACCTGTTCCATCGCCGCGGCGCGGTCGGCATCGACGGTGATCGTGCCGGTGGCCTCGTCATACGTGTTCGGGCGCAGCAGGGCCTGCACGCGCTGCGTGTAGGCTGCCTGGGTGGCGGGATCGAGCTCCTTGTAGCTCGCCACGCCGTGCTCGCGGCCGGCCCACAGGTCGAGGATGGCCTCGGCCTCGCGGTGCAGCCAGTCCGCGCCCCAGTCCGGGGCGACGTAGCCGCCGTGGCCCCAGATCGAGCCCAGCTGCTGGCCGCCGATCGACTGCCAGACCTGGCGCCCGGTCTCGATGTCCTGGCGGGTGTAGACGACGGTGCCGTCGGTGGAGACCACCTGTTCGGGCATCGGTGGCGCCTGGCGGTGGATCTCGCCGCCGACCCATAGCAGGACGGCGAACGAGGCGATGAGCAGGACCGCCAGGCCTGCCCAAAGCTTGCGTGTGGAGTTCATGACGCGGGCTCTCTCGGGGGAAACGCCCGCATCTTCGGCAGCGCGCCGCTGCGCGGCCCTGACACAGGTCAAGCCCGCGCGCATTGGCCTGCGCGGGCGTGGCACCGTCGCCGGGGTGCGTGACCGGGCGCGCAGTCCGCGCTCAGCCCGCCAGGCGGCTGCCGAGCAGGAATCCGACGGTCATCGCCACCACCAGCAGCGCGCCCTGCCAGCGTGGCGGCGCCGGCAGCGGCAGGTCGAGCAGGCGGCAGCCGAGGCCGACCAGCAGGGCCGTGGCCAGGCCGGCGAGGAACAGGTTCACGGCTGGCCCTCGTGATGGGAGCGGATCGGCGGGCGCGAGGTCGAGTTGCGGATCGAAACCGTCAGCCCGATGTCGCGCGGCGCGTACACGATCACGCCGGCGCAGGACATCCCGCTGCCGCCGGGGCGGGAGTTCCGCCAGCCGGGCTTCGGCCTGCCGGTCGTGTTGCGGAGCAACCGCTGCAACGATGCGCCGGCCTGCGAGCTGTATCCGCCGGAAGGCATCTACCAGTGGGCCACGGCATGGATCGAGGCGCAGGGCGGGACGCCGCTGGTGCGCGTGGTCGATCCGGTGGCGATGCCGGTGGTGACGCTCGGCGGACGCGAACTGCGGCTTGCCTTCGATGCCTTCGCGGCCTACCGGCAGGGCTCGATGACCTCGCACCTGCCGAGCCTGGGCGTGTACGGCCTGCTCCGGGGCGACGACGTCGGCCGGCGCGCGGGCGCCTACCTGATCCGGGGCTACGATCCGCGCAAGACCCCGGTGGTGATGGTGCACGGCCTGGGCAGCCACCCGATCATCTGGGCGGAACTGTCCGGCGCGATCTGGGCCGACCCGGTGCTGCGCGAGCACTACCAGGTGGTCCATGTCGTGTTCCAGACCAACGCGCCGCTGCTGGTGAACCGGCTGCGCCTGCGCACCTTCCTCGACCGCATGTGGCAACTGCTGGATCCGGAAGGCGACGATCCGGCGCGGCGGAAGATGGTGCTGGTCGGGCACAGCCTCGGCGGCGTGGTCTCGCGCACGCTGGCGGTCGACAGCGGCCAGGTACTGTGGGATGCGGCGTTTACCGTCGCCCCCGGCGAACTCCGAGGCGAACCCGCCGACGTGAAGACCGTCCACGACCTCTTCCTGTTCGATCCCTACCCGGGCGCGTGCGCCTTGGTGATGCTGGCCGCACCGCCCCGCGGCAGCCCGACCGCTTCGCGGTTCGCCGGCCGTGTGGTCCGGGCGCTGGTCGGCCGCCGCATCCCGGAGATCGAGGCGCTCAGGCGCGTGACCCTGGCCGATCCGGATGCGGTGCGCGACGAGGTGCGCGACAGCTACCGCGCGGCGCGGCTGGACAGCATCTGGACCCTGCGCGCGCCGCAACCGGTGCGCCGCGCCGGCGAATCGCTGCTGCCGGTCGCGGGCGTGCGTTACCACACCATCGCCGGCGACCTGCACGGCAAGGGCGGCGACGGCGTGGTCCCGCTGGAAAGCGCGCTCCTGCCCGGGGCCAGGTCGACCCTGGTGGTGGACCGCGGCCATGCGCTCTATGGTGCACCGGAAGTCGTTGCGCGCATCCTCGACATCCTGCGCGAGGAACGGGAGCTGCCCTGCGCCGGTGCTGCGGTTCCGGGAAGCCCGGAGGTGGAAACGGCGCCGCCGCGGCTCAGTCGCGCAGGACCGCCAGCGCCAGCTCTTCCAGCCGCGGCAGGTCGAGGATCTCGACGTCGCGCTGCTTGATGTGCAGCAGGCCGTCCTTCTCGAAGCGGCGCAACACGCGGCTGACCGTCTCCGGGGCCTGGCGCAGGTAGTTGGCGATGTCGGTGCGCGACATGGTCAGCTGGAAGCGGCGCGGCGAGAACCCGCGCGCGGCCAGGCGCCGCGACAGGCCGATCAGGAACGCGGCCATGCGCTCGTCGGCGCTGTTGTCGCGGGCGAACAGCGAGGCCACGCCGATGTCGCGGCTCATCAGCCGGAACAGGTGCTGCTGCAGGTTGGGCAGGCGCTGGGCGAGGGTGGCGATCTTCGGGAACGAGAACCGGCACAGCATCACCGTGTCCAGCGCCACCGCATTGCACGGATAGCGGTCGCCGTGGATCGCGTTGAGCCCGATCACCTCGCCGGGCAGGTGGAAGCCCAGCACCTGCTCGTGGCCGTTGCGGTCGATCTGGTAGGTCTTGACCGTGCCCGCGCGCACCGCGGCGATCGCGGTGAACGGATCGCCCTCGCGGAAAACGTGCTCGCCCGGGTGCAGCGGGCCGACGTGCTCGACCAGCACGTGCAGGTCCATCAGCGCGCTCTTGTCCATGCCCTCGGACAGGCAGGCCTGGGAGAAGGCGCAGGTCGAGCAGAAGGTCAGCGCATCGCCGTCGTCCGACATGATGCCGGGACCGGTGCGCGGGAAGACGACGCCGGGTTGGCTCATGCGCGGGCTCCCGCCGTAATCAGACGGTGCGCGAGTACCGGGGCGCGGCCGGGTCGGCGGCAGGGGCGAGATAGCGGTCGAAGCACATGGCGATGATACGCAGCAGCAGGCGCCCGCGCGAGGTCGCGTGCAGCCCGCCGGCGTCGACCTCGACCAGGCCGTCCTGCTGCAGCGGCGCCAGCCGGGCCAGCGCGTCGCGGAAGTAGTCGCGGAAATCGATCACGTGGCGGCGGCCCACCGCGTCGAAATCCAGCTCGCCATGGCACATCAGCGACTGGATCACGTCGGCGCGGATCACGTCGTCGGCGTCCAGGTGCATGCCGCGCCATACCGGCAGGCGGCCGTCGTCGATCGCCTGTTCCCAGCTGACGATGTCGCGCGGGTTCTGGCTGAAGCTGGCGCCGATGTGGCTGATCGCGCTCACCCCCAGGCCGAGCAGGTCGCTCTCGGCGTGGGTGGTGTAGCCCATGAAGTTGCGGTGCAGGCCGCCTTCGCGCTGGGCCCTGGCCAGCTCGTCCTCGGGCAGGGCGAAGTGGTCCATGCCGATGTATTCGTAGCCGGCCTGGCCGAGCTTGTCGATCGCCAGGCGCAGCAGGTCCAGCTTCTGCTCCGGCGAGGGCAGGTCCTCGGCGTGGATGCGCTGCTGCGGGCGGAACAGTTGCGGCAGGTGCGCGTAGCCGTAGATCGCCAGGCGGTCCGGGCGCACCTGCAGGGTGGTGTCGAGGGTGCGCTCGAAGCCTTCGAGGGTCTGCTTGGGCAGGCCGTAGATCAGGTCGACGTTGACCGAGCGGAAGCCGTGCCGGCGGCAGGCATCGATGATGCCCAGGGTCTGCTCCACGCCCTGCACGCGGTTGACCGCCTGCTGCACCGCCGGGTCGAAGTCCTGCACGCCGAGGCTGGCGCGGTTGAAGCCGGCGCGGGCCAGCTCGCCGACCTCCTCCGGGGTGATGAAGCGCGGGTCCAGCTCGATCGAGCAGTCCATGCGCTCGCCCGGGGCGAAGCGGAAGTGGCTGCGCAGCACGTCGACGACCTCGGCGATCTGCGCCGGTACGAGGAAGTTCGGGGTGCCGCCGCCGAAGTGCACCTGCTCCACGTCGCGGTCGCGGTCGAACATGGTCGAGGCCATGGCGATCTCGCGGTACAGGCGGGTCAGGTAGGCGGCGCCGCGGGCCTTGTCGCGGGTGATGATCCGGTTGCAGCCGCAGTAGAAGCACGGGCTGGTGCAGAACGGGATGTGCAGGTACAGCGAGATCGGGCGCGGGATCGGGTCGCCGTTGCTGGCGGCTGCCACGCGGCGCAGGTCGGCCTCGCCGAAGCCGGCGGTGAACTGCGGCGCGGTCGGGTAGGAGGTATAGCGCGGCCCCGGCACGTCGTAGCGCTGGAGCAGCTCGGGATCGAACAGGGCGGACAGGCTGGCCATGGGTTGCAGGCTAGTCCGCGGGGGCCGGGGAGTCCTTGATGCAGGTCAATCCCCGATGCGCGGATACGTGATCTTCAGCAACGTGAAAGCCGCCATCCACCGCCCCTCCGCGGGGCCTGCACGAGACCTGCGCCGCCCCCGCGCCGCGCGGCAATCCTGGCCCCGGACGCCGGTCTTGCCACGGTGCCCATGTTGCATGGCAACATCGAGGCCAGCCCCCATCCGCCGAGCGCCCGCCGCCCGATGCTTCGCGTCCTGCTCGTCAACGACACGGACAAGCCGATCGCCGGGCTGGAGCAGGCGCTGCGCGAGGCCGGCTACGAGGTGCTGCCGCACGTGGCGGCGGCGACCGGGCTGCTCAAGGCGGTGCACGAGCGGCAGCCGGACGTGGTGATCGTCGACGTGGAATCGCCTTCGCGCGACACCCTCGAGCAGCTGGCGATGCTGCACCGGCATGCGCCGCGGCCGGTGGTGATGTTCTCCGCCGACGGCGACGAATCGCTGATCCGCGATGCGGTGGGCGCCGGCGTGGCCGCCTACGTGGTCGACGGACTGGCGCCGGCGCGGCTGGCGCCGATCCTGCGCGTGGCGATGGCGCGCTTCCAGCAGGAGGTGCAGGTGCGCCAGCGCCTGGAGGAACTCGAGCTGCGCCTGGGCGAGCGCGCGCTCATCGACCGCGCCAAGGGCCTGCTTATGGAACGGAGTGGCATGAGCGAGGCCGAGGCCTACGCCGCGCTGCGCCAGCAGGCGATGAACCATGGACTGAAGCTGGTCGACGTGGCGCGCCGCATCGTCGCCAGGTCCGAGCCGACGGGATGAGCCGATGACGACGAGCGCGACCCCACTGCCGCTGCGCGACCTGGATGTCGGCTTCATGCCGCTGCTCGATGCCGCGCCGCTGGTGGTGGCGACCAGGCTGGGCCTGGACCGCGGCCACGGCCTGCGCCTGCGCCTGCACCGCCAGGCCTCCTGGGCCACGCTGCGCGACCGCCTGCTTTCCGGCGAACTGGATGCGGCGCACGCGATGTCGGCGATGGTGCTGGCGGTGCAGACCGGCATCGGTGGACCGCGCGCGGACATGGCGGTGCTCACCGGCCTCAACCGCAACGGCCAGGCGATCGTCGTGTCCGGAGCGCTGGCGCGCGCGCTGGAAAGCGGCATCCCCCTGGCCGAAGCACTGCGCGCGCTGCCGCGGCAGCCGGTGTTCGCGCAGACCTTCCCCACCGGCACGCATGCACTGTGGCTCTACCACTGGCTGGCCACGCAGGGCGTCGATCCGCTGCACGACATCGAGGCGGTCACCCTGCCGCCGCCGCAGATGCCGCAGGCGCTGGCCGACGGCCAGCTCGACGGCTTCTGCGCCGGCGAACCCTGGGGCGCGCAGGCCGAGGCGATCGGCGCTGGCATGCGGGTGGAGCGCAGCGGCCACCTGTGGCCGGGCCATCCGGAAAAGGTGCTGGCCTGCCGCCGCGACTTCGCCGCGCTGCAGCCGGAGCTGGCCACCGCGCTGGCCGCCACCGTGCTCGAAGCCTGCCGCTGGCTGGATGCCGACCCACGGCACCGTGCGCAGGCGGCGCAGTGGCTGGCCGCGCCCGACGCGATCGGCCTGCCGGCCGAGCGCCTCACCGCCGGCCTGCTGCCGCCGCCCGACCTGCCCGCGCGCGAGGCGCTGCAGTTCCATGCCGACGGCCAGGCCAACCATCCCTGGGAATCGGACGGGCGCTGGATCCTGGGCCAGTTCCGGCGCTGGGGCTGGCTGCCGCCGGCGCCCGACGGCGACGCCTGGCTGGCCGACGTCTACCGCCTCGACACCTGGCGCGAAGCCGCCCGGCAGCTGGGCGTGCCGGTGCCCGCGCGCGACCTGCGCGGCAGCCTGGTGCCGGTGGCGGACGCGATCCCGCGCTGATGTTGCGCATCGGTGGTGCGCGATGCGCGATGCTGGTGCGTCGCGCACCGTGCCGGTGCATTCCACCCTGCGAAGCGCGGCGTGGGCGCACCCAGTGGGCACTCCGCGCGGTACCGCAACTGCCTGAAATCCGGAAGCTTTCGCCGCCGATGCTGCACCGCGCCAGAAGCTGGCACGGGCATTGCATTGCAACATCGTGCGGGCACAACGGCGTGCCTGCCCACAACCCGAACACGTAGCCCGGCAGCCGCCGGGCCACCAGACAACGGCGTCTTCCCGGATCGAACCGGGGAGGCGCCGTTTTCGTTTCCGGGTGCTGCAACCGTCCCGACCCCACATGGAGATGGCGTGGCATGAACCGATCGTTCTGGAAAGCCGGGCACGCCCCGACCCTGCTGTCGGCGTTCCTCTACTTCGACCTCAGCTTCATGGTCTGGTACCTGCTCGGCCCGATGCAGGTGCAGATCGCCGAGGTGCTGCAGCTGGACACCCAGCAGCGCGCTTTGATGGTGGCCGTGCCGATCCTGTGCGGGGCGGTGCTGCGCCTGTTCCTGGGCCTGCTGGCCGACCGCATCGGCGCGCGCCGCACCGGCATCCTCGCCCAGGTGGTGGTAATCGCCGCGCTGCTGGTGGCGTGGCGGCTGGGCGTGCACAGCCTGGCCCAGGTGCTGCTGCTGGGGCTGATGCTGGGCGTGGCCGGGGCCTCGTTCGCGGTGGCGCTGCCGCTGGCCTCGCGCTGGTATCCGCCGGAACACCAGGGCACGGCGATGGGCATCGCCGGAGCGGGCAATTCCGGCACGGTGTTCGCCGCGCTGTTCGCGCCGGCCCTGGCCGCGGCCTACGGCTTCCAGAACGTGTTCGGGATGGCGTGCATCCCGCTGCTGGTGGTGCTGGCGGTGTTCACCGCCTGCGCGAAGGACGCACCGGTGGTGGTGCCGCGCAAGACCCTGGGCGACTACGCGCGGGTGCTGGTCGGCAACCGCGACTCGTGGTGGTTCATGTTCTTCTACGCGATCACCTTCGGCGGCTTCGCCGGCTTCGCCAGCGCGCTGCCGGGCTACTTCCACGACCAGTTCGGCTTCGCCCCGAAGCTGGCCGGCTGGGCCACCGCCGCCTGCGTGCTGGCCGGCTCGCTGATGCGCCCGCTGGGCGGGGTGATCGCCGACCGCGTCGGCGGCACGCGCTCGCTGCAGATGGTCTACCTGGCGGTGACCGTGCTGGTCGGCCTGTCGGCGCTGGGCATCGGCGGGCCGGTGCTGGCGGTGGCGCTGTTCGTGGCCACGCTGCTGTGCCTGGGTGCCGGCAACGGCGCGGTGTTCCAGCTGGTGCCGCAGCGCTTCGGCGCGGAGATCGGGTTGATGACCGGGCTGATCGGCATGGCCGGCGGCGTCGGCGGCTTCCTGCTCGCCGCCGGGCTGGGCGTGGTCAAGCAGCAGGCCGGCACCTACGCGCCGGGCCTGTGGCTGTTCGCCGGCATCGCCCTGGCCGCCTCGGTATGCCTGGCCACGGTCCGGCAGCGCTGGCGCCTGCACTGGGCCGCGCTGGGCCCGGCCCGGGTCTGATCCAGCGATCGAATGCCATCGAAGAACACGCGCAAGGAACGACGATGAGGAAACCGCGACTGGTGGTGGTGGGCAACGGCATGGCCGGCATCCGCACGCTCGAGGAGCTGCTGAAGCTGGCCCCGGGGATGTACGACATCACCGTGTTCGGCGCCGAGCCGCACCCCAACTACAACCGCATCCTGCTGTCGCCGGTACTGGCCGGCGAACAGGACTTCGACGACATCGTGCTCAACCCGCTGTCCTGGTACGCGGAGCACGGCATCACCCTGCACCTGGGCAAGGAAGTCACCCGCATCGACCGGGTGCAGCGCAAGGTGGTGGCCGCCGACGGCACCGAGGCCGAGTACGACCGCCTGCTGCTGGCTACCGGCTCGCTGCCCTTCATCCTGCCGGTGCCCGGCAAGGACCTGGAGGGCGTGATCGGCTACCGCAACATGCACGACACCCGCACCATGATCGAAACGGCGCGGGTGAAGAAGCATGCAGTAGTGATCGGCGGCGGCCTGCTCGGGCTGGAAGCCGCCAACGGCCTGAAGCTGCGCGGCATGCAGGTCACCGTGGTGCACCTGGCCGGCTGGCTGCTGGAACGGCAGCTGGATCCGGTCGCCGGCGCGCTGCTGGAGAAGTCGCTGCGCGAGCGCGGCCTGGACTTCCGCCTCAACACCTCGACCACCGAGATCGTCGGCAACGACGCCGGCGAGGTCGCCGCGGTGCGCTTCTCCGACGGCTCGGAAATCCCCGCCGAGCTGGTGGTGATGGCCGCCGGCATCCGCCCCAATACCGCGCTGGCCCAAGCCGCCGGCATCCACTGCGACCGCGGCATCGTGGTCAACGACACCCTGCAGACCTACGACCCGCGCGTGTACGCGGTGGGCGAGTGCGCCAGCCACCGCGGCGTGGCCTACGGCCTGGTCGCGCCGCTGTTCGAGCAGGCCAGGATCTGCGCCGACCACCTGGCGACCTGGGGCATCGGCATCTACCGCGGCTCGGCGGTGTCGACCAAGCTCAAGGTCACCGGCATCGACCTGTTCTCCGCCGGCGACTTCATGGGCGGGGAGGGCAGCGAGGAGATCGTGCTGTCCGACCCGGCCGGCGGCGTCTACAAGAAGCTGGTGATCCGCGACGACCGCCTGGTCGGCGCCTGCCTGTACGGCGACACCGCCGACGGCGCCTGGTACTTCCGCCAGATCAAGGACGGCAGCGTGGTCGGCGACCGCCGCGACACCCTGGCCTTCGGCGAGACCGCGCTGGGCGAGTCCGGCACCGCCGGCCAGGACCGCGCCGCGACGATGGCCGACGGCGACGAGGTCTGCGGCTGCAACGGCGTGTGCAAGGGCACGATCGTCAAGGCCGTGCGCGAGCAGGGCCTGTTCACCGTCGACGAGGTCAAGAAACACACCAAGGCCGCCAGCTCCTGCGGCTCGTGCACCGGCCTGGTCGAGCAGATCCTGATGAACTGCCTGGGCTCCAACTTCCAGGAGACGCCGAAGACCAAGGCGGTCTGCGGCTGCACCACGCTCAGCCACGGTGAGGTGCGCCAGGCGATCCGCGAACACCACCTGGTCAGCCATGCCCAGGCCTACGCCTTCATGGAATGGCGCACGCCGAACGGGTGTGCCACCTGCCGCCCGGCGATCAACTACTACATGCTCTCGACCTGGCCGCGCGAGGCCGTCGACGACCCGCAGAGCCGCTTCATCAACGAGCGCGCCCACGCCAACATCCAGAAGGACGGCACCTTCTCGGTGGTGCCGCAGATGAAGGGCGGCGTGACCAATCCGTCCGAGCTGCGCCGCATCGCCGACGTCGCCGACAAGTACGCCATCCCCATGGTGAAGGTCACCGGCGGCCAGCGCATCGACCTGCTCGGGGTGCGCAAGGAAGACCTGGTCGGCGTGTGGCGCGACCTGGGAATGAAGTCCGGCCACGCCTACGGCAAGTCGATCCGTACGGTGAAGACCTGCGTGGGCGGCGAGTTCTGCCGGTTCGGCACCCAGGACAGCACGCGCATGGGCATCGAGCTGGAAACGATGCTGGCCAACATGTGGAGCCCGCACAAGGTCAAGCTGGCCGTGTCCGGCTGCCCGCGCAACTGCGCGGAAAGCGGCATCAAGGACGTGGGCATCATCGCCGTGGAATCGGGTTGGGAGATCCATGTCGGCGGCAACGGCGGCATCCGCACCGAGGTGGCGCGCTTCCTGTGCAAGGTCGCCACGTCCGACGAGGTGAAGGAATACGTCGGCGCCTTCCTGCAGCTGTACCGCGAGGAGGCCTACTACCTCGACCGCACCGTGCACTACATCGCCCGCGTCGGCCTGGACTACGTCAGGCAGAAGGTGGTGGAGGATGCGGCCAACCGCCGCGCCCTGTACGAGCGCCTGCTGTACGCGCTGGAAGGCCTGCCCGATCCGTGGGCGGCGCGCGTGGCCGGTACCCAGGCGCGCGAGTACCAGCCCCTCAAGCTCGACCGGCAGATCGCCGTGGCCCTGGAGGACTGAGCATGACCGAGACCGGAGCCTGGGTGCGCGTTTGCGCGATCGAGGACATCCCGCTGCTGGGCGCACGCGTGCTCGAACGCGCCGGCGGCGACGGCATCGCCCTGTTCCGTCCCGCACCGGCGCGCGTGTTCGCGCTGGCCGACCGCTGCCCGCATCGCGGCGGCCCGCTGTCGCAGGGGATCGTCAGCGGCGACACGGTGACCTGCCCGCTGCACGGCTGGAACATCGGCCTGGACAGCGGCCAGGCCTGCGCGCCGGACGTGGGGTGCGTGCGCCGCTACCCGGTACAGCTGCGCGACGGCGAGGTGTGGCTGTCGCTGCTGCCGCTCGGGCAGGCGGCGGAAGAGGCCGCCGCCTGATGGACGGCACCGGCGCCCCGGACGCGCGCGCCGGCCGGCGTACGACGCGTTCTACCTGCTGCTACTGCGGCGTCGGCTGCGGCGTGCTGGTGCACAGCGAACGCGATGCCGCCGGTCGCGAGCGGATCACCGGCATGGAGGGCGATCCGCAGCATCCGGCCAACCATGGCCGCCTGTGCAGCAAGGGCCGCACCCTCGCCGGGACCGCGCGCAGCCTGCACGGCCGCGTGCTGGTGCCGGAACTGCGCCATCACCGCCAGGAGGCGCGGCGTCCGGTGGACTGGGCGCTGGCCCTGGACACGGTGGCCGAGCGCCTGGCCCGGGTGGTCGAGCGCCATGGTCCGGACGCGGTGGCGTTCTATCTCTCCGGGCAGCTGCTGACCGAGGACTACTACGTCTTCAACAAGCTGGCCAAGGGCCTGCTGCGCACCAACAACATCGACACCAATTCGCGGCTGTGCATGTCCGCGGCGGTGACCGGATACAAGCTGGCCTTCGGCGCCGACGGCCCGCCGACCTGCTACGACGACCTGGAGCACGCCAAGACGGTGCTGTTCGCCGGCAGCAATGCCGCGTGGGCGCATCCGGTGCTGTTCCGGCGGCTGGAGGAGGCGCGCGCGCGCGATCCGCAGGTGCGCTGGATCGTGGTGGATCCGCGCCGCACCGACACGGCGGCCGTCGCCGACCTGCACCTGCAGCTGCAGCCGGGCACCGACGTGGCCCTGTTCAACGGCATGCTCCACCACCTGGTGTGGGAAGGCCTGCTCGACACCGCCTTCATCGAAGCCCATACCCGCGGCTTCGGCGAGCTGAAGCGGGTGCTGCGCGACTACACCCCGCGCATGGCCGCGGAGCTCTGCGGCGTGCCGGTCGAGGACCTGGTCACCGCGGCCGAATGGTTCGGGCGCAGCCCGGCGGCGCTGTCGCTGTACTGCATGGGCCTGAACCAGTCGGTGCACGGCACCGACAAGAACCTGGCGCTGATCCACCTGCACCTGGCCACGCGCCAGCTCGGCCGCCCCGGCGCCGGCCCGTTCTCGCTGACCGGCCAGCCCAATGCGATGGGCGGGCGCGAGGTCGGCGGCATGGCGACGATGCTGGCGGCGCACCGCGAGATCGGCGACGCCGCGCACCGCGGCGAAGTCGAGGCGCTGTGGCGGCTGCCGCCTGGCAGCCTGTCGCCGAAAGCGGGGCTGGCCGCAGTGGAGCTGTTCGAGGCGGTGCGCGCCGGAAAGGTCAAGGCGGTGTGGATCGCCTGCACCAACCCGGCCCATTCGATGCCCGACATCGGCCCGGTGCGCGAGGCGCTGCAGCGCGCCGAATTCGTGGTGGTGCAGGAGGCCTTCGCCGGCACCGACACCGTGCCCTTCGCCGACGTGCTGCTGCCGGCGGCCACCTGGGGCGAGAAGGAGGGCACGATGACCAATTCCGAGCGCCGCATCTCGCGGGTGCGTGCGGCGGTGGCGCCGCCCGGGCGGGCGCGGCCGGACTGGTGGATCGCGCGCGAGGTCGCGCTGCGCCTCGAAGCACGGCTGGCGGCACCGGGCGCGCCGCCGCTGTTCGAGGCCGACACCCCGGCGCGGATCTTCGACGAGCACCGCGCGCTGACCGTGGGCCGCGACCTGGACATCGGCGGCCTCGACTATGCGCGGCTGGAACAGACCGGCCCGCAGCAATGGCCATTCCCGCGCGACGCCGCGGAAGGGCAGGCGCGCCGCTACGGCGATGGCGTGTTCGCCACCGCCGACGGTCGCGCGCGCTTCCACGCCACGCCCTACCGGCCGGTCGCCGAGGAAACCTCGGCGCGCTATCCGCTGCGCCTGCTCACCGGGCGGCTGCGCGACCAGTGGCATGGCATGTCGCGCACCGGCCGGCTGCCGGAACTGTTCGCGCACAGCCCGGAGCCGGCGCTGCGCATGCATCCGGAGGACGCGGCACGGCGCGGCCTGCGGGCCGGCGAGCTGGTACGCATCGCCAGCCGCCGCGGCGAACTGGTGCTGCCGCTGGAGCTGTCCGACGAGGTCGCCTCCGGCGCCGTGTTCGCGGCGATGCACTGGAGCGGGCAGTACCTGTCCAGCGGCGGCATCAACGAGGTGAGCCAGCCGGCGGTGGATGCGCGCTCGCGCCAGCCCGAGCTCAAGCACGCGGCGGTGCGGGTGGAGAAGGCCGGCTTCGGCTGGCACCTGCTGGCCGCGCGCCGCGGCGAGGTGCTGGCCCTGCGCGAGGCGGTGCAGCCGCTGCTGAAGGACTGCGGCTACGCCGGCCTGTCGCTGCACGCGGAAGCCGGCGCGCCTGAAGGCGCCGGCTGGCTGGTGCTGCGTGCCGCCGCGCCGGAGGCGATGCCGGCGGCGTGGCTGGAGGCGCTGGACCGCGCGCTGGAGCTGGCGCCGGGCGTCGACACGCTCGAGTACCGCGACGTGCGCCGCGGCCTGCTCAAGCGCCTGGCCTGGCGCGGCGACGCCGAAGGCCAGTTCATCGACGGCCTGCTGTGGACCGATGCACAGCCCGGTGGCGAGGCGCTGCTGCGCACCGCGCTGTCCGGCGCGGCCTGGCACGGCCCGCGCCTGGCCGCGTTTGCCACCGTGGCCGGCCCGGCGCGCGATCCCACCGTGTGCGTATGCCGCCAGGTCACCGAGTCGGCGATCCGTGCCGAAGTGCGCAACGGCGCCGACGTGCCGGCACTCAAGCAACGGCTGGGCTGCGGCACGGTCTGCGGCTCCTGCATTCCCCAGCTCACCCGCCTGGCCCGCGAGGCGGCCAGCGCATGAACCCGATGGAGGCACCCATGCACACCACCACGCCCACCAGGCCGGCCCGCCAGGATCCCGCGGAAGTGGTGCTGCTCTCCGCCGGCCCCGGCGACCTGGAGCTGCTCACCCTCAAGGCCGTACGTGCGCTGGAACAGGCCGAGGTCCTGCTGCTGGACGAACTGGTGGATCCGGCCATCGTCGAGCTGGCGCCACAGGCACGGGTGCTGCGCGTGGGCAAGCGCGGCGGCTGCCGTTCCACCCCGCAGGCCTTCATCTGCCGGCTGATGCGCCGCTACGCGCTGCAGGGCCTGCGGGTGGTGCGGGTGAAGGGCGGCGACGCCCTGCTGTTCGGCCGCGCCGGCGAGGAGATCGCCTTCCTGCGCGAGGCCGGCGTGCCGGTGCGCATCGTCAACGGCGTCAGCGCCGCGTTTGCCGCGGCCGCGTCGCTGGGGGTGTCGCTGACCCATCGCGGCCACTGCCATGGCCTGACCTTCGTCACCGCGCATACCGCCGACCACGGCGAGCCGGACTGGGAAGCGCTGGCGCGCACCGGCACCACCCTGGCGATCTACATGGGCATGGGCCGGCTGGAGTCAATCTGCGCCGGACTGCGCCGGCATCTGTGCGGCGACACGCCCGCGGCGATCGTGCAGGCGGCCAGCCAGCGTGGCGAGCAGCGCGTCGTCGCCACCCTGGACGGGTTGTGCGCGGCGGCGGCAACGCTGCCGCCCGGCGCACCGGGCGTGATCCTGGTCGGCGGTTCGCTGGCGGAAGCCGTCGTCGCCGACGCCGCGACGCCGTCGTTGCCGCAGGCGGCATCCTGCGCCTGAACCGGCAAGCTTCGGCGTAGGGCCGAAGCATCCGCTCGTACACCCGATGCGATGCCGCAGTGCAGCGCACGGCAACGCCTGCTGGTGGTAGGCTCGGTGCTGCACTGCTGCGTCACCCATCCTGCGAAGGTAGGCACATGGAGCAGAACAGCCAGGAGGTGCGGACCCGCAACCAGGAGCGCATCGCGTTCCTGCTGGTGGTGGGGGTGATTTTCCCGCTGCTCGCGATCCTGGCCGTGGCCGGCTACGGCTTCCTGGTGTGGATGTGGCAGCTGCTCTTCGCCGGGCCACCGAGCGCATGAGCGCCATGGACGCGAACCGGCCGATGTCGCGACGCGCGCTGCTGACCGGCGGCGCGGCGGGTGGACCCATGCTGCGTCCGCCCTGGGCCCATGAAGCGGCGGAGTTCGCCTCCCGCTGCACGGGTTGCGATGCCTGCATCCGGGCCTGTCCCGAAGGCGTCCTGTCGCCCGATCCCGATGGCCGCCCGCGCTTCGATCCGCAGGCCGGCGAATGCACCTTCTGCGGCGACTGCGTGCGCGCGTGCCAACCGGCGGCGCTGGACTTCGCGGCGCCGACGCGCTGGCCGTGGCGTGCCCGCGTGGAACCTGGCTGCCTGCCCGCGCATGGCGTGGTCTGCGCCAGCTGCCGCGACGTCTGTCCCGAAGCGGCCATCCGCGTCCCGCCCGGTGGCCGCGGCGCCGCCAGCATCGACCCGCTCCGCTGCACGGGATGCAGCGCCTGCGTCGGCGTCTGTCCCGCCGGCGCCATTGCCCTGGAACGGGCCCCCCTGGAGGAAGCGGCATGAACGCCCGCGTGCGCGAGGACGAGGTCCATATCGCCAGCTTCGTGGTCCAGCACCGCGAGGACGCCGGCGCGGCGCTGGCCGCGATGGTCGCCGCCTGTCCCGACCTGGAACTGGCCATCCCCGGGCCGACGCGCAGCGTGGTCCTGTGCGAATCGGCGCAGCGGCACGCGGCGATGGACCGCGTCGACCAGCTGCAGGCCGTGGCCGGGGTGCTCAACGTCCTCCTCGTCTACCACCACGCCGAACCGGCCGCCGCGCTGGACGAACCCTGCCCGCAGGCACCGGACACCGGAGTCCCCGCATGAGCACGACCCGCCGCGACTTCATCCGCAACAGCGCCATCGCCACCGCGGCCGCCGCCGCCGGCCTGCCGCTGCCCGGTGGCACCAGCAACGTCATCACCGAAGGCGACATGACCGCGCTGAAGTGGTCGAAGGCGCCGTGCCGCTACTGCGGCACCGGCTGCAGCGTGAACGTCGCCGTCCGCGACGGCCGCGTGGTCGCCACCCACGGCGACGTGCATTCGGAGGTCAACCGCGGCATCAACTGCGTCAAGGGCTATTTCCTGTCCAAGGTGCTGTACGGCGAGGACCGCCTGACCACGCCGCTGCTGCGCAAGAAGAACGGCGCCTACGCGAAGGACGGCGACTTCACCCCGGTGAGCTGGGACGAGGCCTTCGACGTGATGGCCGAGCAGTTCCGCAAGGTGCTGAAGGAGAAGGGCGGCGACGCGATCGGCATGTTCGGCTCCGGGCAGTGGACGGTGTGGGAGGGCTACGCGGCCAACAAGCTGATGAAGGCCGGCTTCCGCAGCAACCACATCGACCCGAACGCGCGCCACTGCATGGCCTCGGCGGTATTCGGCTTCATCCGCAGCTTCGGCATGGACGAGCCGATGGGCTGCTACGACGACATCGAGGCCGCGGACGCGTTCGTGCTGTGGGGCTCGAACATGGCCGAGATGCACCCGATCCTGTGGACCCGGATCACCGACCGCCGGCTGTCGCACCCGCACGTCAAGGTGGCGGTGATGTCGACCTTCGAGCACCGCAGCTTCGAGCTGGCCGACATCCCGATCGTGTTCAAGCCGCAGACCGACCTGGTCATCCTCAACTACATCGCCAACCACATCATCCAGTCGGGCAGGGTCAACAGGTTCTTCGTCGAGAACCGGCTGAACTTCAAGCGCGGCAACCAGGACATCGGCTACGGCCTGCGTCCGGAGCATCCGCTGCAGCAGGCGGCCGCCAATGCCGACGATCCCAACGGCGGCGAGCCGATCAGCTTCGAGCAGTTCGCCGAGTTCGTGCGGCCGTACACGCTCGACAGGGCCGTGGAGATGAGCGGCGTCGAGCGCGGCTGGCTGCAGCAGCTGGCCGAGCTGTACGCCGACCCCGACGTGAAGGTCACCTCGTTCTGGACCATGGGTTTCAACCAGCACACCCGCGGGGTGTGGGCCAACAACATGGTCTACAACATCCACCTGCTGACCGGGAAGATCTCCACGCCCGGCAACAGCCCGTTCTCGCTGACCGGCCAGCCTTCGGCCTGCGGCACCGCGCGCGAGGTCGGCACCTTCAGCCACCGCCTGCCGGCGGACATGCTGGTGGCCAACGACGAGCATCGCAGGCACGCCGAGGAGATCTGGAAGGTGCCGCACGGCACGATCAACCCCAAGCCCGGCTACCACGCGGTGGAGCAGAACCGCGCGCTGCGCGACGGCAAGCTCAATGCCTACTGGGTGCAGGTCAACAACAACATGCAGGCGGCGGCCAACATCATGGAGGAGGCCTGGCCGGGCTACCGCAACCCGGACAACTTCATCGTCGTCTCCGATGCCTATCCGACCGTGACCTGCCAGGCCGCCGACCTGATCCTGCCGGCGGCGATGTGGGTGGAGAAGGAAGGCGCCTACGGCAATGCCGAGCGCCGCACCCAGTTCTGGCACCAGATGGTCGACGCGCCCGGCGAGGCGAAGTCGGACCTGTGGCAGCTGATGGAGTTCTCCAAACGCTTCACCACCGACGAGTGCTGGCCGGCGGAGCTGCTGGCCGCCAATCCGGAGTTCAAGGGCAAGACCCTGTTCGAGGTGCTGTTCCGCAACGGCAATGTCGACCGCTACCCGCTGTCGGACATCGAGGAAGGCTATTCCAACCACGAGTCCGAGCACTTCGGCTTCTACGTGCAGAAGGGCCTGTTCGAGGAATACGCCGCCTTCGGCCGCGGCCACGGCCACGACCTGGCGCCGTTCGAGATGTACCACCAGGCGCGCGGCCTGCGCTGGCCGGTGGTCGACGGCAAGGAGACGCGCCGTCGCTACATCGAGGGTTCCGACCCGTACGTGAAGCCGGGCGAGGGCCACAAGTTCTACGGCTTCCCCGACAACCGCGCGGTGGTGTGGGCGCTGCCGTACGAGCCGCCGGCCGAGTCGCCCGACGCCGAGTACGACCTGTGGCTGGTCACCGGGCGCGTGCTGGAACACTGGCACTCCGGCTCGATGACCATGCGCATCCCCGAGCTGTACCGCGCGTTCCCGGCGGCCTGCGTGTTCATGAACCCCGACGATGCGCGCAGGCGCGGGCTCAAGCGCGGCGACGAGGTTCGGGTGGTGTCGCGGCGCGGCGAGATGCGCTCGCGCCTGGAGACGCGCGGGCGCAACCGCATGCCACCGGGCGTGGTGTTCGTGCCCTGGTTCGACGCCGGCCAGCTGATCAACAAGGTGACGCTGGACGCGACCGATCCGATCTCGAAGCAGACCGACTACAAGAAGTGCGCCGTGAAGGTCGTGGTCGCCTAGGAGGCATCCCATGCGCAACAAGCCACTGATCGTCGCGGTCGTCCTGGTGCTGCTGGCGGTGCTGGTGTTCGCCGTCGGCTGGATGATCGGCAGCCGCCACCATGGCGAGCCGGCGCAGGCCGCCGGCGACGGACGCGTCCCGGTGGACGCGCGCGCGATCTTCATCCCCGAAGGCGGGCAGCTGGACCGGCTGCGCCGGGGCGTGCCGGTCGACCAGGAAGGACACCCGCCGCCGATGGCGCGGGTGGAGAACACCGACCTGAGCCGCCTGCGCAACTACCCGATGCAGCCGCCGACCATCCCGCACACCATCGACGGCTACCAGGTCGACCGCAACAGCAACCGCTGCATGCTCTGCCACGCGCGCGCCAACGCCGCCACCTTCCAGGCGCCGCCGGTCAGCGTCACCCACTACATGGACCGCGACGACCAGTTCCTGGCCACGATCTCGCCGCGCCGCTACTTCTGCAACCAGTGCCACGTGGTCCAGACCGACGCGCCGACCCTGGTCGCCAACGGCTTCAAGGACATCGACAGCGTGCTGGCCGCGCCGCCGCCGGGGGGGAACTGAGCCATGTGGAAGCGGAGCCGGCTGTGGGCGAGGTCGCTGTGGGACACGCTGCGCTCGCCCAGCCGCTACTACAGCCTGGGCTTCCTCACCGTGGCCGGGTTCGTCGCCGGGATCCTGTTCTGGGGCGGGTTCAACACCGCGCTGGAGGCGACCAACACCGAGAAGTTCTGCACCAGCTGCCACGAGATGCGCGACAACGTCTTCCAGGAGCTGAAGAGCACGATCCACTACACCAACCGTTCCGGCGTGCGCGCCACCTGCCCGGACTGCCACGTACCGCACAACTGGACCGACAAGATCGCGCGCAAGATGCAGGCCTCCAAGGAGGTCTGGGGCAAGATCTTCGGCACCATCAACACCCGCGAGAAGTTCCTCGACGAGCGCCTGGTGCTGGCCACCCACGAATGGTCGCGACTGAAGGCGAACGATTCGCTGGAGTGCCGCAACTGCCACGACTTCGATTCGATGGACCTGACCCGGCAGAGCCCGCGCGCCGCGCAGATCCACGGCCTGTGGCTGCGCACGGGCGAACGCACCTGCATCGACTGCCACAAGGGCATCGCCCACCAGTTGCCGAACATGGCCGGCGTGCCACAGGGATGACGCCCGCGCCGCAGGCGCGGACGCCCGGTTGAACGACCACGGGCCCGGCCCGCTGGAGGTCGTCATGTACAAGGCAAGCCCGCTGCTGCTTGCGTTGCTGCTGCCCGTGCCGGCGCTGGCCCAGGCCGGCGACGACGAGCGCGACGCGAAGATCGCCCGCCTCGAACAGACCGTTGCCGAGCTGAGCCGATCTGCAGGGTGCTGCCGATCGCCCCGTCGACGTACTACGAGCACGCCAGCCGCCAGGCCGACCCGGTGCGATTCATTGCCGCGTAGTCGAACAGGCCCTGCTTGATCTCCCTGGAGATCCGGTTCATCAGGGCCTGGACCCGCCAGCGGTTCTCCACGGTGTCGGGCAGGGCGGTCTGTTCCCGGCAGCGGACGCCGCGGAAGAAGAAGTCCAGGTACAGCAACCCGGATTCGGGGCGGGCGCGGACCTTAGCCATGGATCATGGCGCCGCTGGCCATCGGGATGCCGCCGGCCACCGCGGCCGAGCCCATGGGCGCCCGGCCGGCGGAGAACTTGCCAATGTCCCGCTGGATCGCCTCCCGGATGAAGAGGAGCTTGCGGCCACCGAAGGGACGGATGTAGTGGACGCCTTCGAGCAGCACGGCGTCCTTCAGGCGGGGGCGGATGGTCCGTGCGTCGTAGTGGATGCGGGTGGCGAGTTCATCGGTGGTGATGTAAGTTTCCATCTGGGCGCTCCTGTCGAGTGACGTCAACGGATGTCGCGTAAAGGCGACGCTTGTTGGTGATCATAGACGACGAGAGGCGCTTGTCAACGACAAATGTCGCCTCCCGGCGACGATATTCAAGAACCGTTCATGATTAGATTCCGCCTGACCGAGCTGATCGCGGACAAAGCCTTCAAGGAGCGACGCGTCGTGTCGCTGACGGAAGTGGCCGATGCGACGGGCATTCACCGGGCGACGCTGTCCAAGATGGCCAACCAGCCGGGCGCGAACATCGGCACGGAGATCATCGACAAGCTCTGCCGGTACTTCGCCTGCCAGCCAGGCGAGTTGCTGACCTATGTTGATGAAGATGCCGGGCTGGCCTGATCGGCCCGGAATCAGTACCTGAGAACGCGATCCGGGAAGATCGCCGTGATCAGCAGGGGATGAAATGACCAACGACGAATTCAAGCGCACCCTCTGGGAAGCGGCCGACAAACTGCGCGGCTCCGTCTCGGCGGCGACCTACAAGTACCCGGTCCTCGGCCTGGTGTTCCTGAAGTACGTCTCGGACATGTTCGATGCGCAGGGGCGGGTGATCGAGAAGCGGCTGGCCGAACCCAGGTCCGAGTACTACATCGAGGACCAGGAGGCCCGCGCAGCGGCGGCCGAGCAGTTCGCCACCGACAAGACGTTCTATGACGCCGACAACGTGTTCTGGGTGCCGGCATCGGCGCACTTCAACACGCTGCTGGCGCAGGCGGCCGCCCCGGACCTGGCACAGCGGCTCGACAAGGCCCTGGGCGAGATCGAAGCTGAGAACCCGAGCCTCAAGGGCGTGCTGTACCGCGAGTTCTCCCGGCTGGAGCTGGCGCCCGGCAAGCTCGGCGAGCTGATGCAGCTGCTGGCCAGGCTCAGCTTCGACCCGGACAGGCATGGCAGCCGCGACGTGTTCGGCGAGGTGTACGAATACTTCCTCGGCCAGTTCGCGCTCAAGGAAGGTGCGCGCGCCGGCGAGTTCTACACGCCCAAGAGCGTGGTCAACCTGCTGGTGGAGGTCCTCGCCCCGTTCAAGGGCACCATCTACGACCCGGCCTGCGGCTCGGGCGGGATGTTCGTGCAGTCGGCCAGGTTCAAGGACGCCCACGCCGCCAGGCTCAGGAAGAAGGGCGACCTGGCCATTTACGGCCAGGAGATGATGGCCGCCACCCGGCGCCTGGCGCTGATGAACCTGGCCGTGCACGGCCTGCACGGGGATCTCGGCACCACCTACGGCGACACCTTCAGCAACGACCAGCACAAGACCCTGCGCGCCGACTACGTGCTGGCCAACCCGCCGTTCAACATCTCCGACTGGGGCGGCGACAAGCTCACCGACGACCCGCGCTGGGTGTACGGCATCCCGCCGAAGGGCAACGCCAACTTCGCCTGGCTGCAACACATGCTGGCGCGCCTGTCATCGCGCGGCCGCGCCGGCATCGTGCTGGCCAACGGCTCCATGAGTTCGCAGCAGAGCGGCGAGGGCGAGATCCGCCGCGGCATGGTCCAGGGCGACGTGGTCGAGTGCATGGTCGCGCTGCCTGGGCAGTTGTTCTCCAACACGCAGATTCCCGCCTGCCTGTGGTTCCTGAGCAAGGACAAGAGTTCTGGCGGAAACGGCAGCATCGACCGCCGCGGCCAGATCCTCTTCATCGACGCCCGCAAGGCGGCCAGCGGCCGCATCAGCCGCACGCAGATCGAGTTCACCGACGAGGACATGCAGCGCATTGCGCAGACGTACCACCGGTGGCGCGGGACGGAATTCAGCGATGGAGGGGAGTACGCCGATGAGCCGGGGTTCTGCTTCAGCGCCACGCTGGAGGATGTAGAGAAGCATGGTTTTGTGCTCACACCCGGCCGCTACGTGGGCGCGGTGCTGGACGAGGAAGATGACGAGGCGTTCGCGGAGAAGATGGAGCGCCTGACGGCGGAACTAGCCGAGCAGATGGCGAAGGGCGCGGAGCTGGATGCGGTAATCAGGAAAAAGCTGGGGGCGCTGGGTTATGGCGTCTGATTGGCCTCTTGTACGAGTAGAGGATTTCGCTGAGAAGATCGCGATGGGACCTTTTGGCTCCAACATCAAAGTCGAAACCTTCGTTGATTCTGGAATTCCGGTAATAAGCGGTGCTCACCTGCGAGGTACGCGGGTCGAGGATGGTGACTTCAATTTCGTTACGCCAGAGCATGCGGAAAGGCTTAAGAACTCCAATGTCCTTAGAGGAGACGTAGTTTTCACACATGCAGGAAACATCGGTCAGGTTGCGTATGTTCCAGAAAGTTCGCGCTACGAGCGCTATGTCATTTCACAGCGCCAGTTTTATTTGAGGTGCGATCGCTCGAAGGCTGATCCAGCATTCATTACCTATTTCTTTCATAGCCCCGAAGGGCAGCACAAGCTGCTGGTCAATGCCTCACAGGTGGGCGTCCCTTCGATCTCTCGCCCCTCGTCAAATCTAAAAGAGATTGAAGTCGCTCTGCCGCCGCTTGCGGAACAACGGGCAATCGCCGGCTTTCTTGGCTCCATTGACGATCGAATCGACAACCTGCGCCAAACCAACGCCACCCTCGAAGCCATCGCCCAAGCCCTGTTCAAGTCCTGGTTCGTGGACTTCGACCCCGTGCGCGCCAAGTCCGAAGGCCGCGAGCCCGAAGGCATGGACGCCGCCACCGCCGCCCTGTTCCCCTGCGAGCTTGAAGATTCGGAGCTCGGCCCGATCCCGAAGGGTTGGCGCGTGGGCACCCTTGAGGATGTCAGCGACCTTAATGCCTCAAAGTGGACAGCGAGGAAGCACCCTGAAATTGTCAAGTACATCGACCTCAGCGGAGTCAATCGAAACCGGATCGAGACCTTCACTGAATTTGAGTTTGATGCCGCGCCCAGTCGCGCGCGTAATCACCTGCGGGAAGGCGATACCATCGTCGGCACCGTGCGCCCCGGAAATCGGGCCTATGCCCACATCCATGCCCCGGAAGAAAACCTGACAGGAAGCACGGGATTTGCCGTGCTCAGCCCCAAAAAGCCATACCTGTCCAGCTTCGTCTATCTGGCCGCAACCAGCGATGAGGCCATAGACCGCCTCACCAATCTCGCCGATGGCGCTGCCTATCCTGCTGTCCGCCCCGGCGTAGTCGCCAGCACACCATGCGTTCTGCCGTCGGACAGTGTGCTGGAAGCTTTCGCAGAAATTTCTGTGCCGATGCTTGAAGGGATCGCCAAGAACAACGCCAGGGCAGTAGCGTTTGCAGAACTCAGCGACACCCTTCTCCCCCGCCTGATTTCCGGAAAGCTGTGTATTGCCGAGCCAGGGGCTGCTGCCGAGGATCTGTCTTCATGAACGTCGCCAGGCGCATGAACAATTGAAGCAGCATAGATCTCCAGCGAATTACCCCAGCCTGATTGGCAGGATGCAGCCAGATGGAAAATCAACTCATACACCATTACACAAGCATCGGAGCATTGGCGGCCATTCTTCGTCACAAGACCATCCGATTCGGACGACTTGATACGTTGGATGACACACAAGAGGCTCAAAGTATCGGAGGTTTTGACTTCGGGAAAATGCTGTTCGCAAGCTGTTGGGTGGAGAAGCCGGAGGAAGATATCGCGCAATGGGCTATGTATGGTGATGCGATGAAAGGCGTTCGAATATCTCTCCCGCGCCAGCCTTTCGCCTTGGTGCCAAGGTTGGCAAGCCTTCACTCGATGCAGGATATCCGTGGTCAGGGCTATATCTTGTTACCCGACCTAATAGACAATGAAAACGACTTCCTAAGTCGCGTAAACTACGTGGATGATGTCGCTGCAGAATACGCATCACGCGTTGAAATTCTTGGTAATGGGTTTCGTATCAATGGACGCGCAACTGCAATTGCAACATTCAAGAACAAATATTGGTCGTTTCAACAAGAAGTGCGGTTTATTCTGCAAGCCTCTCCTGGGCCAGTCGGCTGGATCGATGACAGTCAATGGGCGACGAAATTTGTTGAATTGGCGGAATCCGGTGGATGGGGCGCGTTTGGCCCGGAAACCACGTTCATCGACAGAAAATTGGCAACCGATGCTCTTGATCGCGGAGAAGTCGTGTTGGGCCCGCTCGCGACCGAATCAGACCGCCTTATCGTGGAATCGCTGATCGCAACATTGGCACCTGGTTTGCAACTACGACAAAGCAAACTGACAGGCCTTATCCGGCATCGCTGATGTGGTGTTTCGCAATACGCACCTATTGACAGACACGCAACGGAACATTGCCGCGTCCGGCCTCGGCCAGTGCGTCGATGAACCAAAGTGGCCAATCTCAACTGGTGATGCGTATCTGCTGGAACTTGCCCTTGCCCACTATGCGCCACGGTACGCGGAACACGGCGGGCGGGGCCATCGACTCGGCGTGCGCGACGATTCGCGGCCACCACTGGATCAAGCGTGCTGCCTTCTCGAATGCGGGCTGCGAAGCCCACCCTTTGTCCAGCACGAATACGATCAGTCCCGCCGAAGCAATGGCATCTCGCTCAATCTGACGTCGGTTGTGATGGTCTTGTGTGATGTGGATCTGGACTTTTGCTTTCACGCAGGCTGAGAACAGATCCACGTCCGGTGTGCCGCGTGGCACTAGATCATTCACATGGATCACTTCGTGGTCATCAGCTTGAGCGAGACAATGGAGCGCACCGGCTAAGGCGCGTGACAAATTCTCGTCAAGCTGTGCCTTCAAGCGGCGAGAACCTTCGCCTCGAACTCGAGGGCCTTGCGTACAGCCGACAGCGGGATCTCGTAGAGTTTGGCAACCCGTCTTTCGTTCCCGCCTTCCGCGCTCACAGCATCCGCAATTGCGATGGTCGGAATATCGTATTCGGCTAGGATGGGCTGTCCAAACTTGCGCGCTGGATCAAACACGATTGCTTTGGACCCGCGCAGCGGGAACCAGCGCCTCGCCTCGCCTTGCATGTCGAGTTCCACGCCTTCACGCAGCGACGGACCAATGACTTTCTGGATTACGTTCTGGCGCTTCACGATGTCCACCAGCGATGCATCGCCGGTTTCCTCGACAACTTCCATGAAGATACGGCGACCGTCCGTCTTGAACTTCTTGCAGGTGAATGGGTATGGCGAAGCGAACTCGTCACGCGCTTCTTGCAGAGTCCGTCGAATCACTTGCAACGGAACACCTTCATCGCGAAACGCACGGACGAAGCGAAGCTCAATCAGGTCCTTGAACCCTAGGCCTTCAATATCTGTCTCGGATAACTGAGTAGGCCAAAGTGGCGGCGAGTGTTTGCGTTCACCGCTAGGGCTCGAATGGACATAGCCAAGAGTCCAGCGGCGAAGCTCGCTGGACTTCGCGCCAATGAAGCGTGCGGCATCGGCGAAGGAGTAGACGCCTACTCCAAAGGTTGCCGATGCTTGCATCGAGATGCCCATGTAGTCAGTTTACGGGACGCCGTTAGCGGAACGCTAGCTGGTGGCTTGCTAGCCTGCACGAGCGGTCTCGCAAGGCCTGAGACAAGCATCGCCGTAGCAGGTTTGCTTCTTCTTTCGGATGTACTCACCACTGGGACTAACCCGCCCATGCGTCCGCCAACAACTCCGCCTGCGCAATCACCTTCTCAATCGCCTCAGGCTGCTTGTCCGGCGGATATTTGTGCGTGGCCAGCAGCACCTTGACCATCGCCACCATCCGCGCGCGTGAGTCCTTCCGGTTCTGCCAGTTGATCGTCGCCGACTTGCGCAGCTTGTCGGTCAGCTCCTGCGCCAGCACGCGCAGCACGGGATGGCCAAGCTCGCGCACCGCGGATTCGTTCTCCGCCAGCGCCTGGTAGAAGGCGAACTCCTCCTCGCTCATCCCGTCCGGCGGGCGTGCCTCGTTGATCTCCCTGGCCAGCCGGATCAGTTCCTCGATCACCTCCAAGGTGGTCAGGCCACGGTTCTGGTAGCGGTTGATCGCTTCTTCCAGCCGAGCGGCGAATTCCTTGCCCTGCAGCGCGTTCTTCTGGCCGCGCGAGCGGATCTGGTCGGCCAGCAGACGTTCCAGCAGTTCGGCGGCCAGGTTCTTGGTCGGCAGCTCGCGGATCTGGGCCAGGAACCGCTCGTCCAGCAGGCTGATGTCCGGCTTCTCCAGCCCCAGCGTGCGGTAGAGGTCGTTCACGCCTTCCACCAGCACGCCCTTGGCCACCAGCTGGCGCAGCGCGGCCTCCTTCTCCAGCCGGGACATGCCGCCGGCCGAGCGGGTCAGCTTGATCAGGCTCACGCGCACGGCCTGGAAGAAGGCGATTTCCTCGCGCGCCGCCATGGCCTCGGCGCGGGTACCGGCCAGGGCCTGGGCCTTGGTCAGCTTGGCCACCTGGTCCAGGTAGGCGCGCACGCCGCGGTTGCGGCCCTTGTCGTCGGGTTCGGGATCCAGCTTGAGGATGTGCTCCATCGCCGGCGCCAGCAGTGCCAGAGCGCGCTTCGGATCCTCGAAACCGCCGTAGTCGAAGCTCGCGAAGAACTCCTTGCGGATCACGTCGAGCGTGTCGAGCAGGATGCCCAGCGCGGCACCGGAGGTGTCCACTGGCTCACGTTCGGCACCGCTGTCGCGGGTGTACTGGCGGATCGCCTTCTTCAGTTCCTCGCCGATGCCGATGTAGTCCACCACCAGGCCGCCGGGCTTGTCCTTCCAGATGCGGTTGGTGCGTGCGATCGCCTGCATCAGCCCGTGGCCCTGCATGGGCTTGTCCACGTACAGGGTATGCACGGGCGGGGCGTCGAAGCCGGTCAGCCACATGTCGCGCACGATGACCAGTTCCAGCGGCACCTCGCCCGCTTTCAGGTCCTCGGGGGACTGCTTGAAGCGCTTCTCCAGCAGCTTGCGGTCGGCCTTGTCGGTGCGGTGCGGCTGGTAGTGCGGCGGGTCGGCCGAGCTGCCGGTCATCACCACCTTGATCCGGCCGGTGTTGATGTCGTCCGAGTGCCACTCGGGCCGCAGCTTGACGATCTCGTCGTACAGGCGCACCGCAGCCTCGCGCGAGACCGCCACGATCATCGCCTTGCCGGCCACCGATTCCTTGCGCGCCTCCCAGTGCTGCACCAGGTCTTCGGCCAGGGTGGCCATCCGGCCGTCGGCCATGGCCAGCGCTTCCAGCCGGGTGTGGCGGCTGGCGGTGCGCTGCTGTTCGGCCTCGTCCTCGTCGCCGGTGGCGTCGAGGAACTCGTCCATCAGTGCCTGCTTCTCGGCTTCGTTGAAGCGCAGCTCGATGATGCGCGACTCGTAGCTGACCGGCACCACCGCTTCGTCTTCCTGCGCGGCGATCATGTCGTAAACATCGACATAGCTGCCGAACACGGCTTCGGTGTCGCGGTCGTCCAGGCTCACCGGGGTGCCGGTCATGCCCAGGTAGATGGCGTTGGGCAGGGCATCGCGCATGTACTTGGCCAGGCCGTACTTGGTCTGGCCAGTCTTGGTGTCCAGGTCGGCGCGGAAGCCGTACTGGGTGCGATGCGCTTCGTCGGCGATCACCACCACGTTGTCACGCTCGCACAGCACCGGCACCGAGGTCTGGCCCGGCTCGGGCGCGAACTTGTTGATGGTGGTGAAGAACACGCCGCCGGCCTGAACCTGCGACAGGTGGCGGCGCAGGTCATCGCGGCTGTCGGCCTGCACCGGCGTTGCGCGCAGCGACCAGGCCCTGTCGGCGAAGGTCTCGTAGAGCTGGCCGTCGAGGTCGTTGCGATCGGTGACCATCACCACGGTCGGGTTGCGGAACTCCGGGCGGTCGCGCAGCGCCATCACGTAGAACAGCGCCAGCAGCGACTTGCCCGAGCCCTGGGTGAACCAGATCACGCCACCCTTGCCGTCCTTGCGCTGGACCAGGGCCTCCACCGCCCGCGCCACGGCCTTGCGGACACCGTGGTACTGGTGCCACTGGGCGATGATCTTGAAGCTGGCCCCACCGTCGGCCCCGCCGTAGGCGACGAAGCCACGGAAGAAGTCCAGCAGGGTGGCCGGGTCGAGCAGGCCGCGCATGAGCACTTCCAGCTCCAGCTGCTCCTTGCCTACCTTCTTCCCGTCCAGCAGCCGCCAGCGCGAGTAGCGGGAAAGATCCGCGCTGAGCGAGCCGTAGCGCGCCACCGTGCCGTCGGACACCACGTTGAGCAGGTTGAACCAGAACAACTGGGGGATCTGTGCCTTGTAGGCCTGGATCTGGTTCCACGCGCCGACGTAGTCGGCGTTGAGGTCGGCCGGGTTCTTCAGCTCGATCACCACCAGCGGCAGGCCGTTGACGAACAGCACGATGTCCGGCCGGCGCAGCTTGGCGCCCTGCACGGTGAACTGGCGAACGGCGAGGAGGTCGTTGTGACCGGTGGAGTCGACCACGGGGACCCGCAGGACCTCCCGGCGGCCGTCGCTGGCGGTGCGCTCAAGCGGCACGCCATTGCGCAGCCAGTCGTAGACCTCACGGTTGCCGTCGATGAGGGACTGGTGGCCGTAACCAGCGACCTTGGCAACCACAGCGTCCACTTCGGCCGCTGACAGGGTGGGGTTGAGGCGGGCCACGGCCTCCCGGAGCCTTGGCGCCAGGACCACTTCCGTCCAGCGTTCGCGCGCCTGGAGCTCGCCGCCAGGCGCAACCGTCTCGCCCTCCAGGACCGTCCAGCCGATACCGGCCAGCCAGTCCAGGCAGGCGTCTTCGAGGTGGTTCTCTTTCATTCCCTTTGCGATCCCGGTGTCCCCCGGGGGCAGTATGCCGCCGAACGATTCCGGCGTCCGGGGCGTCCGGAGGTGTCATGCAAAGGGCCACGTTGGGCCTCGACTGCCCATGGGCCTGGTTCGGGTGTCAGGGTCGTTTCGAGGCGGTCGCCCGCACCTGTGACACTCGGACCTCTCAGAACCCGTTACGGCCATTCGGCGATGTTCGGGGAGGGGAGGGTTGCAACCCTGCGGATGGCGGCCCCAGGAAGCCTGTGACAGTCGAACTGTCACAAAAAAGCCCGCGTCAGAGGCGGGCTTTCATCGCGTGAATCACTGAATTTTCAAGTAAATCTGGTGGCTATGGGTGGACTCGAACCACCGACCCCAGCATTATGAGTGCTGTGCTCTAACCGGCTGAGCTACATAGCCACGCGGTGAACCGCGAATTTTTCACTTTCCGGGGTGGGCTGTCAATGCTCCCCCGCTTGTGGCCCCGACGGGGCCATGGCAGAGTCGGACCCAGTTGATCTTTTTGGAGTCCGCATCGTGATCGATCCGGACGGATACAGGCCGAATGTCGGCATCGTCCTCATGCGCACGGACGGCCAGGTGTTCTGGGCGCGCCGGGTGCGCCGGGACGGCTGGCAGTTCCCGCAGGGCGGGATGCGCAGCGACGAGACCCCGACCGAGGCCATGTACCGGGAACTGCACGAGGAAACCGGCCTGTTGCCCGAGCACGTGGAAATGCTCGGGGCGACCCCCGGCTGGCTGCGTTACCGCCTGCCCAGCCGTGCCATCCGCAGGGGCGGACCCGGCCCGGTCTGCATCGGCCAGAAGCAGGTCTGGTTCCTGCTGCGCCTGGTCGGGGAGGAGTCGCTGGTGCGCTTCGACGCCAGCGAGACCCCGGAATTCGACCACTGGCGCTGGGTGGACTTCTGGTACCCGGTGGAGCACGTGGTCACCTTCAAGCGCGGGGTCTACGCCCGGGCGCTGCGCCACCTGGCGCCGCTGGCCGAGAAGGCCGGGGCCACCGTCCGGCAGATGCCGCCGGCGGCCCTGGAAGCCTGGATGCCCGGCAGCGCGGCCGGCCACAACCGGCCGCGGCGGCGCACGCGTGGTCCGCGGGGCCAGCGTTCATCGGCCTGAACGTGCCTGGCTGAACGGGTCAGAACGAGGGTTCGTTGCGAGCCCCTCGCAATTGACAGCGATTCTCATCCCTGTTTGAATGGCACCGTTCCCCGAAGGTAGCCAGAACGTGTACGTCTGCCTCTGCAACGGTGTCACCGACCGCCACATCCGCGAAGCCGTCGAGAAGGGCTGCGGGAGCGTCGGGGAACTGACCATGCGCACCGGCCTTGGCGCCAACTGCGGCTCCTGCCTGGGCATGGCCGCCGAGATGGTCGAGCAGATGCGCGCCGAGCTGCCCTTGCCGATCCTGGCCGCAGCCGCCTGACCGCGCGCCGCGGGCGCGCCAATTGATCACGATTCGCGTTACCTCGCCGCTTCCCGCGGCGCGCTAGAGTGCGCCCGTTCCCCCTGCGACACGGAGCTGCGGCCATGAAAGGCGACGCCAAGGTCATCGAATACCTCAACAAGGCGCTCTACAACGAGCTGACCGCGATCAACCAGTACTTCCTGCACGCCAAGATGCTGAAGAACTGGGGCCTGAAGGAGCTGGCCGAGCACGAGTACAAGGAGTCGATCGACGAGATGCGCCACGCCGACTGGCTGTCCGAGCGCATCCTGTTCCTCGAAGGCCTGCCGAACTTCCAGGCGCTGGGCAAGCTGCGCATCGGCGAAGGCCCGCGCGAGCTGCTGGAGTGCGACCTGGCGCTGGAGATGGACGGCATCCCGCTGCTGCGCGAGGCCATCGCCTACTGCGAGTCGGTCGGCGACTTCGTCAGCCGCCAGCTGTTCGCCAAGATCCTCGACAACGAGGAAGAGCACGTCGACTGGCTGGAGACCCAGCTGGACCTGATCGGCCGGATCGGCGAGCAGAACTACTTGTTGAGCAAGCTCGAGGACTGAGCCACCGCCGCCTGCGCCTGGGTGGCCGACAGCCACCCCTGCAGGGCCACGCGCGCGCGGGCGAATTCGGCGATCAGCAGGGCCACGGCCACCGCCGGCCGTTCCAGGGTGTTGGAACGGGCGCCCAGCTCGATCCGCTTGGCCGCCGCCGACAGCGCCAGCGCGCCGACGTTGGCGCTGGACGACTTCAGCGCATGCGCGGCCTCGCGCATCACTTCCAGGTCCGGGATCGCCGAGGCCTGCTCCAGCAGCCGGATCAGGCGCGGCGCGTCTTCCAGGAACAGGTTGACGATCGACAGGGCTTCGTCGCCGGCGATCTCGCGCAGCTCGTCCAGCATCTCCGGCTCCAGCACCGGCGGCGGAGGCGGCTGCGTGGTCGGCGCGTCCTGCGGGACCGGTTCGGCGGCAACGGGCGTGGCCGGCGCGGCCGTGGCGGGCGCCGGGGCGGCGGGCGTGGTGGCGTGCATATCGGCAACCGGGTTCGCGCTGGAAGGCGGTGGGACAGGTGCAGCGACGCTGGGTGGCGGCGCAGGCGCAACCTGGGCGGCCGGAACGGCCGGGGCCGCCGGAACCGGAGCAGTCGCATGTGCTGCCGGGGCAGGGGCCGGCGCCGGTGCGGGCGCATGCGCAGGTTCGGCCGGTCGCGAGCTGCGCACCGGCGCGCTGCGCAGCCAGCGGCGCAGGCAGGCATCGAGCTGGTCGCGCGCGACCGGCTTGGACAGGTAGTCGTCCATGCCCGCGTCGAGGCAGCGCTGGCGGTCGCCGGCCATGGCGTTGGCGGTCATGGCCACGATCGGCAGGCGATGGCCCGGGCCCTGGCCGGCCTCGATCTCGCGCCAGCGGCGCGTCGCCGAATAGCCATCCAGCACCGGCATCTGGCAGTCCATCAGGACCAGGTCGTAGACTCCGCTGGCCATGTGCGAGAGCGCGACCTCGCCGTTGGGCGCGGTGTCGCAGTCGTAGCCCAGCACCGACAGCAGCTTCTGCGCGACCAGCAGGTTGACCGGGTTGTCCTCCACCAGCAGCAGGCGCGCCGGCATGCCGGCCGGCGCCGGTTCCGGGTTCGGCGGGGTCGGGTCGGGGCCACTGGGCAGTTCGCGGGCGACCGCCGGGGTGATCGTCTCCACCGGGGCGGGGACCGGGGTGGGCTCCTGCACGGGCGCGGGCTGCGTTTCCAGCAGGGCGGTGCGCAGGTCGGCGTCCGGCACCTGCCGCGGCAGGATGGTGGTGCCTTCGCGCAGCTCGTCCGGGATCTCCTCCTCGCCGTACAGCCAGACCAGGCGGATCCTGGCGTTGGCCGGCGTGCGCAGCAGCGTGCGGTGCAGGGCGCGCGCGCTGTGGCGCAGGCCGTCGTAGTCGGCGAGCACCGCGACGAAGCCTTCGGTCTGCCCCGGCGACGGCGGTTGGCGCAGGCGCTCCAGCGCTTCCTGGGTGGTCTCGACGATGCTGACGGTGACGCCCCAGTTGGGCAGCAGCAGGGCGATGCGCTGGCGCAGGCGCAGGTTCGGGGTGATCGCCAGCACGCGCCGCGCGTCGTGCGCGGTCTGCCGGATCTGCACGTCGCCGATCACCTTCAGCAGCGGGATCTCGAACCAGAACGTCGCGCCCTGGCCGGGCTCGGACTGCACGCCGATGCGCCCGCCCATCAGGTCGACGATGCGCTTGCAGATCGCCAGGCCCAGGCCGGTGCCGCCGTACAGGCGGGTGGTGGAGGCGTCGGCCTGGGTGAAGGCGCGGAACAGGCGCGCCTGCTGCGCATGGCCGATGCCGATGCCGGTGTCGCGCACCTCGAAGCGCAGCAGGTGCTGTGCCGGGGTCTCGCCCAGCCGGCGTACCGCCAGGTGCACGCCGCCGCGCTCGGTGAACTTCACCGCGTTGCCGAGCAGGTTGGTCAGCACCTGGCGCAGGCGCACCGGGTCGCCGCGCACCGGCAGGCGTACGTTCGAATCGATCTGCAGGTCCAGGCGCAGGCCCTTGCCCTCGGCCGGGCGCTGCATCAGCTGCAGCACGCCTTCCAGCAGCTCGCGCAGGTTGAAGCTGGTGATCTCCAGCTCGAGGCGGTTCGCTTCCAGCTTGGAGTAGTCGAGGATGTCGTCGACGATGCGCAGCAGCTGCTGCGAGGATTCGTGCGCGGTGCGCAGCATCTCGCGCTGGTCCGGGGCCAGGTTGCCGCGCGCGATCAGGTCCAGCATCGGGATGATGCCGTTCAGCGGCGTGCGGATCTCGTGGCTCATCGTGGCCAGGAACTCGCCCTTGGCCAGCGCCGCCGACTCGGCCGCGCGCTTGGCCTGCAGCAGCTGCTGCTCGAGCTGGTCGTGGCGGTTGACGTCGCGCTGCAGCAGGTTGCACTCGTCCTCGGCCGCCGCCGCGCGGGCCAGGGCCTCGTTGAGGTCGCGCGCCAGCGCGCCGGCCGACAGCAGCGAGACCAGCGCCAGGCCCAGGGTCAGCAGGGCCAGGCCGCCGGCCACGCGCCACCACGACGCATCGGCGTTGCCGGTCAGGACCAGGCCGATGGCGACCACCGTGCAGGCCCCCGCCATCGCGGTCAGCACGGGCCAGATGCGGCGCAAACCCGGTGCAGCCATCACAGCACCGCGTTCTTGAAGTCGAAGTCCAGTTCCGAACCGACCGAACTGACGAGGTTGCCCTGGATGTAGTCGATGCCGCCCATCCACATCGCGGCGGCCGCCTGCGGATCCTCGATCTGCTGGCCGATCACCTGCAGGCCGAGGCGGTGGGCCTGGTCGATGACGCCGCGCAACTCGTCGCGCAGCTGCGGGTCGTTGTGCGCGGCGGCGAAGCGCGAGGACATGCGCACGTAGCCCAGCGGCAGCTGGTTGAGCAGGGCCTCGGCCTCGGCGCCGGGCTCGAACTGGCTCAGGCAGAACTGCACGCCGGCGGCCATCAGCCGGCGGCAGAACTCGCCCAGGGTCACGCTGTGGATCAGCGCGTCGCCCAGGCGCAGGTCGATCACCACCGAGGTGCCGTCGATGCCACGGTCGGCGATGGCCTGCAGCAGCCAGCCGGCGAAGGCCTCGCGGGCCAGGGTGCGCGGCGACTGCGAGACGAACAGGCGCAGCGGGCTGCCGGCGGCGTTGCGCCCGGCGATCATCTCCAGCGCGTGGTCCATGATCTGCTGGTCGAAGTCGGCGATGCGGCCGCTGGCCTCGGCCGCGGGCACCACCTGGCCGGCCGACAGCAGGCTGCCGTCGGGACGGCGCAGGCGCAGCAGCACCTGGTACTGGGCCTGCTCGTTGCCGGCCACCGCCACGATCGGCTGGTAGGCCAGTTCCAGCTGGCCTTCGAGCAGGGCCATGCGCTCCTGCGCCTCGGCGTCGCTCGGCGGCTGGTAGGCGGCGATGCCTTCGCTGCTCAGGCGCGCCTGCAGGGCGCTGCGTTCGGTCGCCTCCAGGGCGCTGCCGGCGTCGTCGAAGCCGGTCGACAGCGCGGCATAGCCGACCGAACTGCGCAGCTGCACCTGCTCGTCGTCGCGCACAAGGAAACCGCGCGCAGAGAGGCCGCCGCGCAGGTCGCGCGCGATCCGTTCCAGGTTGGCCTCGTCCTCGTCCGGGAGCAGGGCCAGGAAGCTGTTGTCGTTGAGCCGCGCCAGCGGCGCCGGCGCGACGATCCGCGCCAGGGCGATGCCGGCCTGCGCCATCAGCCGCTCGAACGCGGCGTAGCCGTAGCGCTCGCGCAGGCCCAGCGCGCTGGCGACCTCGATGAAGAACAGGCCGCCGTGGGCCTTCGCCGCCAGCGCCGCGTCGACCTGCTGCAGCAGCCAGCCGCGGGTGGCCAGGCCGGTATCCGGGTGCTTGCGCAGCACCCCGCCGTGCGGGGTGGACTGGCGCAGCTGCGCGCGGGTGCGCTGGATGCGGTTGGACACCGCCGCGATCAGGTGACGCGGGCGGATCGGCTTGGTGAGGAAGTCATCGGCGCCGCTCTCGAGGACCTCGAACTGGCGCTCCGGGTCCGGGTCGCCGGTCAGGAACACGATCGGCAGCAGCTGGAACTCCGGCTGCTGGCGGATCAGGGTGGTCAGGCGCATGCCGTCCAGGCCGGGCATGTGCAGGTCCATCAGGATCAGGTCCGGGTCGAAGCGGCCGATCGCGTCGATCACCCCGTCCGGTTGCAGCTGCACTTCGGCCTGCATGCCGGCGCCGTGCAGCACGCTCTGCGCGAACAGCGCCTGGGTGCGGTCGTCCTCGACGATGAGGATGCGGTAGGGCGAATCGGCCGGACCGGTCTGGCGCGCGGACGCGCCGGCATCGGCGGCGGTGCTGCGCACCAGCAAGGGTGCCGGGGTGGGCTCGGGTGCGATGGCCGGGGCGGCGGCCACTTCGGGGGCCGGCGCGGCAGCGACGGGCGCCGGCCGGGTTTCCGGCTCGGCGACGGCGGCCGGGACGGGTTCGGAGGCGACGACTTCCAGGTGCGGCGTCGCCGGCGGGGCGGGCGCCTCGCTGGCGTCGGCCACCCAGCGCCGCCAGTAATGCGGCGGCGGGGTTTCAGCGCGCACTCGCTGGCGGGCAGCCGCGTCCTCCGGCACCGAAGCGGGTTCTCGAACGGCCATCAGATTTCCCCCTGCTGGGACCGCATTATGTGAACAAGAGCACTCATTCGAACAAGTCCGCTCCCCGGGCGGTTCATGCCGCCGGTCTGGTGAACAGGCGCCGCGCGCCGCGGGTGAACATCCGCCAGATCCACCACACCACCAGCGCGCCGAGCAGGCTCGTGCCGAGCACCAGCACCAGGGCGATCCACGGATGGGCGATGGCCAGGGCCAGGCCGCCGACCACGACCGTGTCCTCGGCCACCGAGGCGACCCAGTTGCTCGCCGGTTCCGGCGAGGTGTTCAGCAGCGCCCGGGTACCGGCCTTGAGCCCGTGGCTGGCCAGGGCCACGCCAGCGCCGGCTGCCAGCGCGCCGGCGCCGAGCTGGCCGTCCGGCGACAGCGCGGCCGCCGCGAGGAAGGCGCCGGCCGGGATCCGCGCGAGGGTCTGCAGCAGGTCCCACACCGAATCCACGCCGGGGATCTTGTCGGCGAAGAACTCGGCCAGCGCCAGCGCGCCGGAGGTGCCCAGCACCCACCACGAGGTCGTCGGCTCCAGCGCCGGCGGCAGGTCGACCCAGCCCAGCAGCCCGGCCAGGCCCACGCCGAACACGGTCAGGTAGGCACGGATGCCCGCCATCCATGCCAGCAGGATGCCGATCACGTAGATGTGGGCGTCGGTCATGGCGATCTCCCTGGGGCCTGCGGGCGTTTGCCCGGTCCGCGCAGGCGCTGCGCTAGACTGCCCCGTCCGCCCCGGAGTATAGGCAGAAAACGGGCCGTGCCCGACCACGCGATGAGCGAACCGCTTCCCCGATTCCAGGTAGTGCCCCGCCGTCCCGGCCTGCCGCCGCGTGGCTGGCTGATCGCCATCGGCGTCGCCTGGCTGCTGACCCTGGCCGGCACCTGGATGCTGGCCACCTGGCTCGCCGAACCGGGCCTGGGCGACACCCGCGCGAAGCTGCGCGCGGCCGAGCGCACCGTGGCCCAGCAGAAGCGCCAGATCGACGAGCTGGACCAGCGCCTGGTGACCCTGGCGCGCTCGGACCAGATCAGCCGCGCCGCCAACACCGAGCTGCAGTCCTCGCTGGCCGAGCGCGACGAGGAGATCTCCGCGCTGCGCGCCGACGTGGCCTTCTACGAGCGGCTGGTGGGCTCGACCTCGCAGCGCAAGGGCCTGAACGTCCACTCGATCGACTTCTCGCCGACCGAGGCGGGGACCTGGAACTACCGCGTCGTGCTGACCCAGAATCTGAACCGGGGCGCGATCAGCCAGGGCCAGATGCGCTTCGCGGTGGAGGGCGTGCGCGCCGGCAAGCTGGCCACGATCGCCTGGGACGAGCTGCACAACCGCGCCGACACGCCCGGGCAGGACTATTCCTTCCGCTATTTCCAGGAATTGACGGGCAACGTGATGTTGCCCAAGGATTTCACCCCGCAGCGTGTGCGAATCTCGCTGCGTGGCGGCGCCGGCAGCGTCGAGCAGACCTTCGACTGGAAACCCGCGGGGAGCGGAGGGGGAAACTGAACATGTTCAAGAGCAAGTCGACCCAGCGCGACGGCTTCGCCATCGACACCCTGATCGGCCCGGACGTGGTCATCCGCGGCGACCTGGAATTCAGCGGCGGCCTCTACGTGGAAGGCCGCATCGTCGGCAAGGTCTCCGCCATCGACGGCAAGGCCGCCAGCCTGCTGCTGGCCGAGCAGGGCAGCATCGAGGGCGAGATCAGCGCCCCGGTGGTGATCATCAATGGCAGCATGACCGGCGACGTCCATGCCGGCGAACGGATCGAGCTGGCGCAGAAGGCGCGGGTCGAGGGCAACGTCCATTACACCGTGGTGGAGATGAGCGCCGGCGCGCAGCTGACCGGCCGCCTCGTCCACGCCGGTTCCGGCCAGGGCAAGGTCGTCCCGCTGGCCGAGGCCGGCGCCACCCCGATCACCGCCGCCAAGGCCGCCAAGGCTTGATCCGGGGCCGCTTCGGCCCCATCTTGGCGGGATGGAAATCCTGCCCACCTACCAGCAGCTCGAGCAGCCGCTGCGCTTCAGCCATGCCGCCGCCAGCAAGGTGCGCGAACTGATCGCCGAGGAAGGCAACGCCGACCTCAAGCTCCGCGTGTACATCCAGGGAGGCGGGTGCTCCGGCTTCCAGTACGGCTTCGAGTTCGACGAGAACCAGGCCGAGGACGACATGGCGGTGAACACCGACGGCGTCACCCTGCTGGTCGACCCGCTCAGCCTGCAGTACCTGATGGGCGCGGAAGTCGACTACAGCGAAGGCCTCAGCGGCGCCCAATTCGTGATTCGCAACCCCAACGCCAAGACCACCTGCGGCTGCGGCAGCAGCTTCAGCGTCTGACCTTGGGCGTCGCGATGTCCCCGCCCGGCGGCCTCGGCGGCTACGCGTTCGCGCAACCGTCCCTGGACCGCGCCGATCCGCTGCGTGGCGATGCCGGCGCGCTGCGCGCGCTGTGGCCGGCCGCGCGGCTGCTGGTGCTCGACGCCGAGGGCCGCGCGCCCGCCGATGAAGCCGGCGATCCGCTGCCGCTGCTGGGCGCCGATGTCGGCGGCGGACCGGGCACGGCGATCTTCCTCGGCCGCGCCGGCGAGGAAGCCTGGTTCGCCATCGACCTGGCCACGCTGCCGGCGCTGCAGGCGCCGCAGTGGATCGACCTGCGCCGCGCCGCCGCGCAGTGGCCCGCGCAGGTCGCCAGCGCTTTCGCCTATGCCCGCGGGATGCTCTACTGGCAGGCCCGCTGCCGGTTCTGCGGGGTGTGCGGCGGCCCGGTGGCCTTCACCCGTGGCGGCTTCGTCGGCCACTGCGACCAGTGCGGCACCGACCACTATCCGCGCGTCGACCCGGCGATCATCGCCGCGGTCAGCGACGGCGAGCGCCTGCTGCTCGGCCGCCAGTCCAACTGGGCGCCGCGGCGCTGGTCGGTGCTGGCCGGCTTCGTCGAACCCGGCGAAGCGCCGGAGCAGACCGTGGTGCGCGAAGTCCACGAGGAAACCCAGGTGCGGGTGCGCGCCTGCCGCTACCTGGCCGCGCAGCCGTGGCCGTTCCCCGGCGCGCTGATGCTCGGCTACGAGGCACTGGCCGAACCCGACCCGCCGCAGGTGGACGGCGAGCTGGAGGAGGCGCGCTGGTTCACCCGCGAGGAGATCGGCGCGGCTCTGCAGCACGACGGTTCGGAAGCAGAAGGCATCCTGCTGGCGCCGCCGATCTCGATCGCCCGCTCGCTGATCGAACACTGGTACCGCCACGGTCCGCTGATCACGCAGGCTTAGCGTCGGGCGCCCGCCGCCCGGGCTAGAATCGCCGGAGGGAGGATCCCCTTCGATGTTCACAACGCTGGTCGCCGTCATCGCCGCGCTGGTGCTGGGCCACGTCGCGCCCGCGCCGGTGGCCTCCCTGCGTCGCTTCCACTGGTACACCCGCTGGCTGGAATGGCTGGGCGGGCAGGCCGCGGACGGCGGCTTCTGGCGCGGCCGCTACGGCATCGCGCTGGCGCTGCTGCCGCCGGTGCTGCTGGTGGCGCTGGTGCAGGTCGCCCTGTCCGGTCGCTGGCTGGGGCTGGTGAGCCTGCTGTTCGGCGTGCTGATGCTGGCCTGGACCTGGGGGCCGCGCGACCTGGACACCGACGTCGAGTCGGTGCTCGATGCCCACGACCTCGATACCCGCCGCGCGCGCCTGGCGCAGCTGGCACCGGCTCCCGACACGGTGATGGCCGAAGGCCCGACGCTGCCGGGCAACGTGATGCGCAGCGCGCTGCGCCGCTGGTTCGCGCCGCTGTTCTGGTTCCTGCTGCTCGGTCCGGCCGGCGCGCTGCTGTACCGCCTGGTCGAGCGCGCCGCCGTGGCCAACCCCGGCGTGCTGCCGGAAGAGAACGCGGCCGGCACCCGGGTGCTGCTGCAGTGGCTCGAATGGCCGGTGGCGCAGCTGATGACCCTGGCGCTGGCGTTGGCAGGCAACTTCGACCTGGTGTTCCGCGCCTGGCGCGGTGCCGGCGGCGACCGCTGGCAGCCGGAGAGCCTGTTCCTGGAGGCCGTCGGCCGCGCCGCGGTGAGCGGCGAGCTGGCCGAGGAAGCCGAGGACTACCTGCGCGAGGGCCGCACCCTGCCGGTAAGCGGCGAGCTGCTGGAACTGCGCGACGCGATGAGCCTGGTCTGGCGCATGCTGCTGCTGTGGCTGGCCCTGCTGGCGCTGCTGGTCATCGCCGGCTGGGTGAGCTGATTCCGGCTACCGGCGCCGGTCAGGTTTGCTGGCGCCAATCACGACAAGGGCCTCGACACGGCGGCTTGCCTCCGCCTCGCCGCGCCGGGAACGCACATCGGCGCTGGCCACGCTTGGCGCATCGCCACGCGCACGCCAGCCCACCGCTACACGGTGGTCGGGCTCAGCCCGGCGCCAGCAGGGTGAAGGGGAACCACGGCAGGTTGCGCGCCACCCAGTACACCGGCAGCACCACCAGCCACAGCTTCGGTTCCATCACCACCGTCATCAGCGGGCGCAGCACGCGCGGCTGCCAGCCCTGGCCCCATGCCGCCATCAGCGGCATCAGCGGCAGCATCAGCATCGCCAGTGGGTTCATCGCGAAGGCGCCGGCGATGTCGCCATGGACCAGCGCGTGCAGGGCGCGGGTCAGGCCGCAGCCGATGCAGAACAGCCCGGTGAACTGGCGGAACATGCATGGCGGGAACGGACTTCCCGCCACGTTGGGATCGAACGTGCGCAGCAGCCACACGCCGGCGCCGGCCGCGATCGCGGCCGACACCAGCGCCAGTACCCACAGCGCACGCCGTGCAGCCATCGCGCGCTTACTGCGCCTGCTGCATCTGCTCGATCCACTGCTGGTACTCGGCCATGCCGCCGCTGGAGTACATGTAGATGTTCAGCAGCAGGCCGATGATGGCCAGGGCGGTGGCGACCCAGCACCAGGTCTTGGCGTTGGCCGAGGCGCGGCGCGCGCCGTCGATGTCGCCGGCGGCCAGCAGGCCGTTGACCTTGGCCGCGAACACGATGGCGACGATGCCGACCAGGCCCAGCGGGCAGCACAGGCAGGTGGCCAGCACGGTCGAGATGATCGCCCACGCCAGGTAGTTGGGGACCGGCCCGTAGGCCTGGGCGGTGTTCGGGGTGGGGGGCGGGACGTAGCTCATTGCATTGCCTCCTGCGGACGTGTGTTGGATGCGGTGGGTGCTTCGGCTGCGACGACGCCGGCGAGCGGACGTCGCCGGAGGTGCCTTGCTACGGGCCCGTTCCCGTGCCCTGCGGTCCCCCCCGGACCGTTCGTCGCAAGCCTAACCGACCGGCCGCCGGCGGCAAAGCGGCATCGCGGCGCTTCAGGCCGCGTCGCCGCGCAGTGCGCGCACCTGCGCTTCCAGTGCCGCGGCGGTGACGCCCTCGCCCGGCATCGGTGGCGCCACGGCCACGTCCACGTGGGCACGGAACCGGCGCGGCACGCGCATCCGGCCCAGGCGCGAATCGCGCCGGCTCCACATGCTCGCCCACATCCCGCGCAGCGCCATCGGCACCACCGGCACCGGGCGGCCGGCCGCCGCGGCGCGCTCGAGGATCTTCTCCACGCCCGACTTGAACGGGGCGATTTCCCCGTCCTTGGTCAGCGCGCCCTCGGGGAAGATGCACACCAGCTCGCCCTCGGCCAGCGCCGCGTCGATCTCGTCGAAGGCGCGCTGCATCAGCGCCGGGTCTTCGCGCGCGCCAGCGATCGGGATCGCGCGGGCGGTGCGGAAGATCCAGCGCATCACCGGGATGTTGAAGATCCGGTAGTACATGACGAAGCGCACCGGCCGCGGGATGCTCGCCGCCAGGATCAGCGCGTCCATGTAGCTGACGTGGTTGCACACCAGCAGCGCCGCGCCCTCGTCCGGCACGTTCTTCTCGATGCCGTGCAGGCGCAGCCGGTACAGCGCGCGCACCATCACCCAGCTGAGGAAACGCATCAGGAACTCGGGCACGATGCTGAAGATCCAGATCGCGACCAGGGCATTGGCGATGGCCAGGGCCAGGAACAGCTGCGTGCTGCTCAGGCCCAGCACCTGCTGGGCGACCAGGCCGGTGACTGCGGCCAGGACGATGAAGCCGGAGTTCTGGATGTTGACCGCGGCGAACACGCGCGACATCCGCGACAACGGCGTGCGGCTCTGGATCAGCGCGAACAGCGGCACCAGGAAGAAACCGGTGAACACGCCGATGCCGAGCAGGTCGACGATGATCCGCGTGCTGCCAGGCTGCTGCAGGAAACCCGCCAGGTCCAGGCCGCCGACCGGCGCCGGGCCGGGGCGGGCGAAGTACAGGTCCAGCAGGAAGCCGGTCATGCCGAACGCGCCCAGCGGCACCAGGCCGATCTCGACGGTGCGCGCGGACAGCTTCTCGCACAGCAGCGAGCCGGCGCCGGTGCCGATCGAGAACAGCGCCAGCGCGCCGATGTAGAGCACCGCCGAATCGGAACGGCTGCCCAGGTGCACCTCGGCGTAGGCCGGCAGCTGCGAGGTCAGCACCGTGCCGAAGAACCAGAACCAGGACACGCCGAGGATGGCATTGCGCACCGCCAGCTGCTCGCGCGCCATGCGCAGCACTGCCAGCGACTCGGGCAGCGGGTTCCAGCGCACGCGCAGCTGCGGCTCGCCGGCGTCGATCCGCGGGATCAGCCGCGCGACCAGGTTGCCGGTCACCGCCAGCGCGACGATGGCGGTGGCCGCGGTGGCCGGGCCGTACTCGCCGGCCAGCTCGAAGATCAGCACGCCGCTGATCATGCCGCACAGGATCGAGATCGAGGTGCCCATCTCGACCAGGCCGTTGCCGCCGGTCAGCTCTTCCGGCTTGAGGATCGCCGGCAGCACCGAGTATTTCACCGGCCCGAACAGGGTCGACTGCACGCCGGTGAGGAACAGCGCCACCAGCAGCACCGGCATGGCCTGCAGCAGGAAGCCGACAGCCGCCAGCGACATGATCGCGATCTCCATCGTCGTGGTGATCACGATCAGCCGCTGCTTCTCCAGCTTCTCGGCGACCTGCCCGGCGATGGCCGAGAACAGGAAGTAGGGCAGGATGAAGATCGCCGGGGCGATCACCGCGTAGAGCGAGCGCTCCTGGGTGCTGACCCCGAGGAAGAACAGCAGGCCGATGATCGCCTGCCGGTAGAGGTTATCGTTGAACGCGCCCAGCGCCTGCACGATGAAGTAGGGCAGGAAGCGGCGCTGCGTCAGCAGCGAGAACTGGCTGTAACCGGACATGCACGTCTCCGCGGGACTGCGCGGAGCCTAGCAGACGGCCCGCGCCGGCTGCCCGGGTCCCCGGTCGCCGCCGCAACGGTCCGTTGCGGTCCGCCCGTGCCGGCCAGCGGCGCGGGCGCGTACAGTGGCCGGGCCCACCCCGAGGTTATCGCGCGATGTCCGCCACCACGCCCATGCCGGCCGCCTTCCTCGGCCATGGCAGCCCGATGAACGCGCTGGAGCGCAACCGCTATACCGAGGCCTGGCGCGCGTTCGGCGCCTCGGCGCCGCGGCCACGCGCGATCCTGGCGGTGTCGGCGCACTGGTACGGCAACTTCACCGCGGTCACGGCGATGCCGAAGCCGCGCACCATCCACGACTTCTACGGCTTCCCGCAGGCGCTGTTCGACGTGCAGTACCCGGCGCCGGGCCTGCCGGAACTGGTCGAGGAGGTCGCCGACGCGGCGCGCCCGGACCAGGTCGGCGCCGACGTCGATGGCTGGGGCATCGACCACGGCACCTGGTCGGTGCTGGTGCATGCCTTCCCCGACGCCGACGTGCCGGTGGTGCAGCTGTCGATCGACGCGCGCCGCCCGCCGGAATGGCACCTGGCGCTGGGCGCGAAGCTGGCGGCGCTGCGCGGGCGCGGGGTGATGGTGGTCGGCAGCGGCAACGTCGTGCACAACCTGCGCGCGATCGACTGGAACCGGCCCGATGGCGCCTTCGACTGGGCGCGCCGCTTCGAGGAGGACGCGCGCGCGCTGATGCTGGAGCGGCCCGCCGACGTGCCCTCGCTGGTCGCGCACCCGGACTACCGCCTGGCCGTGCCCACGCCGGACCACTTCCTGCCGCTGCTGTATGTCGCCGGGCTGGCCGCCGCGTCCGCGCGCGCACCCGACGTACTGGTCGACGGCTACGCCTACGGTTCGCTGTCGATGACCTCGTACGCGCTGGACGCGCATTGCCCGCAGGCCGCGGGTGGCGAGGGCGCCGCGCCGCTGGCCACGGCCCTGCCGCCGGAAGACGCCAACGTCTGAGCAGGCGGCGGCGTTACCATCGGCGCTCCCCACGGAGCCTGCCCATGACGATGACCCTGCGCGCCTGTGTCCTGCTGTCGCTGCTGTTGCCGGCCTCCTGGGCGACGGCCGCCGATGCCGTCACCGGTGCGGCGGCACGGCAGCAGCCGGCGATGGTCGAGTGGCGGCGCGACTTCCATCGGCACCCGGAACTGGGCGGGCACGAGGTGCGCACCGCCGACACCATCGCCCGCGAACTGCGCGCGATGGGCCTGGAGCCGCGCACCGGCATCGCCCGCACCGGCGTGGTCGCGGTGCTGAAGGGCGCGTTGCCCGGGCCGCGGATCGCCCTGCGCGCGGACATGGATGCGCTGCCGGTGAAGGAGGAGACCGGGCTGGCGTTCGCTTCCACCGCCACCTCGAGCTATCGCGGCCAGCCGGTAAGCGTGATGCACGCCTGCGGCCATGACCTGCACATGGCGATCCTGCTGGGCGTGGCGCGCGCGCTGGTCGAGCGCCGCGACAGCCTGCGCGGCGAGGTCATGTTCGTGTTCCAGCCCTCGGAGGAAGGTCCGGACGAGCCGGGTGCGCCGTTCGGCGCGCGGCTGATGCTCGACGAGGGCGTGTGGAAGGATTTCCGTCCCGAGGCGGTGTTCGGCCTGCACGTGTGGTCGTCGCTGCAGGTCGGCCAGGTCGGCTTCCGCAGCGGACCGCTGCTGGCCAGCGCCGATGAATGGACGTTGACCGTGCGCGGCAGGCAGACGCACGGCTCGCGGCCGTGGGACGGCGTCGATCCGATCACCATCGGCGCGCAGGTGCTGCTGGGCACGCAGAGCATGATCGCCCGCCAGGTGAACATCGCCAGCACGCCGGTGGTGCTGACCGCCGGCCAGTTCAACAGCGGCGTGCGCTTCAACATCATTCCCGACGAGGCGGTGCTCGTCGGCACGCTGCGCACCTTCGACCCGGAGGTGTGCGAGGACGTGGTCGCGCGCTTCCGTCGCATTGCCGATGCCTACGCGCAGGCGGCCGGCGGCAGCGCGGAGCTGTCGGTGGTGAGCAATGCGCCGGCGACGGTCAACGATCCGGCACTGGCGCGGCGGGTGCTGCCTTCGCTGCAGGCTGCGGTGGGCGCGGACAACGTGGTCGAGATGCCGCTGCAGACCATCGCCGAGGATTTCTCGCAGTTCGCCAACGAGGTGCCCGGCGCGTTCTTCCTGGTCGGCACCACCCCGGCGGGGCAGGACCCGGCGAAGATGCCGATCAACCACTCGCCGAAGTACGCGCCGGACGAAGCGGCGCTGGAGCTCGGCGCGCGGGCGATGCTGCAGGTGGTGCTGGACTACCTGGGCGGCGAGCCGGGCTGAGGCTTCAGCGGATCCGCGGCTGCGCCGCGAACCACGGCCGCAGCCGGCGCAGCGCCTCCTCCACGTGCACCGTGGCCGGGGCGAAGCTGAAGCGGATGAAGTGGTGGCCGTCCACCGGATCGAAGTCCACGCCCGGGGCCAGGGCCACGCCGGTGTCGGCGAGGATGCGCCGGCACAGCTCCAGGCTGTCGTCGCTGAGGTGGGCGACGTCGGCCCAGATGTAGAACGCGCCATCGGGCGGGGCGATGCGCTCCAGCCCCAGGTCCGGCAGCGCCTCCAGCAGCAGCTGGCGGTTGCGCGCATAGGTGGCGCGGTGGCCTTCCAGCTCCTCCGTGCAGTCCATCGCCACCAGCGCCGCCTGCTGGCTGGGCGAAGGCGGGGTCAGGAACAGGTTGCCGGCGTAGGCGCGCGCGGTGTCCACGTGCGCCGGCGGCACCAGCAGCCAGCCCAGGCGCCAGTCGACCATCGAGTAGTACTTGGAATAGCTGTTCACCACCATCGCGTCCGGCGCGTACTGCAGGATCGAGTGCGCCGGCCGGGTGTAGTGCAGGCCGTGGTAGATCTCGTCGGACAGCAGCACGATGCCGCGCTCGCGGCAGACCGCGGCGATCGCGCGCAGCTCGTCGGGTTCGATGATGGTGCCGGTGGGATTGGCCGGGCTGGCGAGGATCACGCCGGCCGGCGCCGGATCCAGCGCGGCGATGGCCGCGGCCGTGAGCTGGTAGCGGCTCTCCGGGCCGCAGCCGATCTCCACCGGCTGCAGGCGCGCGGCGATGGCGGTGTTGCGGTAGGCGATGTAGCCGGGACGGGCGAAGGCGATGCGGTCGCCGGTCTCGAAGCGCGAGAGCATCGCCAGCAGCAGCGCGGGCGAGGCGCCGCAGGTGAGGATGAGCTGCGCCGGATCGATCTCCACGCCGTAGGCATCGCGGTAGTGGCGGGCGATGCGCTGGCGCAGCGGCACGCTTTCCCAGTAGCCCGGTGGCGGCTGCCCGAGGCCCTCGCGCACCGCCGCCAGCGCCGCGGCCGGCGCCGGCGTAGAGGGCTGGCCGAACTCCATGTGCACCACGGAGCGGCCTTCGGCCTCCAGCGCACGCGCCAGCTGGCTGATGGCGATCGCGCGGAACGGTTCGACGCGACCGCCCATGGCTCAGTGGCCCTGTTCGCGGGCGATCGCGCGCCAGCCGATGTCGCTGCGGTGGAACCCGTTGGCCCAGTGGATCGCGGCGACGCCGGCATAGACACGGCGCTGCGCGTCGGACACCGAATCGCCCAGCGCGGCCACGCACAGCACGCGGCCGCCGGCGCTGACCACGCGGCCTTCCGCGTCCAGCGCGGTGCCGGCATGGAACACCTTGGTATCGGCGGGGACCGCGTCGAGGCCTTCGATCACGTCGCCGGTGACGGGCGATTCCGGATACGGGCGCGCGGCCATCACCACGCCCAGCGACGGGCGCGGATCCCAGTGCGCCTGCACCTCGTGCAGGCGGCCGTTGATCGCCGCCTCGACCAGTTCGACCAGGTCCGACTGCAGGCGCAGCATCACCGGCTGGGTCTCCGGGTCGCCAAAGCGCACGTTGAACTCGATCACCTTCGGTGCGCCGTTGCGGTCGATCATCAGGCCGGCATAGAGGAAGCCGGTGAACGGGATGCCGTCGGCGGCCATGCCGGCCACGGTCGGCTCCACCACCTCGCGCATGATCCGCGCATGCACCTCCGGGGTGACCACCGGTGCCGGCGAGTACGCGCCCATGCCGCCGGTGTTCGGGCCGGTGTCGCCGTCGCCGACGCGCTTGTGGTCCTGCGAGGTGGCCATCGGCAGCGCGGTCCTGCCGTCCACCATGGAGATGAAGCTGGCCTCCTCGCCCTCGAGGAATTCCTCGATCACCACCCGCGCGCCGGCGTCGCCGAAGGCGTTGCCGGAGAGCATGTCGCGTACCGCGGCCTCGGCTTCCTCCAGGGTCATGGCCACGATCACGCCCTTGCCGGCGGCCAGGCCGTCGGCCTTGACCACGATCGGAGCGCCCTTCTCCCGGATATACGCCAGCGCGGCGTCGACGTCGGTGTGCACGGCATAGAACGCGGTGGGAATGCCGTGGCGGGCGAGGAAATCCTTGGCGTAGGCCTTGCTGCCTTCCAGCTGCGCCGCCGCGGCGGTGGGGCCGAAGATGCGCAGGCCGGCCTCGCGGAAGCGGTCGACCACGCCGGCCACCAGCGGCACCTCCGGACCGACCACGGTCAGCGCCACGCCCTCGTCGCGGGCCAGCTGCAGCAGGCCGTCCAGGTCGGTGACCTTGACCGGCGCGTTGCGGCATTTCGTCTCGGTGGCGGTGCCGGCGTTGCCCGGGGCGACGATCACTTCGGACACGCGCGGCGACTGCGCCAGCTTCCAGGCCAGCGCGTGCTCGCGCCCACCGGATCCGATCACGAGGACTTTCGACATGGTGGAAGGAATTCGACGGAAGGGGAGCGCGATTCTAGCCTGCCGGGGCGTCGCCCCGGCCGCGCTCAGTCCTTCTCGTGGTGGCCGAAGGCCGGGTGCAGCACGACTTCGCCGGCGGAGGCGGCATCGGTGAAGCGCAGCGCCTGGAACGCCCCCTCGGGGGCGCCGGGCAGGGTCAGCAGCGGCTCGGCCTCGAAGCCGAAGCGGCCGTAGAAGGCCGGGTCGCCCAGCACCACGCAGCCGTTGGCCTCGCGTTCCTGCAGGATCTGCAGGCCGGCGTGGAGCAGCGCGCTGCCGACGCCGTGGCCCTGGTCGGCAGGGTCCACCGCCAGCGGACCGAGCACGTACCATCCGTCGCCATCGCGCGAGGGCCGAGCCGGCGAGAAGGCGATGTAGCCGGCGACGCGGCCGTCGATGTCGGCCACCAGCGAGACCGCCAGGGCGTGGTCGGCGCGCAGGGTGTCGACGATGCGGCATTCCAGCCTGCCTTCGCCGGGTGCGTCGGCGAAGGCCTTGCGCAGGACCTCGTTGATGCCCCCGGCGTCTTCCGGGATTTCCTCGCGGATCCACATGGCTGCACTCCCTGCATGGACTGGGCGCCAGCCTAGCCCGGCAGGCCGGAGCGCGGGATCAACGCGCGCCCCGGCGGGAACCGGTCAGTGGCGGAAGTGGCGCACGCCGGTGAAGACCATGGCGATGCCGTGCTCGTCGGCGGCGGCGATCACCTCGGCGTCACGCATCGAACCGCCCGGCTGGATTACCGCCTTGATGCCTGCGGCGGCCGCGGCGGCGTCGATGCCGTCACGGAACGGGAAGAACGCGTCCGAAGCCATCACCGAGCCCTCGACCACCAGGTCCGCGTCGGCGGCCTTGATCCCGGCGATGCGCGCCGAATACACGCGGCTCATCTGCCCGGCGCCCACGCCGATCGTGCGGTTGTCCTTCGCGTAGACGATCGCGTTGGACTTCACGAACTTGGCGACCTTCCAGGCGAACAGCAGGTCGGCGAACTGGGCCTCGGTCGGGGCCAGCTTCGTCACCACCTTCAGTTCGTCGCGGGTCACCACGCGGTCGTCGGCGGTCTGCATCAGCAGGCCCGAACCGACGCGCTTGACGTCGATGAAGCCCGGCGATGGCGGCGCCATCGGGATGCGCAGCACGCGCACGTTGGCCTTCTTCGTCGCATATTCCAGGGCGCCGGCGTCGTAGTCCGGGGCCAGCAGCACCTCGACGAACTGGCGGTCGAGGATGGTCTTCACCGTGGCCGCGTCGAGCGGGCGGTTGAAGGCGAGGATGCCGCCGAAGGCGCTGGTCGGGTCGGTGGCGTAGGCCAGCTCGTAGGCCTCGCCCACGTTGGCCGCCACGGCCACGCCGCAGGGGTTGGCGTGCTTGACGATGACGCAGGCCGGGGCGTCGAACTGGCGCACGCATTCCCAGGCCGCATCGGCGTCGGCGATGTTGTTGTAGCTCAGCTCCTTGCCCTGCAGCTGGGTGAAGGTGGCCAGCGAGCCCGGCGCCGGATGCAGGTCGCGGTAGAACGCGGCCTGCTGGTGCGGGTTCTCGCCGTAGCGCAGGTCCATCACCTTGACGAAGCTGCCGTTGGACTGGGCCGGGAACTGCGCGCGCACCGGCACTTCAGCCGAGGTGTCGGTGACGGCGGACAGGTAGTTGCTGATCGCCGCGTCGTACTGGGCGACGCGGTTGAACGCGGCCACCGACAGGGCGAAGCGGGTGGCGGCGGAGAGCTGGCCGTCATTGGCTTCCAGCTCGGCCAGCAGGCCGGCGTACTGCTCCGGCGAGGTGGCCACGGCCACGCGGGCGAAGTTCTTGGCCGCGCTGCGCAGCATCGCCGGGCCGCCGATGTCGATGTTCTCCACCGCGTCGGCCAGGGTGCAGTCCGCCTTGGCGGTCACCGATTCGAACGGATACAGGTTCAGCACCAGCAGGTCGATCGCACCGATGCCGTGCTGCGCCATCACCGCGTCGTCGATGCCGGCGCGGCCGAGCAGGCCGCCGTGCACCAGCGGATGCAGGGTCTTGACCCGGCCGTCCATCATTTCCGGGAAACCGGTGACCTCGGACACGTCCTTGACCGGCAGGCCGGCTTCGCGGATGGCGCGGGCGGTGCCGCCGGTGGACAGCAGTTCGATGTTGCGCGAGGCCAGGGCGCGGGCCAGGTCGATCAGGCCGGTCTTGTCGGAAACGGACAGCAATGCCCGGCGCACGGGCAGGAGGTCGGCGGTCATGGGGTCGGGGTGGTGCGGGAGGAAGGAGCGGAATTATAGCCGCCCACCCCGCATCGACCCGCGGGTCGGCCCCGGCCGCCCGGCCCGGGCCGGTCAGGCCAGGCCGTAGTCCTTCAGTTTCTTGCGCAACGTTGCCCGGTGGATGCCCAGCAGGGCCGCGGCGCGGCTCTGGTTGCCCTCGCAGTGGTTGAGGACTTCCACGAACAGCGGGATTTCCATCTCGCGCAGCACGATCTCGTACACGTCGTTGGCTTCCACGCCATCGAGGTCGCGCAGGTAGCGGCGCACCGACTGGGCCACGTGCTCGCGCAGCGGCGGGCGGGAAGCGGTGCGGCCGGAGTCGGCGCGGGAGCTGGCGTTCTGCTGCACGGGAATTCCGGATCTGCGGATCCGCATCGAAGCGGGCAGGGGAGTCTAGCGCGGCAGCCGGGTCGCTGCCATTGGGCCTTGGCCGCGATCCGCGCGTTCAGCGGAATTCGAACGAGAACGCCACGGTGCCCGGCGCGGGCTCCTGCACCATAAAGGTGATCTGCGCGCTCTGTCCCGGAGACAGCAGCGTGTCCGGCGCGGCGCCGAGGTATTCGGCGGGCAGGAACACGCGGCTGCCGAGCACGCGCCCGTCGGCATCGGACAGGGCCAGCTGCAGCGCCGGCCAGGCCTGCGCCCAGCGCGCGTCGTTGCGGAAGCTGGCGTCCACGCGCAGCGCGCCCGGCTGCGCCGCGGGACGCACCTGGCGGTCGAGCATGGTGAACGCGGCCGGTTCGTGCCACGGCGGCAGCTCGCACTGGAACACGCCGCACAGCATGGCGACCACCGGCCGCCAGCGCGCATCGGCGGCCAGGCGCGCGCGGTCGGCGAGCAGCACCTGCACGACCAGCAGCAGGGCCAGCAGCGCGATCAGCGGCCATTGCCAGCGCGCCGCGCCGCGGCGTGGCGCCACGGCTGCCGCCAGCGCTGCGGGCGCAGCCGCGCCGGCGTTTTCGGCGGCGGCAGTGAACCGCTGCGCGGTGTCATCCGCCGGCGAGGACGCGGCGATGTCCGCTTCGACCGGCGCAGCGCCTGCAGCCGCGGCCGTCGCCGGGTCCATGCCCATCTCCTCGCCGCTGCCCGGCTCGTCTTCCAGCGGCCGGCCGCAACGCGGGCAGGCGGCCGGCAACGGCCGCGACTGCGGGTGGTAGGCGACCAGGAACTGGCAGTGCGGGCAGGGATAGAACATGCCCGCTATTCAAGCATGCCCGGCCCGGCGCCTGCGATCCGGGCAAGTCCGATGCCGCGGGCGCAGCTCAGCGGCGCACGCCCTCGATGCGCACCCAGTCTTCCTCGGTGGCCACTTCCAGGTCGTCGAACCACTCGGCGTAGCGCTGCAGCAGTTCGCCCTCCTGGCCGCGGAGGATGCCGGACAGGGCGATCCGGCCGCCCGGGGCGACGCGCGCGGCGAGCACCTCGGCCAGCGCGTCCAGCGCCACGGCCAGGATGTTGGCGACCACGATCGGATAGGTCGCGGCCGGCTCGTCCTGCGGCAGGTACACGGCCAGGCGCTCGCCGACCTCGTTGCGCGCGGCGTTGTCGGCGCTGGCCAGCAGCGCCTGCGGGTCGTTGTCCACGCCCACTGCCTGCGCGGCGCCGAGCTTGAGCGCGGCCAGGGCGAGGATGCCCGAGCCACAGCCGAAGTCGAGCACGCGCACGCCGTCGAGCATGCCTGCGCCGGCGAGCCGGTCCAGCCAGCGCAGGCACAGCGCGGTGGTCGGATGGGTGCCGGAGCCGAAGGCCAGGCCCGGGTCCAGGCGCACGATCGCCGCCTGTGCGTTGTCGGCCTCCGGCGGCAGCTCGTGGTTCCACGGCACGATCCAGGTGCGCTCGCCGAAGCGCATCGGCTTGAACGTGTCCAGCCACGCGCGCTCCCAGTCCTGGTCCTCGACCGTGCGGAACGAGGCGCTGGCCCAGTCCAGCTCCGGGTCGAAGGCCTCCAGCGCGGCGAGCAGGGCCAGCGCGTTGGTGCCGGCGTCGAACAGCGCGGTCAGCACCAGCGATTTCCAGATCGGGGTCTCGCCCACGCCCGGTTCGAGGATGGCGCGCTCGTTCGGGGTGTCGGCGTCGGCGTCGAGCAGGGTGACCGACAGCGCGCCGACGTCCTCCAGCGCGCGCTCGTAGCGCGGCTGCTCGGCTTCGGTGCTGCGCAGGCTCAGTTCCAGGTAGGGCATGGCGTCGTGGGGCGGTGCGTGCGGGGAATGCGATTGTCTCACGCGCCGGCGAGGGCGGCCCCGCAAGGCGGATCTACGCCGATGCGGGGCTCCCGGTGCAGGAGGCGCCGGCAACGGCCGGCCTCCACGACGCAAAGGGGCCGGCGATGCCGGCCCCCGTGCGTTCCCCTGCGATCGCACGATCAGCCGAGGGCGATGGACTGGTTCTTGCGTTCGGCCAGGCGCTTTTCCAGGTAGTGGATGTTCTGGCCGCCGGCCTGGAAGCCCTTGTCGCGCATGATCCGCTGCTGCAGCGGGATGTTGGTCTTGATGCCGTCGACCACCATCTCGCTCAGCGCCACGCGCATGCGGCAGATCGCGGTCTCGCGGTCCGGGCCGTGCACGATCAGCTTGCCGATCATCGAGTCGTAGTTCGGCGGCACGCGGTAGCCCTCGTACACGTGGGTGTCCACGCGCACGCCCGGGCCACCCGGGGCGTGGAAGTGCTGGATCAGGCCGGGGCTGGGGAAGAACGTTTCCGGGTCCTCGGCGTTGATGCGGCACTCGATGGCGTGGCCGTTGAGGACCACGTCCTCCTGGCGGATGCGCAGCTTCTGGCCGGCGGCAATGCGCAGCTGCTCGGCGACGAGGTCGATGCCGGTGACCATCTCCGTCACCGGATGCTCCACCTGGATGCGGGTGTTCATCTCGATGAAGTAGAAGCGGCCGTCCTCGTACAGGAACTCGAAGGTGCCGGCACCGCGATAGCCGATGCGCAGGCAGGCCTCGACGCAGACCTTGCCGATCTGCGCGCGCTGCTCCGGGGTGATGCCCGGCGCCGGCGCTTCCTCCACCACCTTCTGGTGGCGGCGCTGCATCGAGCAGTCGCGCTCGCCGAGGTGGATGGCGTTGCCCTGGCCGTCGGCGAGCACCTGGATCTCCACGTGGCGCGGGTTCTCCAGGAACTTCTCCATGTAGACCTCGCCGTTGCCGAACGCGGCCTTGGCCTCGGTCTTGGTGGTCTCGATGGCCGCCTTCAGCGCGCCCTCGGCGTGGACCACGCGCATGCCGCGGCCACCACCGCCGCCGGCGGCCTTGATGATCACCGGGTAGCCGATCTCGCGCGCGATGCGGGTGTTGGCGACGATGTCGTCGCCCAGGGGGCCGCCGGAACCGGGCACGCAGGGCACGCCGGCGGCCTTCATCGCACGGATTGCCTCGACCTTGTCGCCCATCAGCCGGATGGTGTCGGCCTTGGGGCCGATGAAGATGAAGCCGGACTGCTCCACGCGCTCGGCGAAGTCGGCGTTCTCGGAGAGGAAGCCGTAGCCGGGGTGGATGGCCTGCGCGTCGGTGACTTCGGCCGCGGCGATGATCGAGGCCATGTTGAGGTAGCTGTCGGTGGAGGGCGCCGGGCCGATGCACACCGACTCGTCGGCCATGGCCACGTGCTTGAGGTTGCGGTCCACGGTGGAGTGGACGGCCACGGTGCGGATGCCCATCGCGTGGCAGGCACGCAGGATCCGCAGGGCGATCTCGCCGCGGTTGGCGATGACTACTTTATCAAGCATGGGATTCGGGATTCGGAATTGGGGATTCGTACAAGGCGCCCGGATCGCGAACGGTTCGCGCGGTGTCGAGCGAGCGGATCAATGCATTGAGTCGGGAGAACGTGCGATCGAGCTGGTCGTTGGTTTCGGCGTCGTGTTCGCAGTAGCCCAGGCGCCCGCCGATCTCCAGCTGGGTACCGGTTTCGGCGAGGGAACCTCGTGCCATGGACAGGAAGCGCAGGTATTCGGCGGTCGAGCAGCGGGCGCCGCCCTCCGCGATGTTCGACGGTCCGCTTACCGCCGCCCTGCGCAACTGCATGCTGAGGCCAAGCCGTTCTTCTTGCGGGAAACGGGCCGTGATCCGGTAGATCGACTCGACCAGCGCCATCGCGTCGCGCCATACGTCCAGGCGCTCGTGCGGTCGCTGCTTTTGCGAATCACGAATCACGAATCACCAATCCCGTCGTGACCGGCGTCAGCCGATCACGAACAGCGGCTGGTCGAACTCGATCGGCTGGCCGCTTTCGCACAGGATCGCGACGACGGTGCCGGCGACGTCGGCCTCGATCGGGTTGAACATCTTCATCGCCTCGATGATGCCCAGCGTCTCGCCGGCCTTGACCTGCTGGCCGACGGTGACGAACGGCGGCTTGTCCGGGGCCGGGGCGGCGTAGAAGGTGCCGACCATCGGCGCGCGGACCACGTGGCCCGGCGGCAGCTCGGCGCCGGCCTTGGGCGTGCCGCCGGTGGCGGCCTCGACCGGCGAGCTCATCGGCATCGGCGCCGCCGCCGGGGCGGCGGCCGGGCTGCGCACTTCCAGCGCGGCGGCCGGGGCGGCCACGGCCACGCCGGTCGGGATGCGCGACAGGCGCACGCTTTCCTCGCCTTCCTTGATCTCGATTTCGGCGAGGTTGGATTCTTCCAGCAGGTCGATGAGCTTCTTGATCTTGCGCAGGTCCATGATGGCCTCGGTGTTGCAGAAAGGGGGGGCGGTCAGCCCGGCAGGCGCGCGAGCGCGGCGTCCAGGGCGTAGCGGTAGCTGTCGGCGCCGAACCCGCAGACCACGCCGACCGCCTTGTCGCTGAAGTAGCTGTGCTGGCGGAAGGGTTCGCGGGCGTGCGGGTTGGACAGGTGGATCTCGATGAACGGGATCGCCACCGCCGCCAGCGCGTCGCGCAGGGCGACGGAGGTATGGGTGAAGGCGGCGGGGTTGATCAGGATGAAGGCGGTGCCGTCGCCGCGCGCGGCCTGCACCCGGTCGACCAGGGCGTGCTCGGCGTTGGACTGGAACGATTCCAGCGCGTGGCCGGCAGCGCGGGCGCGCGCGGCCAGGTCGGCATCGATGTCGGCCAGGGTGGTGCGGCCGTAGACCTCCGGCTCGCGGGTTCCGAGCAGGTTGAGGTTGGGGCCGTGCAGGACCAGCAGTTTGGCCATGGAACGTTGCGGAACCGGAAAGGGCGGCAGTCTGCGCGAAGGCGCCATTCGTGTCCAGTTCGGCGAAGTTCGCAGTGTTTCAAGCAAATGTTTGAATTGCGGCTGGCTTCCCGCCCCGGATGCGACTGGCGTCAGGGTTCCGCCGATTTTCCCCCTCCTCCGGGAGAGGGGCCAAGGGCGAGGGTCGGCAGCGCCGCGGCGGTCAAACCCTGGCGCCAGCCCTCGGCAGCGCGCTCAATCCCGCGCCCACCCCTCGATCTCCCCGGCCTCGAACGGCCCCAGCTTCTGCCGCACCACCCGCCCGCCCGCGTCGACCAGCACGCTGTACGGCAGCAGGCCGCGGGTATTGCCCAGGTGCACGCTGGCGTCGGCCGGGCCCGGCTGGTCGAGCAGGATCGGGTAGTCGACCGGGACGCGGGCGAGGAAATCACGCACGTTCTCCGGCGTGTCCAGGGCCAGTCCCACCACCTGCACCCCGTCGGCGCCCTGGGCGCGGGCGTAGCGCTGCAGCTCGGGCATTTCCTCGACGCAGGGCCCGCACCAGCTGGCCCAGACGTTGACCAGCAGCGGGCGTCCGGGCGCGATCGCGGCCAGATCGACGACGTTGCCGTCCAGGTCCGGAAGCCGGATCACTGGCATCGCATCACCCGGCCTGGCCGGGTCGACCCCCGCGGGAACCGCGGCCGCGGCCGCCGCCTCGTCGCGCGCAGCCTGCCGGCCCTGCCACCAGCCGGCGGCCACCAGCCCCAGCCCGCCCGCGGCCAACGCCACCAGCAGCAGGCGCCAGGTGGCCGGGTTCATCGCGCCGCCGCACGCAGCAGGGCGTCCTCGACGATGGCGCCGGTCAGCACCGGCGGCAGCACCGCCGGCGGCGCGCCCGGGCCGTAGACCACGTACAGCGGCACGCCCACGGCCTTGTGCTCCTCGAGGAAGGCGCTGATCTGCGGGTCGGCATTGGTCCAGTCGCCGCGCATGTAGACCGCGTCCGCGCGCTGCAAGGCGGTGTGGAAGGCCTCGCTGGACAGCACGTTGCGCTCGTTGGCCTTGCAGGTGACGCACCAGTCGGCAGTCATGTTCACGAACACCACCCGGTCCTCGCCGCGCAGGCGGTCCAGCGCCTCGGGCGAGTAGGCGAGCACGCCGTCCTCGGCGGCGCGCGCCGCCGGCGGCGCCAGCCGGGTCACGCCCCAGGCCGGCAGGATCGCCACCAGCGCCAGGGCCAGGGCCAGCGCCTTGCCGACGCGGCGGCCCTGCCAGCGGCTGCGTTCGAACCACCACAGCGCCAGCGCCAGCACCGCCGCGCCGGCCAGCACCAGGGCGACCGCATCCACGCCACGCTGGCGGCCGAGCACCCACAGCAGCCACACCGCGGTGAGGTACATCGGGAAGGCGAGCACCTGCTTGAGCGTCTCCATCCACGCACCCGGCTTCGGCAGCCGCCGCGCCAGCGCCGGGACGAAGCCGATCAGCAGGAATGGCAGGGCCAGGCCCAGGCCCAGCATCAGGAACACCAGGATCCCGACCGCCGCCGGCGCGGCGAAGGCGTAGGCCAGCGCCGGGCCCATGAACGGGGCGATGCACGGGCTGGCGACCACGCAGGCCAGCACGCCGGTGAGGAAGTCGCCGGCCGGGCCGCTGCGCCCGGCGGCCAGGCCGCCGCCGATGCCGGCGCCGAGGGTGAACACCCCCGACAGGCTCAGGCCGACGGCGAACATCAGGTAGACCAGGGCGGCCACGAACCACGGCTGCTGCAGCTGGAAGCCCCAGCCGGCGGCCATGCCTGCGCTGCGCAGCGCCACCACCAGCACGCCGACCGCGGTGAACGCGACCAGCACGCCGGCGGTGTACCAGAGCGCGTGCCGGCGCGCGTGGGCGCGGCTCTCGCCGCTCTGCGCCAGGCCCAGGGCCTTGAGCGAGAGCACCGGCAGCACGCACGGCATCAGGTTGAGGATCAGGCCGCCGAGCAGGGCCAGCACCAGGATCCCGGCCAGCGCCGGGGCCGAGGCCTTCGGCGGCGCGGTGCTGCGCAGGGCATTGCCGGCCGAGGCGTCCGGAACGGAGGTGGCCACACCGGCTTCGTCCGCAGCGGCTGCCTCGGCGGCAATGGCCTCGGCGGTCGCGCTCGCGGGCGTCGCCTCCGGCAGCGGCGGTGCCTCGCGCGGCGGCGGGGTGGCGTCGACCGTGCCGGCCGGCAGGTCCACCAACAGCCGGCGGGTCATCGGCGGATAGCAGATGCCGTCGGCCTGGCAGCCCTGGAAGGTCGCCACCACGGTGGCCTGCGCCGGATTGGCGTGGCTGCGGTGCACCGGCAGCTGCACCTCGACCGCGTCGAAGAACACCAGCACGTCGCCGAAATGCTCGTCGCGGTGGCGGCTGCCCTGCGGCCAGCGCGGGGCCTGCAGCTTGAGGCCCGGGTCGCCCTCGAGCACGAAGCGGCTGCGGTCGCGGTAGATGTAGTAGCCCGGCGCCGGCTCCAGCCGCACCAGGACGCGGTTGCCGCCATCGGCGATGGCGTCGGCGGTGAAGGCCTGGGCTTCGGGCAGGGCGGCCTGGCCGGGCAGCTGCAGGCCGCGCCGGTTCGCGCCGCCGAACACGGGCAGGCCGCCCGCCGTGCCGCCCACGGGCAGGTCCACCTGCAGGCGCCGGGTCTGCGGCGGGTAGCAGATGCCGATGTCGGCGCAGCCCTGGTACTTCACTTCCAGCTGCACGGGCCCGGCGCCGGGGGTGGCGCCCTCGAGCATCGCCAGCAGTTCGCCGCGGTAGGTCTCCACCGGGCCGAAGAATTCGTCGGTGTGGCGGTCGCCGTCGGGCAGGCGCAGCTCGCCGCCGGACAGGCCGCCGCTGGCCTTCACCGAGGTGCGGTGCCGGTACAGGTAATAGCCGTCGGCGATCTTCCAGCGCAGCTCGACCCGGTCGGGCGCGGGGGCGCTGGCGGAGAGCACGAAGGCCTGGTCGACCGGGAGCAGGTCGTCCTCGTCGACGGCCAGGGCGGGCAAGGCAGGCAGCAGCAGGCCCAGGGCCAGCAGCAGGCGGAACAGGCGGGGGAGGGGGGAGGTCATCGCAGCGGGGTCAGTCGCGGGTGGCGGCAGCCACCCAGTCCAGGTAGGCGGGCAGGCCGGCCCCGGCTTCGACCGCGACGATCTCGGGGAGTTCGTACGGGTGCAGGGCGCGCAGGCGCTCCACCAGGGCGGGCAGGCGGTCGGCCGGGGTCTTGGCCAGCAGCAGCACCTCGTCGGCCTGCTCGACCGCGCCCTGCCAGCGGTACACCGAGCGCATCGCCGGCAGCTGGCTGACGCAGGCGGCCAGCCGCTCCTCGACCAGGGTGGTGGCCAGGCGGTGGGCGGTGTCGGGGTCGGGGCAGCTGCAGAACACGAGATGGACCGGCATGCGCGGAAGTGTACCCGGCCCCCCTTGAAAGTCCTCCGGGCCTACCCCATCTGCCACTTCAACCCCGGTCCCCGCACCGGGTTTCGCCCGCCCGCGGCGCTGGCAGTCGCCCCCGACGAGTGCTAGAGTGGCCGCCCTTTTTCCAACCCAGTCAATCACTTGAGAGGGATTGAAATGAGCAACATCAAGCCGCTGTACGACCGCGTTGTCATCAAGCGTACCGAGGAAGAGAAGGTCTCCGCCGGTGGCATCGTGATCCCGGATTCGGCCACCGAGAAGCCGATCAAGGGCCAGGTCATTGCGGTCGGCGAGGGCAAGGTGCTGGACAACGGCACCGTGCGTGCCCCGAAGGTCAAGGTCGGCGACCAGGTCCTGTTCGGCAAGTACGCCGGCACCGAGGTCAAGCTCGACGGCACCGAGTACCTGGTGGTGAAGGAAGACGACATCTTCGCCGTGCTGGGCTGAGTGCCCGCCGTCCCCGTTTCCCGACTCCAACCAAATCAACTGAGGTAATACCACAATGGCTGCCAAGGATATCCGCTTCGGTGAAGACGCCCGCGCCCGCATGGTGCGCGGCGTGAACGTGCTCGCCAACGCCGTCAAGGCGACCCTGGGCCCGAAGGGCCGCAATGTCGTGCTCGAGAAGAGCTTCGGCGCCCCGACGATCACCAAGGACGGCGTGTCCGTCGCCAAGGAGATCGAGCTGGCCGACAAGTTCGAGAACATGGGCGCGCAGATGGTCAAGGAGGTCGCCTCCAAGACCTCCGACAACGCCGGCGACGGCACCACCACCGCCACCGTGCTGGCCCAGGCGCTGATCCGCGAGGGCATGAAGGCCGTGGCCGCCGGCTTCAACCCCATGGACCTCAAGCGCGGCATCGACAAGGCCGTCGTGGCCGCCGTCGAGGAGCTGAAGAAGCTGTCCAAGCCCACCGCCGACGACAAGGCCATCGCCCAGGTCGGCACCATCTCGGCCAACTCCGACGAGTCGATCGGCAACATCATCGCCGAGGCGATGAAGAAGGTCGGCAAGGAGGGCGTGATCACGGTCGAGGAAGGCTCGGGCCTGGAGAACGAGCTGGACGTGGTCGAGGGCATGCAGTTCGACCGCGGCTACCTGTCGCCGTACTTCATCAACAACCAGCAGAGCATGCAGTGCGAACTGGATGATCCGTTCATCCTGCTGCACGACAAGAAGATCTCCAACGTCCGCGACCTGCTGCCGATCCTCGAGGGCGTGGCCAAGGCCGGCAAGCCGCTGCTGATCGTGGCCGAGGAGGTCGAGGGCGAGGCCCTGGCGACCCTGGTGGTCAACACCATCCGCGGCATCGTCAAGGTGTGCGCGGTCAAGGCCCCGGGCTTCGGCGACCGCCGGAAGGCGATGCTGGAGGACATGGCCGTGCTGACCGGCGGCACCGTGATCTCCGAGGAGGTCGGCCTGCAGCTGGAGAAGGCCACCATCAAGGACCTGGGCCGCGCCAAGAAGGTGCAGGTCTCCAAGGAGAACACCACCATCATCGACGGCGCCGGCGACACCGCCGCCATCGAGGCGCGCATCAAGCAGATCAAGGCGCAGATCGAGGAGACCTCCTCGGACTACGACCGCGAGAAGCTGCAGGAGCGCGTGGCCAAGCTGGCCGGTGGCGTTGCCGTGATCAAGGTCGGTGCTTCGACCGAGATCGAGATGAAGGAAAAGAAGGCCCGCGTCGAGGACGCCCTGCACGCCACCCGCGCTGCGGTCGAGGAAGGCGTGGTCCCGGGCGGCGGCGTCGCCCTGATCCGTGCGAAGGCCGCGATCGAAGGCCTGAAGGGTGCCAACGAGGACCAGAACCACGGCATCCAGATCGCCCTGCGCGCCATGGAAGCCCCGCTGCGCGAGATCGTCGCCAACGCCGGCGAGGAGCCCTCGGTGGTCGTCAACCAGGTCAAGGCCGGCACCGGCAACTTCGGTTACAACGCCGCCAACGGCCAGTACGGCGACATGGTCGAGTTCGGCATCCTGGACCCGACCAAGGTGACCCGCACCGCGCTGCAGAACGCGGCCTCCATCGCCGGCCTGATGATCACCACCGAAGCGATGGTGGCCGAGCTGCCGAAGAAGGAAGAGCCGGCGATGCCGGGCGGCATGGGCGGCATGGGCGGCATGGACTTCTGAGTCCTGCTGCAGCCAACCGCTGCATCCGCTGTACAGGAAACCCCGCCGCGAGGCGGGGTTTTCTTTTGCGTGTCGCCCGGCGCGCGGCCGCGTCCGGCCGCCGTTGCCGCTGAAACGGTTGCGCGGCCCGGAAGCGGCTGTTATCAATGGCCCCGTGAACACGCCGCGCGCCAGCTTCTACTTCTGGTACTACTTTCCGAAGCCCATGGCGGAGGAAGGGTTGCGCGCGTCCTGAAGTTCGAACAGACACGACACACCCCGGAAGCCGCCAGAGACCCTGGCGGCTTTTTTGTCGCCACCTCCGGCGGGATCGACCGACATCCCAGGAGCACCCAGATGGCACCCCACACCGACGACCTGCGCATCCGCCGCATCGATACGCTGGTTTCCCCGGCCCGGCTGATCGCCGAGCTGCCCTGCACCGAAGAGGCGTCGCAGACCGTCGCCGACGCGCGCCGCGCCCTGCACCGCATCCTGCACGGGCAGGACGACCGCCTGGCGGTGGTGATCGGGCCGTGCTCGATCCACGACCCGGCCGCGGCGATGGAATACGCGCAGCGGCTGCGCCCGCTGCGCGACAGCCTCGGCGACGCGCTGGAGATCGTGATGCGCGTGTACTTCGAGAAGCCGCGCACCACGGTCGGCTGGAAGGGCCTGATCAACGACCCGGACCTGGACGGCAGCTTCAACATCAACAAGGGCCTGCGCCTGGCGCGCGGGCTGCTGCGCGACATCAACCTGCTCGGCCTGCCGGCCGGCTGCGAGTACCTGGACACGATCTCCCCGCAGTACATCGCCGACCTGGTCGCCTGGGGCGCGATCGGCGCGCGCACTACCGAGAGCCAGATCCACCGCGAGATGGCCTCCGGCCTGTCCTGCCCGGTGGGCTTCAAGAACGGCACCGACGGCAACGTGCGCATCGCCGCCGATGCGGTGATGGCGGCCTCGCAGCCGCACCATTTCCTGGCCGTGACCAAGGATGGCCATTCGGCGATCGCGGCCACCGCCGGCAACCCGGACGGACATGTGATCCTGCGCGGCGGCAAGGCGCCGAACTACGACGCCGACAGCGTGCAGGCCGCCGCCGAGGTGCTGGCCAAGGCCGGCCTGCCGGCGCGGATCATGATCGACGCCAGCCACGCCAACAGCGGCAAGAACCCGGACAACCAGCCGGCGGTGGTCGAGGCGATCGCCCGCCAGGTGGAAGGTGGCGACGGACGGATCATCGGCGTGATGGTGGAAAGCCACCTGGTCGGTGGCCGCCAGGACCTGGTCGACGGCCGCGCCCCCACCTACGGCCAGAGCATCACCGACGGCTGCCTGGACTGGGGGCGTTCGGTCGGCGTGCTGGAGCGGCTGGCGGAGTCGGTGCGTACGCGCCGCGCGCTCGCCCGGGAAAGCGCCGCGGCCTGACGGCAGTGGGCACTCGCGCGGGCAGCGGGCTGCCTTGCGCACGTGGCCGCTTCAGGCATGCTGCACGCCATGGACACGCTGCAACGGGCGAAGGCATGGAGCCGCGATGGATGGCGTCGCGGGATCACCTGGTGGCTTCGACGCCCGCGCTGGCTGCGCCGCGCGCTGTGGACCATCGTGCTGGCCTGGGGCGGTTACCTGGTGCTGGGCAACCTGCTGCTCAACACCCTGCTGCATCCGCTGGCCAATCGCCGGCCTGACGCGTTCCAGGCGCAGTGGGGCCTGGCGCATACGCTGTTCCCCGGCCACGTATCGGCGCGGCAGGTCCGCCTGCAGGGACAGGTGCGCGATCTTGCCTGGGACGTGCAGGCCGACCATGTGACGGGTCGCATCGCGTTGTGGCCTCTGCTGCGCCGCGAGCTGCGCGTGCCCTCGGTGGTGGCCGGCAATGTCGGCGGCGGCGTGCGCCACGTCGACCGCGCGCGACCCGCGCCGGCACCGCGCGCCGGTGGCTGGACCCTGCTGTTCGAGCGCATCGCCAGCGACAGCGTGCGCGAAGGCCACTACGACGGCCTGGTGCTGGAAGGCAACGGCACCGCGACCTTCGGCTTCGCCAAGCAGCTGCGCGGCGGGCCGATGCAGGTGTTCGACTCGACCGTGCATTTCGATGGCGCGCGGGTGCGCTCCGGCGCGAACACCCTGCTCGATGGCGCGACCCTTGATGGCGCGTTCTCGATCGCACGACATACGCACGCCGAAGCCTCCGGGCTGCGCACCCTGCTGCTGACCGACGGCACGCTGAGCCTCGATGCCGAAGGCGCTTCGCTGCGCGGCTACGTGGATCCGGACGGGCAGTTCCGCGTCGGTCTGGCCCCCGGCGGCGGGCGCCTGCAGGGGCGCCTGGTGATCGATGACGGCGTGCTGCAGCCCGGCGGCCGGCTGGTGTGGACCGCGCCGATGCGGGGTACCGGCGTGGCCGGCGACGTGCTGGACGACACCCTGAGCGTGGCAGTGCAGGTGGACGACGACATCGGCCTGCGCCTGCAGGTGCCCGGCCGCGACGGCGGCCCGCTCGACCTCGATGCCGAGCTGCGCCTGCAGGGGCGCCAGCTGCCGGTACAGGGTGCGCTGGCCGAGCTGCTGCCGCGCGCCTCCGGGCATGTCGCCGGGCGCTGGCACTTCCCCTCGCTGGGCTGGGTGGCACCGCTGTTCAACGCGCCGCCGTGGTTCGCGCTGGAAGGCGCCGGCGAACTGCGCGCGGACCTGCGCGTGGAGGGTGGCCAGGTCGCGCCGGGCAGCCATGTCGAGTTGCCGGAAGTGGATGCGGTGGCCACGGTGATGGGCACCGTCGTCAGCGGCCGCGGGCGCGTGCGCGCGGAGCTGGGCAATGGCGACGCCGGCACGCTGCAGACACGGCTGGAGGCGGCGCTGGACGGCTACGCGATCGCCGCCGCCGACGCGCCGCAGGCGCCGTTCGCGCGCGGCGACAACCTGCGGCTGGACGTGATCGTCGACGGCATGCCCGCACGCGGCGAAGGCCTCGCGGCGACGACGGCGCGGCTGCGCTTCAGCGATGCGGTCGTACCGGACCTGCGCGTGTACAACCGCTTCCTCTCCGGGCAGATGCGCATCGACGGCGGCCAGGGCAGCGCCAGCGCCGACCTGCGGCTCGACGGCCGCGGCAACCTCGGCCATGGCCAGGCCAGCGTGCAGGGCAGGGGCGCGCGGATGTCGTTCGCCGGCCGCCAGCTGCGCGGCGACCTCGGCATCGACGCGCACCTCCGCCGCGCCGACCTGGAGCAGCGCCGCTTCGATCTCGACGGCAGCAAGGTGCGGCTGCGCGACGTCAGCTTCCGCGACGCCGCCGGCCGCTCCCGCCAGGGCTGGTGGGCGGACGTGGACCTGCCCGAGGCGCGGATCGTCCTGCCCGCCGCCGCTCCGGCGCTGGTGCACGGGCGGGTTGGCGTCCAAGCGCGCGACGCCGGCTTCCTGCTCGACCTGTTCGGCGACGCCGACCGCCCGCGCTGGATGGAACGACTGGTCGATTCCGGCAAGGCCCGGGCCGAGGGCCGGGTGCGCTGGCAGGGCGACACGCTGGTCCTGGACGGCGTGCATGCGCGCAACGACCGCTACGACGTCCACGCGCGGTTGAAACTGTCCGGCGGCCAGCGCCGGGGCCAGCTGCTGGCCAGCATGGGGCCGCTTACGGCCGGACTGGACCTCCAGGGCGAGCGCCACCAGTGGCACCTGTTGCGCGCGCGGGAGTGGTTCGAGGCGCAGCCGGCGCTGCTGCACTGAGCGGGCAGCCCGGTGCCGGCTCGGAGCGCTCGTGCGATGGTTTCATCTGATACCGGTGTCATCCTGCAGGTTTCCCCTATTCAGTAAATTTCCCAGTAAAAACAGGAAATTGAACCTGCCGGTGCTGTTTTGCAGTGCAGCGTGCAAAGCCCCTAACGTCTCCTTCACGATGGCCCCGCATCCCGACGTGGGGGAGGGAGCAGGCCCGCTGGCAGTTCGCTGCAAGCGGGCTTTTTTTATCTCCGGACCGGACACCCGGTGGCATTGCCGCGACCTGCGCCGCGTGGACAAGCCGGCGTGCGCACGCGACCGGACGCGCCCGCGACGCATGCCACAATCGCGGCGATGACGACTTCCGCCGCTTCCCCCTCTCCTGCCGCTGCCACTGATCGTGACGCACTGCGCGAACGCATCGGCGCGCGCGCCCTGGCCACGCTGCGCGGCGCCTCGCCGCGGCACGCGGCCCTGCTCGAGGACGCAGGCCTGTGCGAGCGGGTGCAGCGGGTGGCGCTGGCCAGCGACTTCGCGATCGAAACCCTGCGCCGGCAGCCGGCCCTGCTCGAACACTTGGCCGCCGCCGATCCGGCGCCGTTGCCGGCGCCGGTGCTGGATCCGGAACAGCCGACGGCCTGGCCGACGCAGCTGCGCCTGTACCGCACGGCCTGTTCGACCCGGCTGGTGTGGCGCGACGTGCTCGGCCTCGACGACGTCGAGGCCACGCTGGCCGGCAGCACGCGCCTGGCCGAGGAGTGCCTGCAGCTGGGCCTGGACGCGGTGGAGCGCGAATTCGCCGGGCGCCATGGCGTGGTCCGCAGCCCCGACGGCGCGGTGCAGCGGCTGGTCGTGTTCGGGCTGGGCAAGCTCGGCGGCGGCGAGCTGAACTTCTCCTCCGACGTCGACCTGGTCTACGCCTACCCGCAGGACGGCGAATCCGACGGCCGTCGCGCGCTGGCCGCGGAAGACTACTTCGCACGGCTGGGCCAGCGCCTGGCCAAGCTGCTGGACGAGACCACCGCCGACGGTTTCTGCCACCGCGTCGACCTGCGCCTGCGCCCGTTCGGCAGTGCCGGCCGGGTGGCCTGGTCGTTCGCGGCGATGGACGGCTACTTCCAGCGCGAAGGCCGCGACTGGGAACGCTACGCCTGGCTCAAGGCGCGCACCGTCGCCGGCGACATCGCCGCCGGCGAGGCCTGGCTGGAGACGCTGCGTCCGTTCGTCTACCGCCGCTACCTTGACTACACCGCGCTGGACGGCCTGCGCACGATGAAGGCGGCGATCGTCGCGGAGATGCAGCGCCGCGACATGGCCGAAGACCTCAAGCGCGGCCCCGGCGGGATCCGCGAGATCGAATTCCTGGTGCAGTCGCTGCAGCTGATCCGCGGCGGCCGCGAGCCGGAGCTGCGCGGGCGCAGCCTGCTGCCGGCGCTGCAGGCGCTGGTGGCTGGCGGCCAGATCGCCCCGGACCACGGTGCCATGCTGGCCGACGCCTACCGGTTCCTGCGCCGGCTGGAGAACCGCGTGCAGATGCTGCGCGACGCCCAGACCCACGCGCTGCCGGAGTCGGCGGAGGACCGCGAACGCCTTGCCCTGGCGCTGGACCGCGACAGCTGGGAAGCGCTGCACGCCGAACTGGCGCAGTGGCGGACGCAGGTATCGGCCGAGTTCGAGGCGCTGCTGGTGCCGCGCCGCGGCACCGCCGCGCCCGACGCGCTGGAAAGCTACTGGCGCGCGCTGCCCGACGGGGCCGGCGCCGACACCCTGGCTGCCGCCGGTTTCGCCGATGCCGAAGGCGCCGACGCGGCGCTGCGCGACTTCGCCCGCAGCGGCGGCGTGCGCGCACTGTCCGATGCCGCCCGCGCGCGCCTGGACCGGGTGGTGCCGGCGCTGCTGGGCGCGGCGGCCGGTTCGGCGCAACCCGAAGCCGCGTTGCGGCGCCTGCTTGGGGTGCTGCAGGCGATCCTGCGCCGCGCCAGCTACCTGGCCCTGCTCGACGAACAGCCCAGCGCGCTGGCGCGTCTGGTCGACGTGCTGGCGCGCAGCGCGCTGCTGGCCGAGCGCATCGCCAACTACCCGCTGCTGCTGGACGAACTGCTCGACGCGCGCGTGGCCGGGCCGATGCCCGACGCCGACGCGATGCACGCCGCCTGCGCCGCCGCCGCGCAGGACGAGGATCCCGAAGTCGCGCTGCGCTCGCTCAACGAGGTGCGCCAGGCGTTGAGCTTCCGCATCGCCCTGGCCACGCTGGACCGTCGCCAGCCGGCCGAGGACTGCGCGCGCCGGCTGGCGGCGCTGGCCGACGCGGTGGTCGTGCAGGTGCTGCGCATGGCCGAGTCCGAGGTGCGGGCCGCGCACGGCGAGCTGCCGGGCGGACGCTTCGCGGTGATCGGCTATGGCAGCCTCGGCGGTCGCGAGCTGGGCTTCGGGTCGGACCTGGACCTGGTATTCCTCTACGACGCCGATCCGACCGCAGTCTCCACCGGCGCGCGCGCGCTGGAAGCCTCGCGCTGGTACACGCGCTTGGCGCAGAAGGTCGTTGCTTTGCTCGGCGCGGTAACCAGCGCAGGGCGCCTGTACGAAACCGACATGCGCCTGCGCCCGGACGGCGGCAAGAGCCTGCTGGTGTCCTCGCTGGCCAGCTACTCCGAATACCAGCAGCAGCGTGCCTGGACCTGGGAACACCAGGCGCTGGTGCGGGCGCGCCCGGTCGCCGGCGAGGCTTCGCTGCTGGTCGACTTCGAACAGGTGCGTGCGCAGACCCTCGGCCGCGCCCGCGATGTCGCCGCACTGGCCGCCGATGTCGGGCAGATGCGGCAGCGCATGCGCGCCGAGCTGGACCGCAGCGATGCGGGGCGCTTCGACCTCAAGCAGGGCGCCGGTGGCCTGGTCGACCTGGAATTCCTGTTGCAGTTCGGCGTGCTCGCCCGTTCGGCGCAGGTGCCGGCGTTGCTGGAGCCGCGCGACAGCCCCGGCCTGCTGCAGGCGCTGGGCGACTGCGGCTGGCTTGAAGCAGGGGAGATGGAGGCGCTGCACCAGGCCCACCAGGTGCTGCTCGAAGCCGGCCTGGCCTGCACCCTCGACCGCCGTCCGCGCCTGACCGCCGAAACCGACGCGATCGCCGGAGCGCGCGCCGCGATCACCCGGGCGGTGGCGGCGCACGGGCTGGCGTTCGATCCGCCCGCGGCGTAGCGCAGCGCGGCGCGTACGCGTCGCCCAGCGCCGGTGCAAGCGGCTACAGCGACAGCCGCTCGCGCACGATTGCGGCCACCCGCGCGGTCTCGCGCAGCGGCACCGCCGGGAACGGCGTGGCGGCGGCGTTGAACGGACGCACCCGGCCGCGCTCCAGCAGCGAGCGCAGGAACACGCCGATCCGTCCGTCCGCGCAGCCGGCCTCCAGCACGTGCACCGGCGCGCGGGTCGCGCAGGCCTCGGACACCATGTTCACCGAGTCGGGCGTGCACACCAGTTCGTCGGCGCAGGCGAGCATGCCGGGGTAGGGATTGGCGCCGCTGCCGTCCCACAGCAGGCCGGGCAGGCCGCGCAGGCCGTTGCGCAGCGCGTCCATCGCGGCGGCCGGCGTGCGCCGCGACACCGTGGCCAGCAGGCTGCCGCCTTCGGCGGACACGCGCTGGCGCAGCGCATCGAGCAGGTCCGGCAGCGCTTCGACCTTCCATGGCGCGTGGCGGGTCGGGCCGCCGACGAGCAGGACGATGCGTGGCCGCTGCAGCCGCTGCAGCGCCGGATAGCGTGCCGCCGCGGTGGCCAGCCAGTCTTCGTCGACGGGGTTGAGGCTGCCGAGCACGGACACTACATTTTCGCCGCGCAGGCCGTCGTGCCCGGGTGCGACGACGACGTCCCAGTGGCGGGTGTCGATGCGCGGGTCGAGGATCTGGACCACGCGCGCGCCGCGTCCCCGCAGCAACCGCGTCGCCAGCGCGCCCTGGCGGCCGCAGCCGATCGCCAGTGCGGGCGGGTGCGCCAGGTCCGCGGCGAAGTCCGGGCCGAACGCATGCGTCGCGCCCGGCAGCAGCCGTGGCGCCACCCAGCGCCACGGCGCCTGCGGGAACAGCGCCGGCGCATGCGGAGCGGCGGAGTGCAGCGCGCGCGCGAGCGCTTCGGCCTGGCGCAGGTTGCCGGCGTTGCCGTCGGTCAACACCCAGGTGCCGCCATCCGTCGCGGGTCGTTGCGAAAACGACATTGATTCGTTCCGTACTGATCTGGCGCCGACTGCTGCTGCAACAGCCTACACTGTGGCAAGCCTTGGGGAGGGCCAACGATGGCCCGAAGCCTGCCCGCAGAAACTGATAGAAGGACCACCATGCCGCACCCGCTGAACGACGCCGCCCTCGACCAGCTGTTCCGTACCGCCCGTACCTACAACGCCTTTTCCGGCGAAGTCAGCGACCAGACCCTGCGGCAGCTCTATGACCTGGTGAAGTTCGGTCCCACCCAGGCCAATACCACCCCGGCCCGTTTCGTCTTCGTGAAGTCGCCCGAAGCCAAGGCCAAGCTCGGCCCGGCGCTGGCCGAAGGCAACTACGCCAAGACCATGGCCGCGCCGGTGACCGTGATCATTGGCCGCGACGAATCCTTCCACGAGAAGCTGCCCTACCTGTTCCCGCACACCGACGCCAAGGCCTGGTTCGACGGCCCGCGCGAGAACCGCTACACGCCGTCGCTGCGCAACTCCTCGCTGCAGGCCGGCTACCTGATCCTGGCCGCGCGCGCGCTGGGCCTGGACGCCGGCCCGATGACCGGCTTCGACGCCGCCAAGGTCGACGAAGCGTTCTTCGCCGGCACCAGCATCAAGTCCGACATCCTGGTGAACCTGGGCAAGGGCGATCCGGCCAGCATCTTCCCGCGTTCGCCGCGGCTGTCGTTCGACGAGGCCGCGCGCATCGAATGACGCGTCGTTAGCGTCGATCGCCGCACCATCCACCGCGTTCCAACCTCAACGACACTCCCAGAAAGGAGCCCACATGCGCATCCGCCTGCTTTCCGCCGCCGCACTGCTGTCCCTGGCCGTCGCCCCGGCGTTCGCCGAGCCGGTCACCTACAAGCTCGACCCGAGCCACACCAACGTGCTGGCGCAGTGGAGCCACTTCGGCTATTCGCATCCGTTCGCGCATTTCGGCGATGTCGAGGGCACCCTCGTCTACGACGCCGACAACGTGGCCGGCTCCAGCGTCGAGGTGACCCTGCCGCTGTCGGGCCTCAACGGCTTCAGCGAGAAGTTCAACGAGCACCTGCGCAGCGCCGACTTCTTCGACGCCGCGAAGTACCCGACCGCCACCTTCAAGAGCACCAAGGTCGACGACCTCGGCGGCAACAAGCTGAGGGTCGCCGGCGACCTGACCATCAAGGGCATCACCAAGCCGGTGGTGCTGCGAGTGGTCCTCAACAAGGCCGAGGAGCACCCGATGAGCAAGGCCCCGGCGATCGGCTTCGACGCGACGGCGAAGATCAAGCGCTCCGACTTCGGCGTCGGCGCCTACGCCCCGAACGTCAGCGACGAGGTCACCGTGCGCATCACCACCGAAGCCGTGGCGCCGAAGACCAGGTAATTCCCCCCCCTGCGCGGCGGTCGTCCCCTCCCCCCGGAACTGCCGCGCCCGCCGGCCCGTGGACCACGGGCCGGCATTTTTTTGCCCGCCGGCGCCCTGGCGGGCGGCGGGCCGCGGGCCCCGCTGCTAGAATCGGCACCTGTTTCCGCTCCATCCCCGCATGCCATGACCAGCACCGCCAACGCGCCCGCCAACGCCGAGAAGCGCTACACCGTGCACCGCAGCGACCTGCCGCTGAGCTGCCCGACCCCGGAAATGGCGCTGTGGAACTCGCACCCGCGGGTCTACCTGCCGGTGCAGGACGAGCCCGACCACCAGGCCCAGTGCCCCTACTGCGGCGCGGTCTACCAGCTGGTCGACTGACCTCCCGCCCGGCCGCGGACCGGCCCGCCGATGCGCCGCCTGACCGTGGTCCAGCTGCTGCCGGCGCTCGGGTCCGGCGGCGTCGAACGTTCAACCCTGGAAATCGCCGCGGCCCTGGTGGCTGACGGCCACCGCGCGATCGTGGTCTCGGCCGGCGGCCGCCTGGTGCCGGCGCTGCTGGACAGCGGCGCCGAACACGTGGAGCTGGATATCGGCCGCAAGTCGCCGGCGGTGCTGCGCCACGTGCCCGCGCTGCGCGCGCTGTTCCGCCACGAGCGCGCCGACATCGTCCACGCCCGTTCGCGCCTGCCGGCCTGGCTGGGGCGGATGGCGCTGGGCAGCCTGCCGGCCGGGCAGCGCCCGCGCTGGGTCACCACCGTGCACGGGCTCAATTCGCCCGGCCGCTACAGCGCGGTGATGGCCAGCGGCGAACGCGTGGTCTGCGTATCGCGGACCGTGCACGACCATGTGCGACGGCATTACCCGGCGGTGGATCCGGCGCGGCTGCGGGTGATCCCGCGCGGTATCGACCCGGCGCAGTTCCCGCGCCGGCCCTATCCGGACGAGGCCGCACGCGCGCAGGTGGCGCAGGAACATCCGGCGCTGGCCGGCATCGGCCCGCTGCTGCTGCTGCCCGGGCGCGGCACCCGTCTCAAGGGCCATGCCGACGCCCTGCAGCTGCTGGCCACGCTGCGCGCCGGACCCTTCCCCGATGCGCGGCTGTGGCTGCCCGGCGCGCGCGAGGCCGGCCGCGACGCCTATATCGAGGAACTGCTCGCGCAGGCGGCGGCCCTGGGCATCGCCGACGTCGTGGCCTTCACCGCGCCGACCGCGCGGATCGCCGAGGCCTACGCGGCCAGCGACCTGGTGCTGCAGCTGTCGCGCAAGCCCGAAGCCTTCGGGCGCACCGTGGTCGAGGCGCTGGCGGTGGGACGGCCGGTGCTGGGCTGGGCGCATGGCGGCGTCGGCGAACTGCTGGAACGCCTGCAGCCGGGCGGCGCGGTCGCGCCTTTCGATACCGCCGCGCTGGCCACGGCCGCCGCCTCACTGCTGCGCACGCCGCCGGCGATGCCGGAGGCGATCCCGTTCACGCTGCAGGCGATGCAGCGGCAGACCCTGGACCTGTATGCCGAACTGGCCGGCTGAGCACGAAGCGGCCCGCGCCCGCGCCTTCGCCTGGACGCCGGCCTGGGTGCTGGCCTTCGTCGCGCTGTGGCCCTGGCCGGGCCCGGCCGAAGGCGTGCTGGCGCTGGGCGCGCTGGCGGTGCTGGTGCAGCTGGCGCTGTGGGCCGGCAAGGGCCGTGCGCTGCCGCTGGACCGCGGCGCGTTCTGGCTGGCGGCCGGCGTGTTCGCGGCGTACTGGCTGCCGGAGCTGCTGTCGGCGCCCGATGCGCTGGATCGTGGCCGCGCGTGGAAGGAAGTCGTCGCCGACCTGCGTTACCTGCCGTTCCTGTGGGGCGTGGCGATCACCCTGCATTCGGCGCGCGGACGCGCCGTGGTGTCGACCGGGCTGGCGCTGCTGCTCGCCGCATGGACGCTGGACGCGCTGCTGCAGGCGCTGACCGGCACCAGTCCGCTGTTCTGGAGCCTCGACGCGCTGCGGCGGCTGGCGACCGGCGGCGGATCGTGCAGCGCCGCCGAAGCGCTGGCGGTGGACCGGCTCAGCGGCGTGTTCGGGCCGTGCAACCTCAAGCTGGGCCTGGTGCTCGCCAGCCTGTCGCCGTTCCTGCTGGACGCCGCGTGGCGGCGTGGCGCCCGCATCGGCTGGGGCGTGGCGGCCGTGGCCCTGGGCGTGGCGATCCTCCTGGGCGGCGCCCGTGCGGCATGGATCAGCTATGCGCTGGTGCTGGCCTTCACCGGCTGGCGGGTGCTTGGCGCACGCCGCCTGCTGGCCTTCGCCGCTGCCGGCGTGGTCGCGCTGGGCGCGCTGTACATCGCCTCGCCGCAGCTGCAGCAGCGCGTGGCGCGCACCGCGCTGGCGTTCGAGGCGGCGGGCGAGGGCGTCGACGGCGCGCTCTCCGGCCGCGCGCGCATCTGGCAGGGCGCGGCCTGCATGGTCGCGGCGCATCCGCTCAACGGCGTCGGCGTGCGCGGGTTCCGCGAGGCCTGGTCGCAGTGCGATCCGGCGCCCGCACAAGCGCCTGCCTGGGGTGGAGGCGAGGCCTTCCACGCCCACCAGCTGGTGCTGGAAGTGCTCAGCGAGACCGGCGCCCTCGGCCTGCTGCTGTGGCTCGCCGGCGCCTGGCTGGTATGGCGCAGCTGGCGCACGGCCACGGCCGCCGTGCGCGAACGCGCGCATCCCGCGCTGCTGGCGCTGGCGGTGACCGCGTTCCCGCTCAACACCCACCTGGCGTTCTATTCGACCTTCTGGGGCGGCCTGGCGATGCTGCTGTGCGGGCTGTACATCGGTGCGCTGAAAGGGCGCGAGGCGTGAGCCCCTCTCCCGAGGAGAGAGGAGAGAGGGGAGAGGGGAGAGGGGAAGCTACGACCTCGATGCGCCCGAACACGCGGTCGTGCGCGGGTATCACCAGCAGGTCGCCGGCTGATGCGGTGAGGAGGGCGCCTTGACGTTGAAGCCCCCTGAGGAGGGTGAAGACGCGCCTCAGCGCGACCCCGGCAGCGTCGCGTCGCGGTCGTAGTAGTTGCTGCGGCCCTGCGGCTGGCGCTTGAAGCGGCGGTGGATCCACAGGTACTGCGCCGGCGCCTCGCGCACCATCGCCTCGATCGCCGCGTTGACCTTCGCGGTATCGGCGACCACGTCCTCGCCCGGGAAGTCCGGCAGCGGCGGCGCTACCCGCAGGATGTAGCGGCCGCCCTCGCGGCGGTGGAAGAACGGCACCACCGCGCAGCCGGTCAGGCGCGCCAGCTGGTGCGTCGCGGTGATCGTCGAGGCCGGCATGCCGAAGAACGGCGCGAACACCGTGTCCTTGCCGCGCATGTCCTGGTCCGGCGCGTACCAGAGGAAGCCGCCCTTCTTCAGGTGCCGCACCGCGCCGCGGATGTCGCCGTTGCCGAACATCGCCGTCGCGTAGCGCAGTCGCCCGCGCTTGACCGCCCACTCCATCACCGGGTTGCGATGGCGACGGTACATCCCGGCCAGCGGCACCTGGCCGCACATCAACCGGCCGCACATCTCCAGGGTCATGAAGTGGCCGGAGACCAGCAGCACCCCGCGGCCCTGTTCCTGCAGCGCGCGCAGGTGCTCCATGCCCTCGATCGTGGCCTGCGAACGCATCGGCTCGTCCTTGCCCCACCACGCGCGGGCGAACTCGAACAGGCCGATGCCCAGCGCGTCGAAGCTGTCGACCAGCAGGCGCCGGCGCCAGGCTTCCGGCTCGTCCGGGAAGCACAGCGCCAGGTTCACGTCGGCCGCGCGCCGGCGGGTCCGCGCCAGGCGCAGCGCCAGCCAGCCCACGCCGCGGCCGATCGCCCGCTGCCACAGCCATGGCAGGCGCGCGGCCGCCACCGCCAGGCCCAGCCCCAGCCACGAGAGCCACAGGCGGGGCGTGAAGGGCGGGCGCGGGGGTACCTGGTCGGGTGCGGTCATGCGGGAATTCTAAGCCCTGCACGCGATCGCCGCGTCCGCCTCGGCTATGCTGCGCCGATGCCGAACGAAGCGATACGGAAGGAACCGGGCGAAGGCTACGTGCGCGCGCTGTATTCGTTCGCGCTGTACCTGCTGTCGCCGTTCACGCTCTACCACCTGATCGCCCGCGGGTTCCGCGTGCGCGAATATTTCCGGCGCTGGGACGAGCGCTATGCCGCCTACGGCACCGAGCCGGGCACCCCCTGCGTGTGGCTGCACGCGGTCTCGGTGGGCGAGGTCAACGCCGCCGCGCCGCTGGTGAACGTGCTGCTCAAGGAGCGGCCGGACATCCGCTGGGTCATCACCACCATCACCCCGACCGGCTCGGAGCGCGTGCGCGCGCTGTGGGGCGAGCGCGTCGACCACGTCTACCTGCCGTACGACCTGCCGGGCAGCGCCGCGCGTTTCCTGCAGCACTTCCGCCCCAGCCTGGCCCTGATCATGGAAACCGAGCTGTGGCCGAACATGCTGTTCGGCTGCCGCGACCTGCGCATCCCGGTGTACATCCTCAACGCGCGCCTGTCGGCGCGCTCGCTGCGCGGCTACCGCCTGCTGCGGCCGCTGATCGGACGTGCGCTGCGCACGGTCAAGTGCGTGGCCGCGCAGTCGCTGGCCGACGGCCGCCGCTTCATGAAGCTCGGCGCGCTGCCCGAACAGGTCCGCATCCTGGGCAACCTCAAGTACGACATCACCGTGCCGGAAGGCCTCGACGCCTTCCGCAGGGAGTTCTCCGCCGCGCTCGGCACGCCGCGTCCGGTATGGCTGGCGGCCAGTACCCACGAGGGCGAGGAGGCCGACGTCATCGAGCTGCACCGACGCCTGCGCGCGCGCTGGCCGGAGCTGCTGCTGGTGTGGGCGCCGCGCCATCCGGAGCGCTTCGCGCGGGCGCGGGCGCTGGCCGCCGAGGCCGGCTGGGCCGTGGGTTCGCGCTGCCAGCACCGCTGGCCGCGGCCGGCCGAGGACGTGTTCGTGGTCGACACGCTGGGCGAGCTGATGATGTTCTATGGCTGTGCCGACGTGGCCTTCGTCGGCGGCAGCCTGCAGGCGATCGGCGGCCACAACCTGCTGGAGCCGGCCGCGGTGGGCACGCCGGCGGTGACCGGGCCGCACCTGCACAACTTCGCCGAGATCTCCGCGCGGATGAAGGAAGCCGGCGCGCTGCGCGTGGGCGCCGACGTCGACGGCGTGGCCGCGGAACTGGAAGCGCTGCTCGCCGATCCCGCCGCGCGCGCGGCGATGGCCGCCGCCGGCACCGCGCTGATCGACCAGGGCCGCGGCGCGCTCGCGCGCACCCTGGCGATGCTCGGCGAGGACCTGCCGGCGCCGGTGGCCGCGCTGCAGGGCACCACCGCGACGGCCTGAGCCCCGCGCGAGATCCGGAAAAGGAAAGGGCCGCCCGGAGGCGGCCCTTTCCACATGCGAGGTGCGGCGGCGCTTACTGCTGGTTCGCCGGACGCGACAGCTGCGCCTCGGCGTCGGCGGTCAGCAGCGCGTTGATCTGGCGCAGCTGGTCCACGTCGAGCTCGCCGGTGGCCTGGGCCAGCAGCAGGCGGTTGAGCAGGAAGTTGTAGCGCGAACGCGCGTACTCGACGTGCGCCTGGAACAGGGTGCGCTGGTTCTGGACCACGTCCAGCACGGTGCGGGTACCGACTTCCAGGCCGACCTGCGAGGCGTCGAACGCGCTCTGCGCCGAGACCACCGCCAGGCGACGGGCCTCGACCTCGCTCACGCCGGCGACGAGCGCCTGGTAGAGGTTGCGGGTGTTGCGGTCCAGGGCGCGGCGCTGCTGCTCGTACTGGTCCTGGGCGATGTCGCGCTGGGCGATCGCCTGGCGCACGCGCGACTGGGTCGCGCCGCCGGAGAACAGCGGCACGCTCAGGGTCAGGCCGATGCTGCTGCCGGTGGTGTCGCCGCGCTGCGTACCGGTGCCGGTGGTATCGCCCCAGGCCGCATCCTTGCCCCAGCCGCTGCTCAGCGACAGGGTCGGGTAGTGGCCGGCGCGCGCGGTCTGCACGCTGTGCTCGGCGGCCTCGGCCTGCAGGCTGGCGGCGCGTAGCGACGGGTTGTTCTGGATCGCCGCGGCGACCCATTCGTCGGCGCTGGCGCGCAGCGCCGGCAGTTCCGGACGGAAGTCGGCCGGCAGCGCGCGCAGCTGGTTCACCGGCTGGCCGGTCAGCTCGGCCAGGGCCTGGTAGGCGTCTTCCAGCGCGTTGCGGGCGAGGATGGTGTTGGCGCGGGCCTCGTCGTACTGGGCGCGGGCCTCGTGCACGTCGGTGATCGGCGCCAGGCCGACCTCCAGGCGCTTGTCGGCATAGTCGAACTGGCGCTTGCCGGCGGCCTCGTTGGTCTCGGCGGCGGCCAGCGACTCGATCGCCACCAGCACGTCGAAGTAGGCGGCGGCGGTGCGCACCATCAAGTCGTCGTTGGCCGCGTCCAGGGTCTGGTCGGCGGCCGCGCTCAGCGAGCGCTGCGCGCGCAGGCTGGAGAACTGGCCCCAGTTGAACAGGGTCTGGGTGGCGGACAGGCCGTAGCTGCGCGAGCTGCTGGTGCGCGAACCCGGGACGCCCTCGACCTCGGTGCGGCTGCGCTTGTAGGAGGCGTCGCCGGACAGCTGCGGCAGCAGCGCGGCGCGGGCCTGGACCTGGCCTTCCTTGGTGTAGAGCGAGTTGGACTCGGCGATCGCCAGCGTCGGGTCGCCATTGCGGGCCATCTCGTAGGTCTGCAGCAGGTCGGCGGCCTGCGCGCTACCCGCGGCGAACGCGGCGGCCAAAGCCAGGACGAGGGAACGGCGGATCATCAGCGGCTTCCTTTCTTGGTGGGCGCCTCCCGGTCAATCGGGAGGCGTCGAGGGGGAAAATCAGTGCCGACCGCGCCGTGCGGCTGCGGTCAGAACAGGAACTGCGGGACCGGCTCGGCGCCGTGCAGGTACTCCAGCTCGGTCTCGAACAACGATTCGGTGGCCGCGGCGTTGACACCTTCGCCCTTGACCACGCGCACGGCTTCCATCACCGGCGCCTGGCCGCGGACCACGAACAGGCGGCCACCCGGGCGCAGCCACGCCAGGAAACGCTCCGGGATCCCGGTGACCGCGCCGGTCACGCAGACCGCGTCGAAGCGGCGCTCGCCGGGGTCGTACGCGAACGCGTCGGCGGTTTCGATGCGGACGTTGACGCCCAGGCCGGTCGCGTCCAGGCGCGCGCGCGCGGCGGCGGCCAGTTCCGGTACCAGTTCCAGGCTGATCACCTCGCGGGCCAGTGCGCCCAGGCAGGCGCTGGCGTAGCCGCTGCCGGTGCCGATCTCGAGCACGCTGTCGCCGGGCTTCAGCTGCAGGGCCTGCAGCATGCGGCCTTCGACCACCGGCTTCATCATCTTCGCGCCGTGGCCGAGCGGGAGCTCGAGGTCGGCGTAGGCGAGGGCACGGTGCGACTCGGGCACGAACGCCTCGCGCGGCAGGCGCCCGATCACGTCCAGCACGGCGAAGTCCAGCACCTCCCAGGGGCGGACCTGCTGCTCGACCATCAGTTCGCGGGCACGGGCGTAATCGATCGTCATGGGGATTCATCCAACGCGGGGAGCCGGCATTCTACCGGGCCCGGCCGCGGCTTGCCGGAAAGGATGCGGGGGCGGGCGCCCATGGCTCAGTGCCGGAAGTCACCGCGACCTCCGTCCCGCGGCCGTGGCGGCCCGGCTCAGGCGCCATACGCCCGCAGGAAGAACTCGACGGTGGCGTCGATGTGCCGATCGACCTCGTCCGGGCCGGGGGCCTCGCACAGTCCGCAGGCCATCAGCGGGTGCAGCTCGCCCTTGAGCAGGGAGAAGAACTGCGAGGCGGCCAGCGGCACGTCGTCGATGCGCAGCCGGCCCTCGTCGACGTGGGCCTGCAGGAACACCGCGAACACCTCCTGCACCCGGCGCGGGCCGGCGTTCCAGAACAGCTGGCGCAGCGAGTGCTCGGCGGTCCCGGGGGTGTTCATCATGCGGTGGATGCTGATCGCCTCCTCGCTGGTGATCAGCGAGAAGAAGGCGTGGCCGATGGTGCGCAGCTGCTCGCGCAGCGGCCCGGCCGGCGGGCTGACGAACAGGTCGTCCGGCAGCACCTCGCGGCACTTGGCGGCGATGGCCTCGGAGAACAGCGTCTCCTTGTCGCCGAAGTGGCTGTAGACGGTCAGCTTCGAAACCCCGGCCTCGCCGGCGATCTGGTCCATGCTCACGCCCTGGTAGCCCTGTTCGAGGAACAGACGCTTGGCGGCATCCAGGATCGACGCGCGCTTGCCCAGGTCCTTCGGCCGGCCGGGGCCGGGGGACTGCGCGGGAGCGGCAGCGGCGGGGTTCTTGAGGCTCATGCGGCAATACTAGACTACGAAGTTTTCTATTTATACCATACCGGCTGGTTCAATTATTGAACGCAGGCGGCGACGATGAAGAAGGGACTCCGCTGGGCCGGTCTGCCGGTCCTCGCATTCGCGACCGTGCTGGCCGCCGGCTGCGGCCGCGGCGAGCAGGCCACCGAGGCGCCGCGCCCGGTATGGGTGGTGCAGCCGCAGGCCGCCGGAGGCGGCGCGCTCGCCTTCGCCGGCGAGGTCCATGCGCGCGAGGAGAGCCCGCTGTCGTTCCGCATCGGCGGCAAGCTGGTGCGGCGGCTGGTTGATGCCGGCGCGCGGGTGGAGCAGGGCCAGGTGCTGGCCGAACTCGACCCGGCCGACCAGGACCTGCAGGCCCGCGCCGCGCAGGCGCAGCTGGCCGCCGCCGAGGCCGAGGCCACCCGCGCCAAAGCGGACCTGGACCGCTACGCGAAGCTGGTCGAGCAGCAGCTGGTCAGCCGCTCGGCCTACGAGGCGCAGAAGACCGCCTACGAGGCCGCGGCCGGCCAGGCCCGCGCCGCCCGCGCGCAATACGAAGTGAGCCGGAACCAGGCCGGCTACGCCGAGCTGCGCGCGCCGCGTGCCGGCGTGATCGCCTCGCGCCAGGCCGAGGCCGGGCAGGTGGTCGGCGCCGGGCAGACCATCTTCGTGCTTGCGGCCGACGGCGGCCGCGAGGTCGCCATCGACCTGCCGGAAGACCGCATCCGCGAGTTCAAGGTCGGCGACGCGGCCAGGGTCGAGCTGTGGAACACGCCGGGCCGGCAGCTGCCGGGCCGGATCCGCGAGATCGCCGCGGCCGCCGATCCGCAGACCCGCAGCTTCGCCGCACGCGTGGCGCTGGACGACTTCGCCCAGGGCGAGGTCGAGCTGGGCCAGAGCGCGCGCGTGTACCTGGCGCAGGCCGCGGCGGGCGGTGGCCTGCAGGTGCCACTGTCGGCGCTGCAGCGCGGCGACAAGGGCGAGGCCGCGGTGTGGGTGGTGCGCGAGGGCCGCGCCGTGCGCGTGCCGGTGGAGGCCGGCCGCTTCGGCAGCGAGACCGTGCCGGTGGCAGGCAAGGACCTGCAGGCGGGCGACTGGATCGTCGCCGCCGGCGGACACCTGCTGCGCGAGGGCGAACCGGTGGCGCCGGTGGACCGCGACAACCGCCCGGTGGCCGCGGCGGCCGCGCGCGCGAAGGTGGACTGAGCCATGCGCCGCTTCAACGTCTCGGCCTGGGCGCTGCACAACCGCGGGCTGGTCCTCTATTTCATGATCGCCCTGGCGGTGATCGGCTCCTGGTCGTACCTGCGGCTGGGCCAGAGCGAGGACCCGCCGTTCACCTTCAAGGCGATGGTGGTGCGCACGCTGTGGCCGGGCGCCACCGCCGAGGAGGTGTCGAAGCAGGTCACCGAGCGCATCGAGAAGGCGGTGATGAACACCGGCAAGTACGAGTTCGTGCGCAGCTATTCGCGCCCGGGCGAGTCGCAGGTGATCTTCATGGCGCGCGACTCGATGAAGTCGAAGGACATCCCGGACCTGTGGTACCAGGTGCGCAAGAAGGTCGGCGACATCCGCGCGACCCTGCCGGAGGGCGTGGTCGGGCCGTTCTTCAACGACGAGTTCGGCGACACCTTCGGGAATATCTACGCGCTGACCGGGCCGGGCTTCGACTACGCCATCCTCAAGGACTACGCCGACCGCATCCAGCTGGAACTGCAGCGGGTGCCGGACGTGGGCAAGGTCGAGCTGGTCGGCCTGCAGGACGAGAAGGTCTGGATCGAGATCGACAACACCCGCCTGGCCACCCTGGGCATCCCGCTGCAGCAGGTGCAGCAGGCGCTGGAGGGGCAGAACGCGGTGGTGCCGGCCGGCTTCTTCGAGACGCCGTCCGAACGCGTGCAGCTGCGCGTGGACGGGCCGTTCCGCAGCGTCGAGGAAATCCGCGCGTTCCCGATCCGCGCCGGCGGCCGCACCATCCGCCTGGGCGACGTGGCCACGGTGAGCCGCGGTTTCTCCGACCCGGCCGCGCCGCGCATGCGCTTCATGGGCCAGGACGCGATCGGCATCGCCGTGGCGATGAAGGACGGCGGCCATATCCTGCGCCTGGGCGAGGAACTGGAGGCGCGCTTCGCCAAACTGCAGGAGACCCTGCCGGCGGGCATGGAACTGCGCAAGGTCTCCGACCAGCCGGAAGCGGTGCGCGAATCGGTCGGCGAGTTCGTGCGCGTGCTCGCCGAGGCGGTGACCATCGTCCTGCTGGTCAGCTTCTTCTCGCTGGGCTTCCGCACCGGCCTGGTGGTGGCGGTGTCGATCCCGCTGGTGCTGGCGATGACCTTCGCGGTCATGTACTACTTCGGCATCGGCCTGCACAAGATCTCGCTGGGCGCGCTGGTGCTGGCGCTGGGCCTGCTGGTCGACGACGCGATCATCGCGGTGGAGATGATGGCCATCAAGATGGAGCAGGGCTTCGACCGCCTGCGCGCGGCCAGCTTCGCCTGGGAGTCCACCGCCTTCCCGATGCTCACCGGCACCCTGATCACCGCCGCCGGCTTCCTGCCGATCGCCACCGCCGCCTCGAGCACCGGCGAGTACACCCGCTCGCTGTTCCAGGTGGTGACCATCGCCCTGCTGGTGTCGTGGATCGCAGCGGTGCTGTTCATCCCGTGGCTGGGCGACCGCATGCTGCCGGACCTGGCGCATCCGCAGCCGCCGAAGCCCGGCAGTTTCGCCGCGCGCCGGCGCGCCTTCCGCGAGCGCCTGGCCGACCGCTGGCCGCAGTACGCCTTCGTCCTGGCGCCGGCGCCGCTGGACGCGCACCACCATGACCCGTACCAGCGCCCGTTCTACGTGCGCTTCCGCCGCCTGCTCGACGCCTGCCTGCGCCGGCGCTGGCTGGTGATCGCGATCACCGTCGGCCTGTTCGTGCTGTCGCTGGTGATGTTCCGCTTCGTGCCGCAGCAGTTCTTCCCGGATTCGACCCGGCCGGAGCTGATGGTCGACCTGGAGCTGGCCGAAGGCGTCTCCCTGCGCGCCACCGAGGCCCAGGCGAAGAAGCTGGAAGGCCTGCTGCAGGAGCGCGAGGACATCCGCAACTACGTGGCCTATGTCGGCACCGGTTCGCCGCGCTTCTACCTGCCGCTGGACCAGCAGCTGCCGGCGACCAACTTCTCCCAGTTCGTGGTGCTGGCGAAGGACCTCGAGGCGCGCGAACGCGTGCGGGCGTGGCTGCTCGACGAGGTCGCGCCGCAGTTCCCGGAACTGCAGTTGCGCGTGACCCGCCTGGAGAACGGCCCCCCGGTGGGCTACCCGGTGCAGTTCCGCGTCTCCGGCGAGCACATCGAGCAGGTTCGCGCGATCGCCCGCCAGGTCGCGGAAAAGGTGCGCGCCAACCCGCACACCACCAACGTCAACCTCGACTGGGACGAGCCGAGCAAGGTCGTGCGCCTGGAGGTCGACCAGGACCGCGCCCGCGCGCTGGGCGTCAGCAGCGCGCAACTGGCGCAGTTCCTGTCGGCGCAGCTGTCCGGCTACACCGCCAGCACCTACCGCGAGGGCAACGAGCTGGTCGGGATCATGCTGCGCGGCGGCGCCGGCGACCGCGAGCAGCTGGAACTGCTCGGCAGCCTGGCGGTGCCGACCGGCGACGGCGGCAGCGTGCCGCTGTCTCAGGTCGCGCGCCTGCGCCAGGTGTTCGAGGACGGCATCATCTGGCACCGCGACCGCCTGCCGACGATCACCATCCGCGCCGACATCCGCGACGAGCTGCTGCCGGCGGCGGTGACCGCGCAGATCGACCCGACCCTCGACGGGCTCCGCGCGGGCCTGCCGCAGGGCTACCTGCTGCAGGTCGGCGGTTCGGTCGAGGATTCGGCGCGCGGCCAGAACTCGATCAAGGCCGGCCTGCCGCTGTTCCTGGTCGTGGTGACCACCCTGCTGATGCTGCAGCTGCGCAGCTTCTCGCGCACGGTGATGGTGCTGGTGACCGCGCCGCTGGGCCTGATCGGCGCCACCTGGTTCCTGCTGATCTTCCGCATGCCGTTCGGCTTCGTCGCCATGCTCGGCACCATCGCCCTGGCCGGCATGGTGATGCGCAACTCGGTGATCCTGGTCGACCAGATCGAGCAGGACATCGCCGCCGGCCACGACCGCTGGCACGCCATCGTCGACGCCACGGTGCGCCGCTTCCGCCCGATCGTGCTGACCGCGCTGACCGCGGTGCTGGCGATGATTCCGCTGTCGCGCAGCGCCTTCTACGGCTCGATGGCGGTGGCGATCATGGGCGGCCTGGTGGTGGCCACCGCGCTGACCCTGCTGTTCCTGCCGGCGCTGTATGCGGCGTGGTTCCGGGTGAAGCCGGAAGAGGCAACAGCCTGACGGGCGGGACGGTGTAGCCGAAGCAGTGCCGCTGCTTCGGCTATGCCCGGGCACCCCGATGAAGCCGCTCTCCCCTCGGGAGAGGGAAACCCGGGTGCGCTTCGCTCACCCGTCGGCCAGCGCCGTCGTCCCCGCGAATCACCAGTCACGAATCCCGAATCACGAATCCCGAATCACGAAACCCCGCGCAACAGCGCCACGAATGCCTGCGCCGCCCGCGACAGCGTGCGGCCGCCGTGCACGACGTAGCCCAGCTGGCGCTGCAGCTTCACCCCGTGCACCGGCAGCACCTGCACCTGCGCGTCGAGCATCGTCTCCGGCAGCGCGCCCCAGGCCAGGCCGACGCTGACCATCATCTTGATGGTCTCCATGTAGTTGGTGGTCATCCGCAGCTGCAGCGACAGGCCGCGGCGGGTGAAGGTCTCGGCGACGATGCGGTGGGTGAAGGTGCCGGCGTCCGGCAGCACCGCCGGATGCGCGGCGATGTCGGCCAGGCTCACCTTCGCCAGTCGCGCCAGCGGATGGTCCGGGGCCACCGCGAAGCGCAACGGGTCGTCCCACACCGTGGTCGCCTGCAGTGGCGGCTCGGTCGGGCCCAGCGTGGTCACCGCCAGTTCCACATCCCCGTGCAGCACCTGCGCGTAAGCCTGCTCCGAGTCGAGGAAGCGGATGTCCAGCGCCACCTGCGGATGCAGCGCGGCGAAGCGGCGCAGCAGCGCCGGCAGGCGATGCAGGCCGATGTGGTGGCTGGTGGCCAGGCTCAGGCGGCCGCCGATGTGCTGGCCGAGGTCGTGCAGCGCCCGCCGCGCCGCCTCGGCTTCGGCCAGCATCTGCCGTGCCCGCGGCAGCAGCAGTCGCCCGGCCTCGGTCAGCACCACCTGGCGGCCGAGCCGGTCGAACAGCCGCGCCTGCAGCGAGTCCTCCAGCTGGGCGATGCGCTTGCTCACCGCCGGCTGGGTCAGGTGCAGCTGCTCGGCGGCCGCGGAGAAGCCGCCGTGCTCGGCGACGGCGACGAATGCGTTCAGTCCGGCCCAGTCCATCGCGCGGCTCCATGGATTCCTGCTGGGAATCCAGTGGATGAAAAATATGCATTTGAGTTATCGATGGCAAGCCGGCACGATGGCCTTCCAGCCGGCGGCGCCGCACCGCGCGCACCGCCACGCCAGAACCGATCCGAGGCAGCAGATGGCCGGCAAGACCCTGTACGACAAGCTGTGGGAGATGCACGAGGTGAGCCGTCGCGACGACGGCTCCTCGCTGATCTACATCGACCGCCACATCCTCCACGAAGTCACCTCGCCGCAGGCCTTCGAGGGCTTGCGCCTGGCCGGCCGCAGGCCGTGGCGGGTGGACGCCAACATCGCCACCCCCGACCACAACGTGCCGACCACCAAGGCCGAGCGCGCCGGCGGCCTGGCCGCGATCGTCGACGAGGTCTCGCGCCTGCAGGTGCAGACCCTGGACGAGAACTGCGACGACTTCGGCATCCTCGAGTTCAAGATGGACGACGCCCGCCAGGGCATCGTCCACGTGGTCGGCCCGGAACAGGGGGCGACCCTGCCGGGCATGACCGTGGTCTGCGGCGACTCGCACACCTCCACGCATGGCGCCTTCGGTGCGCTGGCCCACGGCATCGGCACCTCCGAGGTCGAGCACGTGCTGGCCACGCAGTGCCTCATCGCCAAGAAGATGAAGAACATGCAGGTGCGCGTGGAGGGCAGGCTGCCGTTCGGCGTCACCGCCAAGGACATCGTGCTTGCGGTGATCGGGAAGATCGGTACCGCCGGCGGCACCGGCCACGCGCTGGAGTTCGCCGGCAGCGCGATCCGCGACCTGTCGATCGAAGGCCGCATGACCATCTGCAACATGGCCATCGAGGCCGGCGCGCGCGTGGGCATGGTCGCCGTCGACGAGAAGACCATCGAATACGTGAAGGGTCGCCCGTTCGCGCCGAAGGGTGAGCAGTGGGACGCGGCGGTGGCGCTGTGGCGCACCCTGGTGTCCGACCCTGACGCGCACTTCGACACCGTGGTCGAGCTGCGCGCCGAAGACATCAGGCCGCAGGTCAGCTGGGGCACATCGCCGGAGATGGTGCTGGCGGTGGACCAGCAGGTGCCGGATCCGGAGCGCGAGGCCGATCCGGTGCGCAGGGATTCGATCGAGCGCGCGCTGAAGTACATGGGCCTGCAGCCGAACCAGCCGATCACCTCGATCCGCCTGGACCGGGTGTTCATCGGCTCGTGCACCAACTCGCGCATCGAGGACCTGCGCGCGGCCGCCGCGGTGGCGCGCGGGCGCAAGGTCGCGCCGACGGTGAAGCAGGCGCTGGTGGTGCCGGGCTCGGGCCTGGTCAAGGCGCAGGCCGAGGCCGAGGGCCTGGACAAGGTGTTCGTCGAGGCCGGCTTCGAATGGCGCGAGCCGGGCTGCTCGATGTGCCTGGCGATGAACCCGGACCGGCTGGGCCCGGGCGAGCACTGCGCCTCCACTTCCAACCGCAACTTCGAAGGGCGCCAGGGCGCCGGTGGCCGCACCCACCTGGTGAGCCCGGCGATGGCCGCCGCCGCCGCGGTGGCCGGCCACTTCGTGGATGTCAGGGAGCTTGACGCGCTCGCCCCGTGAGCCGTCGCGACGGGTCGTTGCTTCCAGCCAATCCCGAATCCCCAATCCCGGATCCCGAGACTTCCATGAAAGCTTTCACCACCCATACCGGCCTGGTCGCCCCGCTGGACCGCGCCAACGTCGATACCGACCAGATCATCCCCAAGCAGTTCCTCAAGTCGATCAAGCGCACCGGCTTCGGCCCGAACCTGTTCGACGAGTGGCGCTACCTGGACATCGGCCAGCCTGGCCAGGACAACAGCAAACGCCCGCTCAACCCGGACTTCGTGCTGAACTTCCCGCGCTATGCAGGCGCCAGCGTGCTGCTGGCGCGCGAGAACTTCGGCTGCGGCTCCTCGCGCGAGCACGCGCCGTGGGCGCTGGACGAGTACGGCTTCCGCGCGATCATCGCGCCGAGCTTCGCGGACATCTTCTACAACAACAGCTTCAAGAACGGCCTGCTGCCGATCGTGCTGAAGGTCGAGGAAGTCGACGAGCTGTTCCGCCAATGCGAGGCCACCGAAGGCTACCGCCTGACCGTGGACCTGGCCACGCAGACGGTGACCCGCCCGGACGGCGTGCAGTACACCTTCGGGATCGATGCCTTCCGCAAGCACTGCCTGCTCAACGGCCTGGACGACATCGGGCTGACCCTGCAGGAGAAGGACGCGATCGTGGCCTTCGAGGCGCGCCACCGCGCGGCGCAGCCGTGGCTGTTCGGGGCGGGTTGACCGCCCCTGGCAGCGGACCTCTCACTTCACCGCTGGCAGCAGCTTCCCGGTCAGCAGGCGGAAGGTGAGCCGGGGCGCGTTGGGCACCTGGTAGCTGGTGGTGGTGACGACCACCACCATGTCCTGCGCCGGGAAGACCCGCACCGTGTTGCCGTCGGTGCCGTTCATCGCGAACGAATCGAACGCGCGTCCCTGGCTGGTCTCGTGGTGCAGCCACCACAGGTAGCCGTAGTCGATGCCGTCCTCGATGCGCGCATGTGGGCGCGTGGATTCGGCCACCCACGCCGCCGGCACCAGCTGGCGGCCGTTCCATTCGCCGCCGCGGCGGTACAGCTCGCCCAGCGCGAGCAGGTCGCGGCTGCGCAGGGACAGGCCGCCGCCGGCCTGGGCCAGCCCCAGCGGCGAGAACTCCCAGGCCGGGGCCTCGATGCCCAGTGGGCCGAACAGCTTCTCCTGCGCGCAGTCCTGCAGCGGCCGGCCGACGGCCTCCTGGATCGCCGCGCCCAGCGTGGTTACTCCGGCGGTGCAGTAGCGGAAGCTGCGCCCGTACGGCGCGTCGTCCGGCCGCGTCATCCACGCGGCGAAGCCCTGGATCGGCAGGTCCAGGTAGAAGCCGACCCAGTCCTCGACCAGGTACATGCGTTCCTCGTTGCCGCGCGACCACTGGTTCCAGTCGTCGCATTCCAGCAGCGAGGACATGGTCATCAGGTCCTCGACGGTGATCGCGTCCTTGCGCGGATCCGGGTTGGCTGGCGGCGGCCGGTGCAGTAGCGGCAATACCGGCGTCTGCGCATCGAGCCTGCCTTCGCCGCGGGCGATGCCGGCGAGCATGCCGGCGACGGTCTTGGTGGCCGAGCGCGTGTTGCGCAGGGCTTCGGCGCCGCCTTCGTCGAAATAGCGCTCGTAGACCAGCACGCCATCGCGGGCCACCAGCACGCTGGTGACCTCGGCGAAGTCGCCGGCTTCGATCGCGCGTTCCATGTCGGCGAGGGCCGCCGGGTCGAGTCCGTGTTCGGCGGGCGGTTCGACGCGCCAGGCCGGCTGGGCCGACGCGATGGGGGCGAGCAGGGCGAGGAGCGGGACGAACGGGAAGCAGCAGCGGCGCATGCGTGACTCCGGCAGTCTGGGAGGAGCGGAGGCTGGCACGAAGCGGCCCGCGCGGCAGGGGGGCGTGCGACGGAACCGGAGGCGGGCCGACGGAGCGGGGGAAGAGCGGGGTGGAACGGCGGGCCGGCCCGCCGCCGGATGCCGGGTTGGGCCAGTCGCCGCGCCGGCGCGGGCGCCTAGTACACGCCCTGCGCCAGCATCGCATCGGCCACCTTCACGAAGCCGCTGATGTTGGCGCCGTCCACGTAGTTGACCGAGCCGTCCCTGCGCCGGCCGTGGCGCACGCAGTTGCCGTGGATGTCCTTCATGATCGCGTGCAGGCGCTCGTCGACCTCGGCGTGGTGCCAGGACAGGCGCAGCGCGTTCTGGCTCATCTCCAGGCCGGAGGTGGCCACGCCGCCGGCGTTGGAGGCCTTGCCCGGCGCGTACAGCGTGCCGGATCCGAGGAACACGTCGACCGCTTCCAGCGTCGAGGGCATGTTCGCGCCCTCGGCCACGCAGATCACGCCGTTCTTCACCAGGGTGCGCGCATCGTCGCCGTCCAGCTCGTTCTGGGTGGCGCAGGGCAGGGCGATCTCGGCGGGGATGTGCCAGGGGCGCCTGCCGGGCAGGTAGTCGAAGCGCGGATCGTCGCCGAGTTCGGCCAGGCGGCCGCGGCGTTCGTTCTTCAGCGCCATCACCGCCTCGATGGCTTCCATGTCGAAGCCGTCGCGCGCGTACAGGGTGCCGTCCGAATCGCTGAAGGTCAGCACCCTGCCGCCCAGGTCGGTGGCCTTCGCCGCCGCGTACTGGGCGACGTTGCCGGAGCCGGAGACGAGCACGCGCGCGCCGCGGGTCGGGCGCCCGGCGTGGTGCAGCATCTGCTCGACGAAGTACACCGTGCCGTAGCCGGTGGCTTCCGGGCGCATCAGGCTGCCGCCATAGGCCAGGCCCTTGCCGGTGAACACGCAGCCGGCCTGGTTGGACAGCTTCTTCATCATGCCGGCCATGTAGCCGACCTCGCGCGCGCCCACGCCGATGTCGCCGGCCGGCACGTCGGTGTCCGGGCCGAGGTGGCGGTACAGCTCCAGCATCAGCGCCTGGCAGAAGCGCATCACCTCGCCGTCGCTCCTGCCCTTGGGATCGAAGTCCGAGCCGCCCTTGCCGCCGCCCATCGGCAGCGTGGTCAGCGCGTTCTTGAAGGTCTGCTCGAAGGCCAGGAACTTCAGGATCGACAGGTTCACCGTCGGGTGGAAGCGCATGCCACCCTTGTACGGGCCGATCGCCGAACTGTGCTGCACGCGCCAGGCGCGGTTGACCTGCACCTGGCCGCGGTCGTCGACCCAGCTGACGCGGAACTGCAGCACGCGCTCCGGTTCGACCAGGCGCTCGAGCAGGCCGTCGCGCGCGTACCCGGGGTGGCGTTCGAGGAACGGCCACAGGCTGGCCGTGACCTCCTTCACCGCTTGCAGGAACTCCGGCTGCCCGGGGTCGCGGCGCTGGACCCGTTCGAGAAAATCCTGCCTTGAGCCTGGCATGGCGCATCTCCTGGATGGCGCCCGCTGGCGGGCGCCAGCCGGGCGTGCGCGGCTCAACCCAGCCGCTCGATCACCGCCTGCGCGGCCTGCTGCGTGTCGACGGCCTGGCCCGCCGCGGCGAGGTCGGCGGTGAACACCTTCGCGTCCAGCGCCGCCGACACCGCGGCCTCGATCGACGCGGCCTCGGCCTCCAGCCCCAGCGAATGGCGCAGCAGCATCGCCGCGCTGAGGATGGTCGCGTAGGGGTTGGCGATGCCCTTGCCGGCGATGTCCGGGGCCGAACCGTGGATCGGTTCATAGATCCCGGTCCTGCCGTCGCCCAGCGAGGCCGAGGCCAGCAGGCCCAGCGAGCCGGCCAGCATCGAGGCCTCGTCGGTGAGGATGTCGCCGAACATGTTCTCGGTGACCACTACGTCGTAGGCGCGCGGCTTCGACAGCAGGTGCATGGCCATCGAGTCGACCAGCTGGTGTTCGAGGGTCACGTCCGGGAACTCCTCGCGCACGATGCGGCTGGCCACGTCGCGCCACAGGCGCGAGGTCTCCAGCACGTTGGCCTTGTCCACCGAGGTGAGGTGGCCGCGGCGGCTGCGCGCCAGAGCGGCGGCGCGGCGCACCACGCGCTCGATCTCCCCGACGGTGTAGCGGCACACGTCGCTGGCGTCGGTTTCGCTGCGGGTGCGGTCGCCGAAATAGATGCCGCCGGTCAGCTCGCGCACGATCACGATGTCGACGCCTTCCAGCAGCTCCGCCTTGATCGGCGAGGCGCCCAGCGCCGCCGGGTGCGGGCGCACCGGGCGCAGGTTGGCGAACAGGCCCAGCGCCTTGCGGATCGCCAGCAGGCCCTGCTCGGGACGCACCTTCGCGTTGGGATCGGACCACTTCGGGCCGCCGACGGCGCCGAGCAGCACCGCGTCGGCGCCCCTGGCGGCTTCCAGCGTGGATTCCGGCAGCGGCACGCCGTGGCGGTCGATGGCGACGCCGCCGATGTCGTGTTCCTGGAAGGCGAAGCTGTGGCCGTGGCGGCGGGCGACGGCTTCGAGGACGGGCAGGGTGGCCGAGACGATCTCCGGGCCGATGCCGTCACCAGGCAGGACGACGATGTTGGCGTGCATTGGGTTCTCGTGTTGGAGCTGCGGGAAAGTCGTTCGTGGGTGGTCGCGGCGTCGCCGGGCTTGCGGCGTCAGCCGCCCGCGGGCGTGGCCTCGCCGTCCGCCACTGCCGCGTCCGTCTTCGGCGCGAAGGCGCCGGCATGCGGGGCCGGGGCGCCGTTGTGCGGCCACGGCGTGTCGGCGGCGCGGCGCGCCAGGGCGCGGTGCACGGCGGCATCGAAGGTCAGCGTGGCGGCGGGATTGCTTTCGGCGATCGGCATCGGAATGTCCGCGGTTGCAGGCGGCGCCGGGAGGCGTCGCGTGGATGGATGTGATGGGCGCAGGCGTGGCCCGGCCGGATGCCGGGCCGGGCGCCAGCGTCAGGCGGTGGCGAACTGTTCGCTGGCGGCGCCGCGGCGTTGCCGCAGCAGGCGGTTGGCCACGTCCAGCCAGGCCAGCGCGCTGGCCTCGATGATGTCGCGGCTGGTGCCGGTGCCGTCGTACTCGGTGTCGCCGTGGCGCACGCTGAGGTTGGCCTCGCCGCGCGCATCGGTGCCCAGGCCGACGCTGTGTACCTGGTAGCTCTCCAGGCTCAGCTGCACGCCGGTGGCCGCGGCCAGCGCCGCGAACAGGGCGTCGACCGGGCCATCGCCCTCGGCGGTCTCGCGTACGCGCTGGCCTTCCGGATCGGACAGCTCGACCGTGGCGCTGGCGCGCTGGCCGGCGTCGCTGACCGTCATCGAGGCCAGGCGGTAGCCCTCGCCGTCGCGGGTGTCCTGCATCAGCGCCTGCAGGTCGGTGTCGGTGACCACGCGCTGCTGCTCGCACAGCGCCTTGAACTGGGCGAAGACCAGTTCCAGCTCGGCCTCTTCCAGGTAGTAGCCCAGCGCACGCAGGCGCTGCTCGACCGCGGCGCGGCCGCTGTGGCGGCCCAGCACCATCTGCGTGTCCGGCCAGCCCACGTCCTGCGGGCGCATGATCTCGTAGGTGCCGCGGTGGCGCAGCATGCCGTGCTGGTGGATGCCCGACTCGTGGGCGAAGGCATTGCTGCCGACCACGGCCTTGTTGCGCTGGACCGGCATGCCGATCAGGCGCTGCAGCAGCTGCGAGGTCGGGACCAGGCGGCGGGTGTCGACGCCGGTATCGGCCTCGAAGAACGCGTTGCGCACCTTCAGCGCCATCACGATCTCCTCCAGCGCGCAGTTGCCGGCGCGCTCGCCGATGCCGTTGATGGTGCACTCGACCTGGCGGGCGCCGCCCTCGATCGCGGCCAGGGTGTTGGCCACGGCCAGGCCCAGGTCGTTGTGGCAGTGCGCGCTGAAGACCACGTCGCCGGCGCCCGGCACCTGCGAGATCAGGCGCTGGAACAGGCCGCGGATCTCCTCCGGCGTGGTGAAGCCGACGGTGTCGGGGATGTTGATGGTGGTGGCGCCTGCGGCAATCGCCGCGGCCACGACCTCGTGCAGGAAGTCCTCCTCGGTGCGGGTGCCGTCCTCGGTGGAGAACTCGATGTCGTCGATGTGGCCCCGGGCGAAGGTGATGCTCTCGACCACCCGGTCCAGCACCTGCTGGCGGCTCATGCGCAGCTTGTGCTCGCGGTGCAGCGGGCTGGTCGACAGGAACACGTGCAGGCGCGGGCGGGCGGCGGCCTCCAGGGCACGCAGGGAGATGTCGATGTCGGACTGCAGGCAGCGCGACAGCACCGCCAGGGTCGGTTCGCGGATCTCGCGGGCGATCAGGGCCATGGCCTCGCGGTCGGACTGCGAGCTGGCCGGGAAGCCGGTTTCGATGATGTCCACGCCCAGGTCGGCCAGGGCGCGGGCCATCACCAGCTTCTGCGGCGGGGTCATGCTGCAGCCGGGGGACTGCTCGCCATCGCGCAGGGTGGTATCGAACACCCGGATTCGGGCCGGGGAGACCTGGGGGTTGGCTTGGGACTGTTGCGCGTTCACCAGGTGAACTCCTCTTCGCTGACTGGCCGGGGCGCGTGCGGCGCCATCGGGGCTGAAATGGTGGTGGGGTGGAACAGGTTAGCGGCTGGGCGTCGCCTGGGCACCGCGTTCTTCCCTCCCGGAAGCGCGGTGCCCTCCGGGTCGGCGGCGGCGAGCCCGGCGGTGCGTCGGCGCGGTTTGCGCGGCGGCCGCGGCCGCACCTCGGAAAGCAGGGCGGCCAGGGTGACCGCGTCGATGTTGCCGCCGGAGACGACCGCGCACTTGCGCTTGCCGGCGACGCGGCGGCCGGCGGCCAGGGCCAGGGCGCCGGCGCCCTCGGCGATCAGGTTCTCCTCCAGGGCCAGCCGCACCAGGGTCTCGCGCAGCTCGGCCTCGCGCACGACGACCACGTCGTCGAGCAGGCGCGCGCACAGGCGGCGGGTGATGAAGCCCGGCACCTTGACCCGCACGCCGTCGGCCAGCGAGGGCACCGGGTCGATCTCGCGGACGTCGCCGCGGATCGCGCGGGCCATCGAATCCACGCCCTCGACCTGGGCGCCGACCACGCGTACGCCCTGCGACTTCAGCGCCAGGGCCACGCCGGAGGCCAGGCCGCCGCCGCCGATCGGGACGATGACCACGTCCGGCGCGTAGGGCGCGATCTCGATGCCGATCGTGCCCTGGCCGGCGATCACGTCCGGGTCGTCGAACGCGGACAGGAAGCGGTAGTCGTTCTGTTCGGCCAGCTGGCGGGCGAAGGCGTAGGCCTCGTCGTAGCTGTCGCCGTGCTGGCGCACGGTCGCGCCCCAGTGGGCGACGCCGGCGATCTTGGTCTGCGGCGCGCCGTGCGGCATCACCGTGATCGCCTGCACGCCCAGGCGGTAGGCGGCCCAGGCCACGCCCTGGGCGTGGTTGCCGGCCGAGGCGCAGATCACCGGGCGGTGGTCGCCGCGCTCCTGCGCGGCCAGCATCGCGTTGAGCGCGCCGCGGACCTTGTAGGAACCGGTGCGCTGCAGGTTCTCCAGCTTCAGCATCACGCCGAAGCGCTCGGCGTGGTGCATCGGCGTCACCGGCAGGAAGCGGCGCAGCCGCGACTGCGCGGCCAGCACCTCGGCGACGCCCACGTCGAGGACACCGACGTCGCCGACGTCCGCCTCCTTCGAACCGGAGCTGGCGCGGCCGCTCTCAGGCATGGCCGCCGTCCCGCGCGAGATGTCGAAGAAGGCACCTCCGCACCACGGCCTCCGCGCGGGCGGCCATGGCGACGGGGGCGACGGCAGGCAGGCGGCCCATCACGCCGCCTCCTGCGCGCCGGTTTCCAGCGGCGCGATCTCGACCGACTCGCAGTCGTAGACCTTCTGCAGCTGGCGCTTCAGCGTTTCCGCCGGGCGGCTGCCGTCGACGACCAGCTGCAGGCGCCAGCGGCCGTCGCCGGCGTCGGCGCCGCCGCTGATGTGCCGCGGCGCGAATCCGCGGCGCTCGGTCATCCCGATCACCCGGACCAGCGCGCCCTCGACGGGCTTCAGCACCAGGTCAAGCCGGTAACGCATGCGCGGACTCCGCCTTCTGTTCGTTGGGGTTGGACTCCAGCATCTGGCTGTTGGCCGTGTTCGGCGGCACCAGCGGCCAGACGTTGGCGCGCGCATCGATCTTCACGTGCAGCAGGCCGGGGCCCGGCGCGGCCAGCAGCGCGGCCAGCGCGTCCTCGACCTCGCCGCGCTGGGTGATCGCGGTGGCGGGAATGCCGCACACCCGCGCCAGGGCGGCGAAGTCCGGGTTGTCGGACAGGTCGATCTCGCTGTAGCGCTTGTCGAAGAACAGCTCCTGCCATTGCCGGACCATGCCCAGCGAGCTGTTGTCCAGCAGGATCATCTTGATCGGCAGCTGGCAGCGGGCCACGGTGACCAGCTCCTGCACGTTCATCATGAAGCTGCCGTCGCCGGAGACCATCACCACCGGGCGGTCCGGGCAGGCGAACTGCGCGCCCATCGCCGCCGGCAGGCCGAAGCCCATCGTGCCCAGCGCGCCGGAGGTCAGGTGGTTGCGCGGATGGCTGAAGCGGCAGTGCTGCGCCACCCACATCTGGTGCTGGCCGACGTCGCAGGCGACCACCGCGTCCGGGGCCAGCTCGCTGACCCGCTTCAGCAGCGCCGGCGCGTAGATGTCCTGGCCGGGCGCGTCGTAGCGGGCGGCGTGGCGTTCGCGGTTCTTGGCGCAACGCTGGCGCCAGTCGCTCTGCGCGTGGTTGGTCGAATAGCTGCGCGCGGCGGCGGCCAGCGCACGCAGGCCGGCGCGGACGTCGCCGGGCAGGGCGATGTCGGCGGTGCGCAGCTTGGAGATCTCGTAGGCGTCGGCGTCCAGGTGGACGACCCGGGCGAACGGCGCGAACTCGGCCAGCTTGCCGGTGGCGCGGTCATCGAAGCGCGCGCCGACCACCACCAGCAGGTCCGACTCCTGCACGGCGATGTTCGCCGCGCGGCTGCCGTGCATGCCCAGCATGCCCAGGAACTGCGGGTGGTTGCCCGGCAGCGCGCCCAGGCCGCGCAGGGTCAGCACGGTGGGGATGCCGCTGGCCTCCACGAACTGGCGGAACTCGTCCACCGCATCGGCCAGGGCGATGCCGCCGCCGCCGTAGACCACCGGCTTCTCGGCGCCGGCAATCGCGGCGATGGCCTCGGCCAGCGCCGCGTCGGCCGGCGCTGGCTCGCGTTCGACCACCGCCGGCACGTGTGCCGGCAGGTGCGCCGCCGGACCGACCTGCACGTCCTTCGGCAGGTCGACCAGCACCGGGCCGGGCCGGCCCTCGCGGGCCAGGCGGAAAGCCTCGGCCAGCACGTGCGGCAGGTCGTCGACCTTCCGCACCAGGAAGCTGTGCTTGACGATCGGCATGGTCATGCCGAACACGTCCAGCTCCTGGAAGGCGTCGGTGCCCAGCAGGCTGGTGGGCACCTGGCCGGTGATGCAGACCATCGGCACCGAATCCAGCATCGCGTCGGCGATGCCGGTCACCAGGTTCGACGCGCCCGGGCCGGAGGTGGCCACGCACACGCCGACCTTGCCGCTGGCGCGGGCATAACCATTGGCGGCCAGCGCCGCGCCCTGTTCATGGCGGACCAGGATGTGGCGCAGTCCCGAGTCCACCAGCGCATCGTAGAACGGCATGATCGCGCCGCCCGGATAGCCGAAGATCGTATCCACCCCCTCGGCTTCCAGCGCGTGCGCGACCCAGGCCGCGCCATTGCGCAGCCCGGCCGCCGCTGTGGGGGAGGTGGCGTTCATGCGGCTGCGGTCCTCTGCGCGTCGGCGTCGTCGGTATCCGGCTGCGCCGCGCCGGCCTGCAGCCAGACCATCTTCGCGCGCAGCTCCTTGCCGACCTTCTCGATCGGGTGGTCCTTGTCGGCCTGCTGGAAGCGCTTGTAGTTCGGCAGGCCGGCTTCGTACTCGGCCACCCAGTTCTTGGTGAAGGTGCCGTCCTGGATGTCCTTGAGCACGTCCTTCATGCGTGCCTTGACCGAGGCGTCGATGATCCGCGGGCCGCTGACGAAGTCGCCGTACTGCGCGGTCTCGGAGATGAACTCGAGCATGCGGGTGATGCCGCCTTCGTAGAACAGGTCGACGATCAGCTTCAGCTCGTGCAGGACCTCGTAGTAGGCGATCTCCGGCTGGTAGCCGGCTTCCACCAGGGTCTCGAAACCAGCCTGGACCAGCGAGGAGGCGCCGCCGCACAGCACGGCCTGCTCGCCGAACAGGTCGGTCTCGGTCTCTTCCTTGAAGGTGGTCCTGATGACGTTGGCGCGGGCGCCACCCAGGCCGGCGGCGTAGTCCAGCGCGTACTGCTCGGCCTTGCCGGACCTGTCCTGGTAGACGGCGTAGATGCACGGCACGCCGCGACCGATCTCGTACTCGCGGCGGACCAGCGCGCCCGGGCCCTTCGGCGCGACCAGGACCACGTCCAGGTCCTCGCGCGGGGCGATCATGCCGAAGTGGACGTTGAGGCCGTGCGCGAACAGCAGCACCGCGCCCTGCTTCATGTTCGGCTCCAGCACTTCGGCGTAGAGCTTCTTCTGGACCATGTCGGGGGTCAGCACCGCGACCAGGTCGGCGTCCTTCACCGCCTCGGCAGGCGACTTGACCACGAAGCCGTCGGCCTGCGCCTTCGCTTCGGTCGGGCCGCCCGGACGCAGGCCGACGGTCACGTCGAAGCCGGAGTCGCGCAGGTTCAGCGCATGCGCGCGGCCCTGGCTGCCGTAGCCGACGATCGCGATCTTGGGAGAGGTGCTGCTGGTCATGGGTGTGGTCCTGTGCGGTAGCGGTGTGGTGAAGGGGTTGGAATGTGCCGCAATCAATTCGTTTCTGCTGTTAGCTTCCGCCGGGCCCTGAAACAAAAAACCCCGCGCCTTTCGGTGCGGGGTTTTCGGAATCTGGCGTCTTTTCTGCTTACACGCCGGTTCGTCCCGCACCTGTTGGCGAGCTAATAAGGACGAGGACAAGGACCGACGCGGAGTTCGCGTTCTGGACGTTGGCCGGTGGCGTGTGGCGGTGCAGCATGGGCCTAGGGAAGCACGCGACTTTGCGGCTTGTCAAGTAACTGTTCCGGCCGCTCTACTGTTGCACCTGCAACCGTGGAAACGCAGCACAATCCAGGTGCATGCGGAGTCCCGTTCCGCGGCCTTCCTTCCATGTCCCACGGCGCTGCAGGCGCCGCCCATCCAGCCTTCGCCCGATGCCCGAATACCGCTCCAGGACCTCCACCCACGGTCGCAACATGGCCGGGGCCCGCGCGCTGTGGCGCGCCACCGGCATGCAGGATGGCGACTTCCAGAAGCCGATCATCGCCATCGCCAACTCGTTCACCCAGTTCGTGCCCGGCCACGTCCACCTCAAGGACCTCGGCCAGCTGGTGGCGCGCGAGATCGAACGCGTCGGCGGCGTCGCCAAGGAGTTCAACACGATCGCCGTGGACGACGGCATCGCGATGGGCCACGACGGCATGCTGTATTCGCTGCCCAGCCGCGAGCTGATCGCCGACGCGGTGGAGTACATGGTCAACGCGCACTGCGCCGACGCGCTGGTGTGCATCTCCAACTGCGACAAGATCACCCCGGGCATGCTGATGGCCGCGCTGCGGCTCAACATCCCCACCGTGTTCGTCTCCGGCGGACCGATGGAGGCGGGCAAGACGCGCCTGGCCGACCACAAGCTCGACCTGATCGACGCGATGGTGATGGCCGCCGATCCGAGGGCCTCGGATGAACAGGTCGCCGCGGTGGAACGCAGCGCCTGCCCGACCTGCGGCTCGTGCTCGGGCATGTTCACCGCCAACTCGATGAACTGCCTGACCGAGGCGCTGGGCCTGTCGCTGCCGGGCAACGGCACGGTGCTGGCCACGCATGCGGACCGCGAGGCGCTGTTCAAGCGCGCCGGCGTGACCGCGGTGGAGCTGTGCCACCGCTGGTACGGCGCCGGCGACGAGAGCGCGCTGCCGCGCGGCATCGCCAGCTTCGCCGCGTTCGAGAACGCGATGGCGCTGGACATCGCCATGGGCGGCTCGACCAACACCATCCTGCACCTGCTGGCCGCGGCCCAGGAGGCGGAGGTGCCGTTCACCCTGCGCGACATCGATCGCCTGTCGCGGCGCGTGCCGCAGCTGTGCAAGGTCGCGCCGAACACGCAGAAGTACCACATCGAGGATGTGCACCGCGCCGGCGGGATCATGGCGATCCTCGGCGAACTGGCGCGCGGCGGGCTGATCGACACCAGTGTGCCGACCGTGCATTCGAAGACCCTCGGCGATGCGCTGGCGCGCTGGGACGTGGCCGCCACCGCTGACGAGGCGGTGCACACTTTCTTCAAGGCCGGCCCGGCCGGCATCCCGACCCAGGTCGCCTTCAGCCAGGCCACGCGCTGGCCGTCGCTGGACATCGACCGCGCCGGGGGCTGCATCCGCGACGTCGACCACGCCTTCTCCAGGGAGGGTGGCCTGGCCGTGCTCCACGGCAACATCGCCGTCGACGGCTGCGTGGTGAAGACCGCCGGCGTCGACGAATCGATCCTGGTGTTCGAGGGCCCGGCTCGGGTCTACGAAAGCCAGGACGCGGCGGTGAAGGGCATCCTCGGCGACGAGGTGCAGCCGGGCGAGGTGGTTGTGATCCGCTACGAAGGCCCCAAGGGCGGCCCGGGCATGCAGGAGATGCTGTATCCGACCAGCTACCTGAAGTCGAAGGGGCTGGGCAAGCAGTGTGCGCTGCTCACCGACGGCCGTTTCTCCGGCGGTACCTCGGGCCTGTCGATCGGCCACGCCTCGCCGGAAGCGGCGGCCGGTGGCGCGATCGGCCTGGTGCGCGACGGCGACCGCATCCGCATCGACATCCCCGCGCGCACCATCGACCTGCTGGTCCCGGACGAAGAGCTCGCCGCGCGTCGCGCCGAACAGGACGCCAGGGGCTGGAAGCCGGCGCAGCCGCGCGCGCGCAAGGTCAGCACCGCGCTGAAGGCCTACGCGCTGCTGGCGACCAGCGCCGACAAGGGCGCGGTACGCGACCGGGCGCTGCTGGATGGCGCCTGATCGCCTGCGCCGCATTGGCGGCGCCGCACTGGCTGCATTGACGCTGGCGCTGGCGTGGACCGGGGCCGGGGCAAGTGCGCCGGGCGACGGCAATGGCGGCGCGCCATGGGTCGTGGCCACCTACGCCTATCCGCAGCGCGACCGTGCCGCGGCGGTGCAGCCGCTGGCCGATTACCTCGCGCGCCGTTCCGGCCATGCGGTGCAGGTCAGGATCCTGCCGTCGCCCACCGCCCTGGTGGAAGCGCTGCGCGCCGGCGAGGTGGACGTGGCCGTGCCCAACCTGCACGGCTACCTGCAGGCGCGGGCGGGCGAGGGTGCCATCGTCGCGCTGCCGGTGCCCGACGTGCCGCCGGTGCAGGCCGACCGTTACCGCGCGGTGCTGGTGGCGCGCGATGGCGCCACCACGCTCGCGGATCTGCCGGAACGCGCGCGCGACCTGCGCCTGGCGCTGGTTGGCGCGGATTCGGCGTCCGGTGGTTTCGTCCCGATGGCGGCGCTCCGTGACCTGGGACTGGATCCGCGCACCGGCTTCGCCGCGCTCGACTACGCCGGCTCGCATGCCGCGGCGCTGCAGGCGGTAGCCGAGGGCCGGGCCGATGTGGCCGCGCTGGCGGCCGATGTCTACGACGCCGCGCCGCCCGAAGGCGTGCACGAACTGTGGCGTTCCGGGCCCATTCCGCCCGGGCCGCTGCTGTGCCGCGCCTCGGCCGCGGTGGACTGCGGGCAGGTCGCCGGGTGGCTGCTGCAGGCGCACAGCCAGGCTCCGGCGGTGATGGCCGCGCTGCGCGCGGGTTGGCCGGAGTTCGGCGATGCGACCGCATTCACGGTCGCGCCGCCGCTGCAGGACCTGGCCATCGACTAGGCGCGACCGGCGCGGCGGGATCGTCTATCTTCGGCCGATCCCGCAATGGTGCACCGGCATGTCCCTGCTTCGATCCTCGCTGCTCCGAACCTCCGTCCTCTGCGCCGCGCTGCTGCCGCTGGCCGCCGGCGCCGCCGACCGCATCACCGGCGAACTGTTCGCCACCCGCTCGGAAGTGATCGCGCCGCATGCGATGGCGGCCACCTCGCATCCGCTCGCCACGCAGATCGCCCTGGACGTGATGAAGCAGGGCGGCTCGGCGGTGGACGCGGCGATCGCCGCCAATGCCGCGCTCGGCCTGATGGAACCGACCGGCAATGGCATCGGCGGCGACCTGTTCGCGATCGTGTGGGATCCGAAGACTAAGAAGCTTTACGGCTACAACGGCTCCGGCCGCTCGCCGAAGTCGCTGACCCTGGAGGAGTTCCAGCGCCGCGGCCTCAAGGACATCCCGCCGCTGGGCCCGCTGCCGGTGTCGGTGCCCGGCGCGGTCGACGGCTGGTTCGCGCTGCACGGCCGCTTCGGCCGCCTGCCGATGGCCGACAACCTGGCGCCGGCGATCCGCTACGCCCGCGAAGGCCATCCGGTACACGAGGTGATCGCCTACTACTGGGACCGCTCGGTGCCGCGGCTGTCGCAGTTCCCGGGATTCAAGGAGCAGTTCACCATCGACGGCCGCGCCCCGCGCAAGGGCGAGCTGTGGAAGAACCCGAACCTGGCCGACACCCTGCAGACGATCGCCGACGGCGGTCGCGACGCGTTCTACAAGGGCGCGATCGCCCGCACCATCGATGCCTACTTCAAGGCCAACGGCGGCTTCCTGTCCTACGAGGACCTGGCCGCGCACCAGGGCGAATGGGTCGAGCCGGTCTCGACGAACTACCGCGGCTATGACGTGTGGGAGCTGCCGCCGAACAGCCAGGGCATCGCCGCGCTGCAGATGCTCAACATCCTCGAAGGCTACGACTTCTCGAAGATCGCCTTCGGTTCGCCCGAGCACGTGCACCTGTTCGTCGAGGCCAAGAAGCTGGCCTTCGCCGACCGCGCGCGCTTCTACGCCGACCCGGCGTTCCAGCCGGCACCGGTGGCGAAGCTGGTGTCCAAGGAATACGCCGCCCAGCGCCGCCAGCTGATCTCGATGGACAAGGCCCTGCGCGAGGCGCAGCCGGGCACGCCGAAGCAGCTGGAGGAGGGCGACACCATCTACCTGACCACCGCCGACGCCGACGGCATGATGGTCTCGCTGATCCAGTCCAACTACCGCGGCATGGGCAGCGGCATGGCGCCGACCGGGCTGGGCTTCATCCTGCAGGACCGCGGCGAGATGTTCGTGCTGGCCGGCTGCGATGCCGAGCCGCGGCATCCGAACTGCTACGCGCCGGGCAAGCGTCCCTTCCAGACCATCATCCCGGCCTTCATCACGAAGGACGGCAAGCCGTGGGCGAGCTTCGGCGTGATGGGCGGGGCGATGCAGCCGCAGGGCCACGTGCAGATCGTGATGAACCTGGTCGACTTCGGCATGAACCTGCAGGAGGCCGGCGACGCGCCACGCATCCAGCACGAGGGCTCGACCGAGCCGACCGGGCAGGGCACGGCGATGTCCGATGGCGGCGAGGTCAACCTGGAGACCGGCTTCCCCTACGAGACCGTGCGCGCGCTGATGCGCAAGGGCCACCGCATCATCTTCGCCGACGGGCCGTACGGCGGTTACCAGGCGATCCACCGCGACCCTGGCAGCGGCGTCTATTACGGCGCCTCGGAAAGCCGCAAGGACGGGCACGCGGCCGGTTACTGAGCCGCCGGTGCGCCGCGGCGCCGCGGGCATAGGAGGTATGCGCGCTGCACATGCGCGCCGCAGCGTGTAAGGTCGGCCGGCCCGCAGGGTCGCGGGCCACCCGCCGGGAGTCGTACGCATGCGCATGCCTGGAAGCTTCTTCGCCGGCCCCCTCCGGCTCGTGCTGTGGTGCCTGCTGTCGTTGCTGCCGCTGGCCGCGCCGGCGGCGGGACAATCGGGATTCGTGCAGGTCGAAGGCACGCGCTTCGTGCTGGACGGCAGGCCCTACCGCTTCGCCGGCGCCAACTTCTGGTACGGCGCCTATCTCGGCGCGCCTGGCGACCTCGGCGACCGCGAACGCCTGCGCGCCGAACTGGACCAGCTCAAGGCCGCCGGCATCGACAACCTGCGCGTCCTGGCCATGTCCGAGGCCAGCGGCTTCAGGCGCGGGGTCAGCCCGGCGATCATGGCCGAGCCAGGGAAGTACGACCAACAGCTGCTGCAGGGCCTGGACTACCTGCTGGCGGAGATGGCCCGCCGCGACATGAAGGCGGTGCTCTACCTCAACAACTTCTGGCAGTGGTCCGGCGGCATGTCGCAGTACGTGTCCTGGGCCACCGGCGAACCGGTGCTGGATCCGGACGCCAACGGCGACTGGGACGGCTTCATGCAGAACTCGGCGCGCTTCTATGGCATCGCCGAGGCGCAGGCCTGGTACCGCGATGCGATCCGCCAGGTGGTCGGCCGCACCAGTACCGTCACCGGCGTGGCCTACATCGACGATCCGACGGTGATGTCCTGGCAGCTGGCCAACGAGCCACGCCCGGGCAGCGACCGCGACGGTCGCGCGAACTTCGAGGCCTACCGCGCCTGGATCGACGACACCGCCGGCTTCATCCGCCGGCTGGCGCCGAAGCAGCTGGTCAGCACCGGCAGCGAGGGCGAGAAGGGTTCGCTGGGCGACATGGACCTGTACGCACAGGCGCACGCCACGCCCAATGTCGATTACCTGACCTTCCACCTGTGGCCGTCGAACTGGGGCTGGATCGACCACGGCGACCCGGCGGCGCGGCTGGAATCCGGGCTGGCCACCTCGCTCGACTACATCGACCGCCACATCGAGGTGGCCGGGAAGCTAGGCAAGCCGATCGTGCTGTCGGAGTTCGGCCTCAACCGCGATGGCGGTTCCTACGATCCGGCCTCCGGCGTGGAGGCGCGCGACCGCTTCTACCGCGCCGTCTACGAACGCCTGCTGAAACGCGCCGGCGAGGGCAAGGCCATCGCCGGCTCCAACTTCTGGGCCTGGGGCGGGCGCGGCCGTACGAGCAACCCCGACTGGATGTGGAAGGCCGGCGACCCGTTCACCGGCGATCCCCCGCAGGAAGCGCAGGGCCTGTTCTCGCTGTTCGACAGCGACAGCTCGACGCTCGGGCTGGTCTCCGCCCACGCCCGCGCGATCCGCGCGCTGCCCTGATCCGCCGGGCTATTCCTTCGAGTAGGGCGGCGGTGCAGGCCCGCGGGTGTGGTGCGGGCCGTAGACCCAGTGTTCCAGCGCGTGGCGCAGCTGCTGGGCGCGGCGGCGGCGCACTTCGCGTGCGTGCGCGAGGGTGCGGTGCATGGCCAGGATCACCAGCGCCAGCAGCAACGCGAACGGCAGCGCCGAGATCGTGACCAGCCCCTGCAGCGCGTCGAGCCCGCCGGCCAGGAGCAGGGCCGCCGCGACCACGGCGATGGCCACGCCCCAGGCGAGCCGGCGCAGCGGCGGCGGGTCGCCGGCATGCTCGCTGGACATGCTGGCCAGCACCAGCACCGCCGAATCGGCCGAGGTGATGAAGAAGATCACCAGCAGCAGGACGGCCACGCCGCTCAGCAGGGTGCTGCCGGGCAGCTGCTCGAACAGGGCGAACAGCACGTTCTGGTAGCCGCTTTCCAGCACCGGCCGCAGGTCGGTCACGAACAGCTGCTGCCACAGCGCCGTGCCGCCGAACACCGCGAACCAGGCGAAGCCCAGCAGGCTGGGGGCCAGCACGCTGCCGACCACGAACTCGCGGATGGTGCGGCCGTAGGACACGCGCGCGATGAAGGTGCCCACGAACGGCGCCCAGGAGATCCACCACGCCCAGTAGAAGATCGTCCAGTCGCTGACCCAGGCGCTGCCGGAGAACGGCGACATGCGCAGGCTCATCCCGACCAGCCGGTCGAGGTAGCCGCCGAGGGCGTTGGTGAACACGTCGAACAGGAACGCGGTCGGGCCAAGCGCGAGCACCAGCAGCATGAGCAGCGCCGCCAGCGCCAGGTTGAAGCTGGATAGCCATTTGATGCCGCGCTCCACGCCGCTGAGCGAGGACGCCATGTACAGCACGAAGGCCACGGCGATCACCACCAGCTGCATGGTCGTGCCGGACGGGGTGCCGAACACGGTGGCCAGGCCGGCGACGATCTGCAGCGCGCCAAAGCCGAGGGTGGTGGCCACGCCGATGGCGGTGGCGACCACCGCGGCGATGTCCACGCAGTGGCCGGCCCAGCCGCGGTGGTGGCGGCCGAGGATGGGCTGCAGCAGGTCGCTGAGCTGGCCGCGCCCGCGCCGGTTGTACTGGAACCAGGCCATCGCCAGCCCGACCAGCGCGTAGATGGCCCAGGGATGGAGTCCCCAGTGGAAGAACGAGTAGCGCATCGCCGCGCGCGCGGAGGCCATGCTCCGCGGCTCCAGGCCCTCCGGAGGGTTGAAGTAGTGCGACAGCGGCTCGGCCGCTCCCCAGAACACCAGGCCGATGCCCATGCCGGCGGCGAACAGCATCGCCAGCCAGCTGCCCACGGAGAAGTGCGGCTCGGCATCCTCGCCGCCGATGCGCAGCTCGCCCATGCTTCCGAACGCCAGGTACAGCATGAACAGCAGGGTGGCGAAGACCACCAGCAGGTAGAGCCAGCCGGTGTTGGCAAGCATGCCGCCGAGCAGGTCGCTGACCACCGCGGCGAACCGCGCCGGCGCCAGGCCGGCCGCGGCGGCCAGCAGCACGATGACCAGGAAGGAGATGCGGAAGACCATGCCGGCTCCGGGGGCGCCTCGGGCGGGCAGTCTAGCAACGGCCCCCGTGGGCGCTCCGTCGCCGCGGGCGGCAGCGGAACGCGGTCTGTGGTCTAATCGGCGCCGAAGCGGGGGTACCGCGGCGCCGGCACGGGTCGACGGTTGAGACAGTCCCTTGGAACCTGATCCGGTTGATACCGGCGTAGGGAAGCTTCGCAGGACGGGATGCGTCCGTCCTGTGTCCGCCCGCTTCGGGCGACTCGCAAGGCCTGCCCGATGGGGCGGCCGCGCGTCGTCCTGGACCGCACCCGATGGTGCGGTGGCCCCTTACCGGACGGACACCCGCATGAATGCCATTCCCGCCTCGCTGCTGCAGCAGACCGCGCAGCTTTCCGAATCCGTCACGCGGCCCATCCCGGGCTCGCACAAGATCCACGTCGAAGGCTCGCGCCCGGACATCCGCGTGCCGATGCGCGAGATCGCGCTGACCCGAACGCCGACCGTGTTCGGCGGCGAGGACAACCCGCCGGTCACCGTCTACGACACTTCCGGTCCGTACACCGATCCGGATGCGCGCATCGACCTGGCCGCCGGCCTGCCGGCGCTGCGCGCGCAGTGGATCGCCGAGCGCGGCGACACCGAGCAGCTGCCCGGGCTGACCTCGGAGTTCGGCCGCGCCCGCGAGCACGACCCGAAGCTGGCGCCGGTGCGCTTCCCCGGGCGCATCCTGCCGCGCCGTGCCAAGGCCGGCGCCAACGTCACCCAGATGCACTACGCGCGCCGCGGGATCATCACCCCGGAGATGGAGTTCGTCGCCATCCGCGAGAACCAGCGGCTGGAGGCGGTGCGCGACGCCGGCCTGCTCGCCCAGCATCCGGGCGAGAGCTTCGGCGCCAGCATCCCCAAGGTCATCACCCCCGAATTCGTGCGCGACGAGATCGCCCGCGGCCGCGCGATCCTGCCCAACAACATCAACCATCCGGAAAGCGAGCCGATGATCATCGGCCGCAACTTCCTCACCAAGATCAACGCCAACATCGGCAACTCCGCGGTGTCCTCCGGCATCGCCGAGGAGGTGGAGAAGCTGGTATGGGCGATCCGCTGGGGCGGCGACACGGTGATGGACCTGTCCACCGGCAAGCACATCCACGAGACCCGCGAGTGGATCATCCGCAACTCGCCTGTACCCATTGGCACGGTGCCGATCTACCAGGCACTGGAGAAGGTCGACGGCCGCGCCGAGGAGCTGACCTGGGAGATCTTCCGCGACACGCTGATCGAGCAGGCCGAGCAGGGCGTCGACTACTTCACCATCCATGCCGGCGTGCTGCTGCGCTACGTGCCGCTGACCGCAAAGCGCGTCACCGGGATTGTTTCCCGCGGCGGCTCGATCCTGGCCAAGTGGTGCCTGGCGCACCACAGGGAGAACTTCCTCTACACCCACTTCGAGGACATCTGCGAGATCATGAAGGCCTACGACGTGGCCTTCTCGCTGGGCGACGGCCTGCGCCCGGGTTGCATCGCCGACGCCAACGACGCGGCCCAGTTCGGCGAGCTGGAGACGCTGGGTGAGCTGACGAAGATCGCGTGGAAGCACGACGTCCAGACCATGATCGAAGGCCCCGGCCACGTGCCGATGCAGCTGATCAAGGAGAACATGGACAAGCAGCTGCGCGAGTGCGGCGAGGCGCCGTTCTACACCCTGGGCCCGCTGACCACCGACATCGCCCCCGGCTACGACCACATCACCAGCGCGATCGGCGCGGCGATGATCGGCTGGTTCGGCACGGCGATGCTCTGCTACGTGACGCCGAAGGAACACCTGGGCCTGCCCAACCGCCAGGACGTGCGCGACGGGATCATGGCCTACAGGATCGCAGCGCATGCCGCCGACCTGGCCAAGGGCCATCCCGGCGCGCAGGTGCGCGACAACGCCCTGTCCAAGGCAAGGTTCGAATTCCGCTGGGAGGACCAGTTCCACCTCGGCCTGGATCCGGAGAAGGCCAAGGAGTTCCACGACGAGACCCTGCCGAAGGAAGCGCACAAGCTGGCGCACTTCTGCTCGATGTGCGGCCCGCACTTCTGCTCGATGAAGATCACCCAGGACGTGCGCGACTACGCCGCCGAGCACGGGGTGGACGAGCAGGCCGCGCTGGAGAAGGGCATGGCCGAGAAGTCGGCGCAGTTCCTCGAGCAGGGCGCGAAGGTCTACCAGGCCGGTTGAAGCCTGGCCGCGGCTCCCTCTGCCGCGGCCAGGCGGGCGGCACCGGCCACCGGCCGCACGGGGGAGAGAGATCCGATGCGGCCGGGGCCAGTGTGGAAGCACCGGCGGGGATGCCGTTATCCCGTAATGGCTGGCCGGCTTTGCCGTTCCTGGCGAAGCCGGTCGGGCCGCGCGCGCGGGCCGCATGAGTCGCGAATGAACGCCGGGTATGCCACGGATACGCCCCCGTACGAAAGGCACATGGCCGGGCCAGGAAGCGACGGGTAGCGTGCGGGCTTCGCTTCGTGCGGGATGGCCCGCGGCATGACCTGCCGCGCCCGCGACCGGAGCGGCGGCGGAGCGCCGGACGCTCCACTGACCGGAACACAGGGGTTTGGATGGTGGCGCAGGCGGAAGGCGCCCCGGGCGGCACTGCGACGACGGACGGCAGTCGGCTGCGCGTGGGAGACCACGAGATCGACATCGCCCGGCGGGTGGTGTCGCGACCGGGCAATGGCGGGACCGTCCGGCTGACACTGAAGTCGCTGCAGGTCCTGCTCGCGCTGGTCGAGGCCGAGGGCCGCGTGGTCAGCCGCGAGCAGCTGCTGGCGAAGGTCTGGCCGAACACGCTGCCGACCGACGACGTGCTCACCCAGGCCGTGGCCCAGCTGCGCCGCGCCTTCGAGGACAGCCGCGAGGCGCCGCGCTACATCGAGACCATCGCCAAGGGCGGCTACCGGTTGCTGGCCACGCATCGCCGGGTCGGACCGGAGGCGGAGTGCGGCCCGCCGGCGGCTGCCGTACAGGAAACCGCAGCGTCCGCCGCCCCGGCGCATGAGGTGGTTGCCGTGCCCGCGCCGCAGGCGCCGCGCCGGGCCTCGCGCGCGCCCGCGTTCGTCCTGGCACTGGTCGCCATCGTCCCGATCGCCGCCGGCCTGTTCCTTTGGCAGGCGCGCAACCCGGTGCCCGTGGCCGCGGCGGCGGCGCCGACCGGTGCGTCGCCAGCGGTGCAGTACCAGGCCATCGCCTCCACGCCGATGCGCGAACGCGCGCCGGCGCTGTCGCCGGATGGCGCCCTGGTCGTGTTCTCGCGCCAGGCGCAGCCCGATGGACCGCACGCGCTCTACCTGCAGCCGCCGGCCGACGCCAGCGCCCGCCAGCTGACCTTCCCGGGCGCCGGCGCCGGCGACCAGCTGCCGGCCTGGTCGCCCGACGGACAACGCATCGCCTTCGTGCGTACCGGCGCAGGCGGTTGCCGGATCATGGTCGTGGCCGCGACCGGTGGCAGCGAACGCGAGGCCGGGCGCTGCGAGGACGGCCACTTCGCCGCGTTCGACTGGACCCCGGATGGGCGCGCGCTGGTGATGGGCGGACGCAGTGGCGGCACGGACCAGTCCGCGCCGCTGCGCCGGCTCGACCTGGCCAGCGGCCGCTGGGACGTGCTGCGCTACGAAGGCGCCGGCATCGACACCCTGCCGCGGCATTCGCCGGACGGGCAGTGGCTCGGCTTCCGTCGCGGCACCTCGCTTGGCGACCTGTGGCTGATGCCGGCCGCTGGCGGCACGCCGCGGCAGCTGACCCGCCTGCACGGCGACATCCGCGGCTGGGACTGGCTGCCGGATGGCAGCGGCCTGGTCTTCAGCCTGATCAAGGAAGAGGCGCGGCTGTACCGGCTCACCTTGGCCGACGGCACGATTAGCGGACTGCCGCCGCTGGGCAAGGGCAATCCGATCCATCCCAGCATCGCCGATCGCGCATGGGCGATGACCTTCGAGATCGACCGCTTCCACAGCGGACTGTATGCCTTCGACCTGGACGGACCCGGGGAGACGGCTGGCCACGGCGAACCGGTATTCGCTTCCAGCGGCGTGGACATGATGCCGGCGATCTCGCCGGACGGCGCCACCCTGGCCTTCGTCTCCGACCGCAGCCTGGCGGCGCAGCTGTGGATCGCGGAGATCGCCCAGCCGCAGACGCTGCGGGCGGTGCCCGGGATCGTGCCGGTGCCACGGCATCCGCCGGTGTGGTCGGCGGACGGGCGCCGGCTGCTGGTGCTTGGCGCCACCGGCAAGGGCGGCGACCGCCTGTTCGAGGTCGATGTCGGCCTCGACACGGTGCGGGTGCTGCCGGTGCCGGGCGTGCCCGCGTTCGCCGCGTATCCGCCCGAGCCTGGCCAGTTGCTGGTCGGGGTCGACGGCGGCGGCGGACGCATGCGCCTGGTCCGCTACCAGCTGCCGGAGTGGCGCGAACTGGCCAGCCTCGACGACGTCGCGGTGGCGCGGTACGACCATGACGGCGATCGCGTCTGCTTCACCCGTCCGGCGCGTGCCGGCCTGTGGTGCGCGGATCCCTCGCTGGGCAAGGTGGTCGAGCTGAGCCGGACCACGCCGGTGCCGGACCAGTACCGCGAATGGGCGATCGCCGGCGGACGGATCTTCTCCACCGGCCCGGCGCCCGGTTGCGCGACGGCGTGGACGGAGATCGGCGGCAAGGCCGACGGCGCGGTGCGCTGCCTGTCGCGCCTGCACACCGTGGTCGCCGGCTCGACCAGCGTCGATGCAGCCGGTCGGCGGGTGTACCTGTCGCTGCCGCTGGAGCAGAACGTCGACGTCGGCTGGGCTTCGCTGCAGCCGTTGCGCGGCACCGGCGCCGCCGGTGCAAGTGATTGACCCGCAAGGGATCGGAACGCCTGGCGAGATAAATATCGGAAAGATTTCGGCGCAGTTTCCTGTCTCCCGCGGCCCCGCGCGGCAAACAGATGGCCATGTTCCCCCGAGGAGATGGCCATGGAGATCAGGACACTGTGCGGTGACCGCGGACAGGCGCTGGAGCTGCACTGGCCGCGCGGCTGGCGCGAGCGCCCGCTGCTGGCGACGCTGGCGCGCGGCGCGACGCTGGAGGTGACCGCGCCGGCCGCCAGCATCTGGCTGGTGCTGCGCGGCGAGGTCGAGCTGCAATGCCGCGAGGGCCGCTTCGCCCTCGGCACCGGCGAATGGCTGTACCTGGACCGCGACTCGCTGCCGTCGGTGCGCGCCGGCTCGCGCGCGCTGGTGCTCGGCCTGGCCCTGTCCTGCGGATTGCAGGCGCAGCTGCAGCAGTCGGCCTACGCGCCGATGTATCCAGGCCGGGGCCATGCCCCGCCGGTGGCGCGGCGCATGGTGCTGGGGCTGTGGCGCCAGCTGTGGCTGGCTGCCGCCGCGGAGGGCCCGGACGTGCCGCGCCTGCTCACCCGCCTGCTGCGCGCCCTGGCCAGCCTGCAGGAAGACTGCAGCGCGCAGGTCGACCGCTGTCCCGGACGTTCGCTGCACCGCCGCCGCCAGGTGTTCGCGCGCATGCAGGGCGCGCTGCAGTACCTGGAAGGCAACCTCGACCGCACCGTGCGCAGCTCCGAGCTGGCCGCGCGCGCCAGCATGTCGGTCTGGTACTTCACCAAGACCTTCCAGGCCGTGTATGGCGAGCCGCCGCAGGCGGCATCGACGCGGCTGCGCCTGGCCCATGCGGCGCGGCTGCTGCGCGACGGGCGCCTCGCCGTCAGCGAGGTCGGGGCGGCCTGCGGCTTCGAGAACAACTGCAGCTTCTCGCGCGCATTCCGTGCGCAGTTCGGGCTGCCGCCGTCGCTGTACCGCATCCATGGAGGGGTCCTGCCGCCACTCCAGGCAAACGCAGCGGACATGCACGGCCAAGCGGGTTGAGCACACGTCTCCTTAACGTCTTGTTGCCATCCGGCCCATCTCTCACGTCACTGGAGAATCCCTTATGAAGTTGCATCATCCGCGCCCCGCATCGAAGTGGGCGGCGTTGCCGCTGGGCATCGCCTGCGCCCTCGCCGCGGGCAGCGCGGTCGCCCAGGAGGCGGCTGCCGACGAACCGCAGACCCTCGACCGGATCCAGGTCACCGGCTCGCGCCTCAAGCGCGCCGACATCGAGGGCGCGGTGCCGGTCACCGTCATCGACCGCGCGGCAATCGACGCCAGCGGCGACGTCTCGGTGGCCGACGTGCTGCGCGACACCACCTTCTCGTCCTTCGGCAACTTCCGTCCGCGCTCGGGCAGCACCGCCCAGTCCACCGCGGACATCGACCTGCGCGGCCTCGGTTCCGACCGTACCCTGGTCCTGATCGACGGCCGCCGCGCGCCCTACGCGCCGTCCACCGGCACCAGCGCCGACCTCAACACCATCCCGCTGGCCGCGGTCGACCGCATCGAGATCCTGTCCGACGGCGCCTCGGCGCTGTACGGCTCCGACGCCATCGGCGGCGTGGTCAACATCATCCTGCGCAAGGACTTCGACGGCGCCGAAGTGCGCATCGGCAAGGGCAACACCGCGATCAAGGGCGGCGACACCGACGAAGCGTCGCTGGTGGTCGGCACCTCGTCCGACCGCGGCTCGCTGCTGTTCGGCGCGTCCTACAACTCGCGCGGCATGGTCTTCACCCGCGACCAGCACGGCGGCGACGTGCGCGGCGCCTCGCCGTACGGCAACAACTTCTATTTCGAGAGCGACACCGCGCCGGGCGAGGAGGGCGAGTTTGGAGGCGCGCTGCCGGGCTACGCCTGCAACGACCCGGGCTTCTGGATGAACCAGGGCAACTGCGTGTTCGACTACAACTCGGTGCAGGCCGACGAGGCTTCGGTGAAGAACCGCTCGCTGTTCGCGCGCGGCGAATACCGGATCAACGAGGACTGGACGCTGTACGCCACCGCCAGCTACAGCCACGCCAGCAGCTTCGGCCGCTACGCGCCGACCCCGGGCGTGCTGTACGTGGCCGAGGGCACGCCGAACGACCCGGTCAAGGGCGACGGCCGCGGCGCCTTCATCTACCACCGCTACGCCGCCGCCGGCAACCGCGACGACTTCGTCGACAACACCGTGCTGGACATCAACGCCGGCGCCAGCTGGCGCGCGAGCGACCGCCTGCAGGTGGACTTCGGCCTGCGCCGCAGCAACGCCGACTTCGACCAGATCGGCCGCGGCTACATCGTCACCCCGCTGGCCGAGGCCGCGGCGGCCGACGGGCGCTACAACCTGTTCGATCCGTTCGGCAACCCGGAGGAGGTGATCAAGGGCATCACCACCACCACCACCCGCGACGGCAAGTTCGACATCGCCGAAGCCTACGCGACCGCCACCCTGGACCTGTTCGACCTGGGCGGCGGCACCTCGGCGATCGCCTTCGGCGCCGAGTACCGCGAGGAGAACTACGCCGACATCTTCGACTCGCTGTCGGAAGCCGGCGTGGTCGCCGGCTCGGCGGGCAACTCGGCCGCCGGCAAGCGCGAGATCCAGGCGGCCTACGCCGAATGGCTGTTCCCGCTGGCGCCGAACTTCGACTTCACCCTGGCCGCGCGCTACGACCGCTACAGCGACTACGGCAGCGACGTCTCGCCGAAGGTCTCGCTGCGCTGGCAGCCGCTGGACAACCTGACCCTGCGCGCCTCGGCGGGCGAGGGCTTCCGCGCCCCGGCCCTGCCGTACATCCACTCCAAGCGTTCGTTCTCCGCCGAGCAGGTCTCCGACTACCGCACCTGCCTGGCGATCGGCTACACCTCGGCACAGTGCGGCGGCGACGCCAACAACGACGGCATCGCCGACGGTCCGGAGGCCGGCGACGTCTCCTACCAGGTCGACAGCTACATCTCCGGCAACCCGGAACTGGAGTCCGAGCACTCGCGCCAGTACAGCATCGGCCTGGCCTGGGATGCGACCGACTGGCTGAACATGACCCTGGACTACTACGGGATCCAGATCGAAGACCGCATCCGCCAGATCGAGTACCAGGAGCTGGTGAACTTCGACAACAACGGCGTGGCGCTCCCGCCGGGCACCTCGGTGACCCGCCGCAGCAACGGCGCGATCAGCGAGATCGTCACCGCCTACGCCAACGAGGGCACGCTGGACACCCGTGGCCTGGACCTGAACCTGCGCGTGCGCCTCGCCACCGGCTGGGGCCGCTTCGACCACTGGCTGCAGGTGGGCAAGGTCCTGGAGTTCACCGTCACCGACGGCAGCAAGGTGACCGACCGCCTCGGCTGGGTGACCGCGCCGGACATGCGCGCCAGCCTGCGCAACACCTGGACCGAGGGCAACCTGAGCCTGAGCTGGAACATCAACATGATCGGCTCGCAGGAGAACCCGGCCAAGCCGCCGGCCTACGGCTACGTCGCCGGCGGCGAGGGCACCCGCATCGGTACCTACACCACCCACGACCTGTCGGCCAGCTACAAGCTGCCGTGGGAAGGCACCGCCACCTTGGGCGTGGTCAACGCGGGCGACCGTTATCCGGAGCTGGTCGGCTACAGCAACCGTCCGTGGAACTTCAACCTCTACGACGGCTACGGCCGCACGGTGTACATCCGCTACGCGCAGACGTTCTGATGCGCTGACGCGGTACGGTGACGGGGGGAGGCCTGGCGGCCTCCCCCCGTTTCTTCATGCCTTGCGCATGCTCACGACGGGCGGCCGCGGGCCGTGCTAGCGTTCGCCGCTACTGCATGCCACGGAGGCCACCATGCGTCTTTCCCGCATCCTGCCGACGGCCTGGCTTGCGTTCGTGCTGCTGCTCCTGGCCGGCTGCGCCAGTGGCCCCACGATCCGCGCCGACGCCGACCCGCAAGCCGATTTCGGCCGCTACCGCAGCTGGGCCTTCTACGAGCCCATCGCGATGGAGGCCAACGGCTACACCAGCTTCACCACCGAGCGCATCCGCGAGGCGGTCCGCCGCGAGATGGACGCCCGCGGCTACATCTATGACCCGGCGGCGCCGGACCTGCGGGTGAACTTCCAGGGCATCGTCCAGGACCGGACTGACGTCTACACGATGCCGCGCACCGACTACCAGTACTTCTACAGCTACCGCGCCCGCACCTACGTCGCGGTGCCGGTGTGGTACGACGAGACCCAGGTGCGCCAGTACCGCGAGGGCACGCTGACCGTCGACCTGGTCGACGCGCGGCGCAACCACCTGGTGTGGACCGGCTCGGCGATCGGCCGCGTGACCCGCAAGACGCCGCAGGAGCGCGCCGCAGACGTCGACGCGGCAGTGGCCGCGATCTTCGCGAAGTACCCGTACCGCGGCGGGATCGCGCCATGAGCCGGGTATCCGGCGGCGGCGTGGTGCGCGCCGGGATCGGCTTCGGCACGGCCCTGGCGATCACCATTTCCTGGACGGCGAACAAGTCCCTGCTGTGGGTGCTGGTGCACGGCATCCTCGGCTGGATCTACGTCGTCTACTACGCGCTGGTCTACCACCTCTGAGTGGCGAGGTTCTGGCACCTGCGCTGGTGGGTGCTGGCCAGGCGGCATCCGTCCGCATGGCTGCTGCTGGTGCAGCTGTGCGGGCTGCTGCTGTATCCGGCCCTGGACGGCATGCCGATGGGCAACGTCCTGGTCACCATCTTCGGCGCCATCGTCCTGGCCCTGGCGCTGTGGGTGGTCAGCCGCAGCCCCACCGTGGCCTGGCTCGCCTGGTGCCTGGCCCTGCCGGGTGCGACCTTCTCGCTGCTGGCGGCGTGGCGGGCGGATCCGCAGATGCTGGCCCTGGGCCATGTCTTCGAGGGGGCGCTGTACTTCTACACCGCGGCCGGCCTGATCGCGTACATGCTGCAGGACCACGAGGTCACCAGCGACGAGTTGTTCGCCGCCGGCGCGACCTTCACCCTGCTGGCCTGGGGGTTCGCCTTCGCCTTCTCGGTCTGCCAGATCCTGCGGCCGGGCAGCTTCGTCGCCGCGGTGCACCCGGAATACCAGCGCAGCTGGATCGAACTGCTCTCGCTGAGCTTCAGCATGCTGTCGGGCGTGGGCCTGAGCGACATCATGCCGGTGCGGCCGGGCGCGCGCGCGCTGGTGATGCTGTCGCAGTTCGCCGGGGTGATGTACATCGCCCTGGTGGTGTCGCGGCTGATCGGGCTGAGTATCCTGCGCCACGGGCAGCGGCGTCCCTGAACCCCTGAACGGCCATGCCGACCGGCACTACAGGTTCCCCCGCGGGTGCGGGACAATCGACCGCTCATTCGCGCCGTGAGTCCCGATGAAGCTGCAGGTCCCGTTTCTCCAGCTCCCCGTCCAGTTCGACGCCGCCGCCCTGGCCGCCGAAGTCGCCGCCGTCGATCCGCGCTGGTGGCGCGGGCGTACCCAGCAGGACGACGGCAACAGCGCGCTGACCCTGGTCACCACCCACGGCGATCCCGACAGCGACGAGCTGTCCGGGCCGATGCGGCCGACCCCGGCGCTGCAGCAGTGCCCGTACATGATGCAGGTGCTGGAGACCCTCGGCGCGACCTGGGGCCGCGCGCGGCTGATGCGCCTCAACGGCCAGGCCGAGGTCCGCGCCCACGTCGACATCAACTACTACTGGCGCGAGCACATGCGCGTGCACGTGCCGATCGTGACCACGCCCGACGTGCGCTTCCAGTGCGGCGAGGGCGAAGTGAACATGGGCGCCGGCGAATGCTGGATCTTCGATACCTGGCGCCGCCACCGCGTGCTCAACGCCGGCCAGGAGACGCGCATCCACCTGGTCGCCGACACCGTCGGCGGCGAGCGCTTCTGGGACCTGCTGGCGCAGGCGCGGCCGCCGGGCCAGCGCGGCCCGGAATGGCAGCCACGGCTGGTGCCGCCGCAGCCGGGAAAGCCGGCGCCGGTACTGGATTTCGAGACCTTCAACGCGCCGAAGGTGATGTCGCCGTGGGAGCTGCGCGAGCACATCGTGTTCCTGCTCGGCGAGACCGTGCCGGATCCGCGGCTGGGGCCGATCCAGCAGGCGCTGCTGCGTTTTTCGCGGCGCTGGCAGGCGCTGTGGGCGGCATTTGGCGACAGTGGCGAAGGCCTGGCGCGCTACCGCCGCCTGCTCGACGGCGTAGGCGCGGAGCTGGAAGCGCTCGGTGCCGGCCAGCTGGGGCTGAAGAACGAGCTGGGCTTCCTGCAGGTGCTGCACGTGCAGGTGCTCGGCATGGCCCTGGCGACGCCGGCCGACCAGGAAGACGAATCGCGCCTGGACCGCCACGGCTACGGCGGTGGCGAAGGCGTGCACGCCGGCGCGATGGCGGTGCCGGAACCGGTCGAGGCTGCGCCCGCGCAGGCGCCCGTGCGCCGCGCCGGCAGCGATCCGCTGTTCGAGCGGCCGCTGTTCATCGTCAGCCCGCCGCGCTCGGGTTCGACCCTGCTGTTCGAAACCCTGGCGCAGGCGCCGGGGCTGTACTCGCCGGGCGACGAAAGCCACGCGCTGATCGAGGGCGTGCCGGGCCTGGCGCCAGCCGCCCGCGGCTACGAATCCAACCGCCTGCTCGCCGGCGACGCCACCCCGCAGGTCGCCGCCGCGCTGCGCGAGCGCTTCTTCCGTTCGCTGCGCGACCGCGAAGGCCGCGCGCCCAGCGGTGCGCCGGTGCGGATGCTGGAGAAGACGCCGAAGAACGCGCTGCGCATCCCGTTCCTGCGCGCGGTGTTCCCCGAGGCCCGCTTCGTCTTCCTGTACCGCGATCCGCGGCAGGTGCTGGGCAGCATGATCGACGGCTGGAACTCGGGCAATTTCCGCATGTACCCGCAGCTGCCGGGCTGGCAGGGGCCGACCTGGTCGTTCCTGCTGACGCCGGGCTGGCGCGAAACCAGCGGCCAGCCGCTCGAAGTGGTGGTGGCGAAACAGTGGGCGTCCGCGGTGCAGGTCCTGCTCGACGACCTGATGGAGCTGCCGGTCGACAGCTGGATCGCGATCGACCACGCCGGTTTCGTCGCCGACCCGCAGGGCCGGATGGAACGCCTGTGCGCGTGGGCGGGGCTGGACTGGGACCGCCGCCTGGGCGCGCAGCTGCCGCTGTCGCGCTACACCCTGACCGCGCCGGATCCGCAGAAGTGGCGGCGGCACGAGGCGGGGATCGAGGCGAACCGTGCGGCCTGGGAAGCCCAGGCCGAGCGGGCGCAGGCGCTGCTGGCGAAGTTCGCCCGCTGAAAAGCAACGGGGCGCCATCGCGGCGCCCCGTCCGGTGCTGGCGGGTGGCCGGCCGGGCCGGCACCCGCTTCGCGCGATCAGGCCTTGTCGGCCACGCGCTTCATCGATTCGACCAGGATCTGCTTGGCCTCGGCGGCGTTGCCCCAGCCGGAGATCTTCACCCACTTGCCCTTCTCGAGGTCCTTGTAGTGCTCGAAGAAGTGGCCGATGCGCTCGAGCCAGTGCGGGGAAACCTGGTTGATGTCCTCGACGTGGGCGTAGCCGTTGAACACCTTGGCCACCGGCACGGCCAGGATCTTCTCGTCGCTGCCGGCCTCGTCGGTCATCTTCAGCACGCCGACCGGGCGGCAACGCACCACCGAGCCCGGGATCAGCGGCAGCGGCAGCACCACCAGCACGTCGGCCGGGTCGCCGTCGCCGCACAGGGTGTTCGGCACATAGCCGTAGTTGCAGGGGTAGCGCATCGGCGTGGACAGGATGCGATCGACGAAGATCGCGCCGCTTTCCTTGTCCACTTCGTACTTGACCGGCTCGGAGTCCTTCGGGATCTCGATGACGACGTTGATTTCGTCGGGCGGATTGCGCCCGGAATTGACCTGGTCGAGACCCATCTGCTGCTCCGTAACTGAGGGTGGAAATAGGGCGGTTATTTTACGCTCTTGCCTGTTGCGCCGCACAAACCCCCTGGCGGGTGCCCCCGGAAGCGCGAAGCCCCGGCCAGGCCGGGGCTTCGTTTCCAGCAGTATCAATGACTTGGGCCATGCTGGCGGCGGGCGCCCGGCGCCGGCATGGCGGCCAGGCCTACAGCAGTGGCACCAGCAGCAGGGCCACGATGTTGATGATCTTGATCAACGGGTTGATCGCCGGGCCGGCGGTGTCCTTGTAGGGATCGCCGACGGTGTCGCCGGTGACCGCGGCCTTGTGCGCCTCCGAGCCCTTGCCGCCGAAGTTGCCGTCCTCGATGTACTTCTTGGCGTTGTCCCAGGCGCCGCCGCCGGTGGTCATCGAGATCGCCACGAACAGGCCAGTAACAATAGTGCCGATCAGCAGCCCGCCCAGCGCCTTCGGTCCCAGCAGCAGGCCGACCACCACCGGCACCACCACCGGCAGCAGCGAGGGCAGGATCATTTCCTTGATCGCCGACTTCGTCAGCATGTCGACCGCGCGGTCGTACTGCGGCTTGCCGGTGCCCTGCATGATCCCGGCGATCTCGCGGAACTGGCGGCGCACTTCCTCCACCACCGAGCCGGCGGCGCGGCCCACCGCCTCCATCGCCATCGCGCCGAACAGGTACGGGATCAGGCCGCCGATCAGCAGGCCGATGATCACGTAGTGGTCGGACAGGTCGAAGGCGAAGGTCTGGCCCGGATTGCTGGCCTGCAGGTTGTGGGTGTAGTCGGCGAACAGGACCAGCGCGGCCAGCGCGGCCGAACCGATCGCGTAGCCCTTGGTCACCGCCTTGGTGGTGTTGCCGACCGCGTCGAGCGGGTCGGTGACGTTGCGTACGTCCGGCGGCAGTTCCGACATCTCGGCGATGCCGCCGGCGTTGTCGGTGATCGGGCCGTAGGCGTCCAGCGCCACGATCATGCCGGCCATCGACAGCATCGCGGTGGCGGCGATGGCGATGCCGTACAGCCCCGCCAGCGCGTGGGCGCCCCAGATCGCCGCGCACACCGCGACCACCGGCAGCGCGGTCGATTTCATCGAGACGCCGAGGCCGGCGATGATGTTGGTGCCGTGGCCGGTGGTGGAGGCCTGCGCGACGTGGCGCACCGGAGCATAGTCGGTGCCGGTGTAGTACTCGGTGATCCACACGATCAGGCCGGTGAGCACCAGGCCGATCAGGGCGCAGCCGTACAGCGCCGAGGCGCCCACCGGCGAGTTGCCCATCAGCGCGGTGGTGACCGGCCAGAACGCGATCGCCGCCAGCACGCCGGACACGATCACGCCCTTGTACAGGGCGCCCATGATCGAACCGCCTTCCTTGGTGCGCACGAAGAACGCGCCGATGATCGAGGCGACGATCGACACGCCGCCCAGCACCAGCGGGTAGAGCACCGCGTTGGCGCCCACCTGCTCGAGCATCAGCCCGCCCAGCAGCATGGTCGCGATCACCGTGACCGCGTAGGTTTCGAACAGGTCGGCGGCCATGCCGGCGCAGTCGCCGACGTTGTCGCCGACGTTGTCGGCGATCACCGCCGGGTTGCGCGGATCGTCCTCGGGGATGCCGGCCTCGACCTTGCCGACCAGGTCGGCGCCGACGTCGGCGCCCTTGGTGAAGATGCCGCCGCCCAGGCGCGCGAAGATCGAGATCAGCGAGGAGCCGAAGGCCAGGCCGACCAGCGCGTGCAGGTTGTCGGCCTGGCTCAGCCCGAGCTTCTGCAGCAGCCAGTAGTAGCCGGCCACGCCCAGCAGGCCCAGGCCGACCACCAGCATGCCGGTGATCGCGCCGCCGCGGAACGCCACGTCCATCGCCGGGCGCAGGCCGCGGCGCGCGGCCTCGGCGGTGCGGACGTTGGCGCGCACCGACACGTTCATGCCGATGTAGCCGGCGGCGCCGGACAGGATCGCGCCGATGGCGAAGCCGATCGCCGTGTACCAGTTGAGGAACACGCCGACCAGCACGAACAGCACCACGCCGGCGATGGCGATGGTCAGGTACTGGCGGTTGAGGTAGGCGCGCGCGCCTTCCTGGATGGCGGCGGCGATCTGCTGCATGCGTTCGTTGCCCGCGGGCTGCGCGAGGATCCAGCGTGCGGACACGATGCCGTAGAGGATGGCGAGAACAGCGCAGAGCAGAGCCAGCGCCAGGCCGTATTGTTCCAGCATGAACCCCTCCCAAGGTTGGTGGATGCCGTCCAGCGAGGACGAACATGGGGCAACGCCGGACGAGTCGTGAAGCACTGGAACGGACTCGAAACCGAGGCGCGTTACACCGTGTTCAACATCCCTGGAGTGGGGTCGAGTATGACCACGGCAGGGCGCCAAGGCCACATGCCGTTCATGCGGGGGGTGACAGGCTTTGCATTCCACCGGCAATCCACCGACCCGATGACCCCCGATCGGACCCTGACCCGCCGCACTCCACGCGCCACCGTCCGCCACGCCGCCCCGCGCCCGGGCAACCGTGAACTGTTCCGCCAGGCCCTGCTGCTGGTCGTGTTCGCCACCGTCGCCGCGATCGCCTTCCCGCTGCGCGCGGCCGAGCCGCAGCCCCGCCGCGGCGAGCGTCCGCCGGGCACGCCGCAGGCGGTGGGCGCCCTGCATACCGTGCGCACCATCCCCGAGGCCTGCATCCGCCTGGAAGGCATGTTCACCGGCGACGCATCCGCGCCGTACCGGCTGCAGCCGGTGCCGGTGGGCGGCACCTGCCAGGCGCGCGCGCGCTGGATCGAGCCGGCGCAGGCGCGGCCGGCCGGGGCGGAGGGCTGGGTGTTCGAGGACCGGATCCGGATCCCGGCCGCCGGCTGTCCTTCGCAGGAGGCCGTGGTCGAGGTCTGGCACAAGCCGGTCGAACAGCCGCTGGCTCGTGATGGCCAGGGCCAGGTGCGGATCTACCTGCAGGATGCGCAGAAGCAGGCGGCCGCGGGGAAGATGGCGCCGCTGCCGGAGTTCACCGCGCGGATGAAGTTCGCCGGCAAGCCCTGCGGCTGAGGCAGGCCGCCCGTAAACGGAAGGGCCGCCGCCGGTTCCGGCGACGGCCCTTGCCGTGTCCGTCTGCTCAGCCTTCCCAGGCCGGCAGCTTCTTCTTCACCGCGACGTTCTCGAGGGTGACGTACTTCGGCAGGCCGTCGCGGCCCCAGGCCAGAGGCGCCTCGCCGCGGACCAGCGGCTCCAGGTACTCGCGCGCCTTGGCGGTGATGCCGAAGCCGTCCTTGCGGATGAAGCCGGCCGGCATGGTCTTCTCGTGGTTGGCGACCTTGTGCAGCGGCGCCGCCTCGATCTTCCAGCGGTACGGCGCGGACGAGGTGCGCACGATCACCGGCATCACCGCGTTCTGGCCCTTCAGCGCGTACTGCACCGCGGCCTTGCCCACCGCCTGCGCCTGTTCCCAGTCGGTCTTGCTGGCGACGTGGCGGGCCGAGCGCTGCAGGTAGTCGGGCAGGGTCCAGTGGACCTTGTAGCCCAGCGCGTCCTTGACCTTGCCGGCCAGGTACGAGGAAACGCCGCCGAGCTGGGTGTGGCCGAACGCGTCCTTGCCGCCGCCGGCGTCGGCGACGAACCTGCCGTCCTTGTCGCGGATGCCTTCGCTGGCCACGACCACGCACCAGCCGACCTTCTTCACGACCTTGTCGACCTGGGCCAGGAACGCGGCCTCGTCATAGGCGCGCTCGGGGAACAGGATGACCTGCGGGGCGTCGTCCGGGGTCTGCCCGGCCAGGCCGGCGGCCGCGGCCAGCCAGCCGGCGTGGCGGCCCATCGCCTCGTAGACGAACACCTTGGTCGAGGTCTCGGCCATCGCGGCCACGTCCAGCGCGGCCTCGCGCACGGACACGGCGGTGTACTTGGCGGCCGAGCCGAAGCCCGGGCAGGTGTCGGTCACGGCCAGGTCGTTGTCGATGGTCTTCGGCACGCCGATGCAGGTCAGCGGGTAGCCGAACTCCTTCGCCAGCTGCGAGACCTTCCAGGCTGTGTCGGCCGAATCGTTGCCGCCGTTGTAGAGGAACCAGCGCACGTCGTGGGCCTGCAGGACCTGCAGCAGGCGCTCGTACTTGGCGCGGTCGGCTTCCAGCGACTTGAGCTTGTAGCGGCACGAGCCGAAGGCGCCGCCCGGGGTCTGCGCCAGGCCGGCGATGGCCGCGGCGGATTCCTTCGAGGTGTCGACCAGCTCCTCGCGCAGGGCGCCCAGGATGCCGTTGCGGGCGGCCAGCACCTTCACGCCGCGGGCGCGGGCCTCGGCGATGACACCGCTGGCGGTGGCGTTGATGACAGCGGTGACGCCGCCGGACTGGGCATACAGGAGGGTGCCTTGCTGCTTGGCTCGAGCCATGGTTGGGAATCCTCGGGATGGGGCGGTTTCTTGGGACTGCGGTGCCGGATGCGGTAAGCTGCGCCGCGATGGTGCGGTGCAATGCGGAGCGCGCGGGCTGCAAAGTCTAGCGCCCCGGGCCGCGTGGGAACATTTCTCCAGGGAGCAATCGATGCGACTGGTACTACTCGGCCCGCCCGGTTCGGGCAAGGGAACGCAGGCGGCGCGCCTCAAGGAAACCCTTGGCGTCCCCCATATTTCGACCGGCGACCTGCTGCGCGCCGAAGTGGCGGCGGGCACTCCGCTGGGCCTGCAGGCCAAGGAAGTCATGGCGCGGGGCGACCTGGTGTCCGACGAGATCCTGCTGGGCATGCTGGAATCGCGGCTGGGCCGCGAGGACGTGACCGGCGGTTTCATCCTCGACGGCTATCCGCGCAACCTGGCCCAGGCCGATGCGCTGGACGGGCTGCTGGCCAAGATCGGCCAGCCGCTGGACGCGGTGGTGCAGCTGGACGTGGCCACCGACCTGCTGGTCGAGCGCATCGCCGGCCGCGCCCAGGCCGAAGGCCGCGCCGACGACAACCCGGAATCGGTGCGCAAGCGCCTGCAGGTCTACAACGATTCGACCGCGCCGGTGATCGGCTTCTACGAGAACCGCGGCACGCTGACCCGCATCGACGGCGTCGGCACCATGGACGAGATCACCGCCCGGATCCTGGCCGCCCTCAAGAAGGCCTGATCCACCGTCCAGCGCAAACGAAGCGCGCGTCGCCGCAAGGTGGCGCGCGCTTTTTCGTGGGCGCGGTGGAAGCGGTTGCAGGAGGGCTGACAACGGAAACGGCAACGGTAACGGTAATAGCCACAGCCACAGGCACAGGCACAGCAAAGGCAACGGCATCGGGGGGGCGAGCTCCGGATGGGGCCGCCGCCCCAAGGGGGTATGGCGCATCGCGCGGTTCCGCGTCCTGCTCCAACGCGCGAACGCGGCACATCCATGTGCCGCTTGCGCCATACCCCCTTGGGACGACGTCCTCGGGTGCGTTGGGGCCATGGCTTCTATCGGCGTCGCGGAAAGCCCGTCATCCCGCAAGTCGCGCCGCCCGTAGAGTCGGGCTTGCCCGACTCCCCCGCCCTGATGTCCCAGCACACGCGAAAGGCAGCGGGGCAAGCCCCGCTCTACAGGGGCGTCCCCTTCCGGGACGGGAAGGAAACAGCGAACGAAGCCACGACCCGAACGCACCGAAAGACGCGGTAGCGCGGGGGTATGGCGCAAGCAGGCCATGGATGGCCTGCGTTCGCGCGTTGGAGCCATGGACGGCGGAACCGCGCGATGCGCCATACCCCCGCGCTGCCGCGGCTCCGTCCGAAGCTCGCACACGCCGCTGCCGTTGCCGTTGCTCCTTCCGCCCCACCGCCCGCTGGCCCGCAATCCGGTGCATGAGCGGCCCAAATCCCCGCGCCCTTGGGCGACAATCGGCGCATGAGCACCATCCATATCCTCGGCATCGCCGGCACCTTCATGGGGGGCGTGGCCGCGCTGGCACGCGAACTGGGCTATAGCNGCGAGCAGGACCGCAATGAGGACGGGGATACCGGGAAGGGAACGGATCGGAAGCTCTTTCATGGCGTGTCTCCTGGGTGCAAGACGAAGATATCAATTTGATATCAGTCGTCAAGTCCCCGGCTCCCCAGGCCTCTCTCCCGCCGGGAGAGGGGTTGCCGCGCCATCCCAAGGCACCTTGCTCCCATGCTCTGGCTGCGCCCTTCGCGGTGTATCCCCGAGGAGCAGAGCCGCCAGCTCCGGACGGGGCCGCCGCCCCAAGGGGGTATGGCGCATCGCGCGGTTCCGCGTCCTGCTCCAACGCGCGAGCGCAGCACATCCATGTGCTGCTTGCGCCGCGCCGGGAATGAACAAGGGCGCTGGCGACGTCTGGCGCGTCGCCACGCGCCAGCCTCCTTACCGCCTCAGCCGGCGCCTGATGACACCCCTTGGGACGGCGTCCTCAGGATGCGTTGAGGCGATGGCTTCTATTGGCGGCGCGAGAAGCCCCTCTCCCACCGGGAGAGGGGTTGGGGAGAGGGTCGGTGTGCTGGCGTGGCGAGAGATCCCTACCCTCACCCCTGCCCCTCTCCCGGAGGGAGAGGGGAGGTAGAAGCCACAACCCCAAAGCACCGAAAGACGCGGTAGCGCGGGGGTATGGCGCAAGCGGCACATGGATGTGCCGCGGTCGCGCGTTGGAGCAGGACGCGGAACCGCGCGATGCGCCATACCCCCGCGCTGCCGCGGCTCCGCCCGAAGCCCGCGCCCCCAACGCTGTTGCTGTTGCTGTTGCTGTTGGCGTTGCCGTTGCTTTGGCCAGGCCGTCCGGCGAGGGCCGGAAGATGGGAAGGTCAGCCGCTTCGCACCTTCGCGACCTGGGACCCGTGAGTTGGCAGGGCACCGACCCTCACCCCCTGCCCCTCTCCCGGGGGGAGAGGGGAGGAACGCCTACCGCGTCGTCAGCTTGAGGCCGACGATGCCGGCGACGATCAGGCCGATGCACAGCAGGCGGGCGACCGTGGCCGGTTCGCGGAACACGATCATGCCCAGCAGCGCGGTGCCGACCGCGCCGATGCCGACCCACACCGCGTAGCCGGTGCCCAGCGGGAGGGTCTTCAGCGCCGTCGCCAGCAACCAGAAGCTGCCGAGCATCGCCACGCCGGTGACCACGCTGGGCACCAGGCGGGTGAAGCCTTCGGAATATTTCAGGCCGACCGCCCAGACCACTTCCAGCAGGCCGGCCAGCACCAGGTAGATCCAGGCCATCGCGTTCCTCCTTCTGTGCGCCAGGCCACAAAACGCGAAAGCGGCCCGGAACGTGGTTCCGGACCGCCGTCGGTCCTGCGTTCGCGGCGGTGCCGCGGGCGGGTCGTCCCGCCTGGTTTTCTCAGCAGGCGCCAGTATGCCCGGCGCCGCCGCAACCGCGCGTAACCGTCACTCCACCAGGTTGCGGCCGTGGAACAGCTCCTCGATCTCGCGCTTGAGCAGCGCCTCGATGCGCATGCGCTCCTTGAACGAGAGGTTGCGGGCCTTCTCCTCGAACAGGTACGTGTCGAGGTCGAACTCCTTCAGGTGCATCTTCGTGTGGAAGATGTTCTCCTGGTAGACGTTCACGTCGATCATCTCGTAGCGCGAACGGATGTTCTTCGCCAGGAAGTCCTGGATAGAGTTGATCTTGTGGTCGATGTAGTGCTTCTTGCCCTTGATGTCGCGGGTGAAGCCGCGCACGCGGTAGTCCATCACCACGATGTCGGACTCGAAGCTCTCGATCAGGTAGTTCAGCGCCTTCAGCGGGGAAATCACCCCGCAGGTGGCCACGTCGATGTCCGCGCGGAACGTCGCGATGCCGTTCTGCGGATGCGTCTCCGGGTACGTATGGACGGTGATGTGGCTCTTGTCCATGTGCGCGACGACGGCGTCGGAGATGACCTCCTTGCCCGCCTGCTTCTTGTCGATCACCGGCTCCTCGGAGATGAGGATGGTCACCGACGCACCCTGCGGGTCGTAGTCCTGGCGGGCCACGTTCAGGATGTTGGCGCCGATGATCCGGGCCACGTCGGTCAGGATCTGGGTCAGGCGGTCGGCGTTGTAGGCCTCATCGATGTACTCGATGTAGCGCTGGCGCTCGTCCTCGGAGACCGCGTAGCAGACGTCGTAGATGTTGAAGCTGAGCGCCTTGGTGAGGTTGTTGAAGCCTTGCAGCCTCAGGCGCGGCAGGGGTTTGACCACGGCGGTCATGCCTCTGGGGGGTGGAAAACGCGCCATTATGGGCCAAACCGGCCCGGGGTGATATGCAGGGCGTGAAGATGTACGTGAAGGATTTGCCCACGGGGTCCGAGCGGGCTATCTTCGGCGGTCATTTTCCCCCGTCACCCCTAGGAAAATCCTGCCGTGAGCCCCGTCCTGCGCTTCACCAGCAGCCCCCTGTCGCTGGACCAGGCCGCCGTCGAGCGCTTCCTGGCCCATTGCCAGCGTCGCCGTTACCCGAACCGGACCGACGTGTTCCGTCCCGGCGACCCGGCTGGCACGCTTTATTACGTCGTCAACGGTTCGGTCAGCATCATCGCCGAGGAAGAAGACGGGCGTGAACTGGTCCTCGGCTACTACGGACAGGGCGAGTTCGTCGGTGAAATGGGCCTGTTCATCGAATCCGACAGCCGCGAGGTGATCCTGCGCACGCGCAGCGCCTGCGAGCTGGCCGAGATCAGCTACGACCGCCTGCAGCAGCTGATGCTTGGCCCGCTGGCCGGCGACGCCCCGCGCCTGCTGTACTCGATCGGCGTCCAGCTTTCCCGCCGCCTGCTGACCACCAGCCGCAAGGCCAGCCGCCTGGCCTTCCTCGACGTCACCGACCGCATCGTGCGCACCCTGCACGACCTGGCCAAGGAACCGGAGGCGATGAGCCACCCGCAGGGCACGCAGATGCGCGTCTCGCGCCAGGAACTGGCCCGCCTGGTCGGCTGCTCGCGCGAGATGGCCGGCCGCGTGCTGAAGAAGCTGCAGGCCGACGGCCAGCTGCACGCCCGCGGCAAGACCATCGTCCTCTACGGGACCCGCTGAGGGTCGCCGGAGCACGCCGGCCCCTACTACACAGGGGGACGGGCCGGCGACGCTCCGTGGTTCCGCGAAGACCCGGCGCCCTGGCGGCGCCGCAGGCCATGGCGCGCCGGCCCGACCGGGTCGGTGGCGCTGCACACATGCTCCACGCAGGCCCGGCAGCCGGCCACGGATACGCCGGTCAGGCGGCCGCCACCGGATCGCCGCCGCGGTCGCGGCAGCCCCAGTTGAGGATCGGCGTGCCGGCCGGCAGCACGCGGCGGAAGAATTCCACCCGGTTGCGCTTGGGATTGACCACCACCGGGCGCCGTGCCGCCTTCAGCAGCGGCAGGTCGGCGCTGGAGTCCGAGTAGGCCACCTCGATGTCGCCGTAGCCGCGCTCGCGCAGCATGCGCATCTTTTCCTCGTTGTGGCAGTGGCGGGTGGCCACCACCGCACCCAGCCGCGGGCCGACCGCGGTACCCACCACCGGCACGTCCTCGTGGGCGACGAAGCCCAGGATCGCCCGCGCCAGCTCCGGCGGCGCGCCGGTGGCCACGACCACCCGGTCGCCACGCGCGCGGTGCGCCGCGAACACCTCCAGCGCCACCGGCAGCAGCCGCGACGCGATCTCCTCGCGGTGCGTGGCCACGTAGCGGTCGATCACCCGGTCGAACTCGCGCACCCGGTGCACGCCGAAGCTGCCGATCCACACGTAGCCGGAAATGCCCCAGCGCCGCGTCGGCAGGAACGCCACCATCGGCCCCAGCACCGGCGTAGCCAGCAGCGCCGCCAGCACCCGCAGCGGATTGCGGCGGATCATCCAGGCGAACAGGTGGCTGCCGGAATCGCCATCGTAGAGGGTGTGGTCGAAGTCGAAGACCACCAGGGGCGCGTCGTCGCGCGGTCTCGGGTACGGTCCGCTCGTCATGCGTCGAAGAACAGCTGGCGCAGCGCCTCGCCCGGTTCCTCGGCGCGCATGAAGGTTTCGCCCACCAGGAAGGCGTTGACGCCGGCGGCGCGCAACCGCGCCACGTCGGCGTGCTCCAGGATCCCGCTCTCGGTGACCAGCAGGCGGTCGCGTGGCACCGCGTCCTTCATGTCCAGGGTCACGTCGAGCGAGACCTCGAAGGTACGCAGGTTGCGGTTGTTGATGCCGACCAGCGGTACCGGCACCTGGATCGCCCGTTCCAGCTCGTCGATGTCATGGACCTCGACCAGCACGTCCATGCCGAGCTCCAGGGCCAGGCCGGACAGGTCGGCCAGCTGCTCGTCGCCCAGCGCCGAGACGATCAGCAGGATGCAGTCGGCGCCGAGCATGCGCGCCTCGTGCACCTGGTAGGGGTCGATGGTGAAATCCTTGCGCAGCACCGGCAGGGTGCAGGCGCCGCGCGCCTCCTGCAGGTACGCATCCGACCCCTGGAAGAAGTCCACGTCGGTGAGCACCGACAGGCAGGACGCGCCACCGAACTCGTAGCTCACCGCGATGTCGGCCGGGCGGAAGTCCGGGCGGATCAGGCCCTTGGACGGGCTGGCGCGCTTCACCTCGGCGATCACCGCCGGGTCGCCGTGGTCGATCGCCGCCTGCAGCGCGGCGGCGAAGCCGCGCACCGGGCCGGCGTCGCGCGCGCGCGCGACCACTTCGGCCAGCGGCAGGCGCGTGCGGCGTTCGGCGATCTCTTCACCCTTGCGGGCGAGGATGGTCTGGAGGATGTCGCTCATCGGTGGGGCGCGGGTCCAGGAAACACGGCGGACCGGCATTCTCGCACGAGCCGGCGACGGGCCGGGTGGCCCTGCGGCGTACGCCGCGCGCGCCGGCGCGCCGCCTCAGTCGGGCGAACCGGGGTCGTCGCGCCCGGCCTCGTAAGCCGAGGCGCGCTCGATCCGGCCGACCCGCAGCTCGTAGTGCGTGTACCAGTGGCGGCGGCCGTGCCGGCGGATCTCGGCATGCTCGGCCTGCGCGCGCCAGGCGGCGATCGCCGCCTCGCTCTCCCAGTACGACACGGTGATGCCGAAACCGTCGGCACCACGCACCGATTCCACGCCCAGGTAGCCCGGCTGCCGCCGGGCCAGCGCGAGCATGCGCTCGGCCGCCGCCGCGTATTCCTCCGCATCCGCCGCGTTGCACTGCGAACTGAACACCACCGCGTAGTACGGCGGCGCCGGAAGCCGGGCGAAGCCGCCGCTCACGAAGCCGGCACCGCCGCGGCCAGTTCGCGGGTGGCCGCCACGTAGCGGTCCAGCGCCTGCCGCGCCGCGCCGCTGTCGAGCGCTTCGCGGGCCAGGCCGATGCCGTCGGCGATGCTGTCCGCCACCCCGGCCACGTACAGCGCCGCGGCGGCGTTGAGCACCACGATCTCGCGCGCCGGGCCGGGCGCGCCATCCAGCACGCCCAGCAGCATGCCGCGCGACTGCGCCGCGTCGGCAACCTTGAGGTTGCGGCTGGCGGACATGGCGATGCCGAAGTCCTCCGGATGGATCTCGTATTCGCGCACCTGGCCGTCGCGCAGCTCGCCGACCATCGTCGCCGCGCCGAGCGATATCTCGTCCATGCCGTCGCGGCCCCAGACAACCAGCGCACGCTCGGCACCCAGCTCCTGCAGCACGCGCGCCTGGATGCCGACCAGGTCGGGGTGGAACACGCCCATCAGGATGTTCGGCGCGCCCGCGGGGTTGGTCAGCGGGCCAAGGATGTTGAAGATCGTGCGCACGCCCATCTCGCGGCGTACCGGCGCCACGACCTTCATCGCCGGATGGTGGATCGGCGCGAACATGAAGCCGATGCCGGTGCGTTCGATCGACTCGGCCACCTGCTCCGGCTGCAGCTCGATGGCCGCGCCCAGCGCCTCCAGCACGTCGGCGCTGCCGGACTTCGACGACACGCTGCGGTTGCCATGCTTGGCCACCCGCGCACCGGCCGCGGCGACCACGAACATCGAGCAGGTGGAGATATTGAAAGTATGTGAACCGTCCCCGCCGGTACCGACGATGTCGACCAGGTGGCTGCGATCGGCCACCTCGACCGTGCGCGAGAACTCGCGCATCACCTGCGCCGCGCCGGCGATCTCGCCCACCGTTTCCTTCTTCACCCGCAGGCCGGTCAGGATCGCCGCCGACATCACCGGCGAGACGTCGCCACGCATGATCTGGCGCATCAGCGCGACCATCTCGTCGTGGAAGATCTCGCGGTGCTCGATGGTGCGCTGCAGGGCTTCCTGCGGGGTGATGGTCATGGTCGTGGGGCTGTGCGGGGTACCCGACGAGTTTATCGCGGTGGGGACCGCGTAGCCCCTCTCCCCCCGGGAGAGGGGTTGGGGAGAGGGTCGGTATACCCGCGTGGCGAGAGGTCCCGACCCTCACCCCCTGCCCCTCTCCCGGTGGAAGAGGGGAGAAAACGAAGCCACGACCCGAAAGCGCCCGAAGACGCGGTAGCGCGGGGGGGTGTCACCAGCAGGCCGCTGGCTGATGCGGTAAGGAGGCTGGCGCGTGGCGACGCGCCAGACGTCGCCAGCGCCCGGGTTCATTCCCGGCGTGGCGCAAGCGGCACATGGATGTGCCGCGCTCGCGCGTTGGAGCAGGACGCGGAACCGCGCGATGCGCCATACGCCCGCGCTGCCGCGGCTCCGTCCGAAGCCCACACACCCCATGCATTCAACAGCAAGCACTGACAATGCGGCGAGGCAGCTGGCGCGTGGCGACGCGCCGCACGTCGCCAGCGCCCTCGTTCATTCCCG
>NZ_KI911331.1:217579-280688 GCF_000513955.1 Pseudoxanthomonas suwonensis J47
CTGACAATGCGGCGAGGCAGCTGGCGCGTGGCGACGCGCCGCACGTCGCCAGCGCCCTCGTTCATTCCCGGCGCCCCCCGCGCTGCCGCGGCTCCCTCCGAAACCCGCACACCCAACGCTGTTGCTGTTGCTGTTGCGACCGGTGCTGTCCCAGAAACGCAGAACGCCGGCCCAGGGGCCGGCGTTCGCGGAACCATGCCCGGCCTGGGCCGGAACGGGTCGTCAGTGCTTGAGGTTGCGGCGCAGACGCTCGAGGGCCTGCAGCTGGGCGGTGACCTCGGCCAGGCGCTGCTGCGCCTCGGCCACGTCCATCGCCTCGCTGCGGCCGGCCAGCGCGCGCTCGGCCTCTTCCTTGGCCTTGCGCACCGACGCCTCGTCGATGTCCTCGGCGCGGATCGCGGTGTCGGCCAGCACCGTCACCACCTGCGGCTGCACCTCGAGGATGCCGCCGGAAATGGCGAAGTCCAGCTGCGAGCCGTCGGGCAGCGTCACCACCACCTTGCCCGGCTTCAGCCGCGTGATCAGCGGCGCGTGCCGCGGCGCGATGCCCAGCTCGCCCAGCTCGCCGGTGGCCACGACCAGGGTGGCCTCGCCGTGGAAGATCTCCTGCTCGGCGCTGACGATGTCGCAACGGATGGTGCTCATGCTGCCTCGCTGTGCTCAGTGTCCGGAGAAGATCGCACTCAGGCGATCTTCTTCGCCTTCTCGACGGCTTCCTCGATGGTGCCGACCATGTAGAAGGCCTGCTCCGGCAGGTGGTCGTACTCGCCGTCCACGATGCCCTTGAAGCCGCGGATGGTGTCCTTCAGCGACACGTACTTGCCCGGCGAACCGGTGAAGACTTCCGCCACGTGGAACGGCTGGCTGAAGAAGCGCTCGATCTTGCGGGCGCGCGACACGGCCAGCTTGTCCTCTTCCGACAGCTCGTCCATGCCCAGGATCGCGATGATGTCCTTCAGCTCCTTGTACTTCTGGAGCGTGGCCTGCACGCGGCGGGCGGTGTCGTAGTGCTCGTGGCCGATGACGTTCGGGTCCAGCTGGCGGCTGGTCGAGTCCAGCGGGTCGACGGCCGGGTAGATACCCAGCGCGGCGATGTTACGCGACAGCACGACGGTGGCGTCGAGGTGGGCGAAGGTGGTCGCCGGCGACGGGTCGGTCAGGTCGTCCGCGGGCACGTACACGGCCTGGATCGAGGTGATCGAACCGGTCTTGGTCGAGGTGATGCGCTCCTGCAGGACGCCCATTTCCTCGGCCAGGGTCGGCTGGTAGCCCACCGCCGACGGCATGCGGCCCAGCAGCGCCGACACTTCGGTACCGGCCAGCGTGTAGCGGTAGATGTTGTCGACGAACAGCAGCACGTCCTTGCCCTTGCCCGACTCGTCCTTCTCGTCGCGGAAGTACTCGGCCATGGTCAGGCCGGTCAGCGCGACGCGCAGGCGGTTGCCCGGCGGCTCGTTCATCTGGCCGTACACCATCGCCACCTTGTCGAGGACGTTGGAGTCCTTCATCTCGTGGTAGAAGTCGTTGCCCTCGCGGGTACGCTCGCCCACGCCGGCGAACACGGACAGGCCGCTGTGCGCCTTGGCGATGTTGTTGATCAGCTCCATCATGTTGACGGTCTTGCCGACGCCGGCGCCGCCGAACAGGCCGACCTTGCCGCCCTTGGCGAACGGGCACATCAGGTCGATGACCTTGATGCCGGTTTCCAGCAGCTCGGTGGCCGAGGACTGGTCCTCGTAGGACGGGGCGGCGCGGTGGATCTCCCAGTGGTCGGAAGCCTGCACCGGACCGGCCTCGTCGATCGCGTTGCCCAGCACGTCCATGATGCGGCCCAGGGTGCCGGCGCCGACCGGGACCGAGATCGCGCGGCCGGTGTTGGTGGCGACCAGGTTGCGCTTCAGGCCGTCGGTCGAACCCAGCGCGATGGTGCGGACCACGCCGTCGCCCAGCTGCTGCTGGACTTCGAGGGTGATGGCGGTGTTCTCGACCTTCAGCGCGTCGTACACCTTCGGCACTTCGGCACGCGGGAACTCGACGTCGACGACGGCGCCGATGATCTGAACGATCTTGCCCTGACTCATGGTGGTTTCCTCAGACTCTCTAAATTCTCGCGACCCGGGTCGCCGAAGGTTTTTCTTCCGGGCCCCGCGCGGCTGCGCGAGGCTCCCGATGGATTTGGATCAGACCGCCGCGGCGCCGCCCACGATCTCGGAGATTTCCTGGGTGATCGCGGCCTGGCGGGCCTTGTTGTAGACCAGGTTCAGCGTGCCGATCAGCTTGGTCGCGTTGTCGCTGGCGGCCTTCATCGCCACCATGCGCGCCGCGTGCTCCGAAGCGACGTTCTCCAGCACCGCCTGGTACACCAGCGACTCGATGTAGCGGGTGATCACGTGGTCCAGCACCGTGGCCGCGTCGGGCTCGTAGATGTAGTCCCAGTCGTGGTTCGGCACCCCGGCCTGCGCCGCCGGCAGCGGCAGCAGCTGGTCGAAGGTGGCCTTCTGGCTCATCGTGTTCACGAAGTGGTTGTAGACCACGTACACGCGGTCGACCTTGCCTTCGGTGTACGCGTCCAGCATCACCTTGATCACGCCGACCAGGTCGTCCAGGTGCGGGACGTCGCCCAGGTGGGAGACGCTGCCGACCATGTTCACCTTGATCCGGCGGAAGAAGGCCTGCGCCTTCTGGCCGATGGTGACCATGTCGACCTCGACGCCCTGGTCGTTGTGCTGGCGGATCTCGCCCAGCAGCTTGCGGAACAGGTTGTTGTTGAGGCCGCCGGCCAGCCCGCGGTCGGAGGACACGACGATGTAGCCGACGCGCTTGACCTGCTCGCGCTCGACCAGGAACGGGTGCTGGTAGTCGGTGCTGGCCTGGGCCAGGTGGCCGATGACCTGCTTCATCGCATGCGCGTACGGGCGCGAGGTCCGCATCCGGTCCTGCGCCTTGCGGATCTTGGAGGCCGAGACCATCTCCAGCGCGCGGGTCACCTTGCGGGTGTTCTGCACGCTCTTGATCTTGGTTTTGATTTCGCGTCCGCCAGCCATCTCTTCTTCCCGTGGGGCGGGCCCGGGGGCCCGCCGTTGGACTTGGTTGCGTCTACCCGGCGGGCATGCCCGCCGCGCGGCTTACCAGGTACCGGTCTGCTTGAACTCGGCGATGCCCTTCTTGAAGGCCGCCTCGATCTCGTCGTTCCAGGCGCCGGTGCTGTTGATCTTCTCGACCAGCTCGCCGGCGGTGTTGGCGAAGTGGGCGTGCAGGCCCTCCTCGAAGGCGCCGATCTTGTTCACCGGCACGTCGTCGAGGTAACCCTCGTTGACGGCGTAGATCGACAGCGCCTGGTTGGCGATCGACATCGGCAGGTACTGCTTCTGCTTCATCAGCTCGGTGACGCGCTGGCCGCGCTCCAGCTGCTTGCGGGTCGCTTCGTCCAGGTCCGAGGCGAACTGGGCGAACGCCGCCAGCTCGCGGTACTGCGCCAGCGAGATGCGGATGCCGCCGGACAGCTTCTTGATGATCTTGGTCTGGGCGGCGCCGCCGACGCGCGACACCGAGATACCGGCGTTCACGGCCGGGCGGATGCCGGCGTTGAACAGGTCGGTTTCCAGGAAGATCTGGCCGTCGGTGATCGAGATCACGTTGGTCGGCACGAACGCGGACACGTCGCCGGCCTGGGTCTCGATGATCGGCAGCGCGGTCAGCGAACCGGTCTGGCCCTTGACCTCGCCATTGGTGAACTTCTCGACGTACTCCTCGGACACGCGCGCGGCGCGCTCCAGCAGGCGCGAGTGCAGGTAGAACACGTCGCCCGGGTAGGCTTCGCGGCCCGGCGGGCGCTTCAGCAGCAGCGAGATCTGGCGGTAGGCGACGGCCTGCTTGGACAGGTCGTCGTACACGATCAGCGCGTCCTGGCCGCGGTCCATGAAGTACTCGCCCATGGTGCAGCCGGCGTAGGCCGAGATGTACTGCATGGCGGCCGACTCGGAGGCGGTGGCGGCGACGACCACGGTGTGGGCCAGCGCGCCGTTCTCCTCGAGCTTGCGCACGATGTTGGCGACGGTCGAGGCCTTCTGGCCGATCGCCACGTACACGCACTTGATGCCGGTGCCCTTCTGGTTGATCACCGCGTCGATCGCCATGGCGGTCTTGCCGGTCTGGCGGTCGCCGATGATCAGCTCGCGCTGGCCGCGGCCGATCGGGATCATCGCGTCGACCGACTTGTAGCCGGTCTGCACCGGCTGGTCGACCGACTTGCGCCAGATCACGCCCGGGGCGACGCGCTCGACCGGCGCGGTCAGCTTGGCGTTGATCGGGCCCTTGCCGTCGATCGGCTCGCCCAGGGCGTTGACCACGCGGCCCAGCAGCTCCGGACCGACCGGCACCTCGAGGATGCGGCCGGTGGTCTTGGCCACGTCGCCCTCGCGCAGGTGCTCGTAGTCGCCCAGGACCACGGCGCCGACCGAGTCGCGCTCCAGGTTCAGGGCCAGCGCGTAGGTGTTGCCCGGCAGCTCGATCATTTCGCCCTGCATCACGTCGGCCAGGCCGAAGATGCGCACGATGCCGTCGGCGACCGAGGTCACGGTGCCTTCGTTGCGGGCCTCGGCGGACAGCTTGACCTGCTCGATGCGGGTCTTGATCAGGTCGCTGATTTCGGAGGGGTTGAGCGTGGTAGCCATGTTGGTTTCCTTGGAGTCGCGCGCCCTGGCGGGTCTGCGACCTGAAAAGTGAACTGTCTGGAGCGGTCCGTCAGCCGGCCAGCGCCGTCTGCAGGCGCGCCAGCTTGCCCTTGAGCGAGCCGTCGATGACCACGTCGCCGGCGTCGATCACCGCGCCGCCGATCAGGCCGGCGTCCACCGCCGTCTGGATCTCCACGTCGCGGCCGAAACGGCGCTTGAGCGCCTCCCGGAGCTTGTCCAGCTCCTGCGCCGACAGCTCGGTGGCGGAGGTCACGGTGGCGCGGACCACGCGCTGGTCCTCGGCGCGCAGCTGCTCGAACAGCCCGGCGATCTCGGCCAGCAGCGGCAGGCGGCCGGCGTCGGCCAGCAGGGCCAGGAAGCGGGTGAACGCGGCGTCCGCGCCCTCCGGGGCCAGCAGCGCGACCGCCTGGTCGCTGCCCAGCTCCGGATTGAGCAGCAGACCGGCCACGCGCGGGTCGGCGGCGACCTGGGCGGAGAAGCCCAGGGCCTGCGACCACGCTTCCACGCGGCCTTCGTCGCGCGCGACCGCATGGGCGGCGCGGGCGTAGGGACGGGCAAGGGTGAGGGCCTGGCTCATGTCGTCAGATCTCGGCAGCCAGTTCGTCCAGCAGCGACTTGTGGACGTTGGCGTCGATCTCGCGACGCAGCAGCTTCTCGGCGCCGCTCACCACCAGCACGGAGACCTGCTTGCGCAGCTCCTCGCGGGCGCGGTTGGCGGACGCGTCGATCTCGGCCTGGGCGAGCGCCTTCTGGCGGTTGGCCTCGGCGATCGCTTCCTCGCGGGCCGCGTCGACGATCTGGTTGGCGCGCGCGTGGGCCTGGTCGATGATCTCGTTGGCCTTGACGCGGGCTTCCTTCAGCAGCTCGTTGACCTTGTCCTGCGCCTGCGCCAGGTCCTTCTGGCTGCGGTCGGCCGCGGCCAGGCCCTCGGCGATCTTCTGCTGGCGCTCCTCGATGGCCTTGAGCAGCGGCGGCCAGATCTTGGTGGCGATCAGCCAGATCAGCGCGGCAAAAGCCAGCGCCTGGGCGAAAAGGGTCAGATTGATGCTCATGGGTGCGCTCTGCCTGTGCTCAGGGCGCCTGCGGCCGCGATGGCCGCCAGGACGCCTGCTTGCTGCCGCCGCTCCGCGCTAGCGGGCGGCGGCAGAGCCGTAGGAATGCCGATCCGGACCGGCAATTACGGGGCCAGGCCGCCGACCAGGAACGGGCTGGCGAAGGCGAACAGCAGGCCGACGGCGACCGAGATGATGAACGCGGCGTCGATCAGGCCGGCAGTGATGAACATGCGGACCTGCAGCACCGGGATCAGTTCCGGCTGGCGGGCGGCCGACTCCAGGAACTTGCCGGCCATGATGGCCAGACCCAGGCCGGCGCCCAGCGCGGCCAGGCCGATCATGATGCCGATGGCCAGAACGGTCGAAGCCTGGACGGAAGCGAGGGCGGTCAGTGCGGTTTCCATGGTTTTCTCCGGAACGGATTGCTTGAGTGGTGAAGCGGTGGGAACGAAGGGTGGAACGCAGGGGAAATCAGTGGCTGTCTTCGGACAGGCTGAGGTACACGATCGACAGCATCATGAAGATGAACGCCTGCAGCGGGATCACCAGCAGGTGGAAGATCATCCAGCCGAAGCCGAAGGCCGCGCCGGCGAACATGCCGGCGATGCCGGCGCCGCCGAGCACCCAGATCAGCAGGAACACGATCTCGCCGCCGAACATGTTGCCGAACAGTCGCATCGCCAGCGAGATCGGCTTGCTGAGCCATTCGACGATGTTGAGGATGAGGTTGAACGGCATCATCCACTTGCCGAACGGCGCGGTCAGGAACTCGGCGGTGAAGTGGCCCAGGCCCTTGGCGCGCAGGGCGAAGAACAGCATCAGGAAGAACACGCTGAACGACATGCCGAGGGTGGCGTTGACGTCGGCGGTCGGCACCGGCTTCCAGTAGTGCACGCCCACCCACTCCAGCGGCTTGGCGATGAAGTCGGCCGGGACCATCTTGATGAGGTTCATCAACAGGATCCAGAAGAACAGGGTGATCGCGATCGGCGTCACCAGCTTGCTGGTCCCGTGGTAGGTGTCGCGGGCCTGGCGGTCGACGAATTCAAGGCAGATCTCGACGAAGGCCTGCCACTTGCCCGGCACGCCGGCGGTGGCCTTGCGGGTCGCCAGCCAGAACAGGAACACCATGAGCAGGCCCATGAGCACCGCGGTCACGAAGGTGTCCACGTTCAGCGTCCAGAAGCTGCCTTCGCCCAGGGGCTGGGTCAGGTTCTTCAGGTGGTGCTGGATGTAGCTGGTTGGGGTCAGTTCCGCCTCAGCCGACATGGGTCCGTTTTTCCTGTTCTAACAACCTGATTGATGAAGCGGTCAGCGTCAGCGGCGGACCGCCAGCGCGACCATCTGCGCCGCCAGTACCGCCGCAGCCGCGGCCAGCATCGGCAGCGGGTGCAGCCCCAGGGCGATCACGCCCAGCGACAGCGCCGCGACCAGGACCAGCCACTTGGCCAGCACCCCGGCCACCAGCCTGGCCAGCGCCGGGACCGCGGCATCCACGCCGCCCCCCAGTGCTATCCGGGCCGAAACCCATCCCGCCAGGACCACCGAGCCACCGCCCACGAGCGCGGCCGCGGCCCAGCCCTGCCCCTTCCAGAGGCATGCCAGCGCGACCAGCAGCGTCGCCACTACCTGCCAGGCGATCGCGCGGCCGGCCTGTCGCCGGCCTGCGGCAACGGAATTCAGCACGAGACGGTTACCTGCGGGAGTCGGCGGGAGGCCGGGCGCAAACGCGCCCTGTCGAGCCGCAAAAGTATAGCAGTGGGACATTTTCCGGGACAACCGCCGAAGGTCGCAGAACAGGCGTATGGAACTTCCGCGCGGCCGGCCGGTCGATCCCTGCAGGGACGGAGAACCTCGTCGGTCCAGTCCCTGCAGGCCCCGGACCCCACCCGGGGCCTTTTTATTTGCCGCTGCGGCCACGTTGGCTGCGCGATCGCCGGCGTTTTTCACCCGGCATCCATGCCGGCGTCACCAGCCATGGACCACCCGGCCGGAACCATGGAGGTCTCCACCCACCCAAGGACCTCCACGCCCCATGCGTTCCGCCGTCCTCGCCGTCCTGCCCTTCGCCCTGCTGGCCATCCCCGCCGCCCACGCCCAGGAAGCCGACCGCTTTACCCTGCGCCTGGGCGCGCTGAACGCCCATGCCGAGACCACCCTCTCCGCCTCGACCACCTACCAGGACCAGCCCTACCGCTTCTCCGAGACCTTCGACTTCGGCAGCGAGGAATGGGTGCCGCGCGTGGACGGCGTGTTCCGCATGGGCGACCGCCACCGCCTGGTCTTCGACTACTTCAACTACGACAAGAAGCGGCGCGAGACCCTCGGCGAGGACATCTCCTTCGACGACACCACCATTCCCGCCGGCAGCTATGCCGAGGCCGGACTCGACTTCCAGCTGGCGACCCTGGTCTACGACTTCGCCGTGGTCGAGAACGACAGCTTCAGCCTCGGCCTGCAGATCGGCGCCGAATGGGCCAAGGCCAAGGCCACCCTGGTGGCGGAAGCCGGCGACGACCGCTGGACCGACAGCGCCAGCGAGGACGGCTACGCCCCGGTCGTCGGCGTGCGCTTCACCGCCCGTCCCGGCGAGCGCTGGCTGCTCAACCTGCAGGGCCAGTACCTCGACGCCGACTGGGGCGACTTCAACGACTACGACGGCAGCATCACCCGCGCCAACGCCATCGCCGAGTACCGCTTCAATCCCAACTTCGGCCTGTTCGCCGGCTACGAATGGTACCGCCTGGACGTGAAGCGCAGCGTCAGCGGCGACGGCATCCGTGACGGCATCGCCGGCTGGGACCAGCGCTTCAAGGGCCCGGTGGTGGGCGTGACCCTGGCGTTCTGAGGCAGCACTCCTGACCCGCGTCGGCAGCCGTGCCAATGCAGGGCGCGCAGGTGCGCAGCTTCAGTAATCGCACCCCCCGTCCGCGGCACGCGCCTGCGACGCCCGCTGTCGAAAGGCTGGCTGCCGCGGCACGCCCCGGTGCGATGCCTGCCGACGCGAAGTAAAGGAGGAGGCCCCGGCCGCAGGCCGGAGCCGCGGGACATGAGTGGCGGCAGGTGTCCCACCGGGGGGCGCTCCAGCCACCGCTCCCCTCGCCCTGCCCATCAGACAATCCCGGCAGACCCAAAAACAAACCCCGGCAGTCGCCGGGGTTTCTCCATGCCGATCGCACGATCCCGCTTACTTCTTCTTCGGGATGTACAGGTCGGTGATCGTGCCTTCGTAGACCTCGGCGGCCATCGCCACCGTCTCGCCCAGCGTCGGGTGCGGATGCACGGTCGCGCCGATGTCGCCGGCCTCCGCGCCCATCTCGATCGCCAGCGCCAGCTCCGAGATCAGGTCGCCGGCATGCACGCCGACGATGCCCGCACCGATGATGCGATGCGTCGCCTCGTCGAAGATGAGCTTGGTGAAGCCCTCGGTGCGGCCGATGCCGATCGCGCGGCCGCTGGCCGCCCACGGGAACTTGCCCACGCCGACCTTCAGCCCCTTGGCCCTGGCTTCGGTCTCGGTGACGCCGACCCAGGCGATCTCCGGGCTGGTGTAGGCCACCGACGGGATCACCCGCGCCACCCACTCCTTCTTCTCGCCCGCGGCCACTTCCGCCGCCAGCTTGCCCTCGTGCGTGGCCTTGTGGGCCAGCATCGGGTTACCGACGATGTCGCCGATCGCGAAGATGTGCGGCACGTTGGTGCGCATCTGCCGGTCGACCGGGATGAAGCCGCGCTCGCTGACCTGCACGCCGGCCTTCTCGGCGTCGATCTTCTTCCCGTTCGGCGCGCGGCCGACGGCGACCAGCACGCGGTCCCAGGTACCCGATTCCAGCGCCGGCTTCTCGCCCTCGGTGGCCGACTCGAAGGTCACGGTGATGCCCTTCTTTTCGGCCTTCACCCCGGACGCCTTGGTCTTCAGGTGCACCGCGATGCCCTGCTTCTTCAGGCGGTCGGCCAGCGGCTTGACCAGGTCCTTGTCGGCGCCCGGCATCAGCTGGTCCATGAACTCGACCACGGTCACCTGCGCACCCAGGGCGCTGTACACGGTGGCCATCTCCAGGCCGATGATGCCGCCGCCGACGACCAGCAGCTTCTTCGGCACCTCGGCCAGTTCCAGCGCGTCGGTGGAATCCATGATCCGCGGGTCGTCCCACGGGAAGTTCGGCAGCTTCACCGCCTGCGAGCCGGCGGCGATGATGCACTGCTCGAAGCGCAGCAGCTGGGTCCTGCCGTCGTCGCCAACGATCTCCAGCTCGGTCGGCGAGACGAACTTCGCCACGCCCTGCACGGTCCGCACCTTGCGCTGCTTCGCCATGCCGGCCAGGCCCTTCGTCAGCTGGCCGACGACCTTTTCCTTGTACGTGCGCAGCTTGTCCAGGTGGATCTTCGGCGCCGGGAACTCGATGCCGCACTCGTCGGCATGCGCGGCTTCCTCGATGATCGCCGCCGAATGCAGCAGCGCCTTGGACGGGATGCAGCCGACGTTGAGGCACACGCCGCCGAGGCTGGCGTAGCGCTCGATCAGCACCGTATCCAGGCCCAGGTCGGCGGCGCGGAACGCGGCGGTGTAGCCCCCGGGACCGGCGCCGAGCACGACGATGCGGCACTCGATGTCCGCCGGCTTGCCGGTGGACAGCGCCGGCTTCGGCGCCGGCGGCTCGGCCGGGGCGCGGTGCGACGGCGTCACCGGCGGCTTGCTGCCCGGCGCGACCGGGGCCTGGGCGGCGGCAGCGCCGGTGCCTTCCAGCACCACGACCACGTCGCCCTCGGACAGGGTGTCGCCGACCTTGACCTTGACCTCCTTGACCACGCCATCGGCCGAAGACGGCACTTCCAGCGTCGCCTTGTCCGATTCCAGGGTGACCAGGCCCTGGTCCTTCTTCACCGTGTCGCCGACGGCGACCAGCACCTCGATCACCGGAACGTCGCTGTAGTCGCCGATGTCGGGGACCTTGACCTCGACCGGGCCGGCGCTGCCGACGGCAGCGGGTGCCGGCGCCGCGGCTGGCGCAGCGGCGGGCTCGGCCGCCCTGGCCGGCGCAGCCGGAGCCGCGGCGGACGCAGCAGCGGCCTTCGGCGCTTCGGCAGCGGCACCGGCGCCTTCGGCCTCCAGCACCACCACGACGCTGCCTTCGGACAGCTTGTCGCCGACCTTGACCTTCACTTCCTTGACCACGCCGTCGGCCGAGGACGGCACTTCCAGCGTCGCCTTGTCCGACTCCAGCGTGACCAGGCCTTGGTCCTTCTTCACCGTGTCGCCCACGGCCACCAGCACCTCGATGACCGGCACGTCGCTGTAGTCGCCGATGTCCGGGACCTTTACCTCGACAGTATTCGCCATGTCCGCCTCCTTACAGCAGCACGCGGCGCATGTCGGCGAGGACCTGCGACAGGTAGCTGGTGAAGCGTGCGGCGGCAGCGCCGTCGATCACGCGATGGTCATAGCTCAGCGACAGCGGCAGGGTCAGGCGCGGCTGGAACTGCTTGCCGTCCCACACCGGCTGGAAGCTGGACCTGGACACGCCGAGGATCGCCACTTCCGGCGCATTGATGATCGGGGTGAAGGCGGTGCCGCCGATGCCGCCCAGCGAGCTGATCGAGAAGCAGCCGCCCTGCATGTCCGCCGGGCCGAGCTTGCCCTCGCGCGCCTTCTTCGCCAGCTCGCCCATTTCCAGGGCGATCTGCAGCACGCCCTTGCGGTCGACGTCGCGGATCACCGGCACGACCAGGCCGTTCGGCGTGTCGGCGGCGAAGCCGATGTGGAAGTACTTCTTGAGCGTCAGGTTCTCGCCGCTCTCGTCCAGCGAGGCGTTGAACTCGGGGAACTGCTTCAGCGCGGCGACCGAGGCCTTCAGCAGGAAGGCCAGCATGGTCAGCTTGATGCCGGACCTGGCCTTCTCCTGCTCCTTGTTGAGCTGCACGCGCAGCTCTTCCAGGTCGGTGATGTCGGCCTGGTCGAACTGGGTGACGTGCGGGATCATCGCCCAGTTGCGGGCGAGGTTGGCGCCGGAGATCTTCTTGATCCGCGACAGCGGCTGGACCTCGGTCTCGCCGAACTTGCCGAAGTCCACCTTCGGCCACGGCAGCAGGTTGAGGCCGCCGCCACCCGCCACGGCGCCGGCCGGCGCCGACGGCGAAGCACCGCCGGCGAGCGCGGCCTTGACGTAGCGCTGCACGTCTTCCTTCGTGATCCGGCCGCCGCGTTCGCTGCCCTTGACCTGGAACAGGTCCACGCCCAGCTCGCGCGCGAACAGGCGCACCGCCGGCGAGGCGTAGGGCACCTTCTCCGGCAGCACGCTGTCGGCGTTGAACTCCACCGGCGGGGTGCGCGGCGGATTGGCTTCCGGATCGCTGCCGGTAGGCGTCGGCGCATTGGCCTGCGCGATCTCGCGCTGGGCCAGCTTGTCGGGGGCGGTCGACGGCGCCACCGGCTCGACCTTGGCCCCGGTCTCGGCGGTCTTCACCGGTGCGGCGGGCGCTTCGGCCTTGGCCGGCTCCGCCTTCGGCGCGGCCGGCGCGGCGTCGCCGGCCGTCTCGATCAGCGCCACGACGCTGCCCTCGGAGAGGGTGTCGCCGAGCTTGACCTTCAGTTCCTTGACCACGCCGGCGAACGGCGCGGGCACTTCCAGCGTGGCCTTGTCCGACTCCAGCGTCACCAGGCCCTGGTCCTTGGCGACGGTGTCGCCTGGGGCGACGAGCACTTCGATGACGGGGACGTCGCTGTAATCCCCGATGTCGGGGACGCGCGCTTCCTTGATTTCGGACATGCCAGGACTCCGGCGGTTATGCGTGGGGGAAAGACCCCTATTGTGTCCGGCCTCGCCCCACCCGCCAACCTCCCGCGGCAAGGGCCCGGATGTCCCATGAAGCCTGTCCCGGACAGGTTTCAGCGGTGACTGTCCGCATGGCGCGACAGCGTGTTTCAGTACGCATGCGCATGTTGGAGCGTGTGGCATTCCCGACCGCGCGCGCCGCATTTCACGGCGCATCGATGCCGCTCGGGGGCGCCGCCGCGATCACCAGCCGCTGAGCTGCATGAACCCCGTGGCGCCTCGCGACCACGCAACCGTGCGGCCTGCCGGCGTTTGCCTGAACCACCGCGACGACATGCGCCGGCGAGCCTGCGGAGGTTCATCCACGCGCCACTACGGTCGTGCGCGCCCACTCCAAGGGCAGCAGAACAACAACAGGAGACTCCCCCATGCGGTCCATTCGAATCCTCTCCCTGGCTTTGATCCCGGCGCTGGCGGCCGGCTCCGCCTTCGCCCAGGACACCAGCACCGACACCGCCTCCGGCAAGCGCTTCGCCGTCACCGGCGGCTTCGCCCACATGAACCCGTCCGACCCGGGCAACGGCCTGCGCGTCGACGGCAGCCCGGCGCCGACGCTGAGCGCCAGCTGGTACGCCAATGACAACCTCGCCGTCGAACTGTGGGGCGCGGCCGACAAGTTCGACCACCGCGTGCGCCAGGACGGCGTCGGCAAGCTGGGCACCGTGCAGCAGCAGCCGATCGCGCTGAGCGGCCAGTGGCACTTCGGCCAGGCCGACAGCGTGTTCCGCCCGTTCGTGGGCGTGGGCTACTACGAGTCCAACTTCAGCAACGAGGACATCGGCGGCGACGGCCCGCACGTGGGCCTGTCCAACGCCAGGGGCGCGATCGGCACGGTCGGCATGGACTTCAACATCAACCCGACCTGGTTCGCCCGCACCGACGTGCGCTACATGCACGGCCGCCCGGAGGTCCGCGTCGCCGGCGAAGGCACCGGCGAAAAGCTGGAGCTGGATCCGTGGACCGTGGGCGTCGGCATCGGCGCGCGCTTCTGACGTGACGGTTCCACCGGATGATGGCGAACGGGCCCCGCGGGGCCCGTTCGTTCATGCGCAGGAATGTCCTCAGCCCGGCGATCGGTCGTAGCCGCGGTGGCGTTCGAAGCGGCGCACGCGCCGGTACAGGCCCAGCGACTGTGCCGTCGCATAGCCCAGCAGCAGCGCGCCCATCGCCAGCAGGCCGGCGTGGCTGAGCCAGCTGCTGTCCGGCCAGCCCGCGCCGAAGCCGCTGTGCACGCCCTGCACCAGCCCCGCGCCGATCCGTACCGCCACCAGCAACACCAGGCCCAGCGCAAGGAAGCGGCTGGAGCGGTAGTACAGGCCCTGCGGGGTCGGTTCGAAACGGGTCAGCGCGTGGCCGAGCAGGCCCAGCAGCAGGCCCGCCGGATACGCCAGCGCCACGTAGGCCCAGGCCGATGGCCAGAAGTGCCCGGCCACCAGCACGAACAGCAGGAACAGCAGGCTCGAGCCCAGCGAGGACCACCACGCCAGCGCCAGCGCCCAGGTGCGCGCGCGCCGGCGCGAACCGGCCAGGCGCCAGCGCTGCCACAGCGACAGCGGCAGCAGCACCAGGAGCAGCGACAGCGCCAGCAGGATCGCCAGCGGCACGGCCAGCAGCAGGGGCATGGGGGCGTCCCGGAAGGCCAGCCTGCAGGCTAACCCACACCGGTGCGACGCCGCGTCACGCCGCGGTGGTCACGAATGATCGAGCGGCGCGCAGCGGGCGGCGCGGGTCACCCGCTCGCGGCGCAGCAGGTACAACCCGCTGGCGACGATGATCGCCGCACCGGCCCAGGTCCAGGCATCGGGCAGCGTGCGCCAAAGCAGCCAGTCCCAGCCGATCACCCAGACCAAGCCGGTGTACTCCAGCGGCGCGATCATCGACGCGTCGCCGCGCATGAACGCCGCGGTCAGCGCGATCTGGCCCAGCGCCCCGGCCAGGCCCATGCCCAGGATCAGCCAGCCATGTTCCAGGCACAGCGACACCCAGCCGGGAATCGCGGCGACGCCGGCGCCCACGGCCATGATCAGCAGGAACCACACCACCATCGACTGCGGCGTGTCGGTGCGGGTCAGCAGGCTCACCGTCACCGCGGCGACCGCGTAGGCGGTGGCCGCCAGCAGCACCATCAGGCCGGGGAACGAGACCAGCCCGTCGGTGCCCGGCCGCAGCACCACGATGACGCCGACCAGGCCGATGGCGATCGCGGTCCAGCGCCGTGGCCCGACATGTTCGCCCAGCACCGGTACCGACAGCGCCGCCACCAGCAGCGGCGCGACGAAATAGATCGTGTACGCGGTGGACAACGGCATCCGCTTCAGCGCGAAAACGAAGCAGCCGATCATCGCCATGCCCAGCACGCCGCGCAGCAGGTGCAGGCCCCAGCGCACCGGCACGATCGAGCGCGGCCCGGCGGTGGCCAGCACCCAGGCCAGCACGAAGGGCAGCGAGGCGGCGCCGCGCAGCAGGGTCACCTGCAGCGGCGGGTAGTGCGCCGACAGCAGCTTCATGCCCGCGTCCATCAGCGAGAAGCTGGCCACGGCGGCGATCATCCAGCCGGCGGCGGCCAGGTTCGAGCGGGGAGGCGTCATCCGCGCATTGTCCGCGGTTCCGCGGCGGCATGCGCGTGAGGGAAGTCGTGGTCGCCGGGACGCTATGGTCCGCGCGGACCTCCGAACATGGTCGGCGCCACGCCGAACATGCGCCGGCAGGTACGGGTGAGGTGGGCCTGGTCGGCGAAGCCCGAGCGCTGCGCCGCCTCGGTCCACGAACGGCCCGCCAGGCGCTCGGCTACCGCGCGGTTGAGGCGAGTCCACAGCACGTGGGTGCGGAACGGCACGCCGGTGTGCTGCACGAACAGGTGGCGGAAGCGGCTCGGCGACAGGTGCGCCACCGCGGCGGCGTCGGCCAGGGCCAGTGGACCGTCGGCGTTGCGCTCCAGCCATTCGAGGACGCGGCCGATGCGCGGATCCGGCGCATCGCCGCCGGGCAGCGCGCCAGTGAGAAGGTCGATGATGGCGCGCGCCGCCGTCTCCAGCGCGGATGCATCGGCCTGGCCGTGGGCCAGTCCGAGCAGGGCGTCGGCCTGTGCCAGCACTCGCGCATCCTCCAGCACCGCCACCGCGCCACTGCCATGCGCGGCCAGCAGCATGCGCCCGGCCATCGATTCGGGGGCGACGAACACCATCGCCACGTCGGCGCCCATGCCGTCGAAGGCGTGCACCAGGTCGGGCGGCACCAGCAGCAGGTGGCCGCCAGTCCAGGCGTCGCCGGCCTGCACGCGCGCCGGCCGCTGCGGCGACAGGACCAGCTGCAGCGCGTGGTGCGCGTGGGCGGGCACGTGACCGGTGCCGCGGCTGGTCCACAGGCTGCCGCCGCTCCACATCACCACGCGGCCACCGTCGGTGACCCCACGCCGCGCCTGCCCGTCGCCCCCTGCCACGCCTGCCCCCTTCCGATGCCGTCGCGGCGCATCCTAGCCCATCCGTTCAAGCAGGCATCCGCCCGCGTCCGGATGATGCGCTTCCCCCGGATCGCCCCTCCGCCATGAGCACTCCCACCCCGCCCGGCTCCTCCCCGCCCTGGGACCTGGTCGCCTTCGACTTCGACGGCACCCTGGTGGATTCGTTCGCGCTGTTCCTGGAAGTGCACAACGAACTGGCCGCCCGCCACGGCTTCGCCCGGATCGAACCGGAACAGGTCGAGGAACTGCGCCAGCTCGACGCACGCGGGCTGATCCGGCACCTCAAGGTGCCGGCGTGGCGGCTGCCGCTGATCGTGCACCAGGCGCGGCGGATCATGGCCCGGCGCCGCGCCTCGGTGGCGGCGTTCCCGGGCGTGCCCGAGGCCCTGCGCGAACTGCACGCCAGCGGCGTGCGCCTGGCCCTGCTGACCTCCAATTCGCGCGACACCTGCGAGCAGGTGCTGGGCCCGCGCGACTGGGCGCTGTTCGAGCAGGCCGTGTGCGGCGTTTCCCTGTTCGGCAAGGCGGCCAAGCTGTCGCGACTGGCGCGCCGCGCCGGCCTCGCCCCGCAGCGCGTGCTCTATGTGGGCGACCAGCTTGGCGACGGCGAGGCCGCGCACGCCGCCGGCATGGCCTTCGGCGCGGTGGGCTGGGGCTACATGCCGCTGGCCGCGCTGGAGGCCTGCGGCCCGCGCGTGCGCCTGCGCGCGCCGGCGGACATCGCGCGCCTGGCCGGCAACGCGGAGGCGCGGGCATGAACGCGCTGCCGCCGGGCTGGTCGATCCGTCCCGCCGTCGCCGCCGACATGCCGCGGCTGCGCGAGCTGATGCACGAACTGGGCACGCTGGAAGGGTCGGCCGCCGACATCCGCACCGACGTGGCCACCCTGGCCAGCGACTGCGCCGCCACGCCGCCGCGCTTCCACGCGCTGCTGGCCGAACATGCGGGCCGCACCTGTGGCTACGCCACGTACACCCTGGGCTATTCGATCTGGCGCGGGCAGAGCGTGATCCTGCTCGACGACCTGTTCGTGGTGCCGGAACACCGTTCGCGCGGCATCGGCCGCCTGCTGATGCAGGAACTGGCGGCGATCCGCGACCGCGACGGCCATGGTTTCGTCCGCTGGGGCGTGGAGCACGGCAACACCCGCGCGGTCGAGTTCTACCGCGCGCTCGGCGCACGCGTCGCCTACAAGGGCGTCTGCACTTGGGCCGCGGCGTGAAAGTGGCCGGTGCGCGGCGGCGGATGGGATAATGCCGCACGGCCCCGCGCCGTTCCCGTTCCCAACCGGTGCCCGACATGCCCTCCTTCGACATCGTCTCCGAAGTCGACCGCCACGAGCTGACCAACGCCGTCGACCAGGCCAGCCGCGAGCTGACCACCCGCTTCGACTTCAAGGGCGTGGACGCGAAGTTCGCCCTCGAAGACAACACCATCAGCCAGTCGGCGCCCAGCGACTTCCAGCTCAAGCAGATGACCGACATCCTCAAGCAGCGCCTCACCGCGCGCGGGATCGACATCCGCTGCCTGGAGTTCGGCGACATCGAGACCAACCTGGCCGGCGCCCGGCAGAAGGTAACGGTCAAGCAGGGCATCGAGCGCGAGACCGCGAAGAAGATCCAGGGCGCGCTGAAGGACGCCAAACTCAAGGTCGACAGCCAGATCAACGGCGACAAGCTGCGGGTCAACGGCAAGAAGCGCGACGACCTGCAGGAGGCCATCGCCCTGCTGCGCAAGGGCGACTTCGGCATCCCGCTGCAGTTCGAGAACTTCCGCGACTGATGGCCGGCTACGACGCGAACGCGCTGCCTCCCGGCGCCGGCGAAGTCCTCGAATCCACCCGCCGCTGGGTGGAGAAGGCGGTGATCGGCCTGAACCTGTGTCCGTTCGCCAAGTCGGTGTACGTGCGCGAGCAGGTGCGCTTCGAGTACAGCGACGCGACCACGCCGGAGCAGCTGCTGGAGCACCTTGGCGAGGAACTGCTGCGCCTGCGCGACACCCCGGCTTCGCACACCGACACCACCCTGCTGGTGCATCCGCACGTGCTGCAGGACTTCATGGACTACAACGATTTCCTCGATGAGGCCGACGCGCTGGTCGAGACGCTGGAACTGGACGGCATCCTGCAGGTCGCCAGCTTCCATCCGGACTACCAGTTCGCCGACAGCCGTCCGGACGACATCGAGAACTTCAGCAACCGCTCGCCCTACCCCACCCTGCACCTGCTGCGCGAGGAAAGCATCGATCGGGCGGTGGAGGCATACCCGGAGCCGGACCCGATCGTCGAGCGCAACTACGAGACCCTGCGCAGGCTCGGCCACGAGGGCTGGCGCAGGCTGTTCGAGGACGACGCGGCGTCCTGATCCAGGGCGCGAACGGTACCGCTGCGCGCCGATCCGGCGCGGCGGATTCAGGCTTCTTCCGCCAGCCGCGCTTCCAGCAGCCGCTGCGCCTCGGCCAGCGAGGCGACGATGCGGTGGCCCAGCGCGCGCACTTCCTCGTCCGGGGCCAGCATGTCCGGCACCTGCACCGGGGTCATGCCGGCGGCCAGCGCCGCACGCACGCCGGTGGGCGAATCCTCCAGCACCAAGCAGCGCGCCGGCTCCACGCCGAGCCGCTCGGCGGCCAGCAGGTACACGTCCGGCGCCGGCTTGGGCCGGGCCACGTCGCTGCTGGTGCAGACCGCGTCGAAGTAGTCCAGCAGCCCGGCCGCCCGGAGCTTGGCGATGGCCAGTGGCCGGCGCGTGGAGGTCGCCACCGCGCGCGGGATGCCGCGCGCGACCAGCAGCCGCAGCAGCTCGACGATGCCGGGCCGGTGGTCGATGCCGGCCGCGGCCACCGCGTCGTACAGCGCGCCGGAGCGGGCCAGCAGCGCATCGGCCGCGTCCTCGCCGACGCGCCCGGCCAGCATCGCCCGGCACACCGCCTCGCCCCTGCCGACCATCGCCAGCCACAGCGCGTCCGGCAGGTCGTGGCCCAGCTCGCGCGCGGCGCGGGCCATGCAGGCGTTGATCGCGCGCTCGCTGTCGAGCATCAGCCCGTCCATGTCGAACACCACCGCCTGCGGCGCGAACGGCAGCGGGGCGACGCCGGGCACCGGGCTCACGGCGTCGCCCCGGCGAACAGCCGCGCCACGTCGCCTTCGTCAAGCGCGCGCCACTGCCCTTCCGGCAGCCCGTCCAGGGCCAGCCCGCCGACCTGCGGTCGATGCAGCGCCTCGACGTGGTTGCCGGTCGCGGCGAACATGCGCCGCACCTGGTGGTAGCGGCCCTCGTGCAGGACCAGGCGCGCGCGGCGCGGGCCCAGCACTTCCAGTCCCGCCGGCAGCAGCGGCGTGCTTTCCGATTCCAGCATCAGCGTGCCGCTGGCGAACAGTTCGGCCTCGTCGCCGCGCAGGTCCCGCGCCAGGGTGGCTTCGTACACCTTGGGCAGGCGCGATTTCGGCGAGACGATCCGGTGCAGCAGCGCGCCGTCGTCGGTGAGCAGGAGCAGGCCGGTGGTGTCGCGGTCCAGGCGGCCGACCGTGGACAGCACCGGGTCGCGCAGGCGGAAGCGCGGCGGCAGCAGGTCGTAGACGATGCGGCCCTTGTCCTTGGTCGAGCAGGTGTAGCCGGCCGGCTTGTGCAGCATCACCACCAGGCCCGGTGGCGGGTCCAGCGGCTCGCCGTCCACGCGCACGTTGTCGTGGTCCAGCGGATCGTCCTGGTACAGCACCTCGCCGGCGGCGTCGGTGACGCGGCCTTCGCGGAACATCCAGGCCACTTCCTTGCGGCTGCCATAGCCGAGGTTGGCCAGGTGCTTCACCAGTTTCATCGACTTGCTCAACGCTGCGCTCCCTTCGTCGCCTCGATCACCTTGAATCCGCCGCCCTCGGCCAGCACCCGCGTCGCGTCGAAGGCCTGCACCAGCGTGGCCTCGTACGGCAGGTGGCGGTTGGCCACCATCAGCAGCCGTCCGCCCGGCCGCAGCGCCTGCGCGGCGACCTCGATGAAGCGTTGGCCCAGTTCGGGCCGGTCGCCGCGGTCGTGGGCGTGGAACGGCGGGTTGCTGACGATGAAGTCGTAACCGTCCGCGGGCAGGCCGGCGGTGACGTCGTGCCAGTGGAAGCCGAGCGCGACCCTGGTCGCGTGCGCGGCGAGGTTGCCGCGGGCCAGCTCCAGCGCGCGCGCCTCGGCCTCGTACAGGTCCAGCGCCTGCACCGCCGGCGCGCGGCCCAGGACCTCGTCGGAAAGGTAGCCCCAGCCTGCGCCCAGGTCGGCGCCGCGGCCGCGCAGGTCGGCCGGCAGGTGCGCCGCCAGCAGCGCCGAGGCCGGGTCGATGCGGTCCCAGGCGAACACGCCCGGACGGCTGGTATAGCGTCCGCCCAGGATCAGCCGCGGCGCATCGGCGACGCGCCAGCGCGCGGCCAGTTCCGCATCGCGCGGCCCGGCCAGCGGCGGCGTCCAGAACACGCGGCAGTGGAACTTGGTCAGCGTGCCGTCGACGCCGGCCAGCTGCTGCAGGTCCTTCTCACGCGAGCGCGCGCCCTCGTCGTTGGCGGCGGCGGCGACCACGCGCGCGCCCGGCGCCGCCAGGTCGACGGCGCGGGCCAGCAGCGCCTGCGCCTCCTCGCGCTGGCGCGGCGGCAGCACCAGCACCAGCGCGGCCTCGCCGGCGCCCTGCAGTTCCGGCTGCGCCTCCAGCCCGGCCTGGCGCAGGCCGTCGGCCAGCGGGCGGAAGCCCTGCTCGCAGCGCAGGTTGGCGAGCGGACGGCGGCGCAGCGGCCAGCCGTCGCGAGCGCGCAGGAAGGCGATCGCTCCCTGCGACGGCCACGGCAGCGCGCCACTGTCGAACGGCAGCAGCAGGGCCTTGAGGGGTTCGTCGTCGGCGGTCACGCGGCACGGCTGGGAGTCGGGGGGCGGCCATTATCGGTGATCGCTGTCGCGGCCGGGTCGCGGGGGCCGCCGCCGGTCCTGCCGCCGAATGGCCGTCACCTGACCGGGATCAAGGCAGAGGCGGCCACCGGCGGCGATCCTGCGGGTCAGGACGGGACCGGCGCATGCCTTCACCTCAGCTGGAAATCGACGGCCGCCAGGTCGCCCGCGCGCTCGACCTGGACGTGGACAGCTTCCGCCGGCTGATGGACGACGGCCGGATCGCGGTGCTGTGCGAGCGCGGCACCGGCGAGGACGCCGGCACCTGGCGTGCCTCGTACTACTACCAGGGCCGGCGGGCGCGCTTCCCGGTCGATGCGCGCGGCCGCATCCGCCCGGCCTGAGCACGGGCGGATGCACCGCTGCACCGGCAGGGCCGGGCAAGCCCGGCTCCCGCGTCGGCGCGTACGGCTCAGTCAAGCGGCGTCGGGTTGCGGTACTTGAACGCGGACTGGTGCCAGTACGGATACGGCTTCTGCACCTCGCTGGCGGCATCGAGCCTGGCCACCTGCGCGGCGGTGAGGTTCCAGCCCACCGCGCCGAGGTTCTGCTTCAGCTGCTCCTCGTTGCGCGCGCCGATGATCACGCTGGACACGGTCGGCCGTTGCAGCAGCCAGTTCAGCGCCACCTGCGGCACGGTCCTGCCGGTTTCGGCGGCGACCTCGTCCAGCGCGTCGACCACGCGGAACAGGTATTCCTCAGGCACCTGCGGGCCGGAGTCGACCGCGGTCTGCGAACGCAGGCGGCTGGATTCGGGCAGCGGCTGGCCGCGGCGCAGCTTGCCGGTGAGGCGACCCCAGCCCAGCGGACTCCACACCACCGTGCCCACGCCCTGGTCGTGCGCCAGCGGCATCAGCTCCCACTCGTAGTCGCGGCCAACCAGCGAGTAGTAGGCCTGGTGCGCCACGTAGCGGGTCCAGCCGTAGCGGTCGGCGGTGGCCAGCGACTTCATCAGGTGCCAGCCGGAGAAGTTGGACACGCCCAGGTAACGGATCTTGCCGGCCTTCACCAGGTTGTCGAGGGTCGACAGCACTTCCTCCACAGGCGGGCGCGCGTCGAAGCCGTGCAGCTGGAACAGGTCGATGTAGTCGGTGCCCAGCCGCTTCAGCGCCGCGTCGACCGCGTTGATCAGGTGGTAGCGAGAGGAGCCGACCTGGTTCTCGCCCTCGCCGAAGCGGAAGGTGGCCTTGGTCGAGATGATCAGCGAGTCGCGCGGGCGGCCCTTGATCGCCTCGCCGAGGATCGACTCGGCCGCGCCTTTCGAATACACGTCGGCGCTGTCGAACATGTTGAGGCCGGCCTCCAGGCAGATGTCGACCAGGCGCCGCGCTTCGGCGACGTCGGTGCTGCCCCAGGCGCTGAACAGCGCGCCGCTGCCACCGAAGGTGCCGGTGCCGAAGCTCAGGACGGGGACGCGGAAGCCGGAACGGCCGAGATAGCGGTATTCCATGGAAGTGTTCCTCGGGGGAGTAGGGTCCAGGCGCGACATTTCACTCCCTCGCGGCGGCACCGCCAAGCCCGCCGGTGGGATGCTGGGTTGCCGGCGGTCGCACCGCCGCACGGCGACGCCGCATCACATGCCCGGTGCCGGCTGCCACAGTTCGATCTTGTTGCCTTCCGGATCGACCACCCAGCCGAACCTGCCCTGCTCCGACTCCTCGGTCCTGTCCAGCACGTTGCAGCCTTCGCTGCGCAGGGCGGCCAGCAGCGCGTCCAGGTCGGCGACGCGGTAGTTGATCATGAAGGAGGCCGTGCCCGGTTCCATGTACCGGGTGTGCTGCGCGAACGGACTCCACACCGTGATCCCGGCCTCGCTGCCCTCCCCGCCCCAGCGGAACAGCGCGCCGCCCCAGCCGGTGACGTCCAGGCCCAGGTGCTTCGCGTACCAGGCGCCCAATGCCGCCGGGTCCTTCGCCTTGAAGAAGATGCCGCCAATGCCGGTGACGCGTTTCATGAGGCGTCCGATTGCTGTGTCGTAGGGGGCGGGGCTTGCCCCGCTGCTGTTCCTGCCACGTCGTTCCGGCAGGCGCGGGAGTCGGGCAAGCCCGACTCTACAGGGGGCGCGGCGGCAACGGGTTCAGTCGAGCTCTTCGATGCTAGGTGGCAACTGCACCCATGCATGCCGGCGCACGCCGTAGACCGACACCGTCGGCGGCGGGAAATCCGGATCGGCGAACGCGCCGACCGGGATCGCCACCGCGTCCGGCAACGCATCCATCAGGTAATAGACCGTGTCGCCGCACACCGGGCAGAAATGGAAGCGCGCCGTGGTGCCTTCGTCGCCGATGCGCGGGTATTCGCTGCTGCGCCCGCTGACCTCCACCGCCTCCGCCTGGAACCGCGCCTGCACCGCGAACACCCCGCCGCTGCGGCGCTGGCAGGCCAGACAATGGCAGATCGAATTGCGCAGCGGCTCGCCGCGCACGCGGGCGCTGAGCTGGCCGCAGGTGCAGGAGGCCAGGCGTTCGGTCATCGCAGGTTCCTCCGGAAGGTCGCCAACCGTCGATGCTGCGCGCCTGCGACGGCATGCGCAACCGCAGCTTCGAATCCGTCGGCGAGATCGAAGCCCGCCGCCGCGCGGTTCTGTCCGTTGGAATGATAGGTCGCGCGCATCGACTGCAGCCGGACCTCGAGCAGGCGCCCGGAGCCGCGCGGTTGCGCTTTCCGGATCGCTGGCTCCCTCATGGCCGCACATGGGGTACGGCCGGCGCTGTTCGATTGTGTGTGTGGTGCGGTGCCGCCGGTCACGGCACCCGCATGCAGGCACCGCGCCCGGCGTGCGGGCGCGCGACGCTCAGCCGCGGTACTCGAGCGGCACGCGCTTCACCGCGCACAGCAGGCGGTAGCTGCTGGTCTGGCTGTGGGCGACGACTTCGGCGGCCGGGACCTGGTTGCCCCACAGCTCGACGTGGCTGCCGACACCGGCTTGCGGGTGGTCGGTGAGGTCGACGGTAAGCATGTCCATCGACACGCGGCCCGCGAGCCGGCCGGGGCGGCCGTCGATCGCCACCGGCGTGCCGTTGACCGCGAACTGCGGATAGCCGTCGGCATAGCCCATCGCCACCACGCCGATGCGGGTCGGGGCCTGGGTGACGAAGCGTGCGCCATAGCCCACCGGCTCGCCGGCAGGCAGCTCGCGCACCGCGATCACCTTCGACTCCAGCGTCATCACCGGGCGCAGCTGCGACGCCGGTTCGTGCGCCTGCGCGAACGGCGAGACGCCGTAGAGCATCAGCCCCGGCCGCGCCCAGTCGGCGCGCGCGTCGGGCCAGCCCAGCAGCGCCGGCGAGTTGCAGATGCTGGTCTCGCCGGCGAGGCCGGCGGTGGCCGCGGCGAAGGTGGCCAGCTGCTCGCCGGTGCGCGCGCAGTCCAGCTCGTCGGCGCGCGAGAAGTGGCTCATCTTCACCGCCACCTCGACGTGCGGCAGCGCCTGCAGCCTGCGCCAGGTGTCGGCGTAGGAAACGGCGTCGATGCCGACGCGGTGCATGCCCGAATCCAGCTTCAGCCACACGCGCAGCGGCCGCGGCAACGGGGTGCGTTCCAGCGCTTCGACCTGCCACGGCGCGTGCACCACCGTCCACAGGTCGTGTTCGAGCAGCAGCGGCAGTTCGCTGGCTTCGAAGAAGCCTTCCAGCAGCAGGATCGGCTTGCGGATGCCGGCCTCGCGCAGCACCAGCGCTTCCTCGATGCAGGCCACGGCGAAGCCGTCGGCTTCCGGCTCCAGCGCGGCGGCGCAACGCACGGCGCCGTGGCCGTAGGCATCGGCCTTCACCACCGCCAGCGCGCGGCCGCCGCCGAGGCGGCGCGCCAGGCGGTAGTTGTGGCGCAGGGCTTCCAGGTCGATCAGGGCGCGGGCGGGACGCATGCGGGGGAACAGCTCCTGTCGTTCCGGCGCGCGTGGCGCGCCGGGCATCGGGTTCGGGGGAAAACCCGGCTTACCGCGACATTGTCGCCGGAATCGGCTCGCCGCCGGCATCGGCGACGGTGCTGCCGCCGTAGCGCGAGATGTCGAGGCCTTCGCGGCTGATCTGGGTCGGGCGGTGGGCGATCACGTCGGCCAGGTAGCGGCCGGAGCCGCAGGCCATGGTCCAGCCGAGTGTGCCGTGGCCGGTGTTGAGGTACAGGTTGCGCAGCGCGGTCGGGCCGACGACGGGGGTGCCGTCCGGGGTGGCCGGCCGCAGGCCGGTCCAGAAATCGGCGCGTTCGATGTCGCCACCCTTCGGGTACAGGTCGCGCACGCACTTCTCGAGGGTGGCGCGGCGGCGCGGATCCAGCGACAGGTCGAAGCCGGAGACCTCGGCCATGCCGCCGACGCGGATGCGGCGGTCGAAGCGGGTGATGGCGATCTTGTAGGTCTCGTCGAGCACGGTGGAGACCGGGGCCATCGCCGCGTCGGTGATCGGGATGGTCAGCGAGTAGCCCTTCAGCGGGTACACCGGCAGGCGGATGCCCAGCGGCTTGAGCAGCTTCGGCGACCAGCTGCCGAGCGCCAGCACGTAGCGGTCGGCGGTCTCCAGCTTGCCGTCGATGCGCACGCCGGTGACGCGCTCGCCGTCGGACTCGATCGCCTCGATGTTGGCGCCGTAGCGGAACTCGACGCCGCGCAGGCTGGCCAGCGCGGCCAGGCGCTCGCAGAACAGCTGGCAGTCGCCGGTCTGGTCGCCGGGCAGGCGCAGGGCGCCGGCGAGCAGGTCGCCGGCGGCGGCCAGCGCCGGTTCGACGCGGGCGATACCGGCGCGGTCGAGCACTTCGTACGGCACGCCGGCCTCTTCCAGCACGGCGATGTCGCGGGCGGCGGCGTCGAGCTGGGCCTGGGTGCGGAACAGCTGGGTGGTGCCGAGGCGGCGGCCTTCCCAGGCCAGGCCGGTCTCCTGGCGCAGCTCGTCCATGCAGTCGCGGCTGTACTCGGCCAGGCGGACCATGCGCTCCTTGTTCACCGCGTAGCGGCCGGCGGTGCAGTTGCGCAGCATCTGCGCCAGCCACAGGTACTGGTCCGGGTCGAGGGTCGGCCTGATCGCCAGCGGGGCGTGCCTCTGGAACAGCCACTTGAGCGCCTTCAGCGGTACGCCGGGTGCGGCCCAGGGGGAGGCGTAGCCGGGCGAGATCTGCCCGGCGTTGGCGAAGCTGGTGGCACGGGCCGGGCCGGCCTCGCGGTCGACCACGGTCACTTCGAAGCCGGCGCGCGAGAGGTACCACGCGGTCGCCACCCCGATCACGCCACTGCCCAGAACCAGAACGCGCTGCATCGTCTCTTTCCTCTATTCAGGCGCTTCCACTGCATGAATGGGGGCGGCGCCGGCAATGCGCGCATTGTATTGGTGGTTTCGTGGCGATTTTTTCCGTATTTTGTCGGTGAACCAGTTGTTCTTCCTGCCAGAAACGCTTCCAGCGGAGGTTTCCATGCCCAGTCCACGACCGGCCCGCCAGCGCGAGCTGGACCGCATCGACCGGCACATCCTGCGCATCCTCCAGCAGGAGGGGCGGATCTCCTTCACCGAGCTGGGCGAGCGGGTCGGGCTGTCGACCACGCCGTGCACGGAGCGGGTGCGCCGGCTGGAGCGCGACGGGGTGATCGAGGGCTATTACGCGCGGCTCAATCCGCACCACCTGGAGGCGGGCCTGCTGGTGTTCGTGCAGATCAGCCTGGCCTACAAGTCCGGCGACATCTTCGAGGAGTTCCGACGCGCGGCGCTGAAGCTGCCGAACGTGCTGGAGTGCCACCTGATGTCGGGCGACTTCGACTACCTGATCAAGGCGCGCATCTCGGAGATGGCGTCGTACCGCAAGCTGCTCGGCAGCAGCCTGCTGACCCTGCCGCACGTGCGCGAGTCGAAGAGCTACATCGTGATGGAGGAGGTCAAGGAGACGCTGGCGCTGGAGGTGCCGCCGGTGTAGCGGCGGTCATGCCGCGTCTTCGGATTCGTTCCGGTCGTGGCTTCGTTCGCTGCCCCCCTCACACGGCGGGAGGGACTATCGGCCGCGCCGCTGTTGTAGAGCGGGGCTTGCCCCGCTGCTTTTCACGACGGTCGGGACATCAGGTGTGGGAGCCGGGCAAGCCCGACTCCACGGGAGGCGGATCCGTCGGTGCCGGGCCCGGGGCAGCACAAAGGGAAACGGCGGCCGATGGCCGCCGTTTCCAGGTCGCGTCAGGGCGCCGGGGTCATTCGGCCCAGCGGATCGCCGAGGCGGTCTTCGGCAGGACCTGGGCGGTCAGCGGGCGGTCCTCCTCGAGCAGGCCGATGGCGTCGGCCAGGATCGCGGCGGCTTCGCGCTGCAGCGGGTCAGGGCGCTTCTCGGCGGCCTTCTCGCGCTCGGCGTCGCGGACCACGTCGCGCTCGGCGGCGGTCAGGCCGTCGTCGAAGTCCTCGGCCAGCGGGTCCAGGTCCAGGCCCTTGGCCTTGCGGATCGCCTGGCGCTCCTTGCGCTGGGCTTCCTGGCGGTCGCGCTCGGCGCGGCGCTCGGCCTCGTTGAGCGAGAGGTACTTCTTCGCCGCCTCGGCGCGATAGTGCGCCACGTCCTCGCTCCACCAGCGGAACTCGAGGTCGTCGGCGATGCGCTGGGCGTGCAGCTGCTGCAGCTGCGGCAGCAGCGGGGCGAAGTTGCCGTAGCGCGCGTGCGGGACCGCGGCGATGCGGGTCCACGGCAGCGCGTTGTCGTAGGTGCTCTCGCCGAACTCGTTGGCGTCCACGCTCAGCGGATAGGCGATGTCCGGGACCACGCCCTTGTTCTGGGTGCTGCCGCCGTCGGCGCGGAAGAACTGGGCGATGGTCAGCTTCACTTGGCCGTAGCGCGGGCCCTCGCCGGCGGCCGGCCAGCGGTCCAGGTCGAGCAGGTTCTGCACCGTGCCCTTGCCGAAGGTGGTCTCGCCGATGATCAGGGCGCGGCCGTAGTCCTGCATGGCGCCGGCGAAGATCTCCGAGGCCGAGGCCGAGCCGCGGTTGACCAGCACCGCCAGCGGGCCTTCCCAGGCCACGCCCGGGTTGCGGTCGCTGTAGACCTGCACGCGGCCGCCGGATTCGCGCTGCTGCACCACCGGGCCCTGGTCGATGAACAGGCCGGTCAGCTGCACCGCCTCGTCGAGCGAGCCGCCGCCGTTGTTGCGCAGGTCCAGGACCACGCCGTCCACGCCCTTCTGCTTGAACTCGCCGAGGATGCGGGCGACGTCGCGGGTGGCGGAGGTGTAGTCGGTGCCGTTGCGGCGGCGGCCTTCGAAGTCCTGGTAGAACGCCGGCAGCTCGATCACTCCGATCAGGCGCTGCGCCGAGCCGTTCTGCGCCGGGATCGTGTAGGTCTTGCTCTTGGCGGCCTGCTCGGCCAGCTGCACGCGGGCGCGGGTGAGCACCACGCTGCGGTGCCCGCCGTCGATGCCGCTCTCGGCCGGGATGTACTCCAGGCGCACCTGGGTGCCCTTGGAGCCGCGGATCTTGCCGACCACGTCGTCGATGCGCCAGCCGATCACGTCCTCGACCGGGCCCGACTTGCCCTGGCCGACGCCGACGATGCGGTCGCCGGGCTTGAGCGTGCCGTCCAGCGCGGCCGGGCCGCCGGGGATGATCTCGCGGATCACCACGAAATCGTCCTGGCGCTGCAGCTGCGCACCGATGCCTTCCAGCGACAGCGACATCTGCTGGTTGAAGTTCTCGGCACTGCGCGGGTTGAGGTAGGCGGTATGCGGATCGACCGAGGCGGTGTACGCGTTGAGGAACAGCGTGAACACGTCCTCGCTCTTGAGCTCGGCCACCGAACGGGAGACCTGCGCGTAGCGCTTGTCGAGCGTCTTGCGGATCTCGGCCGGCTCCTTGCCGGCGAGCTTCAGCCTCAACCAGTCGTTCATCACCGACTTGCGCCACACGTCGTCCAGGGCGGCGGCATCCGGCGCCCAGGGCTTGTCCTTGCGGTCGTACTCCCAGCGCTCGTTGCCGGTGAAGTCGAAGTCCTGCTTCAGCAGCTTGCGCGCATGCGCCACGCGCTGGTCCACCCGCTCGCGGTAGACGGCGAACATGGCGAAGGCCGCCGAGGGATCGCCCTGGCGCACCGCGTTGCCCAGCTGGTGCCGGTACGGCTCGAAGCGGGCGATGTCGGCCGCGGTGAAGAACTGCTTGTTCGGATCCAGCGCCTCGAGGTAGCGGCGGAAGATGTCTTCCGACAGCGCGTCGTCGGCCGGGCGCGGGCGATAGGCCAGGCGGCTGTCCGACAGCACGCCGTAGACCATCTTGGAAATGGTGGCCTGGTCCGCGGTGGGCGCGACCGCGACCTGGTCCTTGCCGTCCGTGCGCGCCAGCAGCGCGAGCGGGGACAGGAGCAACAGGGCAAGCAGGGGGGCGGCGAATCTGCGGTTCATTGAGTACTCGTGGCCGGCGTCAGGCCGGTCGGGACAGGCTGCTGGGGGCTGTGACCGGGAAACAGTGCCGGAAGTTGCCGTGGCCTGTTTCCGCCGGTCAGCTGCAGGCTAGCTCCCGCGGCGTACGGAAAAGTGAACGGAACCGCCGGGGCCGGGACCGGACTCAGGCCGCGACCCCGGCGCCGGCCGCCTGGCGGTCGGCGTGGTAGGACGAACGGACCATCGGCCCGGAGGCGACGTGGCTGAAGCCCAGCTCGTAACCGTAGGCCTCCAGCGCCTTGTATTCCTCCGGCGTCCAGTAGCGCAGCACCGGGTGGTGGTGCACGGTCGGCTGCAGGTACTGGCCGATGGTGACCATGTCCACGTCGTGCGCGCGCAGGTCGCGCAGGGTGGCCTGCACCTGTTCCAGGGTCTCGCCCAGGCCGAGCATGATCCCGGACTTGGTCGGGATCGACGGATGCCGGGCCTTGAACTCCTTGAGCAGGGTCAGCGACCACTGGTAGTCCGCGCCCGGGCGCACGTTGCGGTACAGGTCCGGCACCGTCTCGATGTTGTGGTTGAACACGTCCGGCGGGTTCTGCGCCAGGATCTCCAGCGCCCGCTCCATGCGGCCCTTGCCGCGGAAGTCCGGGGTCAGGATCTCGATCCGGGTGCCCGGCGAGCGCTCGCGGATCGCGGTGATGCAGTCGACGAAGTGCTGGGCGCCGCCATCGCGCAGGTCGTCGCGGTCCACGCTGGTGACCACCACGTACTTCAGGCCCATGTCGGCCACGGTGTTGCCGAGGCTGGCCGGCTCGTTCGGATCCGGCGGCTTCGGGCGGCCGTGGGCCACATCGCAGAACGAGCAGCGGCGGGTGCAGACCTCGCCGAGGATCATGAAGGTCGCCGTGCCGTGGCCGAAGCACTCGTGGATGTTCGGGCAGCTGGCCTCCTCGCAGACCGTGACCAGGCGGTTCTCGCGCAGCTTGGCCTTGAGGTTCTGCACGGCGTTGCCCGACGGGATCCGCACGCGGATCCACGACGGCTTGCGCAGCACCGGCGCATCGGCGAACTGGACCGGCGAACGGCCGATCTTGTCGCCGCCGAGCTGCTTGGCGCCCGCCTCCAGCGGCGCGGCCGACGCGGCGTTCTCGGACAGGACCTGGAGCGGGATCGTGCGGGGGGCGGGCGTACTCATGGCGCCTATTGTAGGCCGCAGGCGCCCCCGGCGCCCGGCACGGCCGGTTACGGGGGTGAAACGGGGCGTGGCGGTGGATGGAACGGCTAGGGACGGCGATTCGCCCCGCCGGGGCGTGAAGGTGTCGGCCGGGCCTCGCGGGCGCAAGCGCGCCACCTGCGACCGGGCCGGCTGCAGGCAACCGACCCTCTCCCCCCGGCCTGTCTCCCTCTGGAAGAAGGGATCAGCAACGAAGCCACGACCCAAACGTGCCGGAAGACGCGGTAGCGCGAAAAAGCGTCTCGCTGAACGATGCGTCCAGGGCGCTGGCGCGTGGCGACGCGCCAGACGGCGCCGGCGCCCACCTTCAGTCCCTGCGCGGACGCGGAACCGCGCGATGCGGCGTACCCCCGCGCTGCCGCGGCTCCGTCCGAAGCCCGCTCAACCCAATGCCGTTGCTTTTGCCGTTTCTGTTGCTGTTGCTGTTGTCCTTGCTGCTGTCACGGGAACAACAGCGAGCGACCGTCAGCCCGCCAGCTGCGCCGGCAACCCGTCGCGCGCCTGGAGTTCGAGGCCGAACTGCCGCGCGATCTGCTCCAGCAGCACCGGCTTGACCGCGTCCATCGACGACGGACCGCCCAGGTCCTGCAGCGACGTCACCTGCAGGCCCTGGTAGCCGCAGGGATTGATCCGGTGGAACGGCTCCAGGTCCATGCCGATGTTGAAGGCCAGCCCGTGGAAGGTGCAGCCGCGGCGCACGCGGATGCCCAGCGCCGCCACCTTGGCCCCGCCGACGTAGACGCCCGGCGCGCCTTCCCTGCGTTCGCCACCGACATTCCACTCGTCGAGCGTGTCGATGATCGCCTGCTCGATCCGGCACACGTATTCGCGCACCCCGATCCCGATACGGCGCAGGTCCAGCAGCGGATACAGCACGATCTGCCCCGGCCCGTGGTAGGTCACCTGCCCCCCGCGATCCACGTGCAGCACCGGGATCCCGCCCGGCGCCAGCACGTGTTCCGGCTTGCCCGCCTGGCCCAGGGTGAAGACCGGCTCGTGCTCGACCAGCCACAGCTGGTCGGCCGTGTCCTCGCCGCGCGCATCGGTGAAGGCCTGCATCGCCCGCCACACCGGCTCGTAGGGCTGCCGTTCCAGGTCGAACACCGTCGCCGGCAACGGCGCGCGCGCGCGCGCCGGATCGCTCGCGCCATCCCGCGGCGCAGGGCAGGCCGTCGCGTTCACAGCGTCCACTTCACTTCGGGGTGGTCGCGCAACGCCTGGTGGGCGCGGTCGTACTGCTCACGGCTTTCGGCACGGAAGCCGAAGCGCACGGACACGTACTTGCCGTTGGAAGAGTGCTTCCACTGGATGCTCTCTTCCAGCACTTCCACGCCGGCCTCGCCCAGCAGCTTCGGCAGTTCGGTCTCCAGCCCCTTGTCGGCCGCACCCATCGCGCTGAGCTCGAAGGTGCCCGGGAACTGGAAGCCGTGCTCGGGATTGTCAGAACGGATTTCCATTGCGGCATTATCGGGCCGCCTCCCGGCAAACCCAACCCCGCTGCGACCGGCGGTCGGCCACCGCATGAAACGCAGCGGTGCGCACGGCGGGCTGGTGGCACCCCGCCCACTCCCCCATGGTCTGCCCCGCTCCGCGCGCTGCGCGCCCACGGAATCCCCACCACATGCCACCTGTTTTCCGCCATCCCCTGGCAGCCCTGGCCCTGGCGGCCGCCACCCTCCCCGCGCACGCGGCCGACCGCTGCCAGGACAACGTGCTCCGGCAGACCCCGCCGGCGGTGAATTTCCGCGTCGACAACGACCTGTTCGGCGGCCAGGACCAGGGCTATACCAACGGCGCGCAGCTGACCTTCGTGTCGCCGAACCTGAAGGACTACACCGACGACCCCTGCCTGCCGCGGCTCGCGCGCTGGGCCAACCGCCACCTCGAACGCCTGCAGCCGGGCCGCTTCGACCAGCAGAACATGGTCTTCTCGGTCGCGCAGAAGATCTACACGCCCACCGACTACACCCGCCGCGACCTGGTCGGAGACGACCGGCCATACGCGGCGGTACTGCTGGCCAGCTTCGGCTACAACGCGCGCAACGACTCGCAGCTGGCCACCACCCAGCTGCAGCTCGGCGTGGTCGGCCCGGCCGCGCTTGGCCGCCAGGTGCAGGACGCCGTGCACAAGCTCACCGACAGCGAGCGCTTCCTCGGCTGGGACAACCAGCTGCGCAACGAGCCGGTGGTGCGCCTGGTGCACGAACGCATGCGCCGCTGGCCGCGCGATGCCGGGGCCGACGAAGGCTGGGGCTGGGACGCGATCACCCACTGGGGCGGGGCGGTCGGCAACCTCAGCACCCATGCCAACGCCGGCGCCGAAGTGCGTTTCGGCTGGCGCCTGCCCGACGATTTCGGCAGCACGCCGCTGCGCCCGGCCGGCGAGAACACCGCCCCGCCCGCGCGCGGACGCCATCCCGGCTGGTCGGCGCACCTGTTCCTCACCTCGGATGCGCGCTGGGTGCTGCGCGACATCACCCTGGACGGCAACACCTTCCGCAGCAGCCACAGCGTCGACCGGAAGCCGCTGGTCGGCGAGGTCGGCTATGGCGTGGCGGTGATGCGCGGACGCTGGAAGTTCGCCCTGGCGCGCTACCACGGCGCGCGCGAGTTCGAGGGGCAGAAAGAGCGGCCGGTGTACGGCAGCTTCACCATCAGCCGCATGCTCTGAGCGGCGATCGCCGGAAACGCGAACGGGGCGGCACCAGGCCGCCCCGTCCCCGCGTCATCTGCCGCTGGTGCGGGCTTACTTCGCCAGCTCGGTCATCGTCGAGTTGACCCAGCCCTTGTTGCCCAGCTCGTCTTCCACTTCCCACATCTGGCCGTCCTTCTCGCCGGTGGGATACAGCAGCATGCCCGGATCGAGCTCGCGCACCGCCTTGCCGGTGCCCTTCGAGTTCGCCAGCAGGCGCGCCGGCCTGGTCACGCGCAGCGCCTGGGTGACATTGGCCTCCGAAGCGCTCTCGGGCAGGCCGCCCAGCTGGGCGATGATGTCGGTATAGGCCTGCAGGTAGGCCAGGGTGATGACCTGGCCGATCTCGGTGTTGGCGTAACCGCCGGCACCGGCCGCACCGAAGCCGCCACCGCTGAACAGGCCGCCGCTGGCGCCCCAGCCGATATCGGTCTTCTTGGCGCTGCCCTCGGCCATCGCCACCTGCTCCGAGGAGCGCACATCGGTGATGGTGAGGACCACGTCGGCGGTCTTCTTCTTGAAGTTCAGGCCGCCGATCAGCGCGCCGGCGTTGCCGCCGACCAGGCCGCCGATCAGGCCGCCGATGGCGTTGCCGCCGGCGTTGCTGTTGGTCGAGACCAGGTCCGGAACCATCACGTAGTCGGCCGCCTTGATCTGGCCCTTGCCGATGTTGGAGCCGCGGCGCAGGTCGCCCTCGGAAGCCAGCGCGCGCTCGGCCTGGGCGGCGGCCATGCCGGCGCCGCGGTCGACGAGGGTGAAGCAGCGCGACTTGTTGACGAAGACCTTGATCAGCTTGGACGGCGCCGGCAGCTGCTGGCCGGTCCACCAGTTCACCGCATCGTCCGGTTCGATCACCGAGATGGTGCCCAGCGGCTTGGCGCACACCGGGATCTGCGCGGTCTGCTGCTTGCGCTGCTCCTGCGCGCTCTGGCGCTGGGCCGAAGCCGGACCCGCCACGCACAGCATGACGGCCAGCAGGCCGACGGCCGAGGCGACCGCCCCGGAATTCCCTTTACGCATGTCGATTTTCCCCACTCTGGTTTGGATAGCGACGGGTCGCCGCGGCCACCGATCCATCGAGGCCATCCCTCCCCTCGCCGGGCAATCATAGATCACGCGAATGGGCCGGACACCCGGCCATTGGACACAAGGCCATTGGTCAGGGTGCCCAGGGGCCGGAAACGCGACAGCCGGCTTGCGCCGGCTGCCGGGGGTCCCACACGGAAGGGGCGGAGCCGCTTACTCGGACTCCCACCACATCCAGAACGCGTCCCACAGGCGCTTGAAGAAGCCGCCCTCTTCCACCGCCGACACCGCCACCAGCGGCGCCTGGGCCAGGACCTGGCCGTCCAGGGCGACCTTGACCGTGCCGATCTGCTGGCCGGCCTCGATCGGCGCCACCAGCGACCTGGGCACTTCCATGGTCGGCTTCAGCTCGGCGTAGCGGCCGCGCGGCACACTGACCAGCAGCGGCTCGGCCACGCCCAGCTGGACCTGGTCGGCCTTGCCCTTCCACACCTTCAGCTGTGCCACCGGCTTGCCCGGCTCGTAGAGCCTGTGGGTCTCGAAGAAGCGGAAGCCCCAGTTGAGCAGGGCCAGGCTGTCGTCGGCGCGCTGCTTCTCCGAACCGGCGCCCATCACCACCGCGATCAGGCGCTGGTCGCCGCGCTTGGCCGAGCTCATCAGGCAGTAGCCGGCACCGGAGTGGTGGCCGGTCTTGATGCCGTCGACGCTGGAATCGCGCCACAGCAGCAGGTTGCGGTTCGGCTGGGTGATGCCGTTGACCGTGAATTCCTTGATGGAGTTGTAGGCGTAGGACTCCGGGTAGTCGCGCACGAACGCGCGGCCCAGCAGGGCCAGGTCACGGGCGGTGCTGAAGTGCTCCGGCGCCGACAGGCCGTGCGCGTTGACGAAGTGGCTGTTCTTCATGCCGATCTTCGCCGCGTAGCTGTTCATCAGGTCGGCGAAGGCCTCCTGGGTGCCGGCCACGTGCTCGGCCAGGGCGATGGCTGCGTCGTTGCCCGACTGCACGGCCATGCCCTTCTCCATGTCGACCAGCGACGCGCGCTGGTTGACCGGGAAGCCGCTGAAGCTGCCGTCGGTGCGGGCGCCGCCCTCGCGCCAGGCGCGCTCGCTCATCAGCACCTGGTCGTCGGGCTTGACCTTGCCGTTGGCCATCTCGGCGGCGATCACGTAGGCGGTCATCACCTTGGTGATGCTGGCCGGCTCGACGCGGGCGTCGACGTTCTCGCCAGCCAGCACCTGGCCGGTGGCGTAGTCCATGACCAGCCAGGCGCTGGACCTGGCGGGGGCCGGCGCCGCGGGGATGGCGACGGTGGCGGGCGCCGCGGCGGCGGGTTGCGCGGGGGCCGGTGCCGGCGCCTGGGCGATGGCCAGGCCGACGGCGAACGTCGAGGCCAGCGCGACGGCGAAGACGCCAGTGGCGGAACGGAACTTCATGTGGACGGGGACTCCAGCTGGGCCGGCGCGGGCGCCGGCAGGACGGACAGGGCGCCTGCGTGGATGGCGGCGCAAGGGGGAGATTGTAAGCGGCCGCCGCGGCGCGGCCTCATTCGCGGACCAGCTGCGGCGCACCGAAGCCCAGACCGGCGATGCGCCCGGCGAGTTCCGCGGCGTCGTCGCTGCCGGCGGCGACCCGCAGCCGCCACATGGTGCGGCCACCGGCGACCACGTCGTCCAGGCGGGCCCCGGCGATGCCGGCGGCGATCAGGCGTTCCAGCGCGCGGCGGGCGTTGTCGAGGCTGGAGAAGCTGGCCACCTGCAGGACCTGGCCTGGCGAAGCGGGGGCCGGCGCAGCCGTCGCGGCGCCCGTTACCGGCGCCGGTGTGGCGACTTCGACCTTCGGCGTCGCCACCGGGGTGACCTGGACCGGCGCCTGGGCGAAGCTGCCGGTGGTGGACGGCAGCGCCTGCACCAGCTGGTCCAGGCCGGTGGCCGGCGTCGCCGGCGAGGTGACGGCGGCGCTGCCGCTGCCCGTGGCGCGCGTGGCGCCCGCCGGCGCCGCGGCGACCGGATTGCCTTCGTCGCCCGGTTCCAGCGCGCGCACCTCGACCCGCCCGGTGCCGCGGGCGACGATGCCCAGCTTCACCGCGGCCGCGTAGCTGAGGTCGATCACCCGGCCGTCGTGGAACGGACCGCGGTCGTTCACCCGCACCACCACCGACTTGCCGTTGTCCAGGTTGGTGACCCGGGCGAAGCTGGGCAGCGGCAGGGTCTTGTGCGCGGCGGTGAAGGCGTACATGTCGTACACCTCCTGGTTGGAGGTGCGGCGGCCATGGAACTTGGCGCCGTAGTACGAGGCGATGCCCTGCTCGACGTAGCCGCGCGGGCGGTCCATCACGTAGTACTGCTTGCCCAGCACGGTGTAGGGCGAGCGGTTGCCGACCGGCGAGCGCGGTTCGGCCACGACCAGCGGCTCGGGGATGCAGTCGACGTTGGGGATGTAGTCCGGCGTGGTGTCCTTCACGCCCGGCTTGTACAGGCCGCCGGCGACGTAGTCGCCCCGGGTGGAAGGATCCTCCTCCGCCGGCCTGTACGGCGAGACGCCGGTACAGCCCGGCGGCAGCGCCGCGGTCGCGCCATGGCCCGCGTGCCCGGACACCGCCGTGCCGTGCGGTCGCCCGTGCCCGTCCTTCTTCGGCGCGCTGCCGCAGGCGGCCAGGCCGAGGACCAGCAGCACCGGCAGCCAGCGTTTCATGCCGGCGGCAGCTCGCGTCCGGCGATCGCCTCCGACAGCTGGAACACCGCCATCGCGTACATCTTGGAGATGTTGTAGCGGGTGATCGCGTAGTAGTTGCGGAAGCCGAGCCAGTACTGCGGCCCGGCGCTGCCTTCCAGCGACACCGGCGTGGCGGTGGCGCCGGCCGGCACCGGCTGCCGGGCGCTGTAGCCGCGCGCGGCCAGCGATTCGAGGCTGTGTTCCGGCGTCCAGTCCTCGGGATTGAACGGCTCGCGGCCCTCGGCCAGGGTGGCCGGCACCGCGATCGGGCCGCCGGCGACCCAGCCGCCCTTCTCCACGAAATAATTGGCGATCGAGGCGAACACGTCGTCGAGGCTGTTGAACAGGTCGCGGCGGCCGTCGCCGTCGCCGTCGACCGCGAACTGGCGGTAGCTCGACGGCATGAACTGGCCCATGCCCATCGCCCCGGCGTAGCTGCCCTTGAGCGCGGTGATGTCCAGCCGCTCCTCGCGACCCAGCGCGAACAGCTGCGCCAGCTCGTCGCGGAAGAACAGCTCGCGGCGCACCTCGCGTTCGAGCCTGGCCGGATCGCCGCTGCGCGGATAGCGGAAGGCCAGCGTGTACAGCGCATCGAGCACGGAGTACTTGCCGGTGTTGCCGCCGTAGCTGGTCTCCACGCCGATGATCGCCACGATCACCTCGGCCGGCACGCCGGTTTCGGCCTGCACCTTCTCCAGCGCCGCGCGGTTCTTCGCCAGGAAGGCGCGGCCGCCGTCGATCCGCGCCTGGGTGATGAACATCGGCCGGTATTCGTGCCACGGCTTGACCCGCTCGGCCGGGCGCGACATCGCCGCGACCACGCTGTCGAGGAAGTTCGCCTTCGCCAGCGTCGCCTCGATCTCCGCGGCGGGAATGCCGAAGCGCGCGGAGGTGTCGCGGACGAAGTTCGCGCGCGCGGTCTCGAACGGCACCGGGGTCAGGTCCACCGCCGGCGCGGCGGTCTTTTCGGGCGCGGCTTCGGCCGGCACCGACGCCGGGGGCGTGGACACCGGAACGGACGCGGGCGGAGAGGCGAGCTTCGCGTCCTTCGGCACGCAACCGAACAGGACGAGGGCGAGCAGGCCGGTCAATGCGGGCTTCATCATCGTCGGCAGATTAGCATCGCCCGCAGGGGCGCGGAACCGCGTTTTCCGCGGCGTTCAGCCGCGCCGCGCAGGTCGTCACTCAGCGGTAGCCGTGCACCGGCCGGTGCGTGCGCACCGCCATCACCAGGCCCAGTCCGGCCAGCAGCGATACCGCCGAGGTACCGCCGTAGCTGAGCAGCGGCATCGGCACGCCCACCACCGGCAGCAGGCCGGAGACCATGCCGCCGTTGACCAGCACGTAGACGAAGAAGGCCAGGCCCAGCGAGCCGGCGAGCAGGCGCGCGTAGCCGTCGCGCGCCTCCACCGCGATCCACAGGCAGCGCCCGACCACGAACAGGTACAGCGCCAGCACCGTGGCCACGCCGATCCAGCCGAATTCCTCGCTGAGCACGGCGAAGATGAAGTCGGTGGTCTGCTCCGGGATGAAGTTCAGGTGGGCCTGGCTGCCCTCGCCCCAGCCCTTGCCGGTGAGGCCGCCGGAACCGATCGCGATCTTCGACTGGATGATGTTCCAGCCGGTGCCCAGCGGGTCGCGTTCGGGCTCGAGGAAGGTGAGGATGCGGTCCTTCTGGTACGGCCGCAGCAGCCAGAACCAGGCCACCGGCGCCACCGCGGCCACGCCGCCGACGGCCACGCCGACCCACCACCACGGCAATCCGGCCAGCAGCAGCGCGAACACGCCGCTGGAAGCGATCAGCATCGCCGTGCCGAAGTCCGGCTGCAGCAGGATCAGCCCGGTCGGCACCGCGACCAGGAGGCCGGCGACCAGCACCGTGCCCACGCGTGGCGGCAGCGGCCGCAGGTGCAGGTACCAGGCCACCATCATCGGCAGGGTGATCTTCAGCAGCTCCGACGGCTGCAGGAAGAACACGCCCAGGTTGAGCCAGTGCCGGCCGTGCTTGCCGGTGCCGATCAGCAGCACCGCCAGCAGCGGCAGCAGCGACAGCGCGTAGACCGCCGGCGACCAGGCGCGCAGCCGGACCACCGTCATCCGCGACAGGCCCCACATCGCCATCAGGCCGATCGCGAAGCGCGCGCCCTGCGCCTTCACCAGGGCCGGCCCGTTGGTCGGCCCGCCGGCGCTGTACAGCACCGCCAGGCCGAAGCCCATCAGCGCGCCCAGCGCCAGCAGCAGCGGCCAGTCGATGGTGCGGGTGATCCGCCCGAGCATCTCCAGCAGCCAGCGCAGGAAGTCCCTCATCGGGCGTCCTCCTGGGCTTCGACCGGGGCGGGCGCGTCGGCCGGCGGCGCCACCGCAGCCGGCTTCGTCGCGGGCGTTGCCGTCGGCGTCGTTGCGGCAGGCACGGCAGGCGTGGCCGGCCGGCTTGCGGGCGCGGCCACGGCGCCGCCCTGGCGGCGGATCCATCTGCCGAAGGTGTTCGGCGAGGGCGTCGCGTCGGCCGCCAGCGCCGGCGTGCGGCCCTGGGCCGAAGTCACGGGACCTGCGGGCAACGCGGTCGCGCCGGCCGCCGCGACGCCGTTCGCCGGCGCCATCGCGGGCGGAGACGCCTGGGCGGGGGCAGCCGATGCGACGCCCGCCCCGGCGCCTGCACCGGCCGCCGCATCCGCAGGCGTGCAGCCGGCCGCGGCGTCGGCGCAGGCGGCGGCCGGTGCCGGTCCATCGATCGGCTCCAGTCCTTCCGGCAGCTTGCCCAGCAGCCAGGCGTCGAAGATCGCGCGGGCGATCGGCGCGGCGGTGCTGCCGCCGTAGCCGCCGCCTTCCACCGCCACCGCCACCGCGATCTGCGGGTCGTCGGCCGGCGCGTAGCCGATGAACAGCGCACGGTGGCGCAGGTGCATCGGCAGGCTGCGCGGGTTGACCGCGGCGGTGCCGCGGCGGCTGACCACCTGCGCGGTGCCGGTCTTGCCGGCGATCCGGTACGGGATGCCGACGCCGATCGGGCGCGCGGTGCCGCCGGGCCCGTGCACGGTGGCGATCATGCCCTCGCGCACCACCTGCAGGTTGTCCGGGCGCTCGCTGATCAGGGTCGGTTCCGGCTGCGGCAGCGGCGCCCACGGCGCGTCGAAGCCTTCGCGGCGCGCATCGACCAGGTGCGGCCGGCGCAGGCGCCCACCATCGGCCAGCGCGCCGGTGCCGCGCACCATTTGCAACGGGGTCACCTTCCAGTCGCCCTGGCCGATGCTGATGTTCACCGTGTCGCCCGGATACCAGCGCTCCTTGCGCGTCTTCATCTTCCACGCCGGGCCGGGCAGGATGCCGCTGCTCTCGCCGGACAGGTCGATGCCGCTGGGCTGGCCGAACCCGTACTTCGTCAGGTACTCGCCGATGCGGGCGATGCCCATGTCGAGGGCGAGCTTGTAGTAGTACGTATTGACCGAATCGGCGATCGACTTGCGCGCGTCGGTCCAGCCGTGGCCGCCACGGTGCGAATCGCCCCAGCCGCGGCTGGTGCCGGGCAGGTAGAACATGCCGGTGGAGAGGGTGCGGTCGTCCGGCCGGCGCGTGCCGCTGTCGAGGCCGGCCAGCGCCATGAACGGCTTCAGCGTCGAGCCCGGCGCGACGCCGCCAAGCACGGCGCGGTTGAACTGCGGGCGCGAGGGGTTGTCGGTCAGCGCCCGGTAGTCGGCGTGGGAAATGCCGTTGACGAACAGGTTCGGGTCGAAGCTGGGCAGGCTCACCAGCGCCAGGATCTCGCCGGTGCGCGGGTCCATCGCCACCGCCGTGCCTTCCAGCTCGCCGAACGCTGCCACGGTGGCGCGCTGCAACTCTGCGTCGATCGACAGGCGCAGGTCGGCGCCCGGCCTGGCCGGCACCCGGCCGATCGTGCGCAGCGCGCGGCCCTGGACGTTGGTCTCGATCTGCTCGTAGCCGACCTGGCCGCGCAGCAGGTCGTCGTAGGAACGCTCGATGCCGGTCTTGCCGACGTGGGTCAGTGCCGCGCCGGCTTCGCCCAGCTTCTCCAGGTCGTCCTCGTCGACGCGGCCGACGTATCCGACCACGTGCGCGAGCAGGTCGCCGTAGGGGTAGTGGCGGGTCAGGTAGGGCTGCAGCTCGACCCCGGGGAAGCGCCAGCGGTTGACCGCGAAGGCGGCCATCTCCTCGTCGCTCAGGCGCAGCTTCAGGGTGATCGGCAGGAAGCCGCGGCCGGCCTTGCGCTCGCGGTGGAAGCGCTCGATCTCGTCCTCGCCCAGCGGCACCACCTTGCCCAGTTCCCCGAGCAGGCGGTCGAGGTCGCCGGCCTTGTCCGGGGTGACGTCGAGGCGGAACGCCGGCAGGTTCTCGGCCAGCAGCCGGCCCTGGCGGTCGTAGATCATGCCGCGCGCCGGCACCACCGGGCGCGGGCGGATGCGGTTGGCTTCCGAACGGGTGGCGTAGTCGGCGTGCTGCACCACCTGCAGGCGGAAGTACCACGCCGCCAGCCCGACCAGGGCCAGGGCCACGGCAAGGAAGCCGAGCACGGCGCGGCGGCGGAACTGCTCGGCTTCCGCGTGCGGGTTCTTGACCTGGCGCCGGCTGCTCATCATCGCGCTGGCCTCAGTCGCGGCGCCGGCCCAGCCGCAGCGCGTCCAGCACCAGGAACAGCGGCGGCCACAGGACCACGCCCAGCGCCGGCGCCCACCAGTAGTTCCAGGGCAGCAGCGGCAGGCCCAGCGACAGGTGCACGGCCGCGTCGACGATGCGGTCGTTCAGCAGCAGCGCGCCGATCGCCAGCGCTTGCTGCGACAGCGGGAAGAAGCGCAGCCGCGCGCGGAAGCGCTGCAGGATGAAGGCCATGATCACCAGCCGCAGCGCGTGCTCGCCGAGCACGCCGCCGTAGGCGAGGTCGGCGACGATGCCGACCACGAAGGCCAGGCCGAGGCCGGCGCGCGAGGGCGTCTCGATCAGCCAGTAGGCCAGCACCAGCGCCAGCCAGAACGGACGCAGCGGCTGCAGCGCCACCGGCAGCGGCAGCAGGCCCAGCAGCAGGGCCACGAACAGGCTCGCCGGCAGCACCCAGCCGCCTTCGCGCAGGCGGCTCATCGGGCCTCCTCCGGCGGGGTGGCGGGCGGCGAAGCGGTGGCCGGCGCGGCCTTGTCGGGCGCGGCCGCCGGGGTCGCGGGACGCGGCGCCGGTCCCTGCCGGGGCGGCGGGCCGCCAGGCGTCGCGGTACCGGCGGCGTCCGCTTGGGCCGCGTCACCACCGGCCGCGGCCTCCGCGGCTTCGCTGGCCGCCGGCAGCTCCGGCGCCGGGCCGGTGCGCAGCAGCAGCACGTCGCGGCCGCGGTCCAGGTGCGCGGCCGGGGCCAGTTCGCCGACCAGGAAGGCCTGGCTCTCGTCCGGGCGCAGCGCGGTGATCGTGGCCACCGGGAAGCCCGGCGGGAAGCGCCCGCCCAGCCCGGAGGTGACCAGCAGGTCGCCGACCTGGACGTCGCGGTTGAGCGGCACGTCGTGCAGTTCCAGGCGGTCGCCGCGGCCGTAGGCGATCAGGCGCACGCCGTTGCGCGCGATCATCACCGGCACGGCGTGGTCCGGGTCGGTCAGCAACAGCACGGTCGAATGCACCGGCGTGACCTCGACCACCTGGCCGAGCAGGCCGCCGGCGTCGATCACCGCCTGGCCCTCGTGCACGCCCTGGCGGCTGCCGGCGGCCAGCACCAGGCGCTGCCGCGACGGCTCCAGGTCGATGTCGAGGATCGGCGCCAGCTGCACGTCCAGCCCGCTGCGCTCGACCACGCCGAGCAGGTCGCGCAGCTGGGCGTTGTCGATGGCGGCGTTGCGCAGCCGGGTCAGGCGCGCGTTGGCCAGCAGCAGCTCGTTGCGCAGCTCGCGGTTCTCCTCCAGCAGCGCCGAGCGCGTGGCCAGGTGGTCGCGCAGCGAGCCTCCCACGCGGCCGGGCAGCCCGGCCACCGCCCACACCGGCTGCGCCAGCAGGTTGGCCTGGGTACGGATCTGGCGCAGCCAGCCGCCGCGGTGGTCGAGCACCAGCAGGGTGATGGCGAGGGCGAGGTAGGCCAGCAACCGCAGCGTGCCGGCGGTATCACCGGGACGGGCGGCGGCGGCGGGTCCGGGAAAGGACGACACGGAAGGGGATCGGCGGTCGCGTGTTGGGCAGAGGCGAGTATGAGGGCGGACGGCATGGCGCGCCCGGCGTGTCCCCACCGCCGGGCACGTGGAACGCTACGCCGGTCAGTCCGGCGCGAAGAACTCGTTGCCGTGCATGTCGACCAGCTCCAGCGCGCGGCCACCGCCGCGGGCGACGCAGGTCAGCGGATCGTCGGCGACCTGCACGTGCAGGCCGGTCTCCTCGGAGATCAGCTTGTCCAGGTCGCGCAGCAGGGCGCCGCCGCCGGTGAGGACGATGCCGCGCTCGGCCACGTCGGCGCACAGCTCCGGCGGGGTCTGCTCCAGCGCCAGCTTCACCGCCGAGACAATCCCCGACAGCGGCTCGTGCAGCGCTTCCAGCACCTCGTTGGAGCTGATCTTGATCATCTTGGGCACGCCCTCGGCGAGGTTGCGGCCGGAGATCTCCAGTTCCTGGACCACGGTCTGCGGATAGGCGCAGCCCAGCTCGACCTTGATCCGCTCGGCGGTGGCCTCGCCGATCAGCATGCCGTGGTTGCGGCGCACGTAGTTGGTGATCGACTCGTCGAAGCGATCGCCGCCGATGCGCACCGAGGCCGAGTAGACGATGCCGTTGAGCGAGATCACCGCCACCTCGGTGGTGCCGCCGCCGATGTCGATGACCATCGAGCCGCGCGCCTCGGACACCGGCATGCCGGCGCCGATCGCCGCGGCCATCGGCTCCTCGATCAGGTAGACGTCGCGGGCGCCGGCCTCCTCGGCCGATTCCTTGATCGCGCGGCGCTCGACCTGGGTGGAGCCGGCCGGCACGCACACCAGCACGCGCGGGCTCGGGCGCAGGAAGCGCGACTTGTGCACCTTCTTGATGAAGTGCTTGAGCATCGCCTCGGTGTAGGTGAAGTCGGCGATGACGCCGTCCTTCATCGGGCGGATGGTGGTGATGTTGCCCGGGGTCCGGCCCAGCATCTGCTTGGCTTCCGCGCCCACCGCCGCCACCGAGCGGGTCCCCCCGATCGCCCGGTCCTGGCGCACCGCGACCACTGACGGCTCGTTCAGCACGATGCCCTGGCCGCGCACGTAGATCAGGGTGTTGGCCGTGCCCAGGTCGATGGACAGGTCGTTGGAGAACATGCCGCGGAGCTTCTTGAACATCGGGAGGGGCGATCCTGGGGGGCGGGAGGAAGGGGCCGGGAGGCGGCGCAGGAAGGGGCGCCGGTGGCGAAAAATTGGGCACGAAACTGGCCGGCTAGCCTAGCAACGGTACCGCACGCGGGCAAGGAAAAATCCGCGCTAAAACGGCGATTTCCGTCACCTGCGGGCACCCTCGCGGCGGTGCCGCCGGCAAGTCCGGGCTGGCCGCGCGGGGACGCAGCCGGTAACCTTTGCACCTGCGGTGCCGGTGCCGCCCGCGTTCCATGCCCGCCACCGGGCCTCCCCGAGCAGCCAGACGATGTCCACCCTGATCTGTGGTTCCCTTGCCTACGACACCATCATGGTGTTCCCGGACCAGTTCAAGAACCACATCCTGCCGGACAAGGTCCACATCCTGAACGTCTCGTTCCTGGTGCCGCGGATGCGCCGCGAGTTCGGCGGCTGCGCCGGCAACATCGCCTACAACCTGCACCTGCTGGGCGGCAAGCCGGTGCCGATGGGCACGGTGGGCTCGGACTTCGGCCCGTACCGCGAGCATTTCGAGGCCCTGGGCATCGACCTGTCGCGGGTCAAGGTGATCGAGGAGCTGTTCACCCCGCAGGCCTTCATCACCACCGACCACGACAACAACCAGATCACCGCCTTCCACCCGGGCGCGATGATGCGGTCCTACGAGAACCACGTGAAGGACGTGCCGGGGATCAGCCTGGGCCTGGTCGGTCCGGACGGGCGCGAGGGCATGCTGCAGAACGCCGCCGAGTTCCAGGAGATGGGCGTCCCGTTCATCTTCGACCCGGGCCAGGCCATGCCGCTGTTCAATGGCCAGGAGCTGCGCCAGTTCATCGAGCAGGCCGACTACGTGGTGGTCAACGACTACGAGTCCAACCTGCTGCAGGAACGCACCGGCTGGACCGACCGCGAGATCGTCTCGCGGGTCAAGGCCTACATCACCACCCAGGGCCCGCGCGGCGCGCTGGTGCACACCCCGGAGAAGACCTACGAGGTCCCGCCGGCGCACGAGCGCCGCGTGGTCGACCCGACCGGCTGCGGCGACGCGTTCCGCGCCGGCCTGATCTTCGGCATCGAGAAGGGTTACGACTGGCTGACCATCGGCCGCATGGGCAACCTGATGGGCGCGCTCAAGGTCGAGCACCCGGGCACCCAGAACCAGCGCTTCACCTTCGACGAGTTCAACGAGCAGTTCAAGCAGCAGTTCGGCTACTCGCTGGGCTGAGCCCTGCCGCCGGGGCCGTCTGTCGCGGTCCGACGCGTGTTCCACCCGCATCCGCTGGCCCCGCTCCGGGCAGGGACATGGGGCCCGCCGGGCATCCTCCACGCGATTCGCCCGACCCCTGTAGAGCGGGGCTTGCCCCGCTGCGCCCTACCCCGCCACATATCGGCCCGGCCCCTCCCGGCGTCCAGCCGGTCCGGCCCCGCGATCAGCCGCGCCCGCCCGGCGCTTCCGACGCGGCCCGTTCCAGCCAGGCCTGCAGGTCGCGGCGGCGCACGCCCTCGCGCTTCGCCTGGGCCAGCTTCTCCAGCATCCAGGCGCGCCGGGCCGGGTCGTCGCCGGCCATCGACAGGGCCAGGTCGCGGTCCATCCAGCGCCGCACCAGCACGAACAGGACCACGTGCATGGCCAGCGCCAGCAGGCTGACCACGCCCACCACGACGTAATCCCAATTCACCGCACGTCCCCCTGCGCCGCGCTCAGTCCCAGCCGGGCATCTGGCTGCCGTCCAGGCCGCCGACCTCGAACACCGCGGTGCGGGTGCCGCCGGCCTTCACCGGGAACTCGATCTCCAGCCGCTGCGCCTGGCGCATCCGCTTCCACAGACCGCGGTAGTCCTCGATGAACATGGCGATGGCCTCGTCGGTCTTCGGCCGCCACGCCGACATCGGCCTGGCCGCCGCGTCGTTGAACTTCACCTTGACCTTGCAGCCGCCGTAGCAGTCGAAGTCGCCGCCTTCCAGCACCAGGTAGGCGCTGCGCTTCCACTCCGGATGGTCGCGGATCACCAGCTGCACGGTCGCCGCCGAGCTGCCGCCGGTATCGACCGCGTCCTTGCTGAAGATCGCCGCGGTGCGCTGCTCGCCCTTGCCGGCGGCCACGCGCGCGTAGTTCCACAGGGTGGCCAGGCGACGCTGCTCGCGCGCGGCCTCGGCCCTGGCGGTGACCTCGGCCAGGCCGGGCTCGACCGCGGCCGCGGCTTCGCTGCCGGGGTACTGGGCCAGCAGCGCCGCGCCATGCACGCGCGCCAGCTCCCAGTTGTTCGCGGCCACCGCCGCCTCGTACTCGCCCTGCAGCCGGCTGGCGGCCTCCTCCCTGGCCTGGGCCTCGGCGGCGGCCTGGGCCTGGCGCTGGGCCTCACGGTCGGTGCAGGCGCCGGTGGCCAGCACGGCGGCGGCCAGCAGCGCGCCCAGGGCGAATCGGGACGGGGTCGGTTTCATCGATGCTGCCTCCTGCATGGGCCGGCATTCCGGCCCTGGAAACGCACGCGCCGGCCCTGGGGCCGGCGCGTGGCGCGACTGCTTACCGGGCCTGGGCCTTTTCGGCCTTGGCCAGGATCGCCTCCACCGAGGCGGTGGTGATCGGGTGGTAACCCGGTCTGGCCCGCTCGAACACCTCGCGGGCGAAGGCCAGGCCGTCCGGCGTCTTCACCAGCTCCTCGTACACCGGCAGGATCAGCTTGCGGCGGCCGACGCGCTGGATGAACTCGCCCGCGGCCGGGCGCGCCTCCAGGTAGCCGCTGCGCAGCGCCAGCGGGTACCAGCGCATGGCGATCTCGCCGTTCGGCGTGCCGGTGAAGTGGTAGGCCTCGTCCAGCTGCTTCAGCTGCTCCGGCTTGAGCTTCTCGCCCATGCCCTCGAGGAAGTGCAGCCAGGCCTGGGTGCCCCACTCGTTGGCGACCTGCGGGTTGGGCAGTTCGGCACTGCCGCGCCAGGCGATCCGCGCGGTGTCGACGTTGGAGAACATGCGCGAACGCGCCGCCGGGGCGATCGCCGGGATGCCCGGCTGGTTCAGCCACGCGTCCAGCTCGTCCTCGCGCACCGCGTTCGGGTTCTTCGGCAGCAGGTGCTCGCGCATGTAGGCGATGAACTGGTCGGTGTCCGCGCTCTGGAAGGCGTGGTCGTCGAACCAGCCGCGCAGGAACGGATCGAACACCTCGCGGCCGAAGCGCTGCTCAAGGAACTGCAGGAACCAGGAACCCTTGACGTAGGCCACCTCGCTCAGCGCCTCGTCCGGGTCGCGCTCGGCCAGCGGCGGCAGCATCAGCGCCTGGTCGCCCGGGCTCATCTGCTCCATGTCGCGCTTCACGCCGGCCTGGTCGATCTGGCGCTCCATCTCGGCCAGCTCGTTGCCGTAAAGCGCCTCGACGATCCGGCCCTGGACGTAGGTGGTGAAGCCTTCGTTGAGCCAGATGTCCTTCCAGCTGGCGTTGGTCACCAGGTTGCCGGACCAGCTGTGCGCCAGCTCGTGCGCGATCAGCGAGACCAGCGACTTGTCGCCCACGATCACCGTCGGGGTGATGAAGCTCAGGCGCGGGTTCTCCATGCCGCCGAACGGGAACGACGGCGGCAGCACCAGCATGTCGTAGCGCTCCCACCGGTACGGGCCGTACAGCTGCTCGGTGGTGGCGATCATCTGCTCGGTGTCTTCGAACTCCTTCACCGCGCGGTCGACCATCGCCGGCTCGGCCCACACGCCGCTGCGCGCGGAGATCGGCTTGAACACCAGGTCGCCGGCAGCGATCGCCAGCAGGTACGACGGGATCGGCTGCGGCATGGTGAAGCTGTAGTCGCCGTCGCGCGCCGCGGCCGGGTCGTTGTCGGCGCTCATCAGCACCATCACGTCCGGGCGCGAGGTCACGTGCGCGCTGTAGGTGAAGCGCACGCCAGGGGTGTCCTGCAGCGGCACCCAGCTGCGGGCGTGGATCGCCTGCGACTGGCTGAACATGAAGGGCAGCTGCCCGCCCTCGGTCATCGACGGCTCCAGCCACTGCAGGCCCGAAGCCTGCGGCGAGGTGGCGTAGGTCACGCGCACCCTGGCGTTGCGCTGCGGCACCTGCACGGTCAGCCTGCTGCCGAACACCGGGTCGGCGTCGGCCAGGGCGAACTCCAGCGGCGTCCAGCTGCCGCCGGCCTCGCCCTCGACCTTGTCGATGGCCAGGTCGCGGGTGTCCAGGGCCAGCTCGGTGGCCTGCGGATCGACCCAGTCCAGGGTGTAGGTGGCGGTCCCGGCCAGCTGCTTGCGGTCGAAGTCCAGGGCCAGGTCCAGCGCCAGGTCGGTGATCTTCACCTTTTCCGGCTGGGCATAGGAACTTTCATCGTGGCGGCGGGCGGACACGGTGGCCTCCTTGGCCGGCCTGGCGGCCTGGGCCGGATCGGTGCCGGCCTTGTCGCCGGAGCAGCCGCTGGTGGCGACCATCGCGAGGGATAACAGCAACAGGGGCAAGCGCATGCAGACAGCCTGGATCAGGGGAAAGGCGCAGTTTAACCGCGCCGCGATCCACGTTGGCTTTACCCCGGCTGGCGGAACGACCGGCGGCACGGCGCCGGTCGCTGCCGGCGTCAGACCTTGTAGCCGGTATGCACGGCGACGATGCCGCCGCTGAGGTTCACGTAGCCGCAGCGCGACAGCCCGGCCTCCTCCATCATCGCCTTGAGCTGCTCCTGCGGCGGATGCTTGCGGATGCTCTCGGCCAGGTACTGGTAGCTGCCGGCGTCGCCGGCGAACAGCTGGCCCAGCTTCGGCAGCACCTTGAACGAGTGGAAGTCGTAGATCGGCTTGAACCAGTCGGCGGTGACCTCGGAGAACTCCAGCACCCGCGCCTGGCCGCCGACGCGCAGCACGCGCGCGATCTCGCGCAGGGCCGCGTCCTTGTCGGTGACGTTGCGCAGGCCGAAGGCCATGGTCACCAGGTCGAAGCTGGCGTCCGGGAACGGCAGCTTCTCGGCATTGCACTGCACGTACTCGAATCCGGAGACCAGGCCGCGGTCGGTCATCCGGTCGCGGCCGACGGTGAGCATGCCGGCGTTGATGTCGCCCAGGACGATCGTGCCGGTGTCGCCCACGCGCGGCTTCAGCAGCGCGGCGATGTCGCCGGTGCCGCCGGCCAGGTCGAGCACGCGGTCGCCCGGCTTCACCTGGCAGGTGGCGGTGAAGTAGCGCTTCCACGCGCGGTGGATGCCCAGGCTCATCAGGTCGTTCATCAGGTCGTACTTGCGCGCGACCGAGGTGAACACCTGGCCCACCAGCTTCTGCTTCTCCGTGGCCGGGACGTCCTTGAAGCCGAAGTGGGTGGTACCGCGTTCGTAGGGGGATTCGCTCATGCGGCAATTATGGCACCGGCCGCCGGCGGCGGGGTCACGAGCGGCTCACGGCAAGGGTTTCCGCGTGGCTGCACCGCGCGCCGGAGCCGTCGGCGAAGTCGCCAGAGCCTGCCGCGCCGGGCCGCCGCGGCGTACCCTGTCGGCCCCGCCACCGGACCGGACCCACGTGAGCCAGATCCCCGATTACCGCGCCATGCTCGCCGTCGCCCTGGAAGAGGCCCGCCAGGGCCTGGCCGAAGGCGGCATCCCGATCGGCGCCGCCCTGTTCCGCCGCGACGGCACCCTGCTCGGCCGCGGCCACAACCGCCGCGTGCAGGAGGGCGACCCGTCCGTGCACGGCGAGACCGACGCCTTCCGCAAGGCCGGGCGCCAGCGCAGCTACCGCGACACGATCATGGTCACCACGCTGTCGCCGTGCTGGTACTGCAGCGGCCTGGTCAAGCAGTTCGGCATCGGCACGGTGGTGATGGGCGAGGCGGTGAACTTCCAGGGCGGCCACGACTGGCTGCGCGAGCAGGGCGTCGAGGTGATCGACCTCGACGACGCCGGATGCATCCGCATGCTCGGCGACTGGATCGCCGCCCACCCGCATGTCTGGAACGAGGACATCGGCGAGGACGGCGACGGTTGCGGCCACGACCACTGAGCGCGGCCGGCGAGCCGGCCGCGCCGCTACCGCTCAGCTCTGCGAACGCGCCCAGTCCACCGCCGGGTACTCGCCCTCGCCCAGGAACAGGCGCAGCACGTCCTTGTGGGTTTCCAGGCCATTCTCGCTGTTGGTCAGCAGCACCAGGCTCTCGCCGCTTTCCGGGTCGAGCATGAAGAAGGCCTTGAAGCCCGGGTTGTCGCCCCAGTGCCACAGCCGGACGCGGCCATCGACGGTCTCCAGGCCCACGCCCAGGCTCCAGTCGATGTACGGATCCACCGGCACCGGGACCGCGTGGTCGTCGGCGTTGCTGGACGGGGTTTTCAGCAGCGCATGGCTGGCCGGGGTCAGGCCTTCGCCGCGGTACAGCGCGCGCTGCAGGAAGGTGCTGTACTCGCGCGCGGTGGTGACCAGCGTCCACGCGGTGTTCTCCCAGCCGAACACTCGGTCCGCCATCACCGAACCATCCGGGCGATGGCCCGACGCGTTGCGCGTGGCCGACTCCGGATCGGTCATGTAGCGGCTGCCGGGCATGTCGAATACGTCGAACACTTCCTCGCGCGCCAGCTGCTCCCAGCGCTTGCCGGTGAGGTGTTCGAGCGTGCGCTGCAGCAGGTAGAAGCCCTCGCCGGAATAGGAGTAGCGCGCGCCGGCATCGAACAGGCTCTGCAGCGGCGTTTCGTCGATCGCCGGGTTGGACGGCGAGATCTCCCAGTTCTTCAGCCCGGTGGTGTGGTCGAGCACCATGCGCGCGGTGATGCGCCGCGCCTGCGGGTTGTCCCTGGCACGCGGCGAAGGCCAGTACTCGAACAGCGGGCGGTCCAGCTCGAGCACGCCGCGGTCGACCATGCGCAGCGTGATGTAGGCGCCGACCACCTTCGACAGCGACGCGGCCTGGAACAGCGTGTCTGCCGCCACCGGGCGCGTCGCATTGGCGCGCATCACCCCGTACTCGAACGCCTCCGCGTGGCCGTCGCGCACGTGCACCAGCTGCGCGCCGGGAATGCCGTGGCGCTGCATGATCGCGGCAAAGGCCTCCGCATTGCCGTCGCTGGCGGCATCGGCCTGCCGGCCGTCGACCGACCCGGTTGCCGCCTGCATGGCGAACACCGCCGCCATCCCGAGCACGATGGCCAGCCAACGCCGCGACCGCATCGTTCCTTTCATCCTTCCTCCTGGTTCCCGGGCCTTCCCCCGGCCTTGAACCAGCATAGCCATGCGCCCGGCGGGCGTGTTCGGCGCGGATCGAATTAGGGGTTTTCACCGATGGCTGGGGCCTGACCTCCCACCTAGGATCGGACGCGGGGACCCCGGAAGAGCCTGCCACCCGCGCCAACGCCGCTGGTCGTCGCCTGTCGCACGCAAAGCGTGCAGCACAGCGGGCGACGGCACCGGACTGGTGCAGCTTCGCCTGCCCCGCCCACGCCAGACCACCCGGAGAGAAGGTCAGACATGTTTGCCAGCCGCACGCCGTTTCCGAAGAAACGCCCGCTGTTCCTAGCCATCGCCCTCGGCCTGTCCACGACCGCCGTGGCCGCGCCCGACCCGGACGGCATGCCGCAGGACGCCGAACCCGCGGTGGAAGCCGCCCAGGACGCCGAGGTCAAGTCGCTGGACCGCGTGCAGGTGACCGGCTCGCGCATCAAGCGCACCGACATCGAAGGCCCCTCGCCGGTGATCACGATCACCGCCGAAGACATCCGCAAGCAGGGCTACAGCACCGTCGCCGAAGCGCTGCAGACGCTGACCGTCAACAACGGCGCCAACGTCGCCGGCGCCTCGCCGGACAACTTCCTCGACCTCAGCAATACCCAGCCGGACGCCTCCTTCCTCAACCTGCGCGGCATGGGCGTCGGCTACCAGCTGGTGCTGCTCAACGGCAAGCGCATGACCGAGTACGCGGCCAGTTCCGGCGCCGCTTCCACCGGCGTCAGCCTCGGCAGCATCCCCGCCGCGGCGGTGGCGCGGATCGAGGTACTCAACGGCGGCGCCTCGGCCATCTACGGTTCCGACGCGGTCGCCGGCGTGGTCAACATCGTCACCAAGGACAACTGGGAAGGCCACAACGTCCGCGTCCGCGCCGGCACCACCGAGCACGGCGGCGGCGACACCCTGCAGCTGCAGCTGACCGGCGGCAAGGCCTCCGACCGCGGCAGCCTCACCTACTCGATCGAGAAGCTCAACCGCGATCCGATCTTCGCCGCGCAGCGCGGCAACGTGATCCTCAGCGGCATGCGCGCGCCCGGCAACGCCGGCACCGACCGTCCCACGTGGGGCCTGGACATGGGCCTGATGGACGGGGACTACAACGACTACTACTGGATGGCGCCCAACGGCGAGCTGGTCTACGCCAGCGACGTCGACCCGGCCACCGCACGCGCGGCGCTGGAGAACTCCTGCCGCACCTCCGACCCGCTGTTCTTCCCGATGTACTGGTCGTCCAGCGACGCCAACCCGGGCACCTGCGGCAACGCCGCCTACTACGACCAGGACACCATCGCCAACAGGCAGGACAAGCTGTCGGCCTACGTCGCCGGCACCTACCGCCTGACCGATTCGCTGGAAGGCTACGGCCAGCTGCTGGTGCAGCAGTCCAGGAGCAAGTCGACGCACCGCACCAGCATGTACCTGTACAACTCGGGCGACGCCTACGACGTCAACATCGGCAAGTTCGAGTACTGGCGCCCGCTGACCCCGCAGGGCATCGGCGGCGCGCCCTGGCGCACCTGGGACGAGAACTTCGCCAGCCTGAACCTCGGCGTGCGCGGCACCGTCGCCGACCGCTTCGACTGGGACGCCAGCGTCGCCCTGTCGCGCGACGAGATGCGCAGCAGCTGGCGCCAGCTGCTGAAGGACCGCGTCCACCGCTACCTGTTCGGCGAAGCCATCGGCGAGGTCGACGGCGCCCCGCTCTACGAGATCGACCCGCGCGTGCTGTTCGGCCCGGTGAGCCCGGAGGCCTACAACCAGATGGTCGACACGGTGCGCAACCGCAACCTGTCGCAGACCAGCCAGGCGCAGTTCGTGTTCACCGGCCCGCTGTTCTCGCTGCCGGCCGGCGACGTGGACATGGCGGCGGTGCTGGAAGCCTCGCACTCGAAGTACGAGCTCGGCCCGGATCCGCGCAGCGTCAGCACCTACGACGGCCCCGACAAGACCTTCAACTTCACCGGCGTCTCCGGCGGCGGCCCGCGCGACCGCTATGGCGCCGGCCTCGAGCTGCGCGTCCCGCTGCTGGACAGCCTGACCGCGAACCTCGCCGGCCGCTGGGACAAGTACGACGACATCTCCGACGTCGGCGACGCGACCACCTGGCAGGCCAGCCTGGAATGGCGCCCGGTCGACCGGCTGCTGGTCCGCGCCAGCCGCCAGACCAGCTTCATGGCGCCGAACATCATGTGGCTCTACGGCGAGCCGGTGGTCGAGTACAACGACTACCTGACCAACTACTACCTGTGCCGCGTCGACGGAATGGACCTCAACACCAGCGAGGGCCTGAACCAGTGCCGCGCCACCCACCGCCAGGGCGCGTGGTACACCGAGGGCGGCAACAACACCCGCCTGCACGAGGAAACCGCCACTTCCACCGGCTTCGGCATCGTCTGGGACGTCACCGACCAGCTCTCGCTCAGCGCCGACTACTGGAGGATCGAGCTGTCCGGCAAGAGCCAGTACATGGACTCCGAGTTCCTGATGAGCGAGAACGCCAACTGCCTGCTGGGCCGGCGCATCGACGGGACCGCGGTGGATCCGAACTCGGCGGCCTGCGCGATCTACCTGGACTACGTCGACCGCGACGCCAGTGGCCGCGTGCGCGAGTACTTCCTCGACGCGATCAACCAGGCCGGCGTGCGCACCGAGGGCTTCGACCTGACCCTGCGCTATGCCATCGACACCGCCAGCCTGGGCCGCTTCAACCTGGCCGCCGGCCACAGCCGGACCCGCAAGTACGAAGTGCAGATCGCCGCCGGCGATCCGTGGGAGGACTACCTGGAGTGCTCGTACTACGTCTGCGGCGAGCAGCCGGTCGCCTTCCGTTCGCGCAGCAACTGGACCGTGTCCTGGAGCCGTGACGCCTGGAACGCCAGCCTGTACGGCTACCGCAACGCCGGCCGGGTGAACTACCGCGGCACCGCGCTGCTGCCGGCCTACGTGCAGTGGAACGGCAGCCTGTCCAGGCAGATCACCGACAACATCCGCGTGGGCGTGGACGTGGTCAACCTGTTCGACAGGTTCGGCCCGAAGGACGAGACCATCACCTGGTTCCCGTTCTACTCCATGGCCTACGGCGCGATCGGCCGGTCCTACTTCCTCAACGTCGACATCGACTTCTGATGGGCCTTGGCGGCCACGCGGTTCCAGCGCGCGTGGCCGCCTTTTTTTCCGCCGGTTACCCGGCACGCACCGGATTCCCGTACCCGTGACCGCGAAGCCCTGGCACGTCCTCCCGCTCCTGCTCGCCACGATCGTCGCCGCCGACGCGCAGGCCGCGGAGGCGCGGCCACGGGCGCGGGAGGCGGGCGTGGCGATCGGCACGCTGCCGACCGGACCGCGCAACGCGATCACCGACGTGGCCGGCGTCGGCGTGGGCCATGCCACCCTGGCCGGGGGCACGCGCTTCAATACCGGCGTCACCGTGATCGTCCCGCATCCGCGCAACGCCTACCGCGAGCGCGTGCCGGCCGCGATCGTGGTCGGCAACGGCTTCGGCAAGCTGGCCGGCATCACCCAGGTGCAGGAGCTGGGCGAGCTGGAGACGCCGGTCTTCCTGACCGGCACCCTGAGCACCTGGAAGGTCGCCGACGCGGCGGTGGACTGGCTGCTGCGCCAGCCGGGCATGGACAAGGTGCGTTCGATCAACCCGGTCGTGGGCGAGACCAACGACGGCTACCTCAGCGACATCCGCGCGCGCCCGCTCACGCCGGAACTGGTGGAAAAAGCCCTGGCCGGCATCTCCTTCGGGGACGTCGAGGAAGGCGCCGTCGGCGCCGGCGCCGGTACCGTCGCCTTCGGCTGGAAGGGCGGCATCGGCACCAGTTCCCGCCGGCTGGCCGGGGGCGACGGCGGCTACACCGTCGGCGTGCTGGTGCAGAGCAACTTCGGCGGCGAACTGACCATCGCCGGCGTGCCGGTGTGGAAGCAGCTGCCGGATCCGGGCGAGTACGCCCGCAGCACCACCGCCCCGCCGAGCACTGGCGACGGCAGCATCATGATGGTCGTGGCCACCGATGCGCCGCTGGATGCGCACCAGCTGCAGCGCCTGGCGAAGCGCGCCCTGGTCGGCCTGGCGCGCACCGGTTCGGTGATGTCCAACGGCTCGGGCGACTACGTGATCGCCTTCTCCACCGCGCCGGAGAACCTGCGCAACCCGGACGCGCCGGTGCAGCCGGCGCGCAGCCTGGCCGGCGAGGCGATGTCGCCGCTGTTCCAGGCCGCCGCCGAGGCCACCGAGGAAGCGATCGTCAATTCGATGTTCCGCGCCCGCACCGTGCATGGGCACCGCGGCACCGCCGCGGCGCTGCCGCTGGAGCCGGTGCTGGAAGCGCTGGATCGCGCAGGCGCGCGGACCCGTCCGGCGCCCTGAACAACAGGCTCAGGACAGCAGCCGCGCCAGCTGGGTGCGGCTGGACACGTTCAACTTGCGGTAGGCCGAACTGAGCTGGCTCTCGATGGTCTTGCGCGAGCGCGAGAGCCGCGCGGCGATCTCCTCGTTGCTCAGGCCGCTGGCGGCCAGCAGGGCGACCTTGCGCTCGCTCGGCGAGAGGCCACGCAGCAGGGCCAGCGCCTGCGGCGACGGTTCCGGCCCGTCGGGCAGCTTCTCGTCGACCGGCGTGAGCAGCAGCATGTGGTGGAGGTCGCGGCCCGACGCGCGTGCGGCGGACGACACCTCGATCCCCAGGCGCAGGTGCCTGCGGTGGGCATGGCGGACCTCGAATGCGCCGCCCGGCCCCAGCGCCGGGGCGGGACCGGCCGCGGCGGCGCCGTGGCCATGCAGCCATTGCCGCAGCGGCAGCTCGATCGCCCGCGGCAGGCGTCCCTTCTGGTCGCCCTCTTCGCTCCAGGTGCGACAGATGCGCCGAGCCTCGGCCGACATGTAGAACGGCACCAGCTTCGCGTCCACCAGCACCGCCGCGATCGGCAGTTCGTGGACCAGCGCCTCCAGCGTCCGCCGCTTCGCACGCTCGCTTTCCGCGGCGCGGATCCGCTGCAGGCTCGCCTCGAGCAGCGGATACAGCTCCTGCAGCAGGGCCAGTTCGCGCCTGCCGAGTTCGGCGAGGCTGGGATGCAGGCGGATGCTCAGCACCGCCTCCAGCGACCTCGGGCCCCAGAAGGCCAGGTGCACGAAATCGCGCCAGGCCGGCGCCGGGTCCTGCGCCCGCAGGCGCGCCTCGGCCTGGCCGTCGCCGGAGGCGATCTGCGAATACGTGTACCAGGGGATCCGCGGATTGGCGTCCAGGTACGGCGCGGCCACGTCCAGGCTGGTGACCAGCCGCGCCCCGGCGTCGCGCGCCTCGGCCAGGTAATGCCGTCCCTGCTGCGGCCGGTAGCCGTCGATGTCGTAGAGCAGGCTGAAGGAATGGCACGGCAGGGCCTTGCCGATCCAGGCCACGCAGGCTTCCCACAGCGCGTCCATGTCCAGGGCGCGGACCAGCGCCATGCGCTGGGCCACCCACGGATCCGCCGCCGGAAGGTCGGCCTCGGCAGGCGGGGAGTCGCTCAGTGCGGGGACCAGGAACTGCATCACCTTCCGGACAGGTCGCGGGGCACGCCGACAATTAGCATCGCCATCGCCCGGCCGGCAAGCACGCGATGGATCCGCCGGTCGGGAATGGGGGTTTCTTCCGATTCGCCGGCCTCGCGAAAGTGCTGGAATGGGCTTCCACAGTCCCTCCGGACCCCCAGCCCCTCCCCGGCACACCTCGGGAAACCCGATGAACCAGCTCGTCAACACGGTCAACCTGCGCAAGCCCTACCTGCTCTTCCTCGGCGAGGAAACCAACCCGCTCAAGGCCAAGACCGCCTTCGGCCTGCGCGACTGGGCCGGCGCGGACTGCGTCGGCCAGACCCGGGCCCCGGGCGGCAGCGTCGACCTGGGCCTGCCGGAGATGGACGCCGCCGCGGCCCATGCCGCCGGCGCGCGCTCGCTGCTGATCGGCGTGACCCCGCCGCAGGGCCGGATCCCGGCGCACTGGGCGCCGCTGCTGCTGGACGCGGTGCGCAACGGCCTGGACATCGTCAGCGGCCTGCACACCCCGCTGGACATCGTGCCCGGCCTGGCCGAAGCGGCGGCCGAAGCCGGCGTGCGCCTGGTCGACGTGCGCCGCCCGCCCGCGGACCTGCCCCGCGCCACCGGCAGGAAGCGCAGTGGCAGGCGCGTGGCGATGGTCGGCACCGACTGCGCGCTGGGCAAGAAGTACACCGCGCTGGCCCTGGCCCGCTCGATGCGCGCCGCCGGCCTGGACGCGGATTTCCGCGCCACCGGGCAGACCGGGATCATGATCGCCGGCGCGGGCATCGCCATCGACGCGGTCGTCGCCGACTTCATCGCCGGCGCCGCCGAATGCATTTCCCCGGCCGCCGCGGCGGACCACTGGGACCTCATCGAAGGCCAGGGCTCGCTGTTCCATCCCGCCTACGCCGGCGTGACCATGGGCCTGCTGCACGGCTCGCAGGCCGATGCGCTGGTGCTGTGCCACGACCCGCTGCGCGAGCACCTGGTCAGCTGGCCGGACTACCCGGTGCCGGGGCTGCGCGAGGCGCGCGACCTGTACCTCGCCGTCGCCCGCCTGACCAATCCGCAGGCGCGGCTGGCCGCGGTCAGCCTCAACACGTCGGCGCTGGACGAGGCGGCGGCACGCGAGGCGCTGGAGCAGGCCGAACGCGAACTCGGCGTGCCGGCATTCGATCCGATGCGTACCGCGCACGGGCGCGTCATCGCCTCGATCGTGGGCTGAGCGCATGCCACGCACCCTGTCCGTCCGCCCGCATGCCTGGGCGCTGAAGGAGCCGTTCGCGATCTCGCGCGGCACGCGCACGCATGCGCGCGTGGTGATCGTCGAGGTGCACGAGGCCTGCAAGGTCGGCCGCGGCGAGGCCGGCGGCGTCGCCTACCACGGCGAAACCCCGGAAAGCATGGCGGTGCAGATCGAACAGGTGCGCGCCGCGGTGGAAGCCGGTTGCGACCGCCGGCAGCTGGCCGACCTGCTGCCCGCCGGTGGCGCGCGCCATGCGCTGGACGCCGCACTGTGGGACCTGGAAGCGAAGCTCAGCGGCGTGCCCGTGTGGCAGCGCGCCGGCGTGGGACGCTGGGAGCCGGTCGACAGCGCGGTCACCATCGGCATGCGCGACATCGATGCCTACGAGGCCGCCGCGCGCGCCTACGACGGCTATCCGTGGATCAAGGTGAAGGTCGGCCCGGGCTCGCCCGAGGCCGCCATCCAGGCCGTGCGCCGCGGAGCGCCGCGCGCACGCCTGATCGTCGACGCCAACCAGTCCTGGAGCGTCGAGGAACTGTGCGAGTACGAACCGTTGTTGAGGCCGTTGGGGGTGGACCTGCTGGAGCAGCCCGTTGCCGCGGGCGCCGATGCTGGGCTGGTGGGCTATGCCGGGCAGATCCCGCTGTGCGCCGACGAGTCGTTGTCGACCGCAGCCGATCTGCCCGGCCTGGCCGGGCGCTACCGGTTCGTCAACATCAAGCTCGACAAGGTCGGCGGCCTGACCCCGGCGCTGGAACTGGCCGGGGCCGCGCGCGCGGCCGGCTTCCGCCTGATGGTGGGCTGCATGCTCGGCGGCTCGGTGTCGGTGGCGCCGGGCATGGTGCTGGCGCAGCTGTGCGAGGTCTGCGACCTCGACGGCCCCTGGCTGCAGTCGGAAGACTGGCCCGGCGGCATGGCCTACGAGCAGGGGCGCATGGCGCTGCCGTCGCCGCAACTGTGGGGCTAGCCACGGCCCACGGCCGCGGCCAGCCCCGCCACGCTTACAGGATGTAGCGGCTCAGGTCCGGATCCTGGACCAGGTCGCCCAGGTGCGCGTCGACGTAGGCGCGGTCGATGCTTACCGCCTGGCCGTCGCGGTCCGGCGCCTCGTAGCTGAGCGTGTCGAGCAGGCGCTCGAGCACGGTGTGCAGGCGCCGCGCACCGATGTTCTCCTGGCGTTCGTTGACCTGCGCGGCGATCTCCGCGAGGCGGGTGATCGCGTCCGGCGCGAATTCCAGCTTCACGCCCTCGGTGGCCATCAGCTCCACGTACTGGCGGGTCAGCGAGGCCTTCGGCTCGGTGAGGATGCGGACGAAGTCGTCCTTCGTCAGCGCGCTCAGCTCGACGCGGATCGGGAAGCGGCCCTGCAGCTCCGGGATCAGGTCCGAAGGCCTGGCCAGGTGGAACGCGCCGGAGGCGATGAACAGGATGTGGTCGGTGCGCACCGTGCCGTACTTGGTCGACACGGTGGAGCCCTCGACCAGCGGCAGCAGGTCGCGCTGCACGCCTTCGCGGCTGACGTCGCCGCCAGACGAGAGCGAATCGCCGCGCTTGGCGACCTTGTCGATCTCGTCGATGAAGACGATGCCGTGCTGCTCGCAGGCCTCGATCGCCGCGGCGCGCACGTCGTCCTCGTTGACCAGCCTGGCCGCCTCTTCCTCGACCAGCTGCGGGCGCGCCGCCTTGATCGTGACCGTGCGCTTGTGGGTCTTGCCGCCGCCAAGATTGGCGAACATCTGCCGCAGCTGCTGGCCCATTTCTTCCATGCCCGGCGGGGTCATGATGTCCACGCCGGTGCTGGCCGCCAGCTCCAGCTCGATCTCGCGCTCGTCCAGCTCGCCGGCGCGCAGCATCCTGCGGAACTTGGCGCGGGTGGAGTCTTCCGGCCCGGATACCTGGACCTCGGTGGGCCCGGTGTCGAAGCCCATCGTCGGCGCGCGGCGCGGCAGCAGCGCGTCGAGGATGCGTTCCTCGGCGCGTTCCTCGGCCTGCAGGCGCACGCGCGCCTTGGCCTGCTCACGGTACATCTTCACCGCCGTGTCGGCCAGGTCGCGGATGATCTGCTCGACGTCCTTGCCGACGTAGCCGACCTCGGTGAAGCGCGTGGCCTCGACCTTGACGAAGGGCGCATTGGCCAGGGTCGCCAGGCGGCGCGCGATCTCGGTCTTGCCCACGCCGGTGGGGCCGATCATCAGGATGTTCTTGGGCATGACCTCGTTGCGCAGCTCCGGCGCCAGCTGCATGCGGCGCCAGCGGTTGCGCAGGGCGATCGCGACCGCGCGCTTGGCCGCGTGCTGGCCGACGATGTGCCGGTCGAGCTCCTGCACGATCTCGCGCGGGGTCATGGTGGAGGATGAGGTGTTCGCGGTCATTGGGGGGACTGGTCCGTGATTCGTAATTCGGGATTCGGGATTGGAAGAAGCAGAAGCGGGTGACATCGCGATGGGAGGGAATCGAAGGCTCTTGCTCTTCCGGATCACCAATCACCAATCACGAATCACGGCCCCCGATCACAACTCCTCGACCACCACGTTGCGGTTCGTATAGATGCAGATGTCGCCGGCGATGTTCAGCGCCTCCACGGCGATGGAGCGGGCGTCGAGCGAGGTGTGCGCGAGCAGCGCGCGCGCGGCCGACAGCGCGTAGCTGCCGCCGGAGCCGATGGCGATGATCCCGTCCTCCGGCTCGATCACGTCGCCGGTGCCGCTGATGATCAGCGAGGTGTCCTGGTCGGCGACGGCGAGCAGCGCCTCGAGCTTCCCGTAGCGGCGGTCGGTGCGCCAGTCCTTGGCCAGCTCCACCGCGGCGCGCTGCAGCTGGCCGTGCTTCTCCAGCTTGGCCTCGAACAGTTCGAACAGGGTGAAGGCATCGGCGGCGGCGCCGGCGAAGCCGGCGAGGACCTGGCCATCGCGGCCGAGTCGGCGCACCTTGCGGGCGTTGCCCTTCATCACCGTGTGGCCGAGGGTGACCTGGCCATCGCCGGCCACGGCGACCTTGCCGTCGCGGCGCACGGAAATGATGGTGGTGGCGTGGAACACGTTGGGGTTCTGGCTGGGGTCCATGCGGCCTCCGGGAAGCTGTCCCCCGGAGATGGGGACGCCCCCGCCCCGATCAACCCTCCGGATCGCCGCGCGCCCCGACCCGCTCGGCCAGGCAGGAAAAGCAGCCGCGGCGGGCGTTGTGCAGGTGCACGTAGGCGACCTCGCCACGGCCGAACGCCGCCTCCAGCCAGGCGCCGGCTTCGCGCCCCGCGCAGACCTCCGCGTCGACCATCAGGTGCGCGGCGTCATAGGCCCGCAGCGAGACAAGCCGGTCGCCGGCGTACGGCGGCACCTCGCCCGGCGCCAGCACCCGCCGGCACGCGGCGCGGCGCACGAACACCGGCCCGGACGAGCGATACGGCGATTGCGCCGCCTGGTGCATCCACGGCAGGAGCAGCAGCTCCTCGCCGCGGCGCGCGTCCGCCAGGCTGACCCGGCAGGGATAGCCGTGGTCGGCGTCGGCGAAGACGCGCGCCATGCCGCGCGCGGCCAGCTGCGCGTCGTCGAGCTGGAACAGCGGCGCAAACGGGGCCGGATCCAGGCCCACGAGACGGAAGGAGGACATGCACGGACTCCAGGTCGATCAGCGACCCGCAGCATCGCCGGCAACGCACCACATTTCTCGCCGGATCCGGACATGGCACCGGGACGGCCCGACGCCGCTCCGTGCTCAGCCACCGCCCTTGCGCTTCGCCCGCGGATGCGCCGCGTCGTACACCTTCGACAGGTGCTGGAAGTCCAGGTGGGTGTAGATCTGGGTGGTGGCGATGTCGGCGTGGCCGAGCAGCTCCTGCACCCCGCGCAGGTCGCCGGAGGATTCCAGCACGTGGCTGGCGAAACTGTGCCGCAGCATGTGCGGGTGCACGTTCTTGAACAGCCCCTGGCGCGCGGCAAGCTGGCGGATCCGGATCTGCACCGCGCGCTGGCTGATCGGCCCACCGCCGCGCCCCGGGAACACGAAATCGCCCTCGCCCGCGCCGGTGGACGCGCGCCACTCGCCCAGCGCCCGCCGCGCGTGCGAACCCACCGGCACGCTGCGCTGCTTCGAACCCTTGCCCAGCACCGTGACCAGCCCCGCGTCCAGCTGCAGGTCGCGCCAGCGCAGCGCGCACAGCTCGCTCAGGCGCAGGCCCGATGAATAGAACAGCTCCAGCAGCGCGCGGTCGCGCAACCCCAGCGGCGCATCGGTCGGCACCTCGACCAGGCGCACCGCCTCGTCGACGTCCAGCACCTGCGGCAGCTTGCGCGGCGCCTTCGGCGCGCGCAGCCCCGCCGCAGGGCTGGCCGGGATCACCCCGTTGCGCAGCAACCACGCGTAATAGCTGCGGCACGCCGACAGCCGCCGCTGCAGGCTCTTCGGCGACAGCCCGCGCCGATGCTCCGCCGCGACGAACTCGCGCAGCCGTACCGCATCCAGCCGCGCCGGTTCCGCCACGCCCTGCTGCTGCGCGAACGCATCCAGCGCCTCCAGGTCGCGCCGGTACGCATCCAGCGTATGCGGCGACACCGCCCGCTCCACGCGCAGATGCTCGAGGAAGGCATCGATGCCGCTCATCGGAGGTGGCCGGCACGGGTGTGCATGGGGACATGATGCGCGGAAAGCGCCGTGGTGGAAAACGCCATTCGGGCGAAGAGCCCCTCTCCCCCCGGGAGAGGGGTTGGGGAGAGGGTAGGGATTCCGACGCCGTGGGGCTCCCGACCCTCACCCCCGACCCCTCTCCCGATGGGAGAGGGGGACAAAGAGCGAAGCCACGAGCCAGACGCGCCGAAAGACGCGGTAGCGCGGGGGTATGGCGCAAGCGGCACATGGATGTGCCGCGCTCGCGCGTTGGAGCAGGACGCGGAACCGCGCGATGCGCCATACCCCCGCGCTGCCGCGGCTCCGTCCG
>NZ_AZUZ01000026.1 GCF_000513955.1 Pseudoxanthomonas suwonensis J47
AGTCCTCCCAGACCCACCAACTCTGGATGTAAGCGCACATACTTTTATACGGATCGGCGTTGAGGCCGGTGCGTGTTCTTTAATAACTTGTGATGTAGCGAGCGTTTGAGATGACTATCTCGACGTGTCGTTGAGGCTAAGGCGGGGATCGCAAGATCCCTAAAAATTGAGTCGTTGCAATTCGCGCCTGGGGATTTGTACCCCTGGGCACAGACGACCCCGAGGCGACTTGGGGTTATATGGTCAAGCGAATAAGCGCACACGGTGGATGCCTTGGCGGTCAGAGGCGATGAAGGACGTGACAGCCTGCGAAAAGCGTGGGGGAGCTGGCAATAAGCATTGATCCCGCGATGTCCGAATGGGGAAACCCACTGCTTCGGCAGTATCCTGCAGTGAATACATAGCTGCTGGAGGCGAACCCGGTGAACTGAAATATCTAAGTAACCGGAGGAAAAGAAATCAACCGAGATTCCCTAAGTAGTGACGAGCGAACGGGGACTAGCCCTTAAGCTGGCGTGGTTCTAGGAAAACAACCTGGAAAGGTTGGCCATAGAAGGTGACAGCCCTGTATTCGAAAGGGCCACATCAGTGAAGACGAGTAGGGCGGGGCACGTGAAACCCTGTCTGAACATGGGGGGACCATCCTCCAAGGCTAAATACTCCTGACCGACCGATAGTGAACCAGTACCGTGAGGGAAAGGCGAAAAGAACCCCGGAGAGGGGAGTGAAATAGACCCTGAAACCGTGTGCGTACAAGCAGTAGGAGCCCGCAAGGGTGACTGCGTACCTTTTGTATAATGGGTCAGCGACTTACAGTTCGTGGCAAGCTTAACCGTATAGGGGAGGCGAAGGGAAACCGAGTCTGAATAGGGCGCATAGTCGCGGGCTGTAGACCCGAAACCGGGTGATCTAGTCATGCCCAGGGTGAAGGTGCGGTAACACGCACTGGAGGCCCGAACCCACTCCCGTTGCAAAGGTAGGGGATGAGGTGTGATTAGGAGTGAAAAGCTAATCGAACCCGGAGATAGCTGGTTCTCCTCGAAAGCTATTTAGGTAGCGCCTCATATGTATCCTCTCGGGGGTAGAGCACTGTTATGGCTAGGGGGTCATCGCGACTTACCAAACCATTGCAAACTCCGAATACCGAGACGGACTGTATGGGAGACACACGGCGGGTGCTAACGTCCGTCGTGAAAAGGGAAACAACCCAGACCCACAGCTAAGGTCCCAAATTACCGCTAAGTGGGAAACGATGTGGAAAGGCACAGACAGCCAGGAGGTTGGCTTAGAAGCAGCCACCCTTTAAAGAAAGCGTAATAGCTCACTGGTCGAGTCGGTCTGCGCGGAAGATTTAACGGGGCTAAGCGGTAAACCGAAGCTTGGGGTGCACACTTCGGTGTGCGCGGTAGAGGAGCGTTCCGTAAGCCTGCGAAGGTGGATCGAGAGGTCTGCTGGAGGTATCGGAAGTGCGAATGCTGACATGAGTAACGATAATGCGGGTGAAAAGCCCGCACGCCGAAAGCCCAAGGTTTCCTTGCGCAACGTTAATCGGCGCAGGGTGAGTCGGCCCCTAAGGCGAGGGCGAAAGCCGTAGTCGATGGGAAGCAGGTTAATATTCCTGCACCTCGCGTGAGTGCGATGGAGGGACGGAGAAGGTTAGGCAGGCCGGGCGTTGGTTGTCCCGGTGAGAGAGTTGAGGCGGTGCCCTTAGGCAAATCCGGGGGCGCAACGTTGAGACTAAGGACCAGCCCTATAGGGCGAGGCTGCTGATATCACGCTTCCAGGAAAAGCTCCTAAGCTTCAGCTCACGAAGACCGTACCGAAAACCGACACAGGTGGGTAGGATGAGAATTCTCAGGCGCTTGAGAGAACTCGGGTGAAGGAACTAGGCAAAATAGCACCGTAACTTCGGGAGAAGGTGCGCCTCTTCTGGTTCATAGCTGGGGGAGGCCGAAGTAACCAGGCCGCTGCGACTGTTTATCAAAAACACAGCACTCTGCAAACACGAAAGTGGACGTATAGGGTGTGACGCCTGCCCGGTGCCGGAAGGTTAATTGATGGGGTCAGCCGCAAGGCGAAGCTCTTGATCGAAGCCCCGGTAAACGGCGGCCGTAACTATAACGGTCCTAAGGTAGCGAAATTCCTTGTCGGGTAAGTTCCGACCTGCACGAATGGCGTAACGACAGCGGCGCTGTCTCCACCCGAGACTCAGTGAAATTGAAATCGCTGTGAAGATGCAGCGTTCCCGTGGCAAGACGGAAAGACCCCGTGAACCTTTACTATAGCTTTACACTGAACGTTGAGTTCGTCTGTGTAGGATAGGTGGGAGGCTATGAAGTGTCGGCGCCAGCTGGCATGGAGCCATCCTTGAAATACCACCCTGATGTGCTTGACGTTCTAACCTGGGCCCGTAATCCGGGTCGGGGACCGTGTATGGTGGGTAGTTTGACTGGGGCGGTCTCCTCCTAAAGAGTAACGGAGGAGCTCGAAGGTACGCTCAGCGCGGTCGGACATCGCGCACTGTGTGCAAAGGCATAAGCGTGCTTGACTGCAAGATCGACGGATCAAGCAGGTACGAAAGTAGGACTTAGTGATCCGGTGGTTCTGTATGGAAGGGCCATCGCTCAACGGATAAAAGGTACTCCGGGGATAACAGGCTGATACCGCCCAAGAGTTCATATCGACGGCGGTGTTTGGCACCTCGATGTCGGCTCATCACATCCTGGGGCTGTAGTCGGTCCCAAGGGTATGGCTGTTCGCCATTTAAAGTGGTACGCGAGCTGGGTTCAGAACGTCGTGAGACAGTTCGGTCCCTATCTGCCATGGGCGTTGGAGATTTGAGAGGGGCTGCTCCTAGTACGAGAGGACCGGAGTGGACGAACCTCTGGTGTTCCGGTTGTCACGCCAGTGGCATTGCCGGGTAGCTATGTTCGGAAGCGATAACCGCTGAAAGCATCTAAGCGGGAAGCGCGCCTCAAGATGAGATCTCCCGGGACACAAGTCCCCTGAAGGAACCATCAAGACCAGGTGGTTGATAGGCTGGGTGTGTAAGCGCAGTAATGCGTTGAGCTAACCAGTACTAATGATCCGTGCGGCTTGACCATATAACCTCAAGTGGCCTTGGACTCGACGACAACGTCGATAGCCATCCGCCGCTCCCTACATCACAAGTCCCTATGCGAGACGGTGCGGTACCTGTCACAGGCCACCTGCACGCTCCAACCGTCTCCCTGGTGAAATTAGCGTTGTGGAACCACCCGATCCCATCCCGAACTCGGAAGTGAAACGCAACAGCGCCGATGGTAGTGTGGGCTTCCCATGCGAGAGTAGGTCATCGCCAGGGTCTTTACCCGGAACCCCCAGCCAATGGCTGGGGGTTCTTTCTTTGCGCGAAAGAAAGACGCGCAACGGCCTGGAACAGCACGCAGAGGCCGAGGTGCGCAGGCTTCAACACGGTCTGCCGCCCGCCAGCATCACCGCAGACGAACCGCAGCTGAGCAACCACACGCGAAGCGCGTGCTGTACTAGCGCCGGCAACAAGACTGCAGGACGGCGCGGATCTTCGGGGAAAACCCGCAACGAAGCTGCACCCAGGCCCTTCGCACTATCCCCGCCCCGGAAAATGTCCAACAATCGACGGTCCGTTCGATGGGGGTAATGCATGAAAACTGCCGTACGCGTCCTGGCCTGCTGCGTGGCGCTGGCCTGTGCCGTCCCGGGTCTGGCCACCGAAGTGAGCGAACAGGCCAAGGCGCTGCATGAGCGCCTGCTGGTCCTGGACACCCACCTGGATACGCCGGCGAACCTGCCGCGCCCCGGCTGGAACGTCCTCGACGACCACACCGCCGAGCGCGACTTCTCGCAGGTCGACCTGCCGCGCATGCGCGAGGGCGGCCTGGATGGCGGCTTCTGGGCGATCTACACCGGCCAGGGCGACCGTTCGCCGGAAGCCAACCTCGCCGCACGCGACCACGGCCTGGTCCGCCTGGCCGCGATCCGCGAGATGGTCGCGGCGAACCCGCAGCAGTTCGAGCTGGCGCTGACCGCCGACGACGCGCAACGCATCGCCGCGGCCGGCAAGCGCGTGGTCTACATCAGCATGGAGAACGCCACGCCGCTGGCCACCGATCCGAGCCTGCTGACCGCGTACTACCGCCTCGGCCTGCGCATGCTGGGCATCACCCACCTGCGCAACAACGAATTCGGCGACTCGGCCAACACTCCGCCGGAATGGAACGGGCTGAGCCCGGCCGGCAAGGCGCTGGTCGCCGAGGCCAACCGCCTGGGCATCGTGCTCGACGCTTCGCACGCCAGCGACCTGGTGTTCGACGACCTGCTGGAGCTGTCGCGCGCGCCGATCGTGCTCTCGCACAGCGGGGCCGACGCGATCTACGAACATCCGCGCAACATCGACGACGAACGCCTGCGCAAGCTCGCGGCGAAGGGAGGCGTCATCCAGGTCAACGCCTACGGCGGATACCTGAAGGACACCAGCACCACGCCGGAGCGCAGCAAGGCGCTGGAGGCGCTGGAGGAGAAGTACGGCGACCAGGAGCACATGGATGCGGCCACCGTCGCCCGCTTCCTGGCCGAGCGCGACGCGATCGACGCGCGCTACCCGCCGGTGCGCGCCGACTTCGACGACTTCCTCAAGCACCTGCTGCACATCATCGAAGTGGCCGGTCCGGAGCACGTCGGCATCGGTGCCGACTGGGACGGCGGCGGTGGCGTCGACGGCATGGAGGACATCACCGACCTGCCGCGGATCACCCAGGCCCTGCTCGATGCCGGCTACAGCGAACAGCAGATCGCCGGCATCTGGGGCGGCAACGTGCTGCGGGTGCTGCGCGAGACCGAACGGGTCGCGGCCTCCCTCGACGGCGGCGCGAAGAAGGACGTCCCGGCGCACGCGCACTGAGGTCGCTGCGCTGCCAGCAACCGCCCAGGAAAAAGGGCCGGCGCCTCGCGGCGACCGGCCCTTTCCTTTTCTAAAGCCCGGGGATGGTTACGGCGTGGCCGCAGCCGGCGCCTTGTCCGCCATCATCCTGTCGCGGGCCGCCTTGAACGCATTGCCTTCGCGCCAGTTCGGCCAGCGGTCGCCGGCGGCCAGGTCGCGGCCCACGCCGTACAGCGCGGTGAGGTCCTCGACGATGCCGTCATAGCGCCAGCCCTCGTGGATCTCGTCGCTGGGCTGGTGGTAGCGCTTGGCGTACTCGGCGCTGGCCGCCTTGCCGGCGGCGGTGCCGCCTTCGACGAGGTCGCTGCCGCCACTGGCGTACAGCGCCGGAACGCCGGCCTTGGCGAAGTTGAAGTGGTCGCTGCGGAAGTAGTAGCCGGCGGCGGTATTGCCTTCCTCCTTCAGCACGCGGCCCTGCTGGTCGGCGTGGACCTTCAGCATGTCGTCCAGCTCGGAGCTGCCCAGGCCGGTGACCACAAGGTCCTTCGAGCGACCGGCGACGCTCATCGCGTCGAGGTTGATCACGCCGGCGATCTTGTCCAGCGGGAAGGTCGGGTGGGCGACGTAGTACTTGGAACCGAGCAGGCCCGATTCCTCCAGCGTCACCGCCACGAACACCACCGAACGCTCCGGCTTCGGTTCCTGTTTGGCGAAGGCCTCGGCGATCTCGAGGATGCCGGCCACGCCGGTCGCGTTGTCGACCGCGCCGTTGTAGATCTGGTCGCCTTCGCCCTCGTGCTTGCCCAGGTGGTCCCAATGGGCCATGTACAGCACCGCTTCGTCGGCGCGGCCGGCGCCCGGCAGCACGCCGATCACGTTGCGCGAGGTCTTGCGCGCGGTGCTGCTGGCCAGGTCGACCGAAAGCGTGGCGTTGAGCGGCACCGGCTTGAAGCCCGGCTTGTTGGCCTGCTTGTAGGCGTCCTCGAGCGAGATGCCCGCGCCGGCGAACAGCTTGCGCGCGGCATCGGCGGTCAGCCAGCCCTGCACGGGGATGCGCGGCTCCGGATCGTCGCTGGCCGGCAGGTCGTACTGCGCGCCGGACCAGGAGTTCTTCACCACGTCCCAGCCGTAGCTGGCGCCGGCGTCGTCGTGCACGATCAGCGCGGCCTTGGCGCCGCGGCGCGCGGCCTCCTCGAACTTGTAGGTCCAGCGGCCGTAGTAGGTCATCTTCTTGCCGTCGAACAGCTTCGGGTCGTCGACGTGGAAGCCCGGATCGTTGACGAACATGACCACGGTCTTGCCGGTCCAGTCCTCGTCGCCGTAGTCGTCCCAGCCGCGCTCCGGCGCCTTCACGCCGTAACCGACGAACACGACCGGACTGTCCTTGACGCTGACCAGCGATTCGCCGGTGCGGGTGCCGACCACCATGTCGGTGCCGAAGCCCAGTTCCACCGGCTCGCCGCCGATGGTCAGGACCAGCTTCGTGTTGGGATCGGCCGTGGTTTCCACCATCGGCACTTCCTGGAAGAAGCTGTCGCCGTTGCCCGGCTGCAGGCCGATCCGCTGCATCTGCGCGCGCAGGTATTCGACCGTGCGGTCCTCGCCGACCGAGCCGGGGCCGCGGCCCTCGAACTCGTCCGAGGCGAGCCTGCCGACCAGCTCGGCGAAATCACCGGCGTCGATCGCGGGCTGGAACTCGTGGTTGCTGGCCGGCAGCGAGGTGCTGGCCGCTTCGGACGCGGCCGCGGCGGCGGGCGCGTCGGCTTCCTTCTTGCAGCCGGACAGCGCGATTGCGCCGGCTGCAAGGCCGATCAGGATCTTGCGGGACATCGGGACTCCGTAGTTGACGGCGGACGTCCCGATTCTAGCCAAGCCCCGCCGCTCAGTCCTTGGGCGCGGTATCGGTTTCGAACTGGATGGGCTCGGCGCCGTTCACCTCGCCGATGCGGGCGGTGCGGTGCACGTACAGGGTGACCTCGCGGCCGAACTCCAGCTTGCCCTCGACCACCGCGTCGGGGCCGATCACCACGCGCGGCTTGCGCCGGGTGGTGTTGAACCAGCCCTGCGGGCGCTCGATCACGATGCCACCGCGCACGTGCGAGCCGATGCCCACGGTGACGTCGCCGTTCACCGTCTCGATGCCGCCGCTGAGCTGGGTGCGGACCAGGCCGATGCCGCCGTTCACGGTCTCGATGCCGCCGCCGATGACGCTGCCCTGGTCGACGAACACGCTGCCGTTCACGGTTTCGATGCCCTTGGCGACCTGCACGTTGCGGCCGACGCGGATCCCGCCGTTGACGGTTTCCAGGCTGCGGACGATGGCGCCGTCGCCGACCGTGATGCTGCCGTTGACGGTGGAGGCGTCGTCGGCGCGGGTGTTCCCGGCGATGCGCACGGCACCGTTCACCGTTTCCAGGTCGCCGTAGGTGTTGCCGGCGGTGGTTTCGATGCTGCCGTTGACCTTGCTGATGTCGTCCGCCGCGGTCGCCGCCAGCGGGCAGGCCAGGGCCAGCGCCAGGGCAAGGCGGGTGAAGGTACGTTCGATCATGGCGGGCGCCTGTTTCCGGGACCAGACAGCATACGATCACCGTTGGCTACAATCCGCCACTGTCTGAAGTCATTGGGATGACCGGGCGTGCCCCCATGCCGTGAGCACCAGCCGCGCTGGCCTGCCGTTCCTGGCGGATTCCGGGCGCGGGCGGCGCTGGCCCTGGGGCTGGCCGCCGGGCTGGGCCTGGCACTGCCGGCCGATGCCCCGGCGCAGTCGCAGAAGGCCACCGAGCAGCAGCTGCGCAAGGCCCGCGCCGAGCTGGAACAGATCGCCCGCGAACGCCGCAAGCTGGAAAGCCAGCGGGGCGAGGCCGCGCGCAAACTGCGCGAGGCCGAGGAGCGGCTGGGCCGCTCCAGCCGCGCCCTGGCCGAGACCGAGGCTGAACTGCGCAGCCAGCGTGAAGCCCTGGCAGGCCTGGAACAGCAACGCCGGACCCTGCAGGCCGACCTGGGCAAGCGCCGCGAGCGCCTGGCCACCCTGCTGCGCAGCGCCTACACCCAGGGCGCGCAGGCGCCGCTGAAGCTGCTACTGGCCCAGGACCGGATCACCGATGCGCAGCGGGCGATGGCGTACTACCGCTACGCGCAGCGCAGCCAGACCACCGAGGTCCGCGAACTGACCGCCGCGCTGGAAGCGCTGGCGGCCAACGAGGCGGAAATCGCCGCGCGCACGCAGGAACTGGAAGCGCTGCAGGCGCGCCAGCAGGAAGAGCTGGCCGCGATCCGCCGCGACCGCGGCGCGCGCGCCTCGCTGGTGGGCGAGCTGGAGCAGCGTTACGGCGACCGCGAGGCGCGCGAGAAGGCGCTGGGCCAGGACGTGAAATCGCTCGAGACCCTGCTCGCCAACCTGCGCGCGGCCGCTGCCCGCGCCGCTGCCGAGCGCCGTGCCGCCGCCGCCCGCGAGGCGCAGGAAAAGCGCGACGCGGCCAGGGCGGGGACGACCTCGCCAGGCAAGGTCCCGCCGAAGGTGGCCTCGGCCGCGCCGCCACCGAAGGTCGGCGGTCTCGGCTGGCCGGCCACCGGCGAACTGCTGGCGCGTTACGGCGGCCGCCTTCCGGATGGACGTACCAGCAACGGCGTGCTGATCGGCGCCGCGCTCGGCAGCCCGGTCACCGCCGTGGCCGACGGCACGGTGGTGTTTTCCGAGTGGATGACCGGCTACGGCCTGATCCTGATCATCGACCACGGCAACGGCTACATGAGCCTGTACGCGCACAACGAAAGCCTGCTGCGCGACGCCGGCGCGCGTGTGCGCCGCGGCGAGGCGGTGGCGAAGGTCGGCAATTCCGGCGGCCACGGCCGCCCGGCGTTGTACTTCGAGCTGCGCCGCAACGGCCAGCCGGTGGACCCCTCGACCTGGCTGCAGCGGCGCTGAAGCAGGCGCCGCGCGGGGCCGGCCGGGTTCAAGCGGCATTCGGCCGGCCTTGACGCATAATCGGGACGAACGCGCCTCGAGCGCTACCGGAGTCCTGCATGCGTCGTCTTCCGCTCCTGCTGTCGCCGGCCCTGGCGCTGGCCCTGCTGCCGGCCGCGTCCGTCCTCGCCCAGCAGCCGGCGCCTGGACAGCCTCCGGTGTCGGTGGAAGACCCGGCGCGGGCGCCGGCGGACGAGGCCGCGCCGGGCGACGACGCGCCTGGGGACGCCGCCTCCGGTGAAGCGCCGGCGGGCGAGCCGCCCGCCACGGCTCCGGCCGAGGCCCCGGTCCCGGCCAGCGACGATCCCGATGCCAACGAATCCGCCGCCGCGGCCAGCTCGCGCGTGCCGCTGGCGGAGATCCGCCGCTACGTGGCGGTCTACAACGCGGTCAAGGAAGCCTACGTCGACCCGGTCGAGGACCGCGAGTTGATGCAGTCGGCGATCCGCGGCCTGCTGATGGACCTGGATCCGCACAGCGCCTACCTCGACAAGGCCGCCGCCGAATCCTTCGACGAGCAGACCAGCGGCGCCTACGACGGCATCGGCGTGGAACTGCAGCAGCAGCAGGACAACACCCTCAAGGTGATCGCCCCGATCGACGACACCCCGGCCGCGCGCGCCGGCATCCTCGCCGGCGACACCATCATCGCCATCGACGGCAAGCCGATCGCCGAAGTCGAGGGCATGGAACCGCTGCGCGGCGCGCCCGGCAGCAAGGTCACCATCACCCTGGTGCGCGAAGGCCGCGACAAGCCGTTCGACGTGACCCTGCAGCGCGAGACCATCAAGGTCACCAGCGTGCGCAGCCGCATGCTCGAACCGGGCTACGGCTACGTCCGCATCAGCACCTTCCAGGCCGACACCGGCGCCGATTTCCAGAAGCACGTCGACCAGCTGCAGGCCAAGGCCGGCGGCAACCTGCGCGGCCTGGTGCTGGACCTGCGCAGCAACCCGGGCGGACTGCTGACCGCCGCGGTACAGGTGGCCGACGACCTGCTCGACCGCGGCGGCATCGTCAGTACGCGCGGCCGCATCCCGATCAGCGACACCCGCTTCGACGCCACCCCGGGCGACCGCCTCAAGGGCGCGCCGGTAGTGGTGCTGGTCGACGCGGGCTCGGCGAGCGCGGCCGAAGTGCTGGCCGGCGCCCTGCGCGACAACGAACGCGCGCGCATCGTCGGCAGCCGCACCTTCGGCAAGGGCTCGGTGCAGACCCTGCTGCCGCTGGACAACGGCGATTCGGTGAAGCTGACCACCGCGCGCTATTACACGCCCAGCGGCCGCTCGATCCAGGCCAGCGGCATCGTCCCGGACACCGAGCTGTCGCCGGATCCGGCGCTGGTGCAGGCGCCCGACATGCCGGCGAGCATCGCCAGCATCAGCGAGGCCCGGCTGCCGGGCCACCTGCGCGGCGACGACGAGGACGCGGCCGACTACCGGCCCGGCCTGCCGCTGCCCGGCGACCAGCCGATCACCGCCGCGCTGGCGGAACTGAAGAAGCTCGCCAGGGGCGCGCCGGTGGCGGCGTCGAAGGCGGGCGCGCAGGCGCACTGAGCCGGGGACAGCCGGCGCCGCGGTCGTGACGCGGGGCGGGGAGGGATTCGCTGGTCGGGCGGTGATGAACGCCGTCGCGGTGAGCGACCGGCCTCAGCGCGGCGGCTTGGCCGGCAGCGGGAACGGGGTGACCACCTTCTCGCCGGTGGCCGCGTCGCGGATCGCCGACTGGCCTTTCCGCTCCACTTCCTCGACCCGGACGATGCTCTGCATCGGCAGGTGCAGCATCTTCGTGTTGCCGAACTCGTCGCGCAGCCGCTCCTCGGTGGGGTCGACCACCAGGCCTTCGTGCACGTCGAACACCAGCTCGCCGACCTCGGTGAACCCCCACAGCGAACTGCCGGCCACGTGCCGGGCGTAGAGCTCGTACACCTTGCCGTGGTTGAGGAAGGTCACCTTGTACAGCGGCTTGGCCATGGGCGCGATGATCTCCGGAGGGGACGCAAAGATGGGGCGCGGCCGCCCCGAATCCAAGGGCCGGCCTCAGTAGCCGCGCTGCCGCCGCAGGCGCCGGGCGATGCCCGCGCGCACCGCCAGGGCGAACACCACCCCGAACAGGAAGCCGGCCACGTGGGCCGCCCAGGCCACCGCGCCGAAGGCCGGGCCGATGTAGGCGAACAGCACCTGCAGGGCCGCCCAGATCCCGATCAGCAGGAACGCCGGCGCGCGCACGAACTCCAGGAACAGCCCCAGCGGCAGCACCACCCCCAGCCGGGCCGACGGGAACAGCGCCAGATAGGCGCCGATCACCGCCGAAACCGCGCCACTGGCGCCGATCACCACCTGGTCCGGGTTGCCGATGGCCATGACCGCGGCCAGGTTGGCCACCGCCCCGCCAAGCAGGAACAGCAGCAGGAAGCGCCAGGCCCCCATGGTCCGCTCGGCCGGCAGGCCGAAGATCAGCAGGAACACCAGGTTGCCCAGCAGGTGGGCCCAGTCGGCGTGCAGGAACAGGGCGGTGAACAGGCGCGAGACGCTGCCGTCCTGCAGCGCCGCCAGCCAGGCGACCCCGCCGCCGAGGCCCCGTCCCAGGGCTCCCCAGGCCAGCCAGAGGGCGTGCCGGGCCTCGTCCGGGCGGCCCAGCGACCACAGGAAGGCCAGCCACAGGGCGGCGAACAGCAGGGGGGTGGCCCAGCGCGGCGAGGGTTTGCGTCGTGACGGCAGCGATACAAACATGCCGTCAATATCGCCGATCAGCGGCAAGCTTGTCCGCTGCAGTGCGGCAACTTTTACTGCACTGCAGCGTTATTTCCAAGTTAAAAGCATGGTTATATTCCAGTACGGCGTCGTATGTCGGGGGGAAGGGCTCCGATGATGGGGGTCCGGAAGGGCGATCCGCCGACGCTGGTGACAACAACAAACACGTACCCGGAGAGAGAGCGCAACATGCATTACGCCCACAGCTTCACCCGCTTTTCCGTGCTGGCCCTCGGCATCGCCGGTGCGCTGGCATGCGGCCACGCCCACGCCGCCGCCTTCCAGCTGAAGGAGAACAGCGCCAAGGGCCTGGGCCGCGCGTTCGCCGGCTCCACCAGCGCCCCCGGCGACGCCTCGGTCGTGGCCACCAACCCCGCCTCGATGCGCCTGCTCGACGGCCGCCAGCTGCAGGCCGACCTGAGCGCGATCAGCTTCTCGGCCGAGTTCGAGAAGTTCGGCGCCCGCCACGTCGGCCCGACCGGCCCCGGCACCGGCACCCCGGTCACCGGCGGCAACGGCGGCGATGCCGGCATGATCGCCCCGGTCCCGGCGGCGTACTTCCACGTGCCGTTCGGCGCCGAGGACAACATGCACTTCGGCCTGTCGGTGACCGCCCCGTTCGGCTTCAAGACCGAATACGACAGCGACTGGGTCGGTCGCTACCACGGCATCAAGACCGACCTGAAGGCGGTCGACTTGGGCGCCGCGTTCTCGTACGACGTCAATCCGTACGTCTCCTTCGGCGCCAGCGTGTTCGTCGAGCACCTGACCATCGAGCTGAGCAGCGCGATCGACTTCGGTACCGCGATCTACGCCCAGCCGGGCGGCGCGCAGCTGGGCTTCCGCCCGGGCAACGCCGACGGCACGATGACCATCGAAGGCGACAACAACGCCTGGGGCTTCGTGGTGGGCACGACCGTGACCCCGGTCGAAGGCACCAACCTGGCCTTCACCTACCGCTCCAAGGTCGAGCACAAGATCACCGGCGGCAAGGCCAACTTCGACGTCCCGGCCAATGCCGCGGCCGTGCTGGGCCTGGTCGCCCCGGGCCAGTACGTCGACACCAGCGGTCGCGCCACCCTGACCCTGCCGGCGGTGTTCAACTTCAGCATCACCCATGCGCTCAACGACCGCTGGATGGTGATGGCCGACCTGTCGCGCACCGCGTGGAGCCCGTCGTTCGACCAGGTGACCGTCGACTTCGCCTCCAACCAGCCGGATGCCGTGCTGGAGTTCAACTACAACGACACCACCTTCGGCTCGATCGGTACCGAGTACAAGCTGTCCGACACGGTGACCCTGCGTGCCGGCGTGGCCTACGACGAGACCCCGACCAGCTACGCGCACCGCGACATCCGCGTCCCGGACGTGACCCGCAAGTGGCTGTCGTTCGGCCTCGGCTGGACCCCGTCGGAGAAGGTCGAATACAACTTCGGCTATACCCACCTGTTCACCAACGACCCGGCGGTGAACCTGGTGTCGCCGACCGGCAGCACGCTGCAGGGCCGTTACGACGTCGGTGGCGACATCCTGGCGGCTTCGATCAACTACAAGTTCTGATCGGGTCCCACGCGTCGCACACGGAAAAGCCCCGCTTCGGCGGGGCTTTTTCTTTGGGCGCCGGCTGCATCCGCCGCGCATGCCGCGCGTGCGTGACGGATGCGTCCTCAGTACGGCAGGCCGGCCACGTCCAGCCCGATCGACCACACCGAACCGGCGCCGGTGAGGTAGAGCGTGCGCCGGTCCTCGCCGCCGAAGGTGGCATTGGTGAGGTTGGCGTCCACCGCGATCGTCGCCAGCGCCTCGCCCTGCGGCGAGACCACGCGCACGCGCCGGCGCGTGTGCTCGGTGAGGTAGATGTTGCCGAGGCAGTCCACGGCCAGGCCGTCGGGGATCACCGCGTCGCTGACCAGGTCGCGATGGCTGCCATCTGGCCTGCCGTCCACCAGCGGATACGCGCGCAGTACGCCATTCTCTTCGCCGCCGGCCGCGTACAGGGTGCGGCCGTCGGGCGACAGGGCGATGCCGTTGGGGTTGCGCAGCGTGTCGTCGACCACCGAGACCACGCCGTCGGTGCCGACGCGGTAGACGCGGGTACGCTCCTGCCCGCCCGGCGCGGCCGCGCGCTGGAAATCCGGATCGGTGAACCAGATCGTGCCGTCGGCGCTGGCGACCAGGTCGTTGGGCGAGTTGAACGGCTGGCCTTCGAACTCGCCGACGATGCGGATGCGCGAACCGTCGACCAGGTCGAAGCGGGAGATTTCCTTGCGGTCGTGGGTGGCGGCGAGCAGCGCGCCGTCGTCGCCCAGGGCCAGGCCATTGCTGCCGCTGGGATCGATCGCCGTCTCCAGGCGGCCGTCGGCGGTGAGCCGGCGGATCTTCGAGGGGAAGCCCTCGTCGAAGGTGAAGTCGGAGAAGTACAGCGCGCCGCCGGTCCACACCGGGCCTTCGTACAGGCCCTTGCTGCCATCGCCGTCGGCGGCGGCGATGCGGGTGGCGACCAGGTCGCCGCGTGGCGCGGTGCCGGGTTCGGCCGGGCAGGACGGATGGATGCCGGACGTCGTGGCGGTGGTAGCCGGCGCTTCCGGGGCCGCAGGGGCATCCGGGGCGGCGGGTTCCTCGGGCGCGCCCTTGCAGGCGCACAGCAGGAGGGTGGCAAGCGCGGCGGACAGCACGGTGCGAGACGACGGCGTCATCAGGGGCTCCCGGTATGGACCGGGCCATCCTAGCGCGCCGCGCGCGGCCGGGCGGATCAGCCGACCAGCAGGGTCCGCAGGGTCGCCTTGAGGCGGCGGCCTTCGCGGTGGAAGTAGGCGCGCTCGTCGCGCCAGTCCGGGAAGCGGGCCTCGACCTCGGCCCAGAACGCCGGCGAGTGGTTGGCCTGCAGCAGGTGGCACAGCTCGTGCACCAGCACGTACTCGAAGGCCGGAGGCCGGGCCAGGACCAGCGCCAGGTCCAGGGCGAGGCTGCCGTCCGGGGCCAGCGAACCCCATTGCGAGGACATCACCTTCAAGCGCAGCTGGCGCGGCGCGCGCGGCAGCCCGGCCAGGTAACGCGGCAACCAGCGGCCGACGTCGGCGCGCGCCTCGGCCTCGTAGAACGCGCGCAGCGCACGGCGCAGGCTGGCGTCGGTCGTGCGTGCGGTGAGCTGGACATGGATGCCGGCCTCATCGCGGGCGATGCGCAGGCACCGGCCCTGGCTCCAGTGCACAGGGACCTCGCCGCCACGCAGCGGTAGCAAGGCGGTTTCGCAGGGCACCAGGGCGACCGCGCTGCCGTCCTCCGGCAGGTGGCGATCCAGCTGCATCGCCAGCCAGTCGCGGTGTTCGTGCAGGAAGCGGTCGCCGGACACCAGGCTGGCGCGCACCGGCAGGGTCAGGCGCGCACCGCGTTCGTCCACGCTCAGGCGCAGCCGGCGTGCGCGCGGATCGCGCACGCGCTGCACCTCGATGCGGCGGCCGTCGTCGAGCTCGAGTTCCAGCGTGTCGCGCTGCACGCGTTGCGGCGTGCGGGCGAACAGTCGGGAGAGCGGCGACGGCATGCGCAGATTCTAGGCGCAAAGCGCCTTCGCGCCGTGCTTTGGCGCGGACTGGCCGTGCCGGCCAGGCTTAACGATTCCGGGAGGGCTGCTGCGGCGCCGGATGCGCGGCGACCTTCGGGAACATGTGCGAGAACCGCAGCGCATTCCGGTCGGGGATCGGTGGCGCCGAGGCGCCGACCGGATGCTCGCGGAGGGCGGCTTCGCGATGCCAGAGGCCCAGCAGGCGCTCGCACTGCTCGGCCAGGCCTTCCGGATAGCGCGTCCGGGCGAACGCCTCGTCGTCGCAGCGCGCGATGAACTGGCGACCGGAGTGGGTGACGATCGGGGGCGAGTACAGCGCCGGGATGACATGGACCGACCCGTCGGCCGCGGGCGACTGTGGTTCCGAGCCGTGCGCGGGCGATGCGAAAGCGGCGGCGAGCACGACGGACAGCGACAGCGTCTTCATCGGGGTGCCTCCCTGGCAGGGTGTGGCCCAGCCTAGTCCCCGCCCGCGGTGGCAGCAAGCAAGACCGTTCCCGGCGAACGGCCTTGCGTATTCAGCTCTCGGCCCTGCTCAGCTTCAGCGCCGACTCCAGCACCAGGAACAGGCGGCGCACCTCGCCGGCGAGCAGCGCGAAGCGCGCGTCCAGCTCCTGGCGCAGGTCGTCGCGCTCGGTGCTTTCCAGCTGGTCGACCGCGCCCTCGAGGAACTTCAGCTTGCGCACGCCCAGGTCCTCGCCGAGGACGAAGGAGACGTGGTCGTCGAGGTTCAGCGCCAGCCTGGTCACCTGCTTGCCAGACTCCAGGTGCTTGGCGATCTCGTCGCTGATCAGCTCCTGGTTCTGCGCCTTCACCACCGCGCCGCCATCCATCGCGTCCTTCAGCTCGCATTCCTCGCCCAGCGACAGGCCTTCCGGCAGCGGCTCGCCGGCGATCCAGCCGGTCAGCACGCTGCGCGGCGCCACTTCCGCATTCGGCGGGATCGCCGGGAAGCTGCCCATCGCGCGGCGGATTTCCGAAGCGACCGCTTCGGCGGTCTTGCGCGAGGAGGTGTCGACGGCGAGGAAGCCGTGCTCCAGGTCCAGCAGCGCGTCGGTGCGCGAGCTCTTCACGAAGGCGCGCGGCAGCAGCTCGTGCAGCAGGTCGTCCTTGAGCCGCTTGCGCGCCTTGCCGCCGAGCTTGCGGCCTTCCTTCTCCTCGATCTCGGCGACCTTCTGCGCCAGCAGGTCGTTGACCACCGAGCCGGGCAGGAGCTTGTTCTCGCTGCCCACGGCCAGCCAGATGGAATTGCCGATGCGGTGCGACAGCGCCTCGTCGCCGCGGCCGAACGGGGAGATGAAGCCGCTGGAGGACAGTTCCAGCGGGCCGACCGGCTTGAGCGCGGCTTCCGGGAGCAGTTCGTCGAGCTGGGAGAAATCGTGGGCGGTGGGAAAGCGGAAGAAGGTCAGGTTGCGGAAGAACATTCGGGATCCAGGATCGGAAGCGGGGCAGGCGCCGGACGGCGCCGTGCATCAGGGCAGGAAGCGGTCGCAGGGTTCGCGACGCGCGCTCAGGCGGATGTGGGCGGCTCGTCCTCGTGCGGCGTGCCGGCCAGCCAGGCGTGGGCATCGGCGCGCGCGGCGCCTTCGCGGTGGCCCAGGCCGAGGAAGTCGAACAGCTTCGGGTCGGCCAGCTGCGAGGGGCGGATGTCGCCCAGCGCCCGGGCGATCGTCTCGATGCGGCCGGGCGACTCGCGCTCCCACTGCCGCAGCATCAGCCCGACCTGCTTGCGCTGCAGGTTCTCCTGGCTGCCGCACAGGTTGCAGGGGATGATCGGGAACTGGCGCGCGGCCGCGTACTCGACGATGTCCGCCTCGCGCACGTAGGCCAGCGGCCGGATCACCACGTGGCGGCCGTCGTCGGACAGCAGCTTCGGCGGCATGCCCGACAGCTTGGCGTGGTGGAACAGGTTGAGGAAGAAGGTGGCGACCATGTCGTCGCGGTGATGGCCCAGCGCGATCTTGGTGAAGCCGTGCTCGGCCGCGTACGCGTACAGCGCGCCGCGGCGCATGCGCGAGCACAGCGAGCACATGGTCTTGCCTTCCGGCACCACCCGGCTGACCACCGAGTAGGTGTCCTGCTCGATGATGTGGAACGGCACGCCGATCGAGGACAGGTAGTCCGGCAGCACGTGCTCGGGGAAGCCCGGCTGCTTCTGGTCCAGGTTCACCGCCACCAGCTCGAACGGTACCGGCGCCTTGCGCTGCAGCTGCAGCAGGACGTCGAGCATGGTGTAGCTGTCCTTGCCCCCGGACAGGCAGACCATGACCTTGTCGCCGGCCTCGATCATGCCGAAGTCGGCGATCGCCTGGCCGACCTGGCGGCGCAGGCGCTTGGCCAGCTTGCTCTGTTCGCGGTGGGCCACGCGCGGGTCGGCGCGGCGGGAAGAAGGTTCGGGCAGGGGAAGGACGGCTGGCATGGCCGCTATTGTACCGGCGCGGCTCCCGGCCACCGGCCGGCCACGCCGGGCTCCGTGCCCGGCGTGGATGCAATGGCGCCGGTCAGGGCTCGTACCAGGTGTAGAGGTGGGCCAGCGAGGCGTAGTCGCCACCCCGCCTGGACAGGAAGGTGTTGCCGGGCAGTGGATTGACCATGCGCACGCCGTCCTGCTCGCCGGGCAGCGGCTGCATGATGTCGATCTTGCCTTCGTCCCCGGCCAGCTCCTGCCCGGGCAGGCTGCCGTCATGCAGCGCGACCAGCATCCGCTCCAGCTCCGCGTTGTTGGAGCGCAGGGCCCCGGTGAGCAGGCTGCAGTCGTCGGCGACCCAGATGCCGGCGTGCTTCAGTGCCGCGGTGGCCGGGGTCCAGTTCGTCTGGCGCGCCTCCTTCAGGCGGAAGTCGTGCCGCCACTGTTCCTTGAGGGCCTTCTTGCGCGCGGCGCGGTCGCCGGCGTTGGCCTTCGCGATCAGGTCCTGGGTCGGGCCGGCGGCGAACCGCTCGTTCTCGGCCTTGACCAGGGCGTCGATGTCGTCCTGGGTCTTGGGTTCGATGCGCACCTGGTCCGATGCCACGACCAGCCGGTCGGTGCGCACGGGCCGGGTCTCCCAGCGCCGGTCGGCCCCCTCGATGGCGGCGGAGTAGACGTCGATCTTCAGCGACGTCACCACCGTCGAGAAGTCCGGGTGATGCTGGAACTGGCCGTCAGGACGCGCCGTTCGGACTTGCGGTCGACGACGTCGTCGACGTCCTGCTTTGGGCCCAGCGTCGCGACCTTCGGTTGCGACGCCGGCCCGCCGATGCCGGCGAGCAGGCCCGCGCCCACGGCCTGCGCCAACTGGTCGCCGACCGGCAAGGGACAACCGGCTTCGCGCAGCAGGTTGTGGGCGGGCTCGACCCTGGCTTCCGCCTCGACCTCGGCCGCCTTGGCGGCGAGCGCCGCGCCCAGCAGCCCGCCGACGGCGCCGGCGGCCATTGCCTGCCCCATCGAGATTCCCGGCACTGTCGCCAGGGTGTTGTCGATGGTGGTCTGCACCAGCGACTGCCGCCATCCCGGGTCGATGCCCGAGTTGCCGTAGGGCAGCTGGGTACGCAGCTCGTCGTCGAGCAGCACCACATGCGTTGGCATGCCCTGCAGCCGGTCACGGTGCGTCTGGTAGAAGCCCACCGTGTCGGCGGCGTGGGCATTGGAACAGGCATACAGGAGCACCAGCGCCGCGAGCGGGCGCCTGGCAGCAGGCTTCATGGTTTTCCCCGGGTAAAGAGTCGTCGCGGGCCGCTGCCCGCCTGCCGACTCTAGCCGCCCGCCTGCCCGCGCCGCCATGACCCCGGTCACGGCTTGCGCGGTATGCTTGGCGGGTGGAAACCACCTCCCTGTCAGGACTCGCCCAACGACTGGCCGAACTGCGCCGTGAGCACCGCGAACTGGACGCGGAGATCGAGCGCTGCGCGGCCAACGCCGCCGACGACCTGCTGGTGAAGCGGCTGAAGAAGCGCAAGCTGCAGCTCAAGGATTGCATCGCGCGGCTGGAGAGCATGCTGATCCCCGACCAGCCGGCCTGACGGCCCGGTCGCCGCCGGACCTGGGTCGTGGACTGCCGCACGGCCCGGTCATCCATGCCCGTCGCAGGGTCTTGCGGTATCGGCACGCCGCCTTCGGTCCTGTCAAGTCCGGCCTGGGAGTGTCTTTGCCCGCGCTTCCTGCCTTCAACTGTGGTGGGGACATTCCACAGGGGACGGCATGCACAACCAGGAGCGTTTGGCGGCCGCGCGCCGGTCGCGTCGGGAGCAATCAGCGGGAGGGACCGTTCTTGGCCTCGCGATGACGGAAGCGATCCGCCTCGTGGGCATCGTTCTGGTGCTGCTGGCGTGCCTGCAATCAGCGGCGCACGCCGCGCCGAACGACGTCAACGCGCTCGCCGCCGCACATCGCGCCTTTCTGGACGGCTTTCCGAAGGACCGCACCGCCGTGCAGGAGCTGGCGCTTGCCGGCAACGGATTCGCCGCGATGATGACGCAACGGACCTGGCAGAACGACAGCTACGGTCCGGTCAGCGAAGCCGAGGCCACGCGCTGGCGCGACCAGGCGGTGGCCGACGACGTGCCGGCGCGCCTGCTGGCCCTTGCCGGGCAGGGCAACGCTACCGCGATGGCATGGCTGGGAAGCATGCATCGCTACGCCTTGGCTGGCGCCAGCACGGACGTGGAGCAGGCGGCTGCCTGGTACCGGAAGGGGGCTGAGAAGGGCAGTTCGTTCGCCCAGCGCCTGTTTGCCGCAATGCTGTGGGAAGGCACGGGCGTGGAAAAGGACCCGGTTGCGGCCCTCCGTTGGAACCGCAAGGCTGCCGACAAGGGTGACCGCTTCGCCCAGTACGCGGTCGGCCTTGCCTACGAGCTGGGCGAGGGGGTGGCCAAGGATCCGGCACAGGCGATTGCGTGGTACCGCAAGGCCGCGGCCCAGGACGACGAAAGTTCGATCGGCAGGCTCGCCTGGATCTACGGAAAGGGTGAGGGCGTCGGCGTGGACCTCGACCAGTCGGTCTTCTGGTACCGCAAGCTTGCCGAGATGGGTAACGCGAAAGGCCAGTACAACCTGGCCGTGAAGTACTGGAACGGCACCGGGGTGGCGCAGGACCGCAGCCACGCGCTGTACTGGTTCCGCAAGGCGGCCGACCAGGGTGACGAGGATGCGCTATTCGCGGTCGGCGTGGTGGAGTATGGGGCCGACAACTACTGTCACGCGATCGACGCCTGGGAGCAGGCGGCGGTGGCGATGAAAACGGGCAAGGCCCACGCCAGCCTGGCCGAGCTGTACAGCCACCTGGGCAACCAGGTGCTGGCCCGCGACCACGCGCAGCGGGCCGCCGCAAAGGGCGGGCTCGAGCCGGGGACGGCGGAGACGGTCGGCAAGATCGTCGCGTCCACCACGCACCTGCGACACGTCGATGTCGCCCCGCTGGCATGGAGCGCTTCCGGGGAAACGGCGGCGGCACGCTATCAAACGGTCGTGGCCGCGTTGGACGGGAAGGCGTATGTGTTGACCCACGATGGTGGCCACGCCAGCTATTCGAGCTACCACTCCTGCGGTCCGGGCAAGGACCTGCTGATCGAATCCGGCTCGGTCGGCGAGTATGGAATGAACCTGCGGATGCTCTACCGGTTCGACCGTGCGCTCGGCCGCTACAGGGCGTTCCCGAAATCCTGGGCCTCCGGGGCGCACCCGGAGAGCCAGTTCACCTTGGGCAGCAACGGCCAGCTCGTCTTCAACAGCGTGGAGTTCGACCGGAAGGGACGCCGCCGCGTCAGCACGCTTGGCACTGAGCAAGTACTCGTCCAGGACGGCCGCAGGGTGCGCGTGACGACCGACACCGGCCTGTTCACAACCAAACTGGAACACCGGCATGCCGAGCTGGTCCCAGCTGCCAACGCCAAGGGCCTTGCGCGCCAGCGAATGGACCAGGCACGGGCCCAGCTCGCGCAGGTGCAGCGCGAACGGCAACTCGAGCAGCAGAGTAAGGGAGAAGGCGGCGGCTTCATGCGCGCCCTGGTCGGCGCGACGGTGGGCGCTTCAATGATGGCGGCCGGCGGTGGCAGCAACGAACAGGTGCTCGGCGGGGCGCTGAAGGGGGCCCAGGTGTTCAACCCGGACAGCGCGGCGGCGGCATCGCTGGGCTCCACGGCCGATGTCCTGTTCGGTGCCAGTAGCACGTCGTTGCCTTCCACGTTGGCGGGCGCTGGCACGCAGACGGGCTATCCGACCCGGCCCAGCCTCGCTACCGGCGCCTGCGCCGGGTTTACCGAGGGCAATTACCGACAGAAGGCCCTGACCGGCGGTCCGGACCAGCAGCTGTACGCCTTGTGCGGCCAAGCCTTCGAGTACTACACCATGTATAAGCGCGCCATCGCACAGGGCTACAGCGAGGCCGACGCAAATCGCACGTATGCCGCGCATGAGCAGTCGGCGCGGGTGGCGCAGGGCTTTCTGCGCAGCCATGGCGCCGACTGATCTGCCGAGCGACGGCCGCGCCGCGCGCGCCCGTCACTCGGCAGGCGCTGCCGCCTCGGTTTCCGGCCGCGCCGCCTCGGGGCTGACGCGCTCGATGGTGTGGCGCAGCTCGCGGCCGAGGATCATCTTCGCGTCCTTGGCCCACACGTCCAGGCGTTCGTCGAACAGCAGCTTGCTGTTCTGGTCCGGCCACACCAGCCTCATCTCGCGCAGCTTCTGGATGAAGCCGCGGAACAGGCTCCTGTCGAAGAACTCCGGCGCGGCCTCGGCGTAGAGCAGGCTCAGCCGCTGCGCGGCCAGCTGGCACAGGCTTTCCAGCTCGGCGGCGCCGAGCGTGCCGGGGCCGTTCTTCACCAGCACCGAGATGGCGATGTAGTAGCGCTCGAACGCCTGCTGCAGGGTGTGGCCGATCGCGCGCAGGCGGAACACCTCGTCGCTCTGGCCCTGTTTGCGCTGCAGGATGCCGTCTTCCTCGTCGTTGACCTGCTGCAGCAGGCCCTCGCGCACGAACACGTCGGTGATCCGCTCCAGGCGCCCGCCGAACTCCTCCTCGGTCCACGGCAGGAACAGCTCGGCCTGCAGGAACGGGTACACGGTGCGGCCCAGCCGCACCAGGGTGCGCCGGCTCATCCGCCGGTTGTGCTGGAAGCACACCGCGATCCACGACGAGGCGGTGAACAGGTGGGCGACGTTGTTGCGGAAGTACGACAGCAGCACCGCGGTGTCGTCGTCCACGCTCAGCACGTCGCCCAGCGGGTGCGGGATGCGCCGCAGCACGCCGATCTCCTCGCCGTGGGCGACGATCTCCTCGGGCGTGTGCGGGGTGACGGTGAAGCGCGCCGAGTACGGGATTTCCGACAGCAGGGTCTTGGACAGGGCGATCTGCGCCAGCAGGTCGGCCTCGCCCATCGCGTGCTTGGGCGTGGACAGGATCGCCAGCGCCAGCAGGTTGATCGGGTTGACGTCGGCGGCGCTGTTGACGTGCACCTGGATCTTCTGCGCCAGTGCGTCGACGGTTTCGGCCAGCCAGCCCGGCTTCTCGTCCTCCGGCAGCGGGCGGCCGTCCCAGGACGGCGCGCGCTCGGCCAGCACCTTGCCCAGCTCGATCGGCTCGCCGAAGTTCACCACCACCTGGCCGTAGTTGCTGCGCAGCACCTTGGGGATGCCCCACAGCAGCGACCAGATCGACTCCTTCTCCTTGGGCTTGCCCGACAGCTCGTCCAGGTAGCTGTTGCCCTCCATCAGCTTCTCGTAGCCGATGTAGACCGGCTGGAACAGCACCGGGCGGGTCGGCTGGCGCAGGTAGGCGCGCACGGTCATCGCGATCATGCCGCCCTTGGGCTGCAGCAGCCGGCCGGTGCGCGAGCGCCCGCCCTCGATGAAGTACTCCAGCGAGTAGCCGCCGGACACCAGCTGCGCCACGTACTCGGTGAACACCGCCGAGTACAGCGGGTTGCCGCGGAAGCTGCGGCGCATGAAGAACGCACCGCCCTTGCGCAGGATGGTGCCGACCACCGGCAGGTTGAGGTTGATGCCGGCGGCGATGTGCGGCGGCACGATGCCGCGTTCGTACAACAGGTACGACAGCAGCAGGTAGTCCATGTGGCTGCGGTGGCAGGGCACGTAGACCACTTCGTGGCCGGGCGCGACCTCCTTCAGGCGGTCCAGGTGGTGGACCAGCACGCCGCGGTAGATCTTGTTCCACACCGGAGTGAGGATGAAGCTGGCCGAACGCACCACCGGGTGCGAGTAGTCGGCGGCGATTTCCCAGGCGTAGGCGTGGGCCTTCTTCCAGGCCTCGGCCGGGCGGGTGCCGTCGCGCCTGGCCTGGTCGGCGATCGCCTCGCGCACGGTGTCGGCGGCCAGCACCTTGTCGACCAGCAGGCGCCGGGTCGACAGGTCCGGGCCGATGACCGCGGCGCGGATCCGGCGGAAGTGCGCGCGCAGCACGCGCTGCAGCTTGCGCACGGTGCGCTCGGGCGACAGGCCCTCGTCCACGCTCTCGCGCAGGGAGATCGGCTCGGCGAAGCGGACCAGGGTGTCGCGGCCGTTGATCAGGATCGCCAGCAGCCGGCGGAAGCGGCCGACCAGCGCCCAGTTCTCGGAGAACAGCACCGAGAACCAGCCGCTCTGCCGCTCCGGCGCGCGGCCGACGAAGATCGACACCGGCACCAGGCGCACGTCCAGCGCCGGGTCGGCGCGGTGCGCCTGCAGCAGGCGGGCCATCGAATCGGAATGGGTGCGCCTGGCCGGGCGCTGGTCCGGGATCAGCGGCGCGGCGTTGCGGCGCGACAGCGCCACGTAGGCGCGCTTGCGCCCGGTCGGGTCGCGCGGCAGCGGCACCAGCGGCGAAGGCAGGCCGGCCTCGCGGCAGGCCTTGTCCAGGATCAGCGCGTTGGACAGGCCGTAGCTCTCGAGCACGTAGCAGACCGGGCGCGGGTCGCCGGTGTGCTCGCCCAGGTCGGCCGGCTCCAGCTTCAGGTCCAGCCAGGGACTGGCCAGCCAGCCCATGAAGCGGGCCCACAGCGGGCGCCGCGCCGGGGGCGTCGGGCGCTGCGCGGGCGGCGTCGGCACCACGGACTCGGCGCCGGCGGGGGTCTTGGCCGCCCCGCTGTCCGCGGACGGATTGCCCTGGGACTCGGGGAACGGCAGGGGATTCTGTTCTGGCATGGCGGGATTATCGCCCAGCGGCCGGTCCGTCCGGTGGCTGGGCCGGCGGCGGGGCCGGCAGGCCGGGCAGGGCCGGGGCCCCGGTGGCAGGCGCGCCGGCCGGTTCGGCCAGCAGCGAGGCGGCGTGTTCAAGGTAGTCGGTCAGGTACCAGCGGCCGTTGCGGCGGGTCAGGCTGACCGTGGTGTCGATCTCGGCGCCGGCCAGCGGATAGTGCACGCGCACCTTGGCGTGGTCGCCGTCCTCCTCGACCAGGCCGGTGCGCAGGTCGGCCAGGCTCTGGTCCAGGTCCAGGCCGTAGTCGGCCAGCACTTCCTTGAGCGCGGCGGCGAACGGTCCGAGCCGGCGCAGGCTTTCCTCCATGCCGGCCGCGGCCAGCGCCTCGTCGCCGGGCAGGCCGGTGGCGCGGGCGGCGGCGGCGAGGCGGTCGATGGCGGCATGGCCGCGGTCGCGGCTGCCCAGCGGCGCGGTGGTCGACCACGCCGACAGGGCCGCCACCACCTGCACGTAGTGGGCGCGTTCCTCGTCGCTGTAGTCGCCCTGGGTCCTGATGTACTGGGTGCCGAACAGGGCCAGGCTGCGGGCGGCGTCGCGCAGGGCGGCGTCCTGGCCGGCGAGCTGGCGGTCGAAGGCCTGGCGCAGCTCCTGCTCCGAACCGGGCACCGACAGGGCCGCCAGCATCGGCCCGACCTGCTCGTCCAGCGGCAGCTCGGTCAGTGGCCAGCGGCTGCGGCCTTCGGCCCAGGCCTCGGCCAGGCGGGCGTGCTCCTCTGCCGGCAGCGCGTCGCGGGCGAAGGCCTGCAGGTCGTTGCGGCGCACGTGCTCGGCCAGCAGCCGCACCGCGCCGGCGGGCTCGCTGGCCGCGCCGGGGAGTTCGTCCGGGACCGGTTCGCGTCCGCACGCCCCGAGCAGCAGCGCCAGCAGCAACGGCGGAGCCCACGACATGGCAGCGTGCCGGTGGTGCAGGCGGTGCGGTCGCGACATGGGTGGCCTCCGGTGGTCCGCGCCGAGTGTGGCGGGAGCCGGCGGGCCCCGGCAAGGCGCCGGGCAATAAAAAAGGGAGGCCCGAAGCCTCCCTCAAGCCGGCCAGGGGCCGGTGGACATCGTGTTGTGGCACGGTTCCGGCACTGCCGGACGGCGGCCATCCTAGCGCTGCCGCGAACCTTCGGCAACACTTGAAGTTCCACAATGTAACTGTTTGATCCTAAACGCCAAGAGCCTGGGCGATCTCGCGCTGGATCGCCGCCGCCGCCGCCGCCGGGTCCGGTGCCTGGCGGATCGGGCGGCCGACCACGATGGCATCGGCGCCGTCGCGGAAGGCCTGGGCGACGCCGACGCTGCGCTTCTGGTCGTCGCCGGCCGGGCCGCCGGGGCGGATGCCGGGGCAGACGATGGAGAAGCCCGGGCCGGTGGCCGCGCGGATCGGCGCGGCCTCGAGGCCCGAGGCGATCACGCCGTCGATGCCGGCGGCCTGCGCAGCGAGCGCACGTTCGACGACGATATTTTCCGGTTCGCCGGAGATGCCCATCGAACGCAGGTCGTTGCCGTCCATCGAGGTCAGCACGGTCACCGCCAGCAGGCGCATGTCGCCGGTGTTGGCCTCGGCGGCGGCCTGCATCATCGCCGGGTGCCAGCCGTGGATCGTGCAGTAGCTGACCGGCCAGCGGCCGAGGCCGCGGACGACCCCGGCCACGGTGGCCGGGATGTCGAAGAACTTCAGGTCGACGAACACGCGCTTGTCGCGCGCGGCCAGCTCGTCCAGCACCTGGAAGTACTCGCCCGAGGCCAGCAGCTCCATGCCGATCTTGTAGAAACGCACCGAGTCGCCGAGGCGGTCGATCCACTCCAGCGCCTGGACGCGGCCGGGCACGTCCAGGGCGAAGATCAGGCGCTCTTCCGGCGCCAGCGGCAGCGGCGGGCGGCTCATGGCGCCACGTCCAGGGCGGCACGCTTGGCCGCGCGGCGGGTTTCGCGGGACTGCTTCCAGCTGTTGCCGAACGCCGCCGGCTCCCAGCTGCCGTAGGTCGGGTTGGGCAGCATCCACCAGCGCTCGCCGAACCAGTCGTCGTACTCCTCCAGCAGGCGCTGGCGGCCCTCGAAGGTGTTGGCGTCGATGTGGACGAAGTCGCCGAGCTGGTCGCCGAACTGCATCAGCACCCGGTACTGGCGCCCGGCCAGGCGGCGCCGGCAGTCCTTCTCGCTGCCGTGCTGCTCGCAGCCTTCCACCACCGTGCCCAGGCCCAGGAACACGCTGTCGTCGGCGACCGGCAGGCCGACCGCGCGCAGGTTGTCGAGGGTTGCCTGCTTCAGGTGCACGGCGCGGTTGGAGATGTAGACCATGGTGATGCCGCGCTCGCTGGCGGCGCGGGCGAACTCGAGCACCCCCGGCACCGGTTTCGCCTTGCGCTCCTCGACCCAGGCGTCCCAGGTCGGATCGCTGTACTCGAGGCCGTCGCGGACCAGGCGCGCCTGGTAGGGCGAGTTGTCCAGCACGGTCTCGTCGATGTCCAGGACCACTGCCGGCTTGAGGCCGTGGCCGGCGTTGTCGCGCTCGGACGGGACCAGCGCGTCCCAGTGCGGTTCGGCCAGGGCGCGGTCCAGCAGCGCCGCGGCGGCACGGTAGGTCTGCGTGGCGGCGGCCTGGTATTCGGCCGTGCGCTGCACCCACAGCACCGCGTTGAGGTTGTCGTCGGCCGGGACGGCCGCTTCGGCGGTCGCGGCCACCGGGGTGGCGGCCGGGGCGGCCGGGCGCACGGGCTGGCAGGCGGCCAGCAGGGCCACGGCCAGCGCGGCGCAGGACAGGGGAAGACGCATGGAGCGCGGTCTCGCGGGAGTTACGAAGGCCCGCAAGTTTACCGGGTCGGGCGGCCGGGACCGCGCCGGCGCGCTCACGGCGCGGTGGGGATCCGCAGCAGCAGGTCGGTCGGACCCACGTCCACGCCGGCCTGGCTGAACAGCGTGGTGGCCTGGCCACGGTGGTGGGTCTGGTGGTTGAAGAAGTGCAGCAGCAGGTGCGCCAGGCGCTTGCGGTGGGGATCGCCGCGCATCGTGGCGTAGGCGATGGTGCGGTCGAGGTCGGCCGCGTCGAGCTGGCCGATCCAGTCGACGATCAGCGCGTCCAGCGCCTGGCGGCGGTTCCACCACGCCGCCAGGTCGGGGCAGGGCCGGGCATCGAGGCTGGCCGGCATCGGCTCGCCGCGCATCGGCCGCAGCGCGCTCCAGCAGTCGGCTTCGTCGGCGGCGGCGAAGCGCTTGAGCCAGATGGTGTCGGCCACGACCAGGTGGTTGAGGGTGCCGAGGATCGAGTCGAAGAACGCGCCGCGCGGCGCCGCCAGTTCCTCCGCCGGCATGCCGGAGGCGGCGCGGTGCAGGTTGCCGTTCATCCACTGGTTGTAGCCGGCGTGCAGGACGAAATGGTCGAGCATGGTCAGCCTCCGGGCGTTTCGAACAACAGCAGCGGATCGTCGGAATGTGGGGCGAGGACGGTGCCGGCCTCGCGCATCCCCAGCCTCCGCAACAGGCCGGTGGAACGTTCATTGTCCGGCGAGACGATGGCCAGCACCCGGCCGATGCCGCACGCGCGCGCATCCTCCAGCATCGCTTCGGCTGCCTCGCGGGCATAGCCCTGGCCGTACCAGGCCGGCAGGTAGGCGAAGCCGAGGTCCGGCGCCGGCAGCCAGTCGCGCTGCAGCAGGCCGCAGATGCCGATCGCGGTGCCGGTCCCGCGCAGCTCCACCGCGTGCAGGCCGGAGCCGTCGCGCGCGTAGCTGGCCAGCGGACCGCTGCGCAGCCAGCCGTTGGCCTGGTGCTCGTCGCGCGCGCCGCGGTCGCCGATGTGGCGCAGGAAATCCGGCTGGTTGAGCAGCTCGACGATGAAGCCGGCATCGGCCGGGGTGAGCCGGCGGATCCGCAGGCGCGGGGTGAGCCGTTCCGCGCCGTCCATGCTCAATCCCCCAGCAGCGCCTGGATCGCGGCGAAGCCGGCGTTGGCGCGCTCCTTCTTCGCCACCGCGTCGGCCACCGGATCGGCGCCGTCGCGCTGCAGTTCGCCGGCCGGCAGCTCGTCGAGGAAACGGCTGGGCTTGAGCCGCACCTTCTCGCGGAAGCGCCTGGTCTCGCGGCTGTAGCTGAGCCACAGACGCTGCTTGGCGCGGGTGATGCCGACGTACATCAGCCGGCGCTCCTCCTCCAGCGAGCCTTCCTCCAGCGCCGCGTCGTGCGGCAGGGTGCCGTCCTCGCAGCCGATGATGAAGACGTAGCCGAACTCCAGGCCCTTGGCCGCGTGCAGGCTCATCAGCCGCACCTGGTTGCCGCCATCGTCCTTGTCGTTGCGCGAGAGCAGGGCCAGCTGCGCGGCCAGGTCGCCGGCGCTGGCGCCGCGCGGGCCGCCCTCGAACCACTCGGCCAGTTCGTCCAGGTTGGCCTTGCGGCGCTGGAACGAGGCCTCGTCCTTGCACTGCGCGCGCAGCTCGGTGAGCAGGCCGGACTTCTCGGCCAGGCGCCGCACCAGGTCGGCCGCGCTCAGCTTCGTCGCGTGCTCGCGCAGGTCGGCGATGGCGTCGTTGAACGCGCCCAGGCCGTTGGCCGCGCGCGGCGGCAGCTGCGCCAGCGCGCCCATCGACTGCGCCGCGCGGGACAGCGGCATGTGCTTGCTCGAGGCCAGCTCGGCCAGCCGCGCCAGCGAGGTCGCGCCCACTTCGCGCTTGGGCGACTGCACCGCGCGCAGGAAGGCCGCGTCGTCGTCCGGGTTGGCGATCACCCGCAGCCAGGACAGCGCGTCCTTCACTTCCTGGCGTTCAAGGAAGGCGGTGCCGCCGGTGAGGTGGTAGGGGATGCGCAGCAGCTGCAGCGCCTTTTCCAGCGGCCGCGACTGGTGGTTGCTGCGGAACAGGATGCAGAAGTCGTTCCACGGCACCTGCTTGGCCTCGTGCAGGAACGAGATCTCGGCGGCGACCTTCTCCGCCTCGTGTTCGTTGTCGCGGCACTCCCACACGCGGATGCGCTCGCCATCGGCCTGCTCGGACCACAGCGTCTTCAGGTGCTTGTGCGGGTTGCGCGCGATCAGCGCGTTGGCCGCGCGCAGCACGCGGTTGGAGCAGCGGTAGTTCTGCTCCAGCTTGATGACCTGCAGGCCGGGGTAGTCCCGCGCCATCTGGTCGAGGTTTTCCGGGTTGGCGCCGCGCCAGGCGTAGATGCTCTGGTCGTCGTCGCCCACGCAGGTGAAGTTGCCCTTCGGCCCGGCGATGGCCTTCAGCAGCCGGTACTGGGCGTCGTTGGTGTCCTGGCATTCGTCGACCAGCAGGTAGCCGATGCGCTCGCGCCAGGCGGCGACGATCTCCGGGTTCTCCTCGAGGATCTGCACCGGCAGGCGGATCAGGTCGTCGAAGTCGACCGCGTTGAACGCGGCCAGCCGCGCCTGGTAGCGCGCGTACAGCTTCGCCGCCTCCATCTCGCGGGTGGAGCGGGCCAGGGCCAGCGCCTGCTCCGGCGACAGGCCGGAGTTCTTGGCGCGCGAGATCAGGTTCTTCGCGTCCTCGACCGCGTCGGGCTTGGCGCCGGGCATCAGGTCCTTGACCTGGGCGGCGCTGTCGTCGGCGTCGAAGATCGAGAAGCCACGCTTGAGCCCGGCGGCCTCGTGCTCGATCTGCAGGAACTTCAGGCCCAGGGCGTGGAAGGTGCAGATGGTCAGCTCGCCGGCGGCCTCGCCCCTGATGCGCTTGGCCACGCGCTCGCGCATTTCCTTCGCCGACTTGTTGGTGAAGGTGATCGCGGCGATGCGCCGCGCCGGATAGCGGCCGGTGCCGACCAGGTGGGCGATCTTCTCGACGATGACGCGGGTCTTGCCGCTGCCGGCGCCGGCCAGCACCAGCAGCGGGCCTTCGTCGTGCAGGACCGCGGCGCGTTGGGGAGGATTGAGCAAGGTCGCGTTGGGAATGGAGCAGGGGCCGGGCATTCTACCGCCCCGACCGGACCGGACCGGTCCGGGCGCCGGCGGGGCCATGGCCGCTGGGCTGCGACGGTCCGGCCCGCCCCGACGTATGGTTCAGGCACCTTCGCGCGGAGAACCCGACATGGACAGCCCGGCCCCGGACGCCTCCGGGATATCGCCCCTCCGGTCCCGGCTTCGCCTGGCCCTCGCCATGGCCCTGCTCACGGCCTGCGCGGCCGCCGCGGCGGCGCCTTCCGGCGCGGTGCGCCTGCTGCAATGGGAAGGCCCGGTCGACCGGCCGGTGTTTGGCAGCTACGTCGGCGAGCCGGACATCGCCCCGGAACTGCTGACCGAGGGCTTCCTCGCCGCCCACCCGGACATCCGCTGGCGCCGCGAAGGGCTGCACGCCTTCCACCACAAGCGCTACGACGAGGCCCTCGACTGTTTCCGCCGCGCCGCCACCTACGCCGACAAGGCCTCGATGGCGATGCTGGCGGAGATGCACTGGGAAGGCCTGGGCGTGCCGCGCGACCGGCCCATCGCCTATGCCTGGATGGACCTGGCCGCCGAGCGCATGTATCCGAACTTCACCATCCTGCGCGAGCGCTACTGGCGCGAGCTGTCGAAGGAGGAGCAGGAGGCGGCGATCGAGCGCGGCCAGGCGCTGCTGGCCGAGTTCGGCGACGCGGCGGCCAGGCCGCGGCTGGAGCGGATCCTGCGCACGGAAGGGCGCAAGGTCACCGGGAGCCGCACCGGCTCGGTCGGCTTCGTCCGGATCGTGCCGATGACCGGGCCGATGGCCGGCAAGGGCCAGGTGATGCGCGCCGACGACTACTACCGCCGCGACTACTGGGATCCGCAGCGCTACTGGGCCTGGCAGGACGAGGTGTGGAAGGCGCCGCGCAAGGAGAACGTCGACGTGGGCGACGTCGAGCAGGTGCCGGCGAAGCCATGAGCCGGGACGCGCCCGCGCCCGCGACGAAACGCGCGCCGCGCCGGCGCCGCGCGCAGGCCTGGCGGGCGCTCCGGCTGCTGGCGTTGCCGCTGCCGCTGCTGGCGGGCGAGCTGCCGTCGCGCTGGCATTCCGCGGCTTTCACCGCGGTGCCGGACGCGGTGATCGCGCCCGAAGCCGCGCAGGCCCAGGGCGACCTGCAGGGCGACGAACCGCTGGCCCGGTACCTGGTCCTGCGCTTCATGCAGGGCCATCCGGACCTGTTCTGGCGCCTGCGCGGGCGGGGCTATCTGGAACAGGGCGACTACGCCCGCGCCCGCGAATGCTTCGAGCGCGCCGCCAGCTTCGCCGACAAGCCCTCGCAGGCGATGCTCGGCGAGATGTACTGGAACGGCCAGGGCGTGGCCGTGGACCGCGCGCTGGGCTACGCCTGGATGGACCTGGCCGCCGAACGCATGTACGAGGACTTCCTGCTGCTGCGCGAGCGCTACTGGTCGCAGCTCGACGCGGTCGCGCGCGACGAAGCCCTGGCCCGTGGCCAGCCGCTGCTGCGCCGCTATGGCGACGACAAGGCCAGGCCGCGCCTGGCCAAGGCGATGAAGCGGATGCGCCCGCGCGGCATCGACGCCGCCGGCTTCTTCGGCAACCTGCCGATCCTGCCCTCGGTCGATGGCCAGCCCGGGACGATCACCCTGCGCGGCAGCGAGTACTTCGACGACACCTACTGGGAACCGGAGGCGTACTTCGCCTGGCAGGACGCGGCCTGGGGGCGCCGCCACGCCGAGGCCACGGCTCCGGCGCCGCCGCCGGGGGAGTGAGTGGGGCGGGCGCCGGGCGTGCACGGCGCCCGGGCCTGTTGCAGACTGCCTGTGGCCGCGGCGCACCGGGGACTGGCGGGCGCCGGCGGCAGGATCCGCGCGCCGGAGGGGACGGCAAGCCGCGCGGCAAGGAGCGGTTCGACAAGGAGGAACGGGAATGGACGTACGTCGGAAGTCCCGCACGCGCGTGTCGCGCGGGATCGTGTCGCTGTTGCTTGCAATGCTGCCGGCCGCCTCGCTGCAGGCCGAGCCGTCGATGGCGGAGCGCCGCTTCGCCGAACTGTCCGGGATCGCCGGGTTCCAGGCCTACCACCCCGACCTGCGCTTCCGCCAGCTGGGGCTGGGCGCCTACGCCGAGGGCAACCACGAGGAGGCGCTGCGCCGCTTCCTGCGCGCGGCGCGTTTCGCCGACAAGCCCTCGCAGGCGATGGTGGCCGAGGCCTACTGGCATGGCCGCGGGGTCGAGGTCGACCGCGCCCTGGCCTACGTGTGGATGGACCTGGCCGCCGAGCGCGGCTACCCGGATTTCATCCAGTTCCGCGAGCGCTACTGGCAGGAGCTGACCGACGCCGAGCGCGAGCGCGCGCTGGCGATCGGCCCGGCCGTGTTCGACGAATACGCCGACGAGGTGGCGCAGCCGCGCATGGCCGCCTGGCTGCTGCGCGGCCGCTCGAAGGCCACCGGCAGCCGCACCGGTTTCGTCGGTTCGCTGGTGGTGCAGGTGATGGACGACAACGCCCCCGGCGGAGTGCGCACCTACAACGGCCGCGACTATTACGCCACCGAGTACTGGAAGCCGCGCGACTACTGGCGCCTGCAGGACGAGATCTGGCGCGCGCCGGTGCGCGAACGGGTGGAGGTCGGCGATCCGGCGACGGTGCAGGCCCCGGCGGCGGAATAGGTCGCGGCAGCACCAGGGCTTCCGCCACCGCGGTGTGGGTGGCGGAAGCGTCTGGCCGTAGAATCCGCCGATGGCCAAGCTCTACTTCTACTACTCGGCGATGAACGCCGGGAAGACCACCACCCTGCTGCAGTCCGCGTACAACTACCAGGAACGCGGCATGCGCACCCTGATCCTCACCCCGCGCTTCGACGACCGCGGCGGCCGCGGCGGGGTGGTCGCCTCGCGCATCGGCCTGCGCGCCGAAGGCACGCCGTTCGACCGCGACACCGACCTGGAGCGGCTGGTCGAATCGGACCTGCTCGCCCACGGCAAGCTCGGCTGCGTGCTGGTGGACGAGGCGCAGTTCCTCAGCCGCAGCCAGGTCTGGCAGCTGAGCGAGGTGGTCGACCGCCTGCGCATCCCGGTGCTCTGTTACGGCCTGCGCACCGACTTCCGCGGCGAACTGTTCGAGGGCAGCCAGTACCTGCTGGCCTGGGCCGACGAGCTGGAGGAGATCAAGACGATCTGCCACAGCGGCAAGAAGGCGACGATGAACGTGCGCGTCGACGCGCAGGGCCGCGCCGTGCAGGATGGCCCGCAGGTGGAGATCGGCGGCAACGAGCGCTACGTCTCGGTGAGCCGCCAGGAGTTCAAGAAGGTCATGCGCGGCGAAGGCACGATCGAGCCGCTGCAGGCGCCGCTGCTCTAGCGCGACGGATGCCAGGAACCGGGCAGGCCGGGCGCGGCGTCAGGCCGGCCCGTGAGCCTTCTTCGGCAGGGCCAGGCGCCCGGTGAGCGCGTACCTGCCGAACAGGTAGATCCCGTAAAGCGCGCCGATGGCCATCGCCACCGTCGTGGCTTCCACCGTCCCTTCCGACAGGAACCGCAGGACGCCCTGGGCGATCGCCCAGATCCCACCCAGGGCCAGCACGCCGCTGGCGATGCGGGTCATGATGCGTGCGTCGGCGACTTCGTTCTCGTGCTTCATGCAGCCATCCTGTGCTGGTCATGGGAGATCGACCCGTGCGCGGAACCGGCCGCGGCGAGCCCTCCCGGAATCTACGTGCGCCCGGCCCGCGACGGAAGAGGAGGCACCTTCGGCGCAGCCCGGCAGCTGCTCAGTACAGCACCCGCTCGCCCGGCGGCGGCGGATTCCACTGGTACAGCCAGGTCTCGGTGAGCGCGCGGCCTTCGTGGCGCAGGTACAGGCGCAGGTCGATCTGGGTGGTGGACTCGTCCGGCGGGACCACGTCGAACATTGCCCGGTAGCCTTCGATCGCGTGCAGCGGCCGTGCCGAGACCGTCTCCAGGGTGCCGCGGCTGCTTTCCACCACCGCCTCGACGGTGGCGTTGCGCCTGCCCAGTTCCGCCAGCTCGCCGCCGGCGAAATCCACGGCGAAGCGCCAGGAGAACCGCTCGCGCTTCCTGCCGATCACCCCGCCCAGGCCGGTGCGGGTGGCCATGGTCTTCGCCAGCGCCGGCTGTACCGGCGGCTGCTCGCCCCAGAACAGGCGGTAGCCGAACAGCAGCTCCTGGCCCGGCTGCGGCTTCGCTTCCGGGTTCCAGAACGCGACGATGTTGTCGAAGGTCTCGTCGACGGTGGGGATCTCCACCAGCTGCACCGAACCGCGGCCCCAGCCGTGCTTGGGTTCCACCCACAGGCTCGGGCGCTTCTCGTAGAACACGCCGTCGTCCTGGTAATGGTCGAAGTCGCGATCACGCTGCAGCAGGCCGAAGCCGCGCGGGTTGTCGTCGGCGAAGGCGTTGAAGCGCAGCTGCGCCGGGTTGCCCAGCGGCCGCCAGATCCATTCGCCGTTGCCGGTGTGCATGGCCAGGCCGTCGCTGTCGTGGATCTCCGCGCGCCAGTCCCAGTCCATGCGCCGGTCGTTTTCGCCGACCTGGAACATGCTCGTCGCCGGGGCGATGCCGAGGCGTTCGATTTGCCTGCGCGGGTACAGCGCCGCGTCCACGTCCATCAGCAGGGGCTCGCCCTTCGTGATCGCGAAGCGGTAGGCGCCGGCGACGCTGGGCGAATCCAGCAGCGCGTACACCACCACCGTTTCCGAAGCCGGCGCCGGGCGCTCCAGCCAGAAGGCGACGAAATCGGGGAATTCCTCCGGCCGCGGCATGCCGGTGTCGATCGCCAGGCCGCGCGCCGACAGGCCGTACTGCATGCTCGAACCGACCGCGCGGAAATAGCTGGCGCCGAGGAACGCGGCCCAGTCGCGGCGCACGTCGTCCGGCGAATTGAGGCGGAAGCCGGCGAAGCCCAGGTCCTTCGGCAGGCGCTTGCCGTCCAGGCCGCTGCGGCCGTAGTCGAACATGCCAGGGTCGTAGGCCAGTTCCTGCGCCTGCCCGCCGGCGACCTCGAACATGCGCACCGGTCGCTTGAAATACAGGCCCAGGTGGAAGAACTTGGCCTGGAACTTCGAACCGGGCAGGTCGCCCCACAGCGCGTGGTCCTGGCGGAAGCCGATCGACTGGTACTGGTCCCAGTCCAGCGCGGCCACCGCTGGCGGCAGCACCTCGCTGCGCGGCACGAACGGCTGCCCGGCCAGGGCGCGGGCGTGGCCCTTGAGCCAGGCGTAGTCGAAGGGATGGCGCTGGCCGAGCGGCACCGGCGCGGCGAAGGCTTGCAGCAGCGGCAGGGGCAGGCCGGCGGCGGCGAAGGCCGCGGCGGCGCGGGTCAGGAACTGGCGTCGTTGCATGATGCGGATCGACGGCGTGGGGAGCGCGCCATCTTAAGCAATGCCCTCAGCGCGAGGCGGTGGCGCGGAGACTGCCGTTCAGCCGGCCGTCGCACGCGGCCGCCATCCGCGCCACCTCGCGCACCAGGCTGCCGCCCTCGGGCCGGGCACCGCGCAGTTCCAGGTCCAGCGCCTGCAGCTGCCGGCCGGCGGCCGGATCGCCCTCGTCGCAGGCGACCCCGGCGGCCAGGGCCCGCGCATGCCAGCGCAGCCGGGCCAGGGCCGGCTGCGCCGGCAGCTCGGCGGCGATGCGGCCCAGGCGCGAGGCGGTGCCGGCGTCCACGCCGGGACCGTCCGGCTGCACCCGGGCCAGCGCCAAGCGTGCGCGCAGGGTGCGTGGATCGTCCGGCCCGTAGCCCACGCGGGTCAGCTGCGCCGCGCGCTGCAGCCACGGCCGCGCCGCCTCGGCGTGGCCGGCTTCCAGCAGCAGTTCGCCCATGCGCCGGTCCAGGTCGCCGACCGCCGGGTGGCTGGCGCCCAGGCGCGCGGCGCGGACCTGGCGGGCCTCGGCCAGCGTCTTCCGTGCCGCGTCCAGGTCGCCGTGCGCACGCTGGGCTTCGGCCAGGTCGGCCAGGCCGTAGCCGAGCAGGTGGCGGCCGTCGGGCTGGCGCCAGATCGCCACGGCGCGGGTGAAGTTGGCCAGCGCCGCTTCGGTCTCGCCGCGCTCCAGCGCCAGCCGGCCCAGCGCCACCATGCTCAGCGCGGTCTCGCGGTGGGTCGGGCCGAGCAGCGCCTCGGTCGGTCCGTGCTGCTGCTCGAGGAGTCGTGCCGCTTCGTCCAGCCGGCCCAGCTGCATGCAAGCCAGGCCGAGCTGGCGCTGCACCGCCAGGGTGGACGGATGCCGCGGGCCATGCAGTTCCTGGGACAGCGCCAGCGCCCGGCGCAGCACCTGTTCGGCCTCGACGGCGTCCTCGCGGTCCATGTACAGCACGCCGAGGCTGCGCTGGATGTCGACCAGCAGCGGATGGCGATCGCCCAGCCGCTCGCGCAGCCGCCGCTGCGCGGCGAGGAACCGTTCGATCGCCTCGCCCGTCCGCGCCGCGTCGGCTTCCAGCGCGGCCAGGTCGATCATCGCCTCGGCCACGCCGGTGTCGTCGTCGAGCACGCCGCGGCGCAGGGCGATGGCCCGCTCGAACCACTGCCGCGCGGCGATCGGTTCGCCGAGCATGCGCCGGCAGCGGCCGTACTGGACGTAGAACTCCGCGGCCTCGCGCGCCAGCGTCTCCTGCCGGCGCTGCACCTCGGTGGCCAGCGGCTGCATCCGCGCCACGCAGTCCTGCGAACGGCTGAGCAGGCGCAGCACGCGGCCGTGCTGGCTGGCCGCATCCAGGCGCAGGCCCGCCGGCGCGCCGGGATCGCCGGCCAGCAGCGCCTGCTGGCGCTCGGACAGGGCCAGCGCCTCGCGGTAGTCGCCCAGGCCGATGTACAGCCGCGCCAGCACGCCGAGCAGTTCGGCGCGGGCGCGCGGCTGCCGTTCCAGTTCGCTCTCGCTGCGCCGCGCGCCGGCCGAGAGCAGTTCGCGCATGGCCAGGCCCTGGCTGCGCTGGGCGCCGCCGGCATGGTCGAACAGTCCCAGCACCAGGCGCTGCATCGCCTGCGCGCGCGCCGCCTCGTGCCGCGCCTCGTGCGCCTGCCACAGGGCCACGCCCAGCGCCGACAGCAGCGCCAGCACCGCCACCGAACCCAGGCCCACGCCCCAGGCATGGCGCTGCACGTACTTCTGCAGCTGGTAGCCGATCCGCGGCGGGCGCGCCTCCACCGGACGGCCTTCGAGGTGGCGCTGGATGTCGCGGGCCAGCGCCTCGACCGAGCCGTAGCGCCGCGCCGGCACCTTGTTGAGCGCCTTCAGCGCGATGTTGTCGAGGTCGCCGCGAAGGCGCCGGGCCAGCCTGCGCGCCTGCGCGGTGTCCAGCTGGCCGGTCTCGGCCAGGCGCTGCACGGCGATGGCCGGGCGCGGCGGCGACACTTCAAGGATCGCCCGCTCCCACTCGGCGTCGCTCTGCCGGCGCAGGCGGTAGGGCTTGTCGCCGACCAGCAGTTCGTACAGCACCACGCCCAGCGAATAGACGTCGGTCAGCGTGCTCACCGGTTCGCCGCGGACCTGCTCTGGCGCGGCGTAGTGCAGGGTGAACGCGCGCACCTCGGTGCGCGGATGGGCGACGTCGCCGTCCTCGCGGTCGAGCAGCTTGGCGATGCCGAAGTCGAGCAGGCGCACGTCGCCGGACGGGGTGACCAGCATGTTCGACGGCTTCAGGTCGCGGTGCACGATCAGGTTGGCGTGGGCGTGGCTGACCGCGTCGCAGACCTGCAGGAACAGGCGCAGCCGCGCTTCCACCGGCAGCGCGTGCTGGCGGCAGTAGTCGGTCAGCGGGATGCCTTCGACGTACTCGAGCACCAGGTAGGGCTGGTCGCCCTCGCCGATGCCGGCGTCGAGCAGGCGGGCGATGTTCGGGTGCTGCAGCCGCGCCAGGATCTCGCGTTCGCGGGAGAAGCGCAGGCGCAGGTTGGGATCGGCGTAGCCGGGTCGCAGCAGCTTCAGCGCCAGGCGGCGCCGGTAAAGGCCGTCGGCGCGCTCGGCCAGCCAGACCTGGCCCATGCCGCCTTCGCCGAGCAGGCGTTCGAGCCGGTAGGCGCCGAGCACGCTGCCTTCGCGCGAGGCGGGGCGCGCGTCGTGCAGCGGTTCGTGGAGGAAGTCGTCCTCCTCCTCGGCGCCCGCCAGCAGCGTTTCGAGTTCCCGGGCCAGCTCCGGGTCGGCGGCACGGTGGCGTTCGAGCTCGGCGGCGCGTTCGCCCGGCGGCAGGTCGAGCAGCGCGTCGAGCAACGGCGACAGGCGCTGCCAGCGCTCGGCGTCCATCGCCGCGCCCTCAGTCCTCGCGCATCGCCGCGAGCAGGAACAGGCGCGCCTTCTGCCAGTCGCGGCGCACGCTGCGTTCGGAGCGCTGCAGCAGCTCGGCGATCTCCTGCTCGGACAGGCCGGCGAAGTAGCGCAGTTCGACCACGCGGGCGAGCTTGGGGTCGAGCGCGACGAGGCGTTCCAGCGCGGTGTCCAGCGCCAGCAGGTTCTCGTCCAGGCGCAGGCTGCTCTCGCTTTCCTCGGGGATTTCCGCGACGCGCTTGAGGTCGCCGCCGCGCTTGCGGGCCATGCGGTTGCGCGCGTAGTCGACGACCACGCTGCGCATCGCCGAGGCGGCGTAGGCGAAGAAGTGGGCGCGGTCCTCGAAGCGTGCGCCGCCGCTGGCGCCGATCAGCTTGAGGTAGGACTCGTGGACCAGCGAGGTCGGGTCCAGGGTGTTGTTCTGCTGGCCGGACAGCTGGCGGCGGGCGAGGGTGTGCAGCTCCTGGTAGAGCGTGCCCAGCACGCGGTCCAGCGCTTCGCGGTCTCCGCCGCGCGCGGCATCCAGCCACACGGTGATCTCGGGGGAACTCTCGGGGGCGTCGGCCATCGTCGTCTCCACGACTGAGGCAGTCGGGCCGAATATAGCGGCTTTTCAGGCCCCGGGCGGGAACGGCCCCGGCTGGCTCAGCGCTGGCAGCGCGGGCACCAGACGCTGGCGCGCTGGCCGATGCTGGCCTCGCGCAGGGGCGTGCCGCAGGTCGGGCAGGGCAGGCCGCCGCGGCCGTACACGGCCAGTTCCTGCTCGAAGTATCCCGGCGCCCCGTCCGGGTTGAGGAAGTCGCGCAGGGTGGTGCCGCCGCGGGTGATGGCGTAGGCCAGGATCTCGCGGACCGCCGCGGCCAAGGCCACGTAGCGTTCCCGGGAGACCTTCCCGGCCGCCCGGAGCGGCGAGATGCCCGCGCGGAACAGGCTTTCGGCGGCGTAGATGTTCCCCACCCCGACCACGATCCGCTGGTCCATCAGGAAGGTCTTCACCGGCGCGCTGCGGCCGCGGCTGAGGCGGTACAGGCGGTCGCCGGCGAAGTCGTCCGACAGCGGCTCCGGGCCCAGGTCCTGCAGCAGCTCGTGGACGGTGCCGGCCGGCTGCCAGAGCAGGCAGCCGAACCGGCGCGGGTCGGTGAAACGCAGCACCCGCCCCGAGTCCAGGGCCAGGTCGACATGGTCGTGGGTTCCGACCGGGGTGTCCGCCGGCAGCACCCGCAGCATCCCGGACATGCCCAGGTGCAGCAGGGCGCTGTCGCCGGCGTCGGTGTCCAGCAGCAGGTACTTGGCGCGGCGGCGCACCGCGTCGATGCGGCGCCCGGGCAGGTCGCGGCTCACCTCGACCGGGATCGGCCAGCGCAGGTCGGGGCGGCGCAGGACCACCCCGGTGATCCGGCGGCCCTCCACGTGCGGGGCCAGGCCGCGGCGGGTGGTCTCGACCTCGGGCAGTTCGGGCACCGTCAGCCCCCGGCGGCGGCCAGGTAGTGGACGTCGCCCTGCGGGTCGCGTTCCTGCCAGACCCGCACCGGGCCGCCGAAGGCCTGCGACAGCAGGGCGCCGTCGAGCATGGCGCCGCGCGGGCCGTCGGCCAGCACGCGGCCGCCCTGCAGCACGACCACCCGCCCGATCTCCGGGACGATCTCCTCGATGTGGTGGGTCACCAGCACCAGGGTCACGCCGTCGCGGGCCAGGGTGCGCAGCATCGCCAGCAGGTGGCCGCGGGCGACCAGGTCCAGGCCGGTGCCCGGTTCGTCCAGCAGCAGCGCATGCGGGCGGTTGACCAGGGCGCGGGCGATCAGCACCCGCCGCGCCTCGCCGGTGGACAGCTCGGCGTAGAGCCGGTGGCGCAGCGGCAGGGCGTGGGCACGGGCCAGGGCCTCGGCCGCGCGTTCACGCATGTCGTCGGTGATCTCGCGGAACGGTGGGACCACGAAGCTGGCGAACAGGCCGCTGAGCACCGCGTCCTCCGCGGTCAGGCCGGGCTGGTCGGCGAGGTTGGCGCCGAAGTCGCCGGTGACGATGCCCAGCTGCGAGCGCAGCCGGTCCACCTGCCAGCGCGCCTGGCCCAGCACCTGCACCGGAGGGGTATCGCCGGTGCGCGCCAGCGGGTAGAGCTCGCGGGTGATCAGCTTGATCAGGGTCGACTTGCCGCAGCCATTGGCGCCGAGGATCGCGGTGTGCTGGCCCTGGTCGATGCGCAGGTTCAGTTCATGCAGGACCCGGACCTGGCCGCGGATGACGCTGGCCCGATCCAGCTCGATCAGTGGTGGGCGGGCCGTTTCCGGCACGGCGAGGGCGGCGGGGGCGGGGATCGGCACGTGACTTCCTGGCTGGCGGGGCCGCGAGCCTGAACAACATACGCGGCCGACAGGTGAAGTTTGCCGGAACAGGGCCCATCATGTCCCTCGCACGGGCCGCGTTCTGGCCCCATCACCGAGAGCCACCGCACGACATGTCCGACACGCTGATCCAGTTCCTCACTTCCGGCGTGGCCGGCCTCGGCTGGGTAGGCCTGCTGGTGGTGCTGCTGGTCTTCACCCAGCTCACCATCTTCTCCGTCACCCTCTACCTGCATCGCAGCCAGGCGCACCGCGGCGTGGACTTCCACCCGGCGATCGCGCACTTCTTCCGCTTCTGGACCTGGCTGACCACCTCGATGATCACCCGCGAGTGGGTGGCCATCCACCGCAAGCACCACGCCAAGGTGGAAACCGAGGAGGACCCGCACAGCCCGCAGACCCGCGGCATCGGCAAGGTGTTCTGGGAAGGCGTGGAGCTGTACCGCGAGGCGCGCAACGACCGCGCCTCGATCGAGCAGTACGGCAAGGGCGCGCCGGATGACTGGATCGAGCGCCGCCTCTACACCCCGCACGCCAACCTCGGCCCGACGGTGCTGCTGTTCGTGAACTTCGCCCTGTTCGGCCTGCCGGGCATCGCGGTGTGGGCGATCCAGATGGCGTGGATCCCGTTCTGGGCGGCCGGCGTGGTCAACGGCCTGGGCCACTGGTGGGGCTACCGCAACTTCGAATCGTCCGACACCTCGACCAACCTCACCCCGTGGGGCGTATGGATCGGCGGCGAGGAGCTGCACAACAACCACCACGCCTTCCCGAGCTCGGCGCGCTTCTCGATGCGCCGCTGGGAGTTCGACATCGGCTGGGCGGCGATCAAGGGCCTGGAGAAGCTGCGCCTGGCCAAGGTGCTGCGCGTGGCGCCGAGCCTGGACATCCGCCCGAACATCGCGGTGCCGGACACCGAGACCCTGCGCGCGCTGCTGTCGCACCGCTTCCAGGCGATGACCGACTACCAGCGCAACGTGATCAAGCCGGTGCTGCGCGAGGAAGCGGCGGCTGCCGGTGCGCGCCTGCGCGAGCTGCTGCCGCGCCGCATGCGCCGCGGCCTGGTCGACGACGGCCGCTGGCTCAAGCCGGATGCGCGCGAGCAGCTGCAGCAGTGGGTGCAGCAGCGTCCGCGGATCCAGGCGCTGGTCGAGCACCGTGCGCGCCTGGCGGCGCTGCTGGAGGCGCGCAGCCACGATGCGGCCGAGCGCCTGCACCAGCTGCAGGCCTGGTGCCAGGAGGCCGAGGCCAGCGGCATCCGCGCGCTGCAGGAATACTCGATGCGGCTCAAGGGCTACGCGCTGGCGCACTGATGCGCGTCACCCGTCGCCATCTGGTCGACCACGGGCCCGGGCGCATGCGTCCGGGCCTGCTGCTTTGTGCGGGCCTGCTGGCGAGCGCGGGCGCGTTTGCGCAGGTCGAGCGCACCACCGACTACCTCTCGAGGATGGATGCCGACGGCGACGGCCGGGTGTCGCAGGAGGAGTACGTGGCCTGGATGGGCTACGCCTTCGAGCGCATGGACACCGACGGCGACGGGGTGCTGTCCCCGGCGGAACTGCCCGGCGGCAAGGGCAAGCCGGTGACCCTGGAATCGCACCGGCAGCGCCTGGCGGAGCGCTTCAGGCGCCAGGACGCCAACGGCGACGGCTACCTGGACGCGAAAGAGCTGGCCGCGCCGCCGCTCTGATCTGAAGCCCTTTCTTCCCTTCGGGTGAGGCGGCATGTTTGCGCGCCACTGGCGCGCATGCCGAACGCCAGCCTCGTTACCGCATCAGCCAGGGACCTGCTGGTGATGCCTCCGCGCTACCGCGTCTTTCGGCGCGAGGTCGTGGCTTCGTTCCTGTTCCCCTCTCCCACCGGGAGAGGGGCCAGGGATGAGTGTCGGGAGCGTGGCGACGTCGGAATGCCTGCCCTCTCCCCAATCCGCTCCCGGTGGTTGCTACTTCCCGTGCCTCGGCGGATCCACCAGCGGCTGCCCGTTCTGCAGCAGCCACAGCATGATGGTCTTCTGGCGCACGTAGTTGGCGCTGACGAAGGATTCGACCAGGCCGGGCCAGCCGTCGAGGAAGCCGGCCTTGAGCACGTAGCCGCGGAAGAAGCGCCACGCCGGCGCCAGCACCAGCTTGCCGAGGGTGGCGCGCTTGCCGCGGGCGAAGTCGTGCTCGGCCATCATCCGCGCGTAGCGCTGCTTCTTGTCGAGCAGCTGCATGAAGGAACGGTAGGGGTGGTGCAGCAGGTCGCCGGGCAGCAGCGCCACCGGGCCGTCCACCGACACCGCCTCGTGGATCTCGCGGTCGCCGCGCCAGCCGCCGCGGCGGCGGTCGAACAGGCGCAGCACGCGGTCGGGATAGGCGGTGCCGTGGCGCAGGAAGCGGCCGTAGTACTCGGACATGCGCGCGAAGCGGTAGCCGGCGGCGCGGGCGAAACCGGCGTCGCGCTCGGCCTCGATCGCCGCGCGCAGGCGTGCGTCCACGCGCTCGTCGGCGTCCAGGCTCAGCACCCAGTCGTGCGCGCACTGGTCCACCGCGAACTGCTTCTGGCTGCGGAAGCCGTCGAACGGCCGCTCCAGCACGCGCGCGCCGGCCGCGCGCGCGACCTCGCGGGTACCGTCGGTCGAGCCGGAATCGACCACCACGATCTCGTCGCAGAACGCCAGCGAGGCCAGGCAGTCGCCGATCCGGTCCGCTTCGTTGAAGGCGATGATGCAGGCCGACAGCGGTACGCGGCCGGGGCCGGCGTTGGCGGAAACTTGGGCGGGGCTGGCAGGCATGCGGCGGTGGCGGGCTGAGGGTGGGCAAAGCCTAGCAGGCGTCGGGCCGCGGCCCGCGGTGCGATAATCGCGCACCCCCAGCGCCCGGAGGGCGACGTGCCGAAACATTACCTGCTGTACGGGTCGGAGCGTTACGCGCTGGCCATCCTGCGTCCGATCCAGGACGCGATCCGCGCGCGTGGCGACGAGACGGCCTGGTTCTTCGACGGCCCCGGTGCCGCCGACCTGCGTGCCGACGAGAAGCTGCTGACCGTCGACGAGGTCCGCGCGTGGAAGCCGTACGCGGTGATCACCTCGTCCAACGCGGTGCCGCACTTCTTCCCCGGGGTGAAGGTCGAGACCTTCCACGGCTTCGACGCGGGCAAGCCGCGCCACATCTACATCCGCGGCTTCTTCGACCTGTACTGCACCACCGGCCCGCGCGACACCGCGGCCTTCGGCGCGCTGGCGGAGAAGATGGGCCACTTCTCCGTGGCCGAGACCGGCTTCCCGAAGATCGACCCGTTCATGGCCGCGCTCGGCGACGAGCCCGAGCCGGTGCGGCAGCCGCCGGTGATCCTCTACCACTCGACCTTCTCGCCGTCGTGGAGCGCCGCTCCGATCCTGTACGACGAGGTCGCGCGGCTGTCCAGCACCGGCGAGTGGCGCTGGATCGTCACCTTCCATCCGAAGATGGACCCGGCGATGGTGGCCAGGTACAAGGCGCTGCAGAGCGAGTACCTGACCTTCGCCGAGAACGACAACATCCTCGAGCTGTTCCCGCAGGCCGACGTGATGTGCTCGGACACCTCCTCGGCGCTCAACGAGTTCCTGCTGACCTACAAGCCGGTGGTGACCTTCAAGAACCGCCGTCCCGGCCCGCAGCTGATCGACATCGACGACCCGGCGCAGTTCGAACCGGCGATCCGCCGCGCGCTGTCGCGGCCGCCTGAGCTGATGGTCGCGGTCCGCGAGTTCGCCGACCAGCTGCACCCGTACCGCGACGGCCGCTCGGCCGAGCGCGTGCTCGATGCGATCGATGCGTTCGTCGCCAGGGGCGGGCGCAACCGCAAGCCCAAGCCGATGAACCTGTGGCGCAAGCTCAAGATCCGCAAGCGGATCGGCTACTGGGGCCCGGCCGGCTGGTAACGGCCGGGCGGTCCGCTCACCAGCGCAGGGGCCGCGTGGCGAGCGCCCGGCCCAGCCGGGCGTGGAGCGCGCGCGCATCGGCCTCGGGCAGGAAGCGGATCTGGAGCGGCGGCGACATGTTGCCGGCGCCGGCGGTATCCAGGGCCAGCGTGGCGGTGCCCAGCCAGCGGTCCAGCGGCGAGCGGCGCAGGCGCAGCGCCTGCACCTTGTCGATCTCGGCGAAGCGCCACCAGCGCGACCACCAGCCGCCGCGCACCGCCACCAGCGAGGCGTCCACCGAATAGCCCATGCGTCCGGCCTGGCGCCACGCGGCGTAGGCCTGCCACGGCAGCCACAGCAGCACCAGCAGGCCACCGGGGCCGAACTTCCAGGCCAGGCCGCCGGCGATCAGCAGGGTCCACGGCGCGGCGCCGGCGAACAGCCGCCACCAGGCGCGGCGCGGCAGCGATTGCCATTGCGGCGGCGGCCAGGTGCCTTCGGGCAGCAGCCGCGCGGCCAGCGCGTCGCAGGCCTCGGGTGTGGCGATCGGAGCCAGTTCGCGCAGCTTGCGCGGGTCGTCGTGGCGGCCGCCGGTGGCGGTATCGATGCGCAGCGTGCGGCGCTTGAACCAGCGGTGCAGCAGGGTTTCCTGCAGGTGCCAGGCCTGGATCCGGCGCGGCGCCACGCTGCTGCGCATGCGCGCGAACAGGCCGCGCTCGACGGTCAGGCGGCGCCCGGCTTCGGTCAGGCGGAAGCCGTAGTACTGGGTCATCGCCAGCGCCACCGACAGCACCCGTACCAGCACCACGAACACGCCCAGCAGGGTGCTGGCCAGGGCGAGGTAGCCGGTCCAGCCCAGGTGCAGCGTGGAGGCATAGCCGGCGGCCTGCTGGAACGAGTCCTGGGCCAGGCGCGCCATCCAGCGCTCGTCCGGGAACAGCTGCCACATCAGGCCGAAGGCCGCGGCGATCACGATCATGCCGCGGTTGGAGATCAGGCCCAGCCGTACGACTTCGGAAACCGGCAAGGCCAGCAGGACTTCGTCCGCTTCCTCGTCCTGGGTCGGTGCCGGCGCGGTCCCGCCGGGCGCGGTTGCGGCCGCCACGGGCGCGTTGGCGCGATGGCGCACCAGCCGCTCCAGCGCCAGCGCATCGTCCATGCCCAGCACGCGCATCTGCGCCTCGGGTTTCTCGCCGCCGGCCGCTTCCAGCCGCACCTCGGCGACCTTGAAGATCCGGTGCAGCAGCGACTGGTGCAGGGCGACGTTGTGGATGCGGGTGAACGGGATCTCGCGCTGCGAGCGCTGCAGCAGGCCGTTGCGGATGACGATGGCGTCGCTGCCGATGCGGTAGCGGTAGGTGAAGTACTGCACCATCGAGATCACTACCAGCGCGCCGACGCCGATCAGCGGGCCGATGTCCGCCCAGATGTTGCTGTTGCGGCGGCCGGCCACCACCAGCACCACCAGTGGCACCACGAACTGGCGGATCTGCTGCAGCAGCACGAACAGCCACGACCAGGGATGGAGCCGGCGCTCGGCCGCGTTCGCCGGTGCGTCCACGCTGCTCACAGGGCGTCGTCGGTTTCGACCTGGCGGGCCAGGCGCGCGCGCAGCGCCTCGGCGTCCTCCAGGGCCAGCAGCGGCAGCTTCACCGCGGCCATGCGCGTGCCGGCGGTATGCACCACCAGCGTGGCCAGGCCCAGCTGGCGTTCCAGCGGCCCGCGCTCCACGTCCAGGTGCTGCACGCGCGACACCGGAACCAGGGTTTCAGTGCGCCACACCCCGCCGCGGCGGGTGGCGAACCCGTCGCGGTCCAGCTTCCAGCCGATGCGGCGGTGGCGGCGCAGGCCGATTACCGTACCCAGCGCCAGGCCGACCACGCCCAGTGCGATCGAGCTGCCGATCCGCGGCAGGTGCGCCAGCGACGCCACCAGCTGGCCCACGGCCAGCGCCGAGGGGATCGCGAAGGCGATCGCCACGCCGCTGGCGTAGAGCAGGGCGCCGCGGCGCGGCAGCGGCTGCCAGTCGGCGGCGGTTGGAAGCCCGGGCGCGTCCCGCGGCGGGAGCGGAACGTCTGGCGAGTCGGTCACGGATCGGGTCCCCTTCGATGCGATGACGCGATCGTAAGCGTTCACGCCCCTGCTTGAGTACACCGAGCGCGTCGACGACGGGAAGGCGGACCTACGCTGGCCGCTTGGCCCACTCCCGGGTCTCGTACGGATTGACCTCGCCGCTGCCCGGCGGACGCAAGGTGTAGCGCTTGTAGGTCCACTGGTACTGGGCCGGGGCGCGCCGGGCGATGCGTTCGACTTCGGCGTTGAGGCAGGCGACTGCCGCCTTCGGGTCCGCGTCGGCGATCGCCGCTGGCGCCGGTTCCACGTGCAGGGCGAACTGCGGGCCGTCGCCGATGCGTTCGCACCAGGCCAGCAGCACCGGCGCGCCGGTGCGTTCGGCCAGGCGCGACAACAGGGTCATGGTCAGCGCCTGCACGCCGAAGAACGGCGCGAACTCGCCGTCGCCGGCCTTGGGCTGCTGGTCCGGCAGGATGCCGACCGCGCCGCCGTCCTTCAGCACCTTCCACAGCTGGCGCACGGCCGGGCCTTCGGCGCGCACCTGGCGCACGTTGTCGACGCCGCGCACCGCCTGCAGGAACTCGTCGCCCACCGCCGACTCCGGCGGGCGGTAGACGATGGCGATCTGTCCGCGCGAAGCCAGCCACTGGTTGAGCAGTTCCCAGTTGCCGAAATGCGGGGCGGCGACGATCACGCCCTTGCCCGCGGCCAGCGCCGCGTCGTAAAGCGCCTCGCCATGGCGTTCTCGCAGCAGGCGCTCGAGGTTGTGCGCCGGCGGCCGGGTCCACAGCTTGAGCGTTTCCAGCGCCTGCCGCGCGGTGGTGCGCAGCACCTGGCGGCGCAGGGTCTCGCGTGCGTCCGCGGACAGTTCGGGGAAGGCCAGCTCGAGGTTGCGCCGCGCCACCCGGGCCTCGCGCACGTCGCCGCGGCGCCAGGCCCAGGCGACCAGGTCGCCTAGCCGGTACACCGCCGGCCAAGGGAGACGGCCGAGCAGGCCGGCCAGGAAGACGAGGAAACGGGCGCGGAATCGTGCGGACATCCGCCAAGTTTAGCCGGGTGTGTGTTCCGGCCCCCTCGCTGGCGGCGGTCGCAGGGGATGACAGCACCCCGGCCGTGGCTAGATGCTGGAGCGCTTCCTGCCAGGAGTCCGTACCCGATGCTTGCCCTGATCCAGCGTGTCACCCGTGCCTCGGTCCAGGTCGACGACCAGACCGTCGGCGAGATCGATGGGGGGCTGCTGGCCCTGGTCGGGGTGCAGCCGGGCGACGGGCCGGCGCAGCTGGAGCGGATGACCCAGCGCCTGCTCGGTTACCGAGTTTTCGCCGACGAAGCCGGCAGGATGAACCGCTCGCTGGCCGATACCGGCGGTGGCCTGCTGCTGGTCAGCCAGTTCACCCTGGCCGCCGACACGAATTCCGGCATGCGTCCAGGCTTCAGCACGGCCGCCCCGCCGGAGGAGGCTGAACGCGTCTTCAACCAGCTGGTCGAACGATGCCGGGCAATCCACCCCGGAAGGGTGGAAACGGGGCGCTTCGGCGCCCATATGGTGGTCAGCCTGGTAAACGACGGCCCGGTCACCTTCCTCCTCAGGGCCTGAAACGGCTGAATGGAAGCTGCCGCAAGTCGTTGATGTGAAAGGCGGGAAGGGTCCAGTGCCCGCCGGCCTGTTATAATGCTAGGTTCACTTCACCCCTTCGAGACCGGTGGCGCCGCACATGGCCAACGAACGTCCAGCCCAGCAATCCGAAATCAAGCAGCTCATCAGCAAGGGCCTGGAGCAGGGTTATCTGACCTACGCCGAGGTCAATGACCACCTGCCCGACGACCTCGTCGATCCGGAGCAGATCGAAGACATCATCGGCATGATCAACGGCATGGGCATCGATGTCCATGAGGTTGCGCCCGATGCCGAGACCCTGCTGCTCAACGACGGCAACACCGGCAACCGCGAGATCGACGATACCGCCGCCGAGGAAGCCGCCGCCGCGCTGACCGCGCTCGACTCCGAAGGTGGCCGCACCACCGACCCGGTGCGCATGTACATGCGCGAGATGGGTACGGTCGAGCTGCTGACCCGCGAAGGCGAAATCGCCATCGCCAAGCGCATCGAGGAAGGCCTCGGCCAGGTCCAGGCCGCGCTGGGCAGCTTCCCGTGGTCGATCGAGCTGCTGCTCGAGGAATACGAACTGCACAAGGCCGGCAAGAAACGCCTGGCCGAAGTCGTCGTGGGCTTCAACGACCTGGTCGAGGAAGCCCCGGAGCCGGCGCCGCTGCCGGTCGAGGATGTCGCCGACGCCGATGACGACGATGACGACGAGGAAGAGGTCGCCACCGACGACGAGGCCGATGCCGGCCCGACCGGCCCGGACCCGGCCGAGGTCGCGCGCCGCATGGAAGCGCTCGCCGCCGAGTACGCCAAGTTCAAGAAGGCCCACGCCAAGGGCGGCGCCCAGGACAAGAAGGTGATCAAGCTGCGCGCCGACATGGCCGAGCTGTTCTCCACCTTCAAGCTGCCGCTGCCGCTCACCGACACGCTGGTGAGGAAGCTGCGCGAGGTGATGGGCGAGATCAAGGAGCACGAGCGCCGCGTCCTGCACCTGGCCACCAACGTGGCGAAGATGCCGCGCAAGGACTTCATCCGCGCCTGGGAAGGCAACCAGACCAACCTGGAGTGGGTGGACGAGGTCCTCAAGCGCAAGCAGAAGTGGTCGTCGGCGCTGCGCGAGGTGAAGGACCAGATCGTCGCCGAGCAGCAGGCCACCATCGCCGTCGAGCAGGCGATGTGCCTGGACCTGGCCGACATCAAGGAAATCAGCCGGCAGATGGCCTACGGCGAAGCCAAGGCGCGCAAGGCCAAGAAGGAAATGGTCGAGGCCAACCTGCGCCTGGTGATCTCCATCGCCAAGAAGTACACCAACCGCGGCCTGCAGTTCCTGGACCTGATCCAGGAGGGCAACATCGGCCTGATGAAGGCGGTCGACAAGTTCGAATACCGCCGCGGCTACAAGTTCTCGACCTATGCCACCTGGTGGATCCGCCAGGCGATCACCCGCTCGATCGCCGACCAGGCGCGCACCATCCGCATCCCGGTGCACATGATCGAGACGATCAACAAGCTCAACCGCATTTCCCGCCAGATGCTCCAGCAGTACGGCCGCGAGGCCACGCCGGAGGAGCTGGCCAAGGAAATGGACATGCCCGAGGACAAGATCCGCAAGGTCATGAAGATCGCCAAGGAGCCGATCTCCATGGAGACCCCGATCGGCGACGACGAGGACTCCCACCTGGGCGACTTCATCGAGGACACCAACGTGGAGTCCCCGATCGACACGACCACCAACATCAACCTGTCGGAAACCGTCCGCGACGTGCTGGCCGGCCTGACCCCGCGGGAAGCCAAGGTGCTGCGCATGCGCTTCGGCATCGACATGAACACCGACCACACCCTCGAGGAAGTGGGCAAGCAGTTCGACGTCACCCGCGAGCGCATCCGCCAGATCGAGGCCAAGGCCCTGCGCAAGCTGCGCCACCCGAGCCGTTCGGAGCAGCTGCGCTCGTTCCTCGACATCGACTGAGCCGGCTGCACCACGCGTCATCCGGAAGGCCCCGCAGTGCGGGGCCTTCTTTTTGCCCGGATGTGTTGCCGCCGGCCCGGCTCCACTAAACTCAGCACCCCGGCACCGGGCCTATAGCTCAACGGTTAGAGCAGGGGACTCATAATCCCTTGGTTCCAGGTTCGAATCCTGGTGGGCCCACCAAAAAGCCGTCCATCGGTGTCCAGCGAACGCCGCGGGAAGTGATCAAGCTGATGGTCAACCTCGTATTCATCGAGGATGACGACGTGCTGACGCCCGGCAACGCGGTCGTGCGCACCATTTACGACCCGACGGCCGGAACCGGTGGAATGTTGTCCGTTGCCGCAGAGCATCTTGCCGAGCACAACCCCGCCGCTCGTCTGACCCTTCATGGGCAGGAGCTCAACGACGAGTCCTACGCCATCTGCAAGGCAGACATGCTTATCCGCGGCCAGGCGGTGGAGAACATCGTTGCCGGTAACACCCTGAGCGAAGACGGGTTCCCCAAGAAGACCTTTGACTACATGCTGGCCAAAGCTCTCTAAACTTGGGTTAGCGCGTCCTGATCATACCTCGCGACGTGTTGGTTAGGATTTCGACGACTTCAGCAACATATCCCGATACTGTCTGGCCTTCTGAGAGCGAGATTAAGTGTGTTGAGGCGCGTTGAAAATTGACCAGCAAACGGCGGTTTTGCGCGTTGAAAATTGACCAGGGTGTTTCCCCTTACCTTGCAGGCGACCAGGCCTGTGGGGAGAAGAGGTGCACACCATGTCGATGTACGCGAAGGTCCGGCGGCTGAGGCTGCGCGAAGGTCTGTCGATCAGCGAGATCGCCCGGCGGACCAGCTTGTCCCGCAACACCATCAAGACCTGGCTGCGGGAGCCGGCGCCCCGCACGCAGATGGCCTACCAGCGGCCGCCGGGGCCCAAGGTGCTGGAAGGGTTTACGGCCTGGCTCGACCAGACGGTCAAGACCGACGAGAACCGCCCCCGGAAGGAGCGCCGGACCGCCCGGCGACTGTTCGAGCAACTGCAGGAACAGGGCTTCAAAGGCCACTACTGCCGGGTGACGGAGTACCTGCGCGCCCAGCGGGCGGCCGCGGGGGCGGTAACGGCCCGTTCGGCCTACGTGCCGCTGCAGTTTGGCTGGGGCGAGGCGTTCCAGTTCGACTGGAGCGAGGAAGGGCTGGTGATCGGCGGGATCTGGCGCAAGGTGATGGTGGCGCACATGAAGCTGTGCGCCAGCCGGGCGTTCTGGCTGGTGGCCTACCCGGGCCAGGGCCACGAGATGCTGTTCGATGCGCACCTTCGGTGCCTGACGGGCCTGGGCGGGGTGCCGCGCCGGGGCATCTACGACAACATGAAAACGGCGGTGGACAAGACGCCGCGGCCGGACCGGGCGCGCAAGGTGAACAACCGGTTCCTGGCGATGGCGACGCACTATCTGTTCGAGCCGGACTTTTGCAACGTGGCGTCGGGCTGGGAAAAGGGCCGGGTCGAGAAGGGCGTGCTCGACGGCCGCCGGCGCATCTGGCAGCGGGCGCAGGAGCAGCGCTGGGCCAGCTTTGCCGAACTCAACGTCTGGCTGGCGACGCAGTGCACGCAGGCCTGGGCCGCGCCGCACCCGGACTGCCGGGACATGAGCATCGCCCAGGCGCTGGCACTGGAGCAACCGGAGCTGATGCCGGTGCCGGCGGCCTTCGACGGCTATGTCGAGGCCGAGGCCCGGGTGTCGAGCACCTGCCTGGTGACGGTGGCCCGCAACCGCTATTCCGTGCCCTGCGCCTTGGCCGGGCACCGGGTGGTGGTGCACCTGTACCCGGAGCGGGTGGCCGTGGTGGCCCACGGCAAGGTGGTGGCCTGTTGATGCGCGACGAAAATTGACCACCCCTGCGCGTTGACAGCTGGCCACCCCAACCAAACAGAGATCTCGCTGTACGGCCGCGGAGTCCTTGCCTCGTGGGACTTCGAAGATGGTCAACCCATGGCGCGCGGCTCGGCCGGATGCTGACCAGTTCCAGGCGCGCATCAACACATCCGGGCCACCCAAGCCACCAATCCCGCCGCACCCGGAATCCCAGGTCATGGTCGTTTTCCGCGATCGCCTTTGGCTCGCGCGCGACGTCGGGTTGGCCGCGACCCCGCACCCCAGCGCCCTAGGCTTGGCGCCACGAGGCCGGGCGTTTACGCTGCGCACCCGCCCTCCAGGATCCGCGCTGGCCGGATCCCGACGCCCCATGACGCCCCGCCCCATCCCGCCGCCCAAGGCCCCGCCGGCATCCACGCTGGACGCCGGGGACTTCATCGAGTGGCTCGGCCGCTTCCTGGCCTCGCTGTCCTCGGGCGCGGGCATGGCGGTCGAATGCGGCGACTGCCGCGCCTGCTGCCGCGCGGGCTTCTTCATCCCGGTCGGACCCGAGGAAGCGTCGAGCCGGAAGGCGATTCCCTCCCAGCTCCTGGTGGATGCCGCGGGCGCCGGGTCGCCGGGCCATCAACTGGTGGCGATCACGCCGTCGGGCGACTGCGCCCTGCTGCGCGGGAACGAGTGCTCCATTTACGCCAGCCGCCCGCGCGCCTGCCGCGAGTACGACTGCCGGCTCTTCGCGGCCGCGGGGATATCGGCCGGCATCGAGGCGATCGACCGGCAGGCCCGGCGCTGGCGCTTCCGGTACGCCGATGCCGCCAGCGAACGGGCGCACCAGGCCACCCGCGCCGCGGCGGCCTTCCTCGTTGAGCACCGGGGCGCCTTTCCCGGCGCGCGCGCCCCCAGCCGTCCGTCGGACATCGCGCTCGTCGCCGCGAAGGCCCACCACGTCTTCCTGGCGCCGGATGGCGCGGCCTCGCCCCAGGCCATCGCAAGGCAGGTGATCGAAGCCTGCCGCCAGTTCGATGCCACGGCCTGACCACGCCGCGAACCCCATGGCCGCCGGGACCGGATCCGCGCTCTACACCGTCGGCCAGGTCGCCAGGCGGGCCGGGCTGACCGTGCGCACCCTCCACCACTACGACGCCATTGGCCTCGTCCGCCCCAGCGCCCGCAGCCCGGCGGGTTACCGTCTCTACGATGCGGCGGACATCCGCCGGCTGCACCTGGTCGTCAGCCTGAAGCGGACCGGCATCGGCCTCGACGCGATCGCCGGCATCCTCGCCGGCGACGACCTGGACCCTCGGGAGGTCATCCGGCAGCAGATCGCGGAGCTGGACCGGTCGATCGCGCAGGCCGGCGCCGCCAGGGAAGGGCTGCGGCTGCTGCTGTGGACGCTGGAGGACGATCCCGGCTCGGCCGACTCCCTGCTGGGCGCCACGGGCCTGCTGGCCGAATACCAGAAGTACCTCCCTGCCCTCGACGTCCGCAGGCTGCTGGCGCGATGGCGGCAGGCGCAGCCGCACTGGGGTCCGATCGCCGCCGCCGTCCGGGCCTGCCAGTCCGGGGGCACCGATGTCTTGTCCCCCGACGTGCAGCGACTGGCGCAGCGCTGGATGAACGTGGCCATGCGCGTGTTCGGCGGTGAGTTGCCCGTGGTTTTGCGGTGGGCGAACATGCACCAGCGCTCGCCAGCCACTGCGGTGCACGCCGGCCTTGACCCTGCGCTGTTGAGGTATCTGGGCCAAGCGATCGAGGCGCGGCTCGATGCGCTCCGTCGGCACCTAGGCGACGACGGGCTGGCCCGCCTAGACGGATCGGCGTCGTCGGAATGGGAACAGCTCGCGGCCGACGGCGAGGCCCTGCTCGCGTCGGGCGCGCGCCCCGACGATCGCCGCGTCGGGGCGCTCCGGCGCCGATACCAGGACCTGCTGGCGCGGACGGTGCGGCACGATGCCAGCCTCGCTGCGCGCCTGCGGGCGGCCTACGAGTGCGAGCCGATCCTGTCGCTGGGGCACTTCATAGGTCCCGAACTCCGGGCCTTTCTCGACCCCCCTTGACCCTCACGCAGCGTCAGGCCGGAAGGTGTACCCCCCGCACCAGAGGACCTGCCCATGAGCCACGCACCATCCCTTCCGGATTGCCCCAGTCCGTCCGCGTTCCGGGTCGCATTGTCCCGAGCGATCCACCAGGTCCTCGACGAACCGCGGGTCTTCGACGATGCGTTCGCACTGCCGATCCTCGGCGCGGACGCCGCCGCCCGCATCGATCCCTTCCACCACAACGGCGTGGCGGCCCGCTCGATGCGAGCGGGCATCGTCGCGCGCTCGCGCTTCGCGGAAGACCGGCTGCAGGCGGCGATCGAGGCCGGCACGCGCCAATACGCGCTGCTCGGCGCCGGGCTCGACACCTGGGCCCTGCGCGCCGCGCGGTTCGGCTCCGAGGTGCGCGTCTTCGAACTCGACCAGGCCGCGATGCAGGCGTGGAAAGCCGCCGTGCTCGAGGCGAATGGCTGGCGGAAGCCGGTGGGACTTGAATGGGTCGAACAGGACTTGCGGCATGGCACCGTTCCCGACGCGCTGGCCGGCAGCGGCGCCGACCTGTCGGCACCCGTGGCCATCGCCATCCTCGGCGTGCTCGTCTACCTCGGCGAGGAAGACGTCACGCGCCTGCTGTCGTCCCTGGGCCGGTTCGCCCCGGGCTCCACGCTGGTGCTCGACTACCGCCTGCAGGACGAGCTGCTGCCGCCGATGGATCGGATGATGATGCGCGCCACCGCGGAGGCGATGGCGGCGGGGGGCGAGCCGTGGCGGTCGTCGTCCGATCCCGACCGTATGCGGGCCCTGCTCTCTGACGCGGGCTTCGACGTCGAGCAGGACTTGGGTCCCGCCGACCTCAATGCCCGATACTTCGACCGTCGGCGCGATGGCCTTCAGATCGCTGGCGGCGGTTTCCGCCACCTCAGCGCGATCAAGCGGCGCTGATTCCAGCCCCCAAGAGGATCTCCCCATGCTCCTGCCTGCCGCGCTGGCCTCCGGCCTCGCGCTCCTTTTCCCCGGCCTCGCGGCGGCCGACGCCGACCCGATCCGTGCATACGGGCACGAGATTCGCGAGGTGACGCCCGGGATCCACGTGATGGCGCAGCGCGAGCCTTTCCACGTGCAACCCCTCGGCAACGTCACGATCTTCCGCCAGAGTGACGGCTTCGTGGTGGTCGATGCGGGCGGCACGCCTGCCGCGGGACGCCAGGTGGCCGACGCGCTGCAGCGCTTGGGACCGGCGCCGCTCAAGGCCCTCGTGATCACCCATTGGCATGCCGACCACGCGCTCGGTGCGGCGCAACTGCTGGCGCGCTGGCCCCGCGCGAGGTTGATCGCAACCCGCCACACGCACGACCAGATGCGGGAGGGGTTGGCGCCGTTCCGCGAGCCCTCCAGGCTGGCCGGGAAACTGGCCACGGTGGCCGACAACTACCGGACCCTCGCGGCCGATCCGGGGCTTTCGCCCGCGGAGCGACGCGGCCATGCCCGGACGGCGGACGAAGTCGCGCACTACGCCACGCAGTTCGACGAGGCCGGGATCCGGCTGCCGACGGAATTCGTCGAGGACCGCCTCGAGCTCGACGATCCGGTGCGGCCCCTGTCCGTGCTCCATCCGGGCCCGGCCAACACGCCCGGCGACCTCGTGGTGCTGTCGCCGCGCGATCGGGTCGTGGCGGTCGGCGACATCGTGGTGGCGCCGTTGCCGTTCGCCTTCGACGTGGACCCGGTCTCCTGGGCCGGCGTGCTGGCCGGGCTGGTGGAGGACCGGCCCCGCGTGGTCATCCCCGGCCACGGGGCGCCCATGCGCGACACCGCGTACGCGAGCCGGCTGGCCGGCTGGCTGTGCGACGCGCATGATCGGATCACCGGCGCGTCCGGCGACCGCGCGGCGCTGGAGGACCAGGTCGAGACGATCGCCGGCGGCGACCCCTGGCTTCGGCGCTGGGCCCGGGCGTACTGGGCCGAGCCTCTCGCGAAGAGCGTGCGCGACCAGGCCGACGCGTCGGCCCGATCCTGTCCGCGGGTCCGGGGCGCTATCGCCAGGGAAAGCGCCGGACGCCACGACGCCAACGAAGCGCCAGAAGCCACGGCGAGGAATCGATGACGACAACGGGCTCGACCACGGGTGGCGTGCAACGCCTGCTCCGTCTCGAGGGCGCGGCTGCCCTGCTGCTGTTCGCCGCGCTCTACGCCAAGGGCGGTTACGGCTGGGGCTATTTCGCGGCCGGCTTCCTCGCCCCGGACCTGGCCTTGCTGGGCTATCTGCGGGGACCCCGGACGGGCGCCTGGTTCTACAACGCGGCGCACAGTTACGTCGGCCCGCTGGCGCTGCTGGGCCTGGGCGGGATCGGCGGGCAGGAATGGGCGGCGATGGCGGGCCTGGTCTGGGCCAGCCACATCGGCTTCGACCGCATGCTCGGCTATGGACTGAAGTACGCGCTGGGCTTTTCCCACACCCACCTGGGCCAGGTCGGCCGGCCCGCCCGGTCGGACCCGTAAGGCCCCGCCCCGATGTCGCAGGCCGTATTCCAGACCACCCGGCTCATCGCCCGTCGCCTCGATCGCGGCGACGTCGACGCGATGCTTGCCGTCTATGGCGACCCGGACGTCGTCCGCTACGTCGGCGACGGCACGCCGCTGGATCGACGGGGCTGCGAGCGCTGGGTCGAGGTCACGCTTCGCAACTACGCCACGCGCGGCTACGGCATGTTCGCCCTGGTCGAGCGGGCCACCGGTGCGATCGTTGGCTTTTGCGGCCTCGTGCACCCCTCGGGGCAGGCCGAACCCGAGATCAAGTACGCACTGCATCGCGGGCACTGGGGAAGGGGTTTCGCGACGGAAGCCGCCAGGGCGCTGCTCGACCATGCCAGCCACCTCGGACTGGGCGAGGTCATCGCGACCCTGCACCCCGGCAACGAAGCCTCCGCGCGGGTACTGGCCAAGGCCGGCATGCTCGACCTCGGCCTGCGCCGGGAAACCGAGGGGCCGGGCACCCGCTTTTTCCGCCGCATCCCGGTCCCGGACGGCTGATCCGCGCCCCCTCGCGGCTCCGGTGGCCGGGCTGGTAGACTGGGCGCCAGGCGTACCGGACGCCTTCCTCGCGAAAGCCCACGCACCGGTCCGGCAAGCCCTTTGCTTGCATACCCTCCGATGACCCCAGGCGAGGTCGGTCACCCGGTTTCCAGGAGAAGGTATGCCCCTCGCATCCACCCCCCGGGCCCCGCGGGATTCCGCGATCGCCCTGTTCCTCCGCCATGCCCGCCGTCTCCACGACGCCGCACGGGATGACTCCCCGAGCCGATCGCTGCCGGTGCCGCGCCGGCTCCGCGCGGCGGGCCTGTTCGCCCGCGCGACCCTGCCGGCGCTCTACCGCGCGCGCGCCGAGGTGCGGCGAAAGCACGTGCTGCTTGCGCTCGCGCGCGAGGCGGGTTGCACCGACTGGGCCGCGTTCCGCACGGTCCTCGCCTCGTCGCCCGAACCGCACCTCGACCACCTGCGCCTGGTGCAGGAGGGCTTGCCTCAGCTCAACCTCTGGTTCCGCTCGCCCGAGGAGGCGGCCCCCGTCGCCGAGCGGCTCGGCCGGCGCGTGGTGCGCCACGGCGCCCAGGCGGTGATCGCCGGGGCTGGCGGCTGACGCAGGGGCACCGGCCCCGCCGGTGTCCAGGCCGGCGCACCGTGGAGCGCCCGGACGTTTCCGGGCGCTCCTGTAGTCATGCCCACTTTTGGCAGATGGGGATTGGCCGGCCGGTGATCCAGGCTCACGGTTTCACCAACCGGCCACCACCATGCCGATCACCCGCCGCGACTTCCTGCTCGCTTCCGCGCTTGGCGCGGCGCTCGCCTCCGGCAAGGGCTGGGCGGGTCGCCTGGCCGCGAAGGCCACCGAGCGCCGCGATCGCTACCCGCAGGGCGTCGCCTCGGGCGATCCGACCGCCGACAGCGTGATCCTCTGGACCCGGCGGCCGCCGTCGGCCGACGACACGGCGCGCGCCGGCTGCTGGTCGAGATCGCGGAAACGCCCGATTTCGCCCACCTGGTCGCCGGCGGCCGCGCCGCGGTGGGGCCGGACACCGACTGGACCTGCCGCTTCCTCGCGACCGGCCTCGCGCCCGGCCGCGAGTACTGGTACCGATTCGTCGACGAACACGGCTTCGCCAGCCGCACCGGGCGCACGCTCACCGCGCCGGCCGACGACGCCGACACGGCCGTCCGCTTCGCCTTCGCCAGCTGCCAGGCCCCGAACGAGAGCTCGCTGCAGGCCTACCGCCGCATGCTCTTCGAGGACGAACGCGCGCCGGCCGAGCAGCGGCTGCAGTTCGTGCTGCACCTGGGCGACTTCATCTACGAAGTCACTTGGTATGCCGAGGACAACCCGGGCGGCACCTTCCGCGGCCGGCGCCTGCGCGACCGCTACCGGTTCCCGGACGGCGAGAAGGTCGGCAATTTCCACCTGCCGGTGTCGCTGGAGGACTACCGCACGCTCTACCGCAGCTACCTCGAGGACCCGGACCTGCAGGACGCCCGCGCCCGCTGGCCCTTCGTCTGCGTCTGGGACAACCACGAGTTCGCCTGGGCCGGCTACCAGAGCCAGTACGTCGCGCCGGGCGTCAACCGCCCCTCGCAGCGCAAGAAGGTGATCGCCAACCAGGCCTGGTGGGAATTCATCCCGGCGCGCGTGGTGAAACCGGGCGACCCGGCCGTGGACCGCTTCGACCCGCCCGCGGTCGAGGACACGCCGATCACCCGCTTCGATGCCGACGGCCTGGGCGACGAACCCAACAACCTGGCCGCCATTCGCAGCCTGCGCATCCAGCGGACGCTGCGCTTCGGCCGCAATGTCGAGCTGTTCCTCACCGACCACCATTCCTTCCGCTCGCCCGCGCCGGACGGCAGCGCGTTCGGCGTGCCGGGCACGCGCTTCGTCTCGCCCGAGTCGGTCGAGGAGATCCTCGACGCCGGCCGCACCTACGACGGCGGCCACCCGCCGGACACGATCGCTTTCCTCGGCCAGGCGCTGCCGAACCCGGCCAAGGACGGCCCGGCCCAGACCTACCTCGGCCGCGAGCAGCGCGAATGGCTGCTCGAACGGCTGGGCGCCTCGACCGCGCGCTGGAAGATCTGGGGCCACTCCTTCGGCACGCTCACGCTGCACAGCGACTACCAGCACCTGCCGGCCGGCACCGGCGTGGCCTGGCCCGACAACCAGCCGGGCCAGGACAGCCCCGCAGGCGTCTACAGCGCCGACTCGGTGGCCTACGCGCTCTACAAGCACGCCTGCCTCGGCCCCGATCCCCTCTGCGGCGATCGCCACGAACCGCTGGACCCGGCCGGCGCGGACATCCCGATGGTGCTGTTCTGGAACTGGGCGCGGCCCTCGGTGCCCGCCGACCTTCAGCCGCGACTCGGGCCATGCGTGCTTGCCGACACGACGCCGATCCCCGCATGGAGGCGCTTCACCGCCGCACTCTCCGGCACCTGGAACGACTTCTGGAGTGGCTCGCAGCCGGATCGGCTGGATGTGCACCGCGAGAAGTGCCCTCCGATCCTGACGATCCTCGAGCAGCAGCTCGACGACCCGCATGAGGTTCGCTTGGAGTTGTCCCAGCCCACTGCTATGTCCGACGCCGACAAGGTCAGCGACTGGTCCACGCGCTTCATCCTGCCGCCGCTGCAGTTCGGCCCAGAGTGGGACTGACCTGAGTATGGAACTTGTAGCCAATCAGGCAGTGAGTCCGGGGTGGATGGTATCGGGTTCCGACCAGTTCCGGCGAACGGTCGCCGGGGGTTTGTAGCCATGGGCGCTGTGCGGCCGCTGCTCGTTGTAGAACTGCCGCCAGCGTTCGATCAGCACCTTCGCCTCGGCGCGGCTGCGGAACCATTCCCGGTTCAGCAGCTCGTCCCGCAGCTTGCCGTTGAAGCTTTCGACGAATCCGTTCTGCCAGGGGCTGCCCGGCGCGATGAAAGCCGGACCGATCGCCGCGTCGCGCAGCCAGCGCATCACCTTGGCCGCCGTGAACTCGGCGCCGTTGTCCGAGCGGACAAAGGCCGGCTTGCCGTAAAGCCGCATCAGCCGCGACAGGGTCAGGATCACGTCCTGCGCCCGCAGGCTGGCCCCGACCTCGATGGCCAGGCATTCGCGGGTGTATTCGTCGATCACGCACAGCATCTTCAAGGCGCGTCCGTCGACCATCTGGTCGTGGACGAAGTCGTAGCTCCAGACGGCGTTCGGGCGCACCGCGCCCGGCAGCCGGATGTCGTTGCCGGAACGGCGGCGACGTGGTCGGCGGCGGGGAATGTTCAAACCCAGCTGGCGCCACAGGCGCCGCACCCGGGCCTCACCCAGGTCCAACCAGGCCGCCATGCGGCGATACCCGAACCGCGGCACCTTCGGCGACGCGGCCAGCAGCCGCTCGGCCACCGCCTGGTCCTTAGCGGCCTGGCGCGGGGCGTAGCTGGCGATGCGGCGGCTCAGGCCCAGGTAACGAAGGGCCTTTCGCTGCGAGATACCCCGACGGACCAGCACCTGGACCGTGTCGCGTCGTTCCGACGGGGTCATCATTTTTTTGGTTCTTCTCCCAACTGAGGGGAGAGAGGCACACGGCCGACCCGGCAGACTTGCTGGTGTCGAAGCAACAAACTGGGGCCGGCCGTGGCCGAGTTGGATTGTATGTCCCCGCTGGGAGGCTGGGCGGGATATGGCGTAAGCCGCTGGCATCGCGAGCCGCGCGGCGGCCAACGCTGGCTGGTGATCGAGCTTGATCCGCAGGAGGGCGTGCGGCGTTGCTGCAGCGGCTGCGGCCAGCCCGTGGCGGCGATCCACGACCGCACGGTGCGGCGGATCCGCGACCTGCCGGTGTTCGAGGAGTCGGTGGAGCTGCGGGTGCAACGGCTGCGCCTGGCCTGCCCGCGCTGTGGTCCCCGGCTGGAGCAGTTGGACTGGCTGGACCGGCATGCCCGGGTGACCCGGCGTCTGGCCCGCAGCGTGGCGCGCCTGTGCGCGGTCACCTCGGTGCGGCACGCCGCGCAGTGGCATGGCCTGGACTGGAAGACGGCCAAGGCCATCGATTACCGGTACCTGGAGCGCACGCTGGGGCCACCGGACCTGGACGGGGTGCGGTTGCTGGCCATGGACGAGTTCGCGATCCAGAAGGGCCATCGCTACGCCACAGTGGTGGTCGATCCGCAGCGCAAGCGGGTGTTGTGGGTGGGCCGCGGCCGCAGCCGGGCCGAGGTGCGTCCGTTCTTCGAACTGCTGGGTCCGCAGCGCTGCGCGCAGATCCAGGCGGTGGCCATGGACATGAACACCGCCTATGACCTGGAGGTGCGCCAGCACTGTCCCAACGCCGAGGTGGTCTACGACCTGTTTCATGTGGTGGCCAAGTACGGCCGCGAGGTGATCGACCGGGTCCGGGTGGACGAAGCCAACCGGTTGCGTGGCGACACGTCCGCCCGGCGCGTGGTGAAGACCTCGCGCTGGCTGCTGCTGCGCAACCGGGAGAACGTACCGGCGGACAAAGCCGTGCACCTGGACGAACTGCTGGCAGCCAACCGCGCCTTGCTCACCGTCTACCTGCTCAAGGACGACCTCAAACAGTTGTGGCGATATCGCAGCCGCGCCTGGGCGTTACGCGCCTGGAAGCAGTGGAAGCGCCGGGCCCTGCGCAGCGGGCTGGAGCCGCTGAAGATCTTCGTCCGGCGCCTGGAGCCCTACCTGCCCGGCATCCTGGCCCACTGCCGGTGGCCGCTGGGCACCAACCTGGTCGAGGGCATCAACAACAAGATCAAGGTCATCAAGCGCATGGCCTACGGCTTCCGCGATGACGCCTACTTCTTCCTCAAGATCCGGGCGGCCTTCCCCGGAGTTGGGTGAAGAACCA
>NZ_AZUZ01000027.1 GCF_000513955.1 Pseudoxanthomonas suwonensis J47
GTTCCCGGATGCGCTGCGCTTATCCGGGCTACGAAAGATGCGGGGATGCCGGCGTCTTCAAGCCCCTCTCCCACCGGGAGAGGGGTTGGGGAGAGGGTCGGTATGCCAGCGTGGCGAGAGGTCCCGACCATCACCCCTGCCCCTCTCCCGGTGGGAGAGGGGAGAGAACGAAGCCACGACCCAACGCGCCGAAAGACGCGGTAGCGCGGGGGTATGGCGCAAGCAGGCCATGGATGGCCTGCGTTCGCGCGTTGGAGCCATGGACGGCGGAACCGCGCGATGCGCCATAACCCCGCGCTGCCCCGGCTCCGTCCGAAGCCAACTACGCCAATGCTTTCAAGCAGTGAACTGTGGATGCGGTGAGGCAGCTGGCGCATGGCGACGCGCCAGACGTCGCCAGCGCCCTCGTTCATTCCCGGCGCCTTACCACTCACTACCTCTTACTTGCTTGTACCCCGTGGCCCGGAAGGGCGACTCACTCGCCCGAACCGCCACCGTAGAGTGCCTTGCGCGGGGCCCCGGTGATCTCGGCGGCGAGCCTGGCGGCGGCGGAGGGCGGGAGCTGCTTCGCCAGGATGGCGTGGACGCGGCGGCCTTCGGCCAGCTTGGCGTCGGTGTCCTCGCCCACCCCCTGGACCACCAGCACGAACTCGCCCTTGCGCTGGTTCTCGTCGGCCAGCACCCGCTCATGGAGGCTGGCCAGGTCGCCGTCCAGCACCGTCTCGAACAGCTTGGTCAGCTCGCGCGCCAGGACCGCGGGGCGCTCATCGCCGAAGGCCGCGCGCAGGTCGGCCAGCGACTCGTCGATGCGGTGCGCCGACTCGTAGAAGACCAGCGTGCGCGGCTCCCCGGCCAGCGCCCCCAGCCGCTCGCGGCGCGCCGAAGCCTTGGCCGGCAGGAAGCCCTCGAAGGCGAACCGGTCGCTGGGCAGCCCCGCCACGCTCAGCGCCGCGATCAGCGCCGACGGCCCCGGCACCGGGCTGACCCGCACCCCCGCCTGGCGCGCCGCCCGCACCAGCCGGTAGCCCGGATCGCTGACCAGCGGCGTGCCCGCGTCGCTGACCAGGGCCAGCGACTCCCCGGCCAGCAGCCGCGCCACCAGCCGCTCGGCCATCTGCTGCTCGTTGTGCTCGTGCAGGGCCAGCAGCGGCGTGCCGATGCCGAAATGCCCCAGCAGCTGCGCGCTGCGCCGGGTGTCCTCGGCGCAAATCGCGGCCACCTCGCGCAACACCTGCTGGGCCCGCGGCGAAAGATCGCCGAGGTTGCCGATGGGCGTGGCGACGACGTGCAGGGTGGCGGCGGGCATCACAGGTCCAGGTCCGGGGGGAAAGGTAGAATCCTAAGCCCTTTCACCGACCGGCCCGGCCCCGACGGATGGACATGCACAACCACACCGCCCCCGCGACGCGCCCAATCCGCCTGCGCTGGCTGGCGCCATGCCTGGCCACCCTGCTGGCCGCCGGCTGTGCCAGCGTGGCCACCGCGCCCTCGGCGGCGCCGGAGCACGCCGCCGCGCTGGCCCAGCTGGAACAGGGCCAGGCGCGCGAAGCGGCGCAGCGCCTGGAAACGCTGGCGACCAGCGCCCGCGGCACCCAGCGCAATGCCCTGCTCGCCGACGCCGCCTTCGCCTGGCAGGAAGCCGGCGACGCGGCCCGCGCCCGCAGCCTGGCCGCCCAGGTCGACCTGCGCCGGGTCGCCGGCGCCAGCCGCGCCCGCCTGGCACTGCTGCAGGCCGAGTGGGCGATCGCCGGGAACCAGCCGGCCAATGTCCCCGCGCTGCTGGCCGGCAGCGATCCGTCCCTGCTGGCCGCCCCGCTGCAATCGCGCTGGCACCTGGCCGAGGCCCGCGGCCTGGAAGCCACCGGCGACCCGGTCGGCGCCGCCGCCGCCCGCGCCCGCGCCGATGCCGGCCTGCAGGGCGACGCCCGCACCGCCAACCGTGAAGCGATCGACCGCCTGCTGGCCGGCCTCGACGACGCCACCCTCTCCGCGCGCGCTGCCGCCCTGCCGGCCGGCGACCCGCTGTACAACTTCGCCGGCCGCGCCCTGGTCCGCCGCGGCCTGCCGCTGCCGCGCCCGTTCGACACCGCCCAGGCCTGGAACTTCGACCAGCGCGCGCCCGCTGCCGCCGACGGCTACCGCCCGCCGCGCAAGCTCGCCGTGCTGCTGCCGCTGACCGGCCAGCTGGCCACCGCCGCCGGCCCGGTCCGCGACGGCCTGCTCGCCGGCTACTACGCCGAACGCCGCCCGCGTCCGGCGATGACCTTCTACGACACCGGCGGCACCCCCGCTGGCGCCCAGGCCGCATACGCACGGGCGGTGGCCGAGGGCAACGACTTCGTGGTCGGCCCGCTCGGACGCGACGAGGTCAGCGCGGTGTTCAGCGGCGCCGACAGCGGCGTCTCCAGCCTGGCGCTCAACCGCGGTACCGTCGCGCCGCCGCCGGGCCACCTGGCCTTCTCGCTGGCGCCGGAGGACGACGGCATCGTCGCCGCCGACTACCTGCTGGCGCGCGAGCACCGCAACGTGCTGGTGATCGCCGGCAGCGACGAGAACGGCCGCCGCACCGTGGAAGCGTTTCGCGCGCGCGTGCAGGAACGCGGCGGCAACGTCGCCGCCGTGGTCAGCGTCGGCGAGGAACCGGGCGACGTCTCCGCGCAGCTCGCGCAGGCCGCCGCAGCCGGCGCGGACTCCGTGTTCCTGGCCGTGCGCGGTCCGCAGGCGCGGGCGCTGGCGCCACAGCTGGCCCTGGCCGGTTTCGCCGCGCGCACCCGCGTGGCCGGTTCGCAGCTGACCTCCGGCACCGGCCGCGCCGAGGACGACGTGGTGCTCGACGGCATCGTGTTCCCGGGCGAGGCCTGGCAGGCACGTGGCGTCGCCGGGCTGCCGTCGTACAGCCAGGTTTCGGACATGCTGCCGACTGCCCGCGGTCCGGCCGCGCGCCTGTTCGCCTTCGGCCACGACGCCTGGCTGATCACCGCCTTCCTCGAACGGCTGGTGCGCAGCACCGACGGCGAGCTGGCCGGCGCCACCGGCAGCCTGCGCTCGGACGGCTTCGGCAACATCGTGCGCCAGCCGCAGTGGTCGACCTTCCGCGGGGGCGTCGCGGTGCCGGTGTCCGGCGGCAGCTACTGAGGCCATGCTCGACCGTCGCGCGCGCGGGCAGCTCGTCGAAGCCGCAGCGCGCGGGCGCCTGGAGCGCGCCGGCCTGCGCACGCTGGCGGCCAACGTCGGCTACCGCGGTGGCGAACTCGACCTGGTGATGCTCGAACACGGCCCTTCCGGCGACACCGTGGTGTTCGTGGAAGTGCGCTACCGCGCCGCCTCCTCCTTCGGTGGCGGCTTCGCCTCGGTCGACCATGGCAAGCGGCGCAGGCTGGTCCGCGCCGCGCAGCTGTACCTGGGCTCGCATCCGCGGCTGGCCCAGTTGCCCTGCCGCTTCGACGTGGTCGAAGCTTCCGGCGATCCGGCCGCGCCGCAACTCGACTGGCTGCGCGACGCGTTCCGCCTGGATGACATCTAGCCGGCCCAGGTCCACTGCGCGGCGTTCGATGCTGCTGGCGTGCGGGCCTACAATCGGCCGATGACCGCCGCCCTGCCCCCCGCGCTCGACACCACCCTTGCCGACCTGCTCGGCCCCGAAGGCTGGCTGACGGGCGAAGTGGCGCGGCGCGCGCACGGCGAAGACGATTCGCGCATGTCCGCCCTGCCCGCCGCGGTGGCGCTGCCGCGCGACCGCGAACAGGTGGCGGCGATCGTGCGCGCCTGCCGCGAACACCGCGTGCCGATCGTGGCGCGCGGCGCCGGCACCGGCACCGCCGGCGGCGCGGTGCCGTTCGCCGGCGGCGTGGTGGTGTCGTTCGCGCGCATGGACCGGATCCTGGAGATCCGCCCCGGCGACCGCTGCGCGGTGGTCGAGCCGGGCGTGCTCAACGGCGACCTGCAGCAGGCGCTGCAGCCGCACGGGCTGTTCTGGCCGCCGGATCCGGGCAGCTACGAGCGCTGCACCATCGGCGGCAACCTCGCCTGCAATGCCGGTGGCCCGCGCGCGGTGAAGTACGGCGCCACCCGCGACAACGTGCTCGGCCTGGTCGCGGTGACCGGCAGCGGCGAGGTGATCCGCTGCGGCGGACCGTGGACCAAGGACGCCACCGGCTACGACCTCACCCACCTGGTGATCGGCAGCGAAGGCACCCTCGCCCTGGTGGTGGAAGCCACCCTGCGGCTGGTGCCGCGCCCGGCCGCGCAGGCCGGGCTGCGTGCGCTCTACCGCGACGCCTCCGCCGCGACCGCCGCGGTATCGCGGCTGATGCGCCAGCCGCAGGTGCCGGCGATGCTCGAGTTCCTGGACGCCAGCGCCATCGCCCTGCTCCGCCGCAACGGCGCCGAGGTGCCGGAGGCCGGCGCGATGCTGCTGGTCGAGGCCGACGGCGACCACGACACCCTGCCCTACGCGCTGCAGGCGCTGGCCGATGCGGCCACCGGCGACGGCATGCTGGCGCTGGACGTGGCCACCGACGGCAGCGCCCGCGACCGCCTGTGGACCGCGCGGCGCGCGCTCTCGCCGGCGCTGCGCAGCATCGCCCCGGGCAAGATCAACGAGGACGTGGTGGTGCCGGTGTCGCGCATCCCCGAGTTGGTGTCCGGGGTCGAGGCGCTGGCGGCGCAGCATGCGCTGCCGATCGTGGTGTTCGGCCATGCCGGCAACGGCAACCTGCACGTCAACATCATGTACCACCCGGACGACGCCGCCGAAACCGCGCGCGCGCAGGCCGCGCTGGAGCAGGTGTTCGCGCTGGTGCTGTCGCTGCAGGGCACGCTGTCGGGCGAACACGGCATCGGCGTGGCCAAGCGCGACTGGATGCCGCGTGCCCTCGACGCGGCCACCCTGGCGGCGATGCGCGCGGTGAAGGCGGCGCTGGATCCGGACGGGATCCTCAACCCCGGCAAGGTCCTCCCGCCCGTGTAGAGCGGGGCTCGCCCCGCTGCTCTTCCCGTAGAGCGGGGCTTGCCCCGCTGCTCTTCGCGTCCGCGGGCACATCGGGCGTGGGAGTCGGGCAAGCCCGACTCTACAGAACCGCGGGCCGGGATCGCGGCTACGCCGCACATGCATGGCGGATGCGAGAATGCCGGCGCACACGGCGGAGCGATGGCTTGGACACCTCGGCATTCGATTCGATCACCCTGGAACAGCTGCGCGCGCATGGCGGGCTGAAGTGGCGCGCGTTCCCGGACTGCATCGGCGCCTTCGTCGCCGAGATGGACTTCGGCATCGCCGCGCCGATCCGCCAGGCGCTGCACGCCGCGGTCGAAAGCAGCCAGCTCGGCTACCTCTCCGCCGCGCCGCTGCGGGCGATGGCCGAGGCCTGCGCCGACTGGCAGCGCCGCCACCACGGCTGGGAGATTTCCGCGGATGCGATCCGTGCCGTGCCCGACGTGCTCGGTGCGCTGGAAGTCGTGTGCCGCCACTACCTGCCGGCCGGCGCCATGGTCGCGGTGCCGGTGCCGTGCTACATGCCGTTCCTGCCGCTGCTGGCGCTGCTCGGCCACCCGGTGCGGCAGGTGCCGATGCGGCGCGGCGACGCGGGCTGGACGCTGGACGAGGACGCGCTGGACCGCGCCTTCGCCGACGGCGCGCGCATGCTGCTGCTGTGCAATCCGCACAATCCGATCGGCAAGGTCTACCGCGAAGACGAGCTGCGCCGGATCGCGGCGATTGCCGCGCGCCACGACGCGCGTGTGTTCGCCGACGAGATCCACGCACCGCTGGTCTATCCCGGCCACCGCCACGTGCCCTACGCCAGCCTCTCCGACGAGGCGGCGCGGCAGGCGATTACCGCGGTGTCGGCTTCGAAGGCCTGGAACCTGGCCGGACTCAAGTGCGCGCAGCTGGTGTTCACCCGCGCGGAGGACCTGCAGCGCTGGCGCGGGATCGGCCACTTCGCCGGCAACAGCACCTCCACGCCCGGGGTGATCGCGCACACCGCGGCCTGGCGCGAGGGCGATCCGTGGCTGTCGGCGGTGCTCGACTACCTGCATGGCAACCGCGAACTGCTCGGCCGGCTGCTGCGCGAAAAGCTGCCGCAGCTCGGCTACGTCGAACCGCAGGGCACCTACCTGGCCTGGCTGGACTGCCGCGCGCTGCCGCTGGACACCGCGCCGGCCGCGTTCTTCCGCCGCCACGCCCACGTCGCGCTGACCGATGGCGCCGAGTGCGGCGACGGTGGCGAAGGCCACGTGCGGCTCAACTTCGCGATGCCGCGATCGCTGCTGCAGGAGGCGGTGGAACGGATGGCGGCGGCGGTGGCGCAGCTCTGATCCGGGGCGGCGACGAGCGAAGTCCCGCTCAGCCGAAATGCACGTAGCCGCTGCGCGGCGGCTGCCACTGGCCGCCGTGGGCTTTCAGCGCGCGCACGCCGCTGCCGGCGACGATGCGGCCGATGCGGGCGGCCTCCACGCCCGCCAGTTCCAGCGCTGCGGCGACATGGTCGCGCAGCGCCGGATCGGCGGTGAAGCACAGCTCGTAGTCGTCGCCACCACTGGCCTGCAGTGCATGCCGCACCGATGGTTCGAATGCGGCGGCCAGCGCCGGCGATGCCGGCAGCTGCGCGATATCGATCTCCGCGCCGACCGCGCTGCGCGTGCAGATGTGTCCGAGGTCGGCGAGCAGGCCGTCGGAAACATCGACGCAGGCGCGGGCCAGGCCGAGCAGGCGGCGACCGGCTTCCACGCGCGGGGTCGGCCGTGCCAAGCGTGCATGCAGCGCCGCGGCCACGTCCGTGGATACCGACGAGGGCATCTGCCCTTCCGGGGCTGGCATGTGGCCGTCGAGCACCAGCGCCGCCGCCGCATCCCCCAGCGTCCCGGTCACCCAGACGTCGTCGCCGACGCGCGCGCGGTCGCGGCGCAGCGCGGCGCCGGTTTCCACCAGGCCCATGGCGGTGACCGCGATCGACAGCGGGCCACGCGTGGTGTCGCCGCCGACGAGGGCGATGCCGTGCAGGGCGGCCAGTTCCGCGAAGCCGTCGACGAAGGCGCGCAGCCAGGCCGGATCGGCTTCCGGCAGCGAGAGCGACAGCGTGCACCAGGCCGGGCGCGCGCCCATCGAAGCCAGGTCGGACAGGTTGACCGCCAGCGCCTTCCAGCCGATGTCGGCCGGCGCGGCGTCCTGCGGGAAATGCACGCCGGCGTTGAGCGTGTCGGCGGTGACCACCAGCTCGTGGCCAGGCGGCACGCGCAGCAGCGCGGCGTCGTCGCCGATGCCCAGGGCCACGTCGCCCCGCGCGGCGGCAAGGGCGCCGGTGCGCGCGCGGACCAGGTCGATGAGGTCGAATTCGGCCATGCCTGCCATCTTGCCCGCTACGGACGGCGGGCGGCTACGTCATGCGTCCGCTGGCGGACGGAACCGGTGGCAATGAAGCGCTGCGCGGCGCGGCGCAGGCCGCGCAGAAACGCCGTGTGGGGCGGGCGCCAGCGCGCCCGCACGGCCTCAGCGGCCGTTGCCGTTGCGGCCGGCCTGCACTTCCACGGGCCGCCACTCGGCGCTGGCGCGGTCGAGCACGCCGTTGACGTAGGTGTGGCCGTGTTCGGAGCCGAAGCGCTTGGCGGTCTCGATCGCCTCGTTGATCACCACGCGGTACGGCACGTCCGGGCGGTGCAGCAGTTCGTAGGCGGCCAGGCGCAGCACGGCGCGCTCGATCGCGTCGACTTCCTCGACGCCGCGGTCCAGGTGCGGGGCCAGGGCCACGTCCAGGCCGGCGCGCTCGGCGATCACGCCGCGCACCAGGTCCTCGAAGTACTCGAGGTCGGCGACTTCGTGGGCCTGTTCGTGGGCGAACTGGGCGATCACCTGCTGGGCGTTGCCGCCGGAGATCTGCCAGGCATAGATCGCCTGCAGGGCGCGGCGGCGGGCGCGGGCGCGCAGCACCGGGTCGATGCCGGGGCGGGTGCGGTGGGGACGGTTCATGGCAGGCGCTCCAGCAGGTTGATCATTTCCAGCGCGGCAAGCGCGACTTCCTCGCCCTTGTTGCCGTGGCTGCCGCCGGCGCGGGCCTCGGCATCCTCGAAGCGTTCGACGGCCAGCACGCCGTTGAGCACGGGCACGCCGGTGTCGAGGGCGACGCGCATCAGGCCTTCGGCGCAGAGGTCGGCGACGTGTTCGTAGTGGCGGGTGTCGCCGCGGACGACGCAGCCCAGCACGACGAGGGCGCGGTGGTTGCCGGCAAGCGCGAGCTGGCGGGCGGCGACCGGCAGTTCCCAGGCGCCGGGCATGCGGACGACGTCGACGGCATCCTCGGGCACGCCGTGGTCGGCCAGGCAGCGACGGGCGCCGGCGACGAGGGCGTCGGTGATGCGGGCGTTCCAGCGGCTGGCCAGGATCGCGATGCGGGCGCCGGCCGGCAGGCGGAGGTCGCCTTCGTAGAGGGTCATGGGTTACGGGTCCTCGGGGGTCGCACAGTTTACCGGACGCGGGATCGGGGGGCGTCCGGGATTGGCCCGGAAGGCGGGTTGATGGACAGGGAGCAGAAGCGCGGCGGCGGGGACGGGGCTGGGGGCGCGCCGCCGTGGCGCCCCTGCCGCTCGTGTCCCCCGGCGCCGGCCAAGGCCGGCGCCTCCTCCTTTACCTCCCGTCAGGGGCGCCAAGGCGACGCTTCGACAGGTGGCGGGACCTCCAGGAGAACCGAGCTCGCCTTGTTGCTGCGGCAAGCCGCTTACGGGGTGAGGTACTCGACGACTTCCAGGCCGTAGCCGGCCAGGCCGACCTGGCGGCGCGGGGTGCCCAGCACGCGCAACCTGCCCAGGCCGAGGTCGGCCAGGATCTGCGCGCCGGCGCCGTTGCGCCGCCACTGGCCGACGTCCTTGCGGTTGGCCTGGATCTCCGGTTGCTTGCGCAGGCGCGCCAGCAGGGCCTCGGGGTCGCGCGGCTCGGACAGCACCACCATCACGCCCTGCCCTTCGGCGGCGATCGCGCGCAGGGCGTCGGTGGCGGCCACGCCGAAGTCGTCGCGGCGCCAGTGCAGCAGGTCGCTCAGCGGGTTCTCGACCTGCACCCGGACCAGGGTCGGGGTGGCCTTGTCGGGGGTGCCGCGGACCAGGGCGAAGTGCAGTTCGTGGGCGATGCGGTCGCGGTAGGTCAGCAGGCGGAACGGGCCGAACTCGGTGTCGATGTCGCGTTCGTCGACGCGCTCGACGGTGTGCTCGTTGGCCAGGCGCCAGGCGATCAGGTCGGCGATCGAGCCCATCTTCAGGCCGTGCTCGCGGGCGAACACTTCCAGCTCGGGGCGCCGGGCCATGGTGCCGTCGGGGTTCATGATCTCGACCAGCACGCCGGCCGGCTCCAGGCCGGCGAGCATCGGCAGGTCGCTGGCGGCCTCGGTGTGGCCGGCGCGGGTCAGCACGCCGCCGGGCTGGGCGATCAGCGGGAACACGTGGCCCGGCTGGCTCAGGTCGCTCGGCTTGGCGTCCGGGCGCACCGCGGTGCGGATGGTGTGGGCGCGGTCGTAGGCGGAGATGCCGGTGGTGACGCCCTCGGCGGCCTCGATGCTGACGGTGAAGTTGGTCTGGAACTGCGCGGTGTTGCGCTGGACCATCGGCGCCAGGCCGAGCTGGCCGCAGCGCTCGCGGGTCAGCGACAGGCACACCAGGCCGCGGGCGTGGGTGACCATGAAGTTGATGTCGGCCGGGCGCACCAGCTCGGCGGCCATGATCAGGTCGCCTTCGTTCTCGCGGTCCTCGTCGTCGACGATCACCACCATGCGGCCGGCACGGATCTCCTCCAGCAGTTCGGGGACGGGCGCGAAGTTCATGCCGCCGCTCCTTCGCCGCCGGCACGCGCGCCGAGCAGGCGCTCGACGTAGCGGGCGACCAGGTCGACCTCCAGGTTCACCGCCTCGCCCACCTTCGTCCCGGCGAAGCGGGTGTTGGCGACGGTGTGCGGGATCAGCGCGACCTCGAAGCCTTCGTCGTCGACCTCGTTGACGGTGAGGCTGACGCCGTCGACGCAGATCGAACCCTTCTTCGCGATGTACTTCAGCAGCGGCGCCGGCGCGGCGAAGCGCCAGCGCTGCGCGCGCGCATCCTCGTGCACGGACAGCACCTTGCCGATGCCGTCGACGTGGCCGCTGACCAGGTGGCCGCCGAGGCGGTCGTCCGGGCGCATGGCGCGCTCCAGGTTGAGCGCGGCGCCTTCGGCCAGCGTGCCCAGGGTGGTCAGGGACAGGGTTTCGGTGGAGGCATCGGCCTGGAACGATGCCGCGTCGAACGCGATCACGGTCAGGCATACGCCGTTGACCGCGATGCTCTCGCCGAGGCGGACGTTATCGAACGGCAGGTTGCCGGTGGCGAAGGTGAAGCGGACATCGCCGCCGCGGGGCTCGCGCGCGGCCAGGCGGCCGACGCCTTCAATGATGCCGGTGAACATCAGCACACCTCCCGCGGGAGGCATCGGGGCTGCGTCGGGGCCGCGCCGCCGGCGCGGGACACTGGGTGGAACTTCATCGCGTTTTCCGCCTGTTGCTAGCGAAAAACGTCCCGGGGCACGGGCGGACGCCCGGCACGGGCCGGGCGGCTGCGTCTTCTTTCATCCGGACTCTAGGGCGTGGACTGACCACGCCTCGACCGTCGGCTCCGGCATTGGACCGGATCTGCTGCCTTCCGCCGGTTGCCGGCCGGAAGCGCTCGCGGGCTCGCGCCATGCCGAAGCACCGCGCCTACCGCCGGTGGGGAATTCCACCCCGCCCTGAAGACGTTGTTTCTGGTTGTGGGGAACGCCGGCGAACCGGCCCGCGCATTCTACCGCAGGCGGCTGCATGCCTCATGTCCGGGCCGGAACACTCCATCCACGCCCCGGCCGGGCCCGGCCGGCGAGGCCGCCCTCAGGCCTGGCGCGGCCGCAGCAGCAGGCGCCGGTCGGAGCCGAAGGTGGCCTCGTCGACCACCTCGAAGCGAAGGGCCTGGGCCATGGTGTCGAGGCCGAGCCCGGCGAACAGCGGCCGCGCCGCGTCGCCCAGCAGCAGCGGCGCCTGGTACAGCAGCAGCTCGTCGACCAGGCCGGCGCGCAGCAGTGCGCCGCACAGGGCCGGGCCGGCTTCCACCTGGAGCTCGTTGACCCCGCGCTCGCCGAGCAGGCGCAGCGCCGCCTCCAGGTCGAGGTGGCCGTCGCGCAGGGGCACGGCAGCGAACTCCGCCTCCAGGCCCGGCGGCGGCACGCCATCGGGACCATGCAGGTACAGCGTCGGCGCGCTGCCATCGCGGACCTTCGCGCGCTCCAGGCTGCGCAGGCGGCTGTCGAGGACCACGCGCAGCGGCGGCACGAGATCGGCGCCCTCGCCGACCCGCGCGGTCAGCGCCGGGTCGTCGGCCAGCACGGTGTCGGCGCCGGTGAGGATGGCGCTGCTGCGCGCGCGCCAGCGCTGCACGTCGGCGCGCGCGGCCTCGCCGGTGATCCATTTCGATTCGCCGCTGGCCATCGCCGTGCGCCCGTCCAGGCTGGCGGCAAGCTTGATCCGCAGCCACGGCCGGCCGCGCTGCACCCGCGACAGGAAGCCGCGGTTGAGCTCGCGCGCTTCGTCCTCCAGCAGCCCGGAGGCCACCTCGATCCCGGCCGCACGCAGGCGGGCGAAGCCGGCGCCGTCGACGCGCGGGAACGGATCGCGCATCGCCGCCACCACCCGGGCGACGCCGGCGGCGACCAGCGCATCGGCGCACGGCGGCGTGCGTCCGTGGTGGGCGCAGGGTTCCAGGGTCACGTAGGCGGTTGCGCCGCGCGCGCGTTCGCCGGCGTCGCGCAGGGCGAACACTTCCGCGTGCGGCTCGCCGGTGCGCGGATGCCAGCCCTCGCCGACGATTTCGCCGTCGCGGGCGATCACGCAGCCGACCATCGGGTTCGGGCGCGCGGTCCACAGGCCGCGTGCGGCCAGCTGCAGCGCGCGGGCCATCAGCTCCTGGTCGCGGGCGTCGAAACCGTCCATCAGGCTTCCCCCGTGCATTCGATCGCCATCACCTGCACGTGCAGCGGCCCCAGCGTCACCTGCGCATGCTCGCGCCAGCCCCGCGCGCGGTACCAGGCGACCAGCGCCGGCGTGCAGTACAGGTACAGCTCCCGCACGCCCAGCGCTCCGGCCTCGGCCACGCCGCGCGCGGCCAATGCCGCGCCCACGCCCTGCCCGCGCGTCTCCGGGCGCACGTACAGGCTGGCCAGCCACGGCGAGTACTGGCGGATGTCCTGGTGGTCTTCCTGCAGCAGGCTTACCGAACCGAGCCAGTCGCCGGCATCGTCCAGCGCCAGCAGGGTGGTCGGGATCGCACGCGCCTGCGAGTGCGAACGCAGTTCCTCGGCCGCCTGCGCCACGGTCCAGTCCGGCAGCAGCCGGCCGAAGGCCTCGACGTGCGCGGCGGCGAGCGCGTCGATGTGCCGCGGGTGGTCACGCAGCCACTCGATGCGCATGGCCGCGGTCAGCGTTTCCGGCTGCGGTCGGCGTGCCGGTCGATCGGTACGACCTCGCCGCCCTGCAGCAGCGGCAGCTGGCCGCTGCCCGGCGGCAGGTCGCGCTCGAGCTTCTCGATCTCCTCGCGGAAATCGGCCACGTCCTCGAAGCTGCGGTAGACCGAGGCGAAGCGCACGTAGCCGACATGGTCGAGCTTGCGCAGCTCGTCCATCACGAACTCGCCGATGCGCCGGGACGGCAGCTCGCGCTCGCCGCTCATGCGCACGCCGTGCACCACCGCGCGCACCGCGGCCTCGATCTGCTCCTCGGACACCGGGCGCTTCTGCAGCGCGCGGTCGAAGCCCTGGCGCAGCTTCTTGGCGTCGAACTGTTCGCGGCGGCCGTCGCTCTTGATGATCGCCGGCAGCTTCAGTTCCACCGTTTCCAGGGTGCTGAAGCGCTCACCGCAAGCCTCGCAGCCGCGGCGGCGGCGGATCGTCGCGCCGTCCTCGGACACGCGCGAATCGATCACCCGGGTATCGTTGTGCTGGCAGTACGGACAATGCATCGGACTTCCTCAGCGGGCCCCGCACTCGCAGGGGATGGCGGCCACGTCAGCGGCGATGGCCTCGCGGGCCACCACCGCCAACCATGCCGGAGCCCGGCCGGGCTCCATCCCGACCGGTCCCGCTCAGCCGTAGACCGGATACTTCCGGCACTGCTCGGTGACCTTGGCGCGCACCGCGGCGATCACGCCCTCGTCGTTCGGCGCGTCGAGCACGTCGGCGATCCAGTTGGCCAGGTCGACGCAGTCCTGCTCGGTGTAGCCGCGGGTGGTCACCGCCGGGGTGCCCAGGCGCAGGCCCGAGGTCACGAACGGCGAACGCGGGTCGTTGGGGACCGAGTTCTTGTTGACGGTGATGTGGGCCTTGCCCAGCGCGGCCTCCGCGTCCTTGCCGGACACTTCCTTGCCGATCATGTCGACCAGCATCAGGTGGTTCTGCGTGCCACCGGAAACGATCTTGTAGCCGCGTGCGATAAGGGTGTTCGCCATGGCTTGGGCGTTCTTCACGACCTGCTGCTGGTAGGCCTTGAACTCCGGCTCCAGCGCTTCCTTGAAGGCCACGGCCTTGGCCGCGATCACGTGCATCAGCGGACCGCCCTGGATGCCCGGGAACACGATCGACTGCAGCTTCTTGGAGATTTCCTCGAACTGTTCGCCGGCGCCCTGGCTGGCGGAGAGGATGATGCCGCCGCGCGGGCCGCGCAGGGTCTTGTGGGTGGTCGAGGTGACCACGTGCGCGTGCGGCAGCGGGTTCGGGTACACGCCGGCGGCGACCAGGCCGGCGACGTGGGCCATGTCCACGAACAGGTACGCGCCGACCTTGTCGGCGATGGCGCGGAAGCGCGCCCAGTCGATCACCTGCGAGTAGGCCGAGAAGCCGGCCACGACCATCTTCGGCTTGCGCTCCACGGCCAGGCGCTCGACCTCGTCGTAGTCGATCAGGCCTTCGTCGTTGACGCCGTACTGGATGGCGTTGAACAGCTTGCCCGAGGCATTCACCTTGGCGCCGTGGGTCAGGTGGCCGCCGTGGGCCAGCGACATGCCGAGGATGGTGTCGCCCGGCTGCAGCAGGGCGAAGTACACGGCCTGGTTGGCCTGCGAGCCGGAGTGCGGCTGCACGTTGGCGTACATCCCTTCCGTGGAGCCGGCGCCGAACAGCTGCTTGACCCGGTCGATCGCCAGCTGCTCGGCGACGTCGACGTATTCGCAGCCGCCGTAGTAGCGCTTGTGCGGATAGCCTTCGGCGTACTTGTTGGTCAGCACGCTGCCCTGCGCTTCCATGACCCGCGGGCTGGCGTAGTTCTCGCTCGCGATCAGCTCGACATGGTCCTCCTGGCGCCGGGCCTCGTCGGCGATCGCCTTGGCCAGTTCGGGATCGTAGGCTTCGATTCGGGCGTCGCGCGGGTACATCGGCTCTCCAGGGGCGTGCGGGCGGGGGTGCTCAGGCCCGAAATTGTAAGCCCGGCGGCAGGTTGCCGCCATTGAAGGGGGTCGCGGAATCCCGCGCCCGACCGCTGTGGACGGCCGGGAAGCACCCGCTGCGGCCCTCTTCCGCCCTCCTGCCGGCCTTGGCCGTGCCCCGGAAACGCAAACGCCGCCCCGCAGCGACTGCGGGACGGCGCCTGGGCGAACCCCGGAGGGAGCCGGTCAGTGGTGCAGGATGATGTCGGCGATGATGCCGGTGGCTACCGCCACCAGGAGCATGTCGCCGCGGTCGTCGCGGATCCAGTGGTGGCCGTGCGGCGGACGGCGCAGGTGGTAGCGGTCGTAGTCGTGCACCACGTAGACCGGGCCCCGGTAGTAGTCGCGGTAGCGGTGGCCGCGCACCCAGCCGTACGACGGCGCCGGGCGGTAGACCACCCGCGGCTCGCGGTAGCGGGCATCGCGGTAGCCGTCCTTGTAGCCGTTGCTGTAGTGGCGGCGGTCGTCGCGGCGGTCATGGCCGTGGCGGTGGTGGGGCTTGTCGTGGCCGCGGCCGCGGTCGTTCCAGCCGTGGTGGCCGCGGTCGTGGCCGGGGCCGCCAGCCGCCAGGGCCGGGGCCGCGACGCCCAGTGCGAGCAACGAGGTCATCGCAACGGCAATCACTCGGTTCATCTTCATGGCGGCACTCGCTGGTGTTGGGTGGGACGGGTCCAATCTTGTTCACGGCGCATGAACGGATTCCGACTGGAACCGTTTCCCGTCAATACCTTCCCCGGCCCGTTCAGCCAGCGGAAATCCCGGCGCCCGCCTTGGCTTGCGGGGCACCCTGAGCGCCGGGGCCAAGCCCGCGATCGGGCTATAATTGCGCGTTCCCCTTCCAGCCGGGATCCCGTCCGTACGCCGGCCGGGACGCGGTCGCGCGCTACGGAGACAGCATGTCCTCGCAATACATCTACACCATGAACCGGGTGTCCAAGGTGGTCCCGCCGAAGCGGCAGATCATCAAGGACATCTCGCTGAGCTTCTTCCCGGGGGCCAAGATCGGCCTGCTGGGCCTCAATGGCGCCGGCAAGTCCACCGTGCTGCGGATCATGGCCGGCGTCGACCAGGACTTCGAGGGCGAGGCCCGCCCGCAGCCGGGCATCAAGGTCGGCTACCTGCCGCAGGAGCCGGAGCTGGATCCGGAGATGACCGTCCGCGAAGCGGTCGAGGAAGGCGTCGGCGAGGTCCTGCAGGCGCAGGCCGCGCTGGAGAAGGTCTATGCCGCCTACGCCGAGGAAGGCGCCGACTTCGACGCGCTGGCCAAGGAGCAGGAGCGCCTGGAGGCGATCCTGGCCTCGGGCGACGCCCACACCCTCGAGCAGCAGCTGGACGTGGCCGCCGACGCGCTGCGCCTGCCGCCGTGGGACGCGAAGATCGGCAAGCTGTCCGGCGGCGAGAAGCGCCGCGTCGCGCTGTGCCGCCTGCTGCTGCAGAAGCCGGACATGCTGCTGCTCGACGAACCGACCAACCACCTCGACGCCGAGTCGGTCGAGTGGCTGGAGCAGTTCCTGGCCCGCTACACCGGCACCGTGGTGGCGGTGACCCACGACCGCTACTTCCTCGACAACGCCGCCGAGTGGATCCTCGAGCTCGACCGCGGCCGCGGCATCCCGTGGAAGGGCAACTACACCGAGTGGCTGCAGCAGAAGGAAGAGCGCCTCAAGCAGGAAGAGAACCAGGAGAAGGCGCGCCAGAAGGCGATCGCCAAGGAACTGGAATGGGCCCGCCAGAACGCCAAGGGCGGCCGCTCCAAGGGCAAGGCGCGCCTGGCCCGCCTCGACGAGCTGCAGTCGGTCGAGTACCAGAAGCGCAACGAGACCAACGAGATCTTCATCCCGCCGGGCGAGCGCCTGGGCAACTCGGTGATCGAGTTCAGGAACGTGTCGAAGAAGTTCGGCGAGCGCCTGCTGATCGACGACCTGAGCTTCATCGTGCCGGCCGGCGCGATCGTCGGCATCATCGGCCCGAACGGCGCCGGCAAGTCGACCCTGTTCAAGATGATCACCGGCCAGGAAAAGCCGGACACCGGCGAGATCGTGATCGGCCCGACCGTGAACCTGGCCTACGTGGACCAGAGCCGCGGCGCGCTGACCCCGACCAACACCGTGTTCCAGGAAGTCTCCGGCGGCCTGGACATCCTCAACATCAACGGCATCGAGATCCAGTCGCGCGCCTACATCGGCCGCTTCAACTTCAAGGGCCCGGACCAGCAGAAGCTGGTCGGCTCGCTGTCCGGCGGCGAGCGCGGCCGCCTGCACATGGCCAAGACCCTGCTGCAGGGCGGCAACGTGCTGCTGCTCGACGAACCGTCGAACGACCTGGACATCGAGACCCTGCGTGCGCTGGAAGACGCGCTGCTGGAGTTCCCCGGCAACGCCTTCGTGATCTCGCACGACCGCTGGTTCCTGGACCGCATCGCCACGCACATCCTCGCCTTCGAGGGCGACTCGCACGTGGAGTTCTTCCAGGGCAACTACCGCGAGTACGAGGAAGACAAGAAGCGTCGCCTCGGCGACGAGGCCGGCCCGAAGCGCCTGCGCTTCAAGGCCCTGAAGTAAGCGCTGCACCGAACGCCCGCCACCTGGCGGGCGTTCTTCTTCGTGGACGCCGCAAGGCTCAGCGCACCAGCGCGGCCACGGCGAACGCGGCCAGGGTGATGGCCGACTGCACCACCGTGTACAGGCACAGGCCCAGCGCGCCGCGCAGCACGGACTTCCACCACGGGTAGCCGGCGAACTGCGCCAGCGAGAGCAGCTGGAAGACGATCGCGCAGGACATCGCCCAGCCCGTCGCACCCGGGATCCAGCGCTGCAACAGCAGCCCGGCGATCCAGAACATGAAGGCCTGCACGGTGAGGAAGGTGCTGATCACCAGCCACTCGGGATAGTTGAGGCCACCGACGCGGTGGAACGCGACGCGGAGGGCCAGCGCTTCCACCGGCAGCAACAGCAGGGTGATGGCCGCGAAGTGGCGGTTCGCCCAGGCCTGCACCGCCCTCGCCGAATCCTGCGCCGCGAGCACCGCATCCGGATCCGGATTGCCGGACATTTCGACGCCCGCGAGCACGGCCGAGCCGATGACGTCGCCGCCGGCGGCGACGCGCCCTACGAGCACGACCGCCGCGGCCCCCAGCAGCAGCAGCGGCAACGGCCTGGCCTGGCGCGCGCGCCGGCCCTCGATGTAATCGCGCATCAGCCGCCCGGGACGCAGCAGCAGGTTGCGCAGCGAATAGCCCAGCCCGCGCTCGAGGTTCAGGACGCCATGGCGGACCTGCTCGGCCAGGCAGGTCCAGTCGATCCGGCGTGCCGTCGCCGGCTGGCCGCAGCCTGGACAGAAGTTGCGCACGGGCCCGCCCACGGCATGTCCGCACTCCACGCACTGCACTGCATCCGGCATTCGCGTCTCCCCGCGCACTGGCCCGGCATCATACCTGCCGCCGCAGGCAGGGCCACGACACGCCTGCCCTGCCCGGCTCCGGTCTGCCTGCTCGGGGAAGTCCGCGCCAGCTAGCGGTCCGGTTGCAGCCCGTGCGCGGCGGCGCCCGCCGCCAGGCGTCCGCGGCCGTAGAACAGGCTCAGCAACGGCGAGGACATCAGCGTGGTGACCAGCGTCATCGCGAACAGCAGGGTGAACAGCTCCGGCCCGATCAGGCCCGCATCGAAACCGATCCTGATCACGATCAGCTCCATGAGCCCGCGCGCGTTCATCAGCGAACCCACCGCCAGGCTGTCGCGCCAGCCGTAGCCACTGAGCCGGGCGCCGGCGGCACAGCCGATGATCTTGCCCGCCACCGCCACCAGCAGGATCAGCGCCAGCGCGCCGAGGCCGGCGCCGGCGAAGGCGTGGCTGGTGGTGTTCTGTCCGGCCAGTGCGAACACCACCGGCATCAGCAGCAGCACCGCCATCGGTTCGATCCGGCGGACCAGGTAGTGCAGCAGCCATTCCTCGCGCGGCAGGCACAGGCCGAACAGGAACGCGCCCAGCACCGCATGCAGCCCGACCCACTCCGCCGCCGCCGCGCAGGCCAGCACGCCGATCAGCAGCCACACCATCACCCACGGCGGCGGCTCCGCGGTGCCCGGGTGCGGACGCAGCAGGCGCGCATACAGCGGCTTCAGCAGCACGAACACGACCGCGACCAGCGCCACGCCGCCACCGATCGCCAGAACCACGCTGTCGCCGGAGCCGCCGCCCGACAGCGCCAGCACCAGGGCGAGGAAGATCCACACGCAGGCGTCGTCGATGACCGCGGCGCTCAGCGCCAGCCGGCCGGGCGTGCTCCGCGCCAGGCTGCGGTCCTTGAGGATCCGCGCCAGCACCGGGAACGCGGTCACCGACATCACCGCCGCGATGAACAGCGCGAACGGCCAGTAGCCCACCCCGTCGGGGGCCATCCGCCGGTACAGCCACGGCGCCAGCGCCAGGCCCAGCAGCAGCGGGAAGGCGATGCCCAGCACGCCGATCGACACCGCCGCGCGCACCTGGCGGCGGTCGCCGTCCGGCGCGCGCAGTTCGGCGCCGACGATGAGCATGAAGAACGCCACGCCGATCGTGCCCAGTCCCGAAAGCGCCGGCAGCGACGTGGGCGAGAACAGCGCCGCGTGCGCGCCGGGCAGCAGCGCGCCGAACACCATCGGTCCCAGCAGCAGGCCCGCCGCCATCTCGCCGATCACCGGCGGCTGGCCGAACCGGCGCAGCACCCAGCCGCACAGCCGCGCCAGCGCCAGGATGGTGACCAGCTGCAGCAACAGCACGGTGGTGGGATTCATGCAGCCCTCTTCGCCGGTACTGGACCTCGACAACCGCACCCGGGGGCATGGCGCGGCTCCGTCGAACGGAACTGGACCCTGCCGGCCAGCGGATATTGGCACGACGCGAAGCGGAAGTGCGGGGTCTGCAACCGCAGATGCGAGGGCACGCCGGCGACCGAAGGTTTCGCCGGAAAGTGCATGCGGAGAGGAGAAGCGGCCGGGTGCCGGGGCGGGCAGCGATGGCCCCGACGCACGGCGCGCGCGTCGGCTCCGGTCCCGGCAGCGCAAGGCTGCCGGGACCGGCTGAACGGCTCAGTCGGCGTAGGGCGAACGCACCGGCTGCGGCTGCCGGCCGAGGTTGGCGCCGAAGCGGTCGAGCAGGAAACGCAGGTACAGGTTGGTGCCGTACTGGCGGTAGTCGCGGGCGTTGTTCAGGTCTACCCGGCCGCCGAGGAACAGCTGGCGCGAGAGCTGCCACTCGGCCGCGGCGCTGAGGTTGTACGACAGGCCGGTATGGCTCTGCGCCGCATACACCGGTTCGACGTACTCCGGCACCAGGCCCAGCAGCGCGGCGATGGACGCGGCGTCGTAGGCGGCCTGCTGCAGCTGCGGATCGTCCGGGAAGTACGGCGCCGCGTCGACCTTGAAGTGCTGCACGCCGATGCTGGCGTCGACCTGCCAGGCCACCGTGCGCGCACCGTTGCGGCCGTTCCAGTGCACCGGGAAGCCGACGTCGATGTACTCCTGCGGGCTGAAGTAGCCGCCGTGGCCGAAGGTGAAGCGGCTGAGGTTGCGGTCGTAGCGCATCGCGGTCAGGTTCAGGCCCGCGGTCAGCGACTGGTTGTCGCGTTCGAGCGCATGCGCGTACACGCCCAGGCCCAGTTCCTGGCGGTCGTTGCCGGCGACGTTCTCGCCTTCCAGGCGATGCGCGGAGATGTTCGCGTAGCCGCCGACCTGGCCGTTGTCGATGGTCGCGTCCAGGCGCGCGCCGGTGGCGGTCACCCCGCCCCAGGCCAGGCCGGTGCGCGGATCCTCGACGCCGGCGAAGGACAGCAGGCTGTCGGTCACCGGACGGCGCGAAGCCTCCACCGACCAGGTCAGGCTGTCGCCGGCGCGGCCCTGGTAGCCGATGCCACCGACCACCTGCGAATCGCCGAAGCTCAGCGGGGTGCTGCCAATGTCGGCGTGGAAGCCACCCTGCTCGTAGCCCACCGACACGCCGACGCCCGCGGCATCCTGGCTGCCCACCGGCCGCGCGCCGGCGGCATTGGCCACCATCGCGCGCAGGGTGTCATGGAACTGCACCGGCGTCTGGCCGGCGGCGCTGCCGGAGGCCAGCGCCTTCAGCCGCGCCTGCTCCTCGCCGTTCAACGCGCGGGCAAGCGTGGTATTGCCGAGCAGCTGCGCGGCGATGTCGCCGATCGCCATGCCGCCCAGGTCGCGCGAGAGGATGAAGGCCGGCAACGGATCGGCGTACAGCGCCTCCATCGCCTGGGCACGCCGCTCGGCCGCACTGAGGCTGCCATCGGTCTGGTTGAACAGCTCGAAGTAGCGGCCGCTCTGCATCGCGTTCTCGTAGATCAGCTCGCGCGTGGCAGTGCTGTCGCCGCGGGTCAGCAGGACGCGGTAGATCGACGAATCCAGCAGCGCGTCGACCGGCGCGCTGTCGGCGGCCAGCGCGCCGGCAAGCGCGGCTTCCGGACCGGCGCCGAAGCGGCTGGCCTGGTTGTAGTCCGTGCCGACCTCGCCCGCATCGAGGATGGTCGGGGTGACGGCAACGCGCACCTTGCCGTCGCCGACGGCGAAGCGGCCTTCCAGCGGCACCTCGAGGTCGTCGAGGCGGCCGAGGCCGGCCTCGCCGTCGCGGCTGCGGTAGGACGCACCCACGCCGAGGCTGCTGCTGGTCTCGCCGCGCAGTTCGCGCAGCTCGTCGACCAGGCTCGGCGCCGCGCCGGCGGTGGATGGCGGCACCATTGCCGGTACCGGTGCGGCCACCACGTCGCGACGACCGCGCTGCGGCGGCGGCAGCGCGGTCGCGGCCATGGCTGGCGCACTGGCGCTGACCGGCGCCGGCAGGCCGTCCGCATCCAGCGACACGCCCGCCGCCGGAAGCGCGGCCGGCACCATCGTGGACCCGCCGTAAGGCATCGGTGCCGGGCTCGCGGCCATCGCCGGCAGCGGCAGGCCGTCGCCGCGCAGCGCGGCATCGCGCACGCCGGTGCCGTTGATGCCGGCGAAGGGATTGAACGCACGCCCGCCGCTGCCGGCGAACGCGCTGGACGCGGCCGGGTAGCCGATGTCCTGCTGCCCGGCGCCGCGCGCCTGCGCCGCCAGCGCGGCGCGGAAATAGGTTTCGGCCTTGCGGTTCTTGCCGGCGGCGCGATAGACGCGACCGGCCGCGGCCAGCACCTGCGGCGACTGCGGCGCCTGCGCCAGCGCCTGCTGCAGGTAGGTCTCCGCACTGGACAGGTCGCGCATCGCCGCCGCGGCGCCAGCCGCCGCGACCAGCGCATCGGTGTCGCCCGGCGCCAGCTGCAGCTGCTGCCGGTACAGCGCCAGCGCCTGGCCGTGGTCGCCGGCCGCCTCGTACAGGCGCGCCAGCGCGGCGATCGCGCGCGGGTCCTGCGGCTGGCTGGCCAGCACCGGCGCCAGTGCCTCGTACGCGCCCTCGAGGTTGCCGAGCTCGCGCAGTGCATCGACCTGGCGCATCACGTAACCGGTGCGCAGGTCCTGGTAGCGCTTGGCCTGCGCCGCGGACATCGGTTCGTCGCGCAGCTGCCGCAGCATCGCCGAGGCTTCCACGTCCTGGCCGGCGCGCAGCAGCACCGAGGCGTACTGCAGGCGCGCCTCCAGCCCCGCTTCCGGCCCCTGCACCAGGCGCTGGGCAAGCACGAGCGCGCGCTGCTGGCTGCCGATATCCGCGTAGGCGCCGGCCAGCGCGGCGGCCGTGGCCGGACGTTCCAGGCGTTCGCCCAGCGCCGATTCGACCCGCGCCAGCAGCAGCTGCGCTTCACCGTTGCGCCCTTGGGCCATCAGCGAACGCGCCTGCGCGCCCTGCAGCTCGATCCACGCCGCATCGTGCAGCGCGGTGATTTCGGCATCGCGCGCGGCGGCGGGGATCTTCTCGAGGTTGGCGTACACCGCCGCCCAGTCGCCCTGGTCCTGGGCGAACAGCGCGCGCGCGTGCAGCACCTGCGGCGTTTCTTCCTGCGCGAGCAGGCCGTCCATGATCCCGCGCGCCTGGTCGGGGCGGCCGGCGCGCTGGTACAGGCGCGCCAGTTCCAGGCGCAGCCACGGATCGCGCGGCTGCGCCAGCAGCGCATCCTCCAGTTCGATCCGGGCCACCTCGGTCTCGCCGGCGGCCAGCGCCTGCTGCGCACGGGCGCGCGCGGCGCTGGCACGCAGGGTGGCGGCGCCACCGGCCTTCTCCTGCTGCTCGGGCGTCAGCCGCGCGAACAGCGCCGCGGCTTCGGCGGCGCGACCCTGGCGCGCGTACAGCGCGGCCAGGCCCTGCAGCGCGCCGGCGTTGCCGGCGTCCAGTTCCAGCGCCTTGCGGTAGTTGCGCTCGGCCGCGGCCGGATCGCTGCCGTCCTGCAGGCCGGCCAGGACGATGTAGCCGGCGGCCTCGCGCGGCTTCAGCCGCACCGCTTCCTCGACCCGGGCCAGCGCATCGGCGCCGCCGCTGCCGCCGCGCACCTCCTGCAGGGTCTGCCAGTAGCGCGCGGTATCCGCCGCCGTGCGCCACTTCGAATTCGCCGCGGCGGCCTTGCGCAGCAGCTCGCCGGCCTCGGCGAAGCGCTGCTGCTGCAGGCGCACCGAACCCAGGCCGCCGAGCGCTTCGGCATCGCCGGGACGCGCGCGCAGCACCTGGGCGAAGCGCGCCTCGGCGGTTTCGACCTTGCCTGCATCCAGCGCGGCGAAACCTTCGCCGAGCAGGCGCCGGTTGGGATCCTCCTGCACGGCGGCCGCCGCGGCGCGTTCGCGCAGCTGTGCCTGCTTCGCCGCGACCTCGCGGTCGTTGGGCTGCTTCTCGAGGAAGGCCTGGAACAGCGGTTCGTCGGTGCGGCTGGCATTGAGCCACAGCAGCGCCTGGCGCCATGCGGCGCGCGCCGGGCCGCCGACCTGCGGATGCGCCGACAGCGCCTGCAGCCTGGCGATGCCTTCGCGGCGGCCGGGTTCGCGGTAGGTCAGCACCTGGGCCAGGGCCAGCGCCACCGAAGGTTCGCTGCGCCGGGCGGCGAGCTGGCGCAGGCCGTCGCACGCGCGCTCCCAGCCGTCCGGAGTACCGGCCAGCACCTGGTAGTACTCCAGCGCCACGTCGTCCGACGGGCCGGCCTTGCCGAACACCTGGTCGTAGGCGGCCACCGCCTCGGTGTAGCGGCCCGCCGCTGCAGCGCGGCGCGCGGCCTGCAGCGGGCTGGTGCCGCCGCCACCGCCGAGCGCGGCGCGCAGGCGCGCGGTCTGCGGCGCATCGGGGTGCGCCGCCTGCAGCTGCTGCAGGCGGCGCTGCGCTTCGTCGCGACGGCCCTGGTTGAGGTCGATCAGGCCCAGGCCGAGCAGCGCGTCCGGCTGCTTCGGATCGGCGGCCAGCAGTTTGCGCCAGGCATCGGCGGCGAGGTCCTCGCGGCCCTGGTCGAGCCAGTAGTTGCCCTGGTTGACCAGCTGCTGGGTGGCCGAGCCCTGGGCCAGGGCCGACGCGGTGAGGACGGACAGGCCGACCAGGCAGATCGGCTTCAGCGACTTGCGGAACATTGGGTACTCCAGGCGGGCAACAGCCGCCCGTCAGCGGAAAAGCGGAAACGGCCGTCCAGCCAGCCCTTGCCGAACAGGACCAGGCAGCGGTCGTAGTACGGCAGGGCCTCGGCGGCGGCACCGGATGCGGGAACGAGCCGGGCCTGCGCGCGCAGCTGCGCGGTGGCGCCCAGGGCGGAGAGGTAAGGCAGCAGTGCGGCGGCGAACCCCGGCGGCGGCGTGCCATGGCCGACGCCGTTGCGCGTGTCGATCTTCTCGGCGAACGCGCCCTGCGCGCGCAGCATGCCCATCGGACCGGACAGCGCCTGCAGCAGGCGCGCGCGCAGCGGATCGGCGGCGTCGGTCATGCCGGCCCACAGGTAGGTGCGGATCGCGTCGTAGCTGCCGATGGCGCCCTTCTCCGGGTCGACCACGAAGGCGCGCCCGTTCCAGGCGATCCAGTCCGGCGCGAAACCGGCCGGCGAGGCCAGCCGCTGCAGCTCGACGCCGCGCTCGGCGATGCGCGCCCACGGCCCCTTCGGCTCGAGCGCGGCGAAGCGGCGCAGCACGAACAGCGGCAGGTAGCAGGGATTGAGGATCCAGCGGTCCTTGCGCACGAAGCCCTGCGTGCCCGGCAGCAGCATCGGCCCGAAGCCGGGCAGCTCGGCGACTTCTGCCGTACGCATCAGCGCCAGGATCTGCCGCGCGGCCTCGACGAAGCCGGGACGCTTCCACAGCCGCCCCGCCTCGGCCAGCGCATAGGCGATCCACAGCTCGCCGTCGGCGGCGGAGTTGCCATCGAGCACGCGCCAGCTGCCATCGCCGGCCTGGCCCCACAGCCACGCCGGCAGGTTGAGGTCGGCGCGGCCGGCGCAGAGGTTGCGGCGGGTCCAGGCCAGGATCCGCTCGAACAGGATGGCGTCGTTGTCGACCAGGGCGAAGAACAGCCCGTAGGACTGGCCTTCGGAGGTGCTGCGCAGGTCGGGGTTGGCGAAGTCGACGACGCGGCCGTCGCGCTCGACGTGCCTGCGCACGAACGCGCGCCATTCCGGCCATTCGCCGCAGCCGGCCGCGCGTGCCGGTGCCGGCAGCGCAGCCAGCGCCGCGCCGCCCAGCAGGGCGGCCAGCAGCTCGCGGCGCTGGAACAGGTACCGCTCCACCTCAGTTCCCGACCGCCAGCCGCCGACGCGCGCGCCAGCGCAGCAGCCAGCGCGCGATCAGCGCCAGCACCAGCGCCACCGCCACCAGCAACACGCCCAGCCACACCGGGCTGTGGCCGAAGAACCACTGCGCCGCCACCAGCGGCGGCAGCCGGCCGACGTGGTAGGTCTGGTTGCCCTGCAGGCTCAGCAGTTTCTCGCCCTGCAGCAGGACCACGCTGCCCTGGAACTTCGCCAGCAAGGCCGGATCGAACCAGGCCTGGAACAGGCGGCCGACCTGGCCCGGGTCGTCGGCCAGCACCGCGACCACGCTGCGGCCTTCGCGCAGCGGCGATTCGAAGCCCATCAGCACCACGTCGCCCGGGCCCGGCCGCACCGTCACCTCGGCGGTGGTCGGCAGGTCGGTGCGGCGGCCGTCGGGCGAGAAGAACGCCGGCAGCTTCCCGTACGCCCAGTCGCTGAGGCGGAAGCGCCGGCCCTCGGCGCCCTCGCCGATCGGCAGGTGTCCGGCCCAGCGCTCGAACAGCGGCTGGGTGCGGCGCGAACCGAGCAGCAGCAGGTCGCGGTCGGCGAACTCCTCGACCTGGGTGGCGCCGATCACCTGGTTGCGCAGCGCCGGGTAGCCGCTCGCCGCGCCGAGGCGGCCGAACAGGGTCAGCGCATTGCCGATGTCGTCGGCGCCGGCGTTGTCCGGCATCACCAGCGCGGTCTCGGCCAGGTCGGCCATCCGCGTGAACGGGAAGCCGGCGTTGCCGAACGCCGCCAGGTTGGGCATGGCGATGAAGTGGTGGAAGCCGCTGAGGTCCAGGGTCGAATCGTCGTCGATCGCCGCCGACACGTCCGGGAAGGTGTTCTTGCATGCCCCGGCCTGCGGGCGGTCGAAGAAGAAATGGAAGCGCAGCTGGCTGTTGGCCGAGAATGGCCCGGTCGGCAGCACCAGCGGCTGCCGGATCGGCATCTTCCCCCTGGGCTTGAGCCGGTGCAGCGCCTGCCGCGACAGCGAACTCTCGTAGACGGTGCCGTTGAGCGGAAGCGTGGTGACGAAGGCGTCGTTGATGCTGACGTTCAGCGCCGACTTGTCCGCGCCTTCCGGCAGCGTGTAGCGGTAGTTGAGCTGCAGCGGGATGCCTTCCTTGCGCCACACGAACAGGTCCGGCGGCAGCTGCAGGCCGATCCGCACCAGGTCCGGGTGGTAGCCGGCGACATTGAGCTCGGAGGTGTCCTCGACCAGCTCGGCGAAGCGCACCGGGCGGTCGGACGGCACCCAGTTCGGCGCGTCGTACGGCTTGCGCGGTGCGGCGTCCTTGAAGCCGTCGATGGTGGCGACGCTGCCGGACAGCGGCGTGCCCAAGGCCAGCGCGCTGGCGGCCACGCGCAGTTCCTCCTCGTCGCGGCCCAGCACCAGCAGCAGCTTGCCCTGCGGATCGTTGGGGTTGGCGACCACCGCCACGGTCGGCCCGCGCAGTTCGGGGAACTGCAGCCCGGCCGGCGGATTGCGCCCGGTGGCGACGACCACCGCGCTGCCTTCCAGCGGCAGCGCGTCGAGGAACGCCGGGAAGCGCGCGCCGCGGTAGCCGGCCAGCGCGCCGAACCAGGACGAGACGATGCCCGCCGACTGCAGCACCGGATGCGCGGGCCGGCCGGCGAACACGAACGGCAGGACCAGCCGGCCGGTGTCGCGCGGATCGAAGAACGGCACCGGCAGCAACGACAGGTCGTCGGTCAGCGCCAGCGGCGCCCAGCCCAGCTCCAGGTAGCTGGAGCGGTCGATGTTCGCCCACAGGCTGGTGTGGTCCGGGTCCTCGCAGTCGCGGGTGTAGTGGCCGATCAGCTGCAGGTTGAGCCGGTTGTAGTCGGTGACCAGGCGCGGATCGATGTCGATGTCGCGCTCCAGCTCGCGGCCGGCGTCTTCCGCCGGCACCGGCACGGTGGCGACGGTGACGCCGTTGACCGTCACCTTCAGGTGCGACAGGTCTGGCAGCAGCGCCGGCGAATAGCTGTACTTCAGGTGCAGGCTGGCGCGCTGCACGACCTGGTCGCTGCGCACCGAGAACGGCACGCCGGCCGTGCCCTGGATGCCGCGCAGGGTGATCTCGTAGTCGATGCCCAGGTCCTTGAGCGTGGCGCGCGACTGCCGCATCGGCAGCGTCGTCGCCGGCGCGTCCGCCGCGAAGGCCTGCGGCGGCGCCATCGGCGCCTGCGCGTGGGCCAGGCCGGACAGGAAGGTGAGCGCGAAGACGGCCAGGGCTGGGAGGCGCATGCGTGGACCGGAATGGGGGGACGGGAGGAACGGACGGCGGAAGTTCATGCCGGGTCTTCGGCGCGGCGGCCGGAGCGGTAGCCCTGGCGGCTGCTGTTCCAGACGTGGGCGGCCAGGCGCTGGAAACCGCGGGTGCTGGCCTGCAGGACCTCCACCACGGAGCGGCGGAAGGTGTCCGGCTCGTGGCGGTCCCACAGCGTCACCCACAGGTCGGCGCGGGCGAAGGTGGTGGCCACCAGCCAGCGCTCCTGCTCGAGCGTCATCGGCCGGAACTCCAGGCTGATCCCGAGCGCCTCGCGGTCCTGGCGCACTTCCGCCGGCAGGCGCCTGCGCAGGCCGGCGAGGACCAGCTCGATCTCCACCGGCTCGCCTGGCTGGACCGGCCGCGGCTCGGCCAGGCACACGGCCATGCCACCGGTGGAGAAATCCTTGGTGGTGCAGGCCAGCGCCTGGCCGTCGGCCAGGTACAGCGTCGCCGGCACCTGCAGCGGCACGCGGTGGGCGCGGCGGATCTGGCGCTGCTCGCTGGAGGTGGCGATGGTCGCGCCGAGGATGATCATGTTGTAGACCGTCCAGCCGAGGTTGAGCCAGATGGTCTGCACCTCGCCGGCGCCGTCGGCGATCAGCAGGCGGATCGCGCCGGCGGCGACGCCGGCGAGGTTCAGCGCCAGCAGCGCCAGGTAGGGCTTGGCGATCTGCGCGTCGAAGTAGGCGCGCTCGACCAGGCCGCCCTTGGCGGTGACGTTGAACTTGCCCAGCTTCGGGTTGATCACCGCCATCAGGGTCGGGCGCAGGATGTACCAGGCCAGGGTGGTCTCGTAGACCTCGTTCCACAGCAGGTGGCGGTGCCGGCCCTGCACGCGCAGGTTGGTGACCATCGACTGGGCGATGTGCGGCAGCGCGTAGGCCATGATCATCAGCGCCGAGGCGTGGATCACGTGCGCGCCGAAGAACAGGAACGCCAGCGGCGCGGTCAGGAAGATGATCCGCGGCAGCCCGTAGAAGAAGTGCAGCATCGCGTTCGTGTAGCAGATGCGCTGCACCAGGCGCAGGCCGCGCGCGAACACCGGGTTGTCCACGCGGAAGATCTGGGCCATGCCGCGGGCCCAGCGGATGCGCTGGCCGACGTGCGCCGACAGGCTCTCGGTGGCCAGGCCGGCGGCCTGCGGGATCGGGATGTAGGCGCTGTGGTAGCCGTTGCGGTGCAGGCGCAGCGCGGTGTGCGCGTCCTCGGTCACCGTCTCCACGGCCACGCCGCCGATCTGCTCCAGCGGTTCGCGGCGTATCACCGCGCAGGAGCCGCAGAAGAAGGTGGCGTCCCAGACGTCGTTGCCGTCCTGCAGCAGGCCGTAGAACAGCTTGCCCTCGTTGGGCACCTTGCCGAACGTGCCGAGGTTGCGTTCGAACGGGTCCGGCGAGAAGAAGTAGTGCGGGGTCTGCACCACCGCCAGCTCCGGGTCGCGCAGGAACCAGCCCATCGACACCTGCAGGAACGAGCGCGCCGGGATGTGGTCGCAGTCGAAGATGGCGACGAACTCGCCGCTGGTCTTCTTCAGCGCGGCGTTGATGTTGCCGGCCTTGGCGTGGTTGTTGTTGGTGCGGGTGATGTAGTGCACGCCGACCTGTTCGCAGAACTCGCGGAACTCCTCGCGGCGGCCGTCGTCGAGCACGTGGATGTTGAGCCTGTCGGCCGGCCAGTCCAGCACGGTGGCGGCCAGCACGGTGGTGCGCACCACCGACAGCGGCTCGTTGTAGGTGGGGATGAACACGTCCACCGTCGGCCACTGCGACTGGTCCGCCGGCAGCGGCAGCGGCTTGCGGTTCAGCGGCCAGGACACCTGGAAGTAGCCCAGCACCAGGATCAGGTAGGCGTAGACCTCGGCCAGGACCAGGCCCAGGCCGAGGGTGAGGTCGACGAAGCTGCTCCAGCCCATGGTCTCGGTCAGGCGCCACCACATGTAGCGGGTGGACATGGCCAGGGACAGGCCCATCATCGCCAGCACCGCCAGGCGGCTGCCGTTGCGGCGAAGGAACAGCGCGGCGATGAATACCACCGCCGAGAACACCAGCTGCGGGCCGGCCGCCAGCGGCACGGTGGCCACGAACGCCAGCACCGGCAGGGCGATCGCCCACAGCACGACGCGGGCGATCCAGGCGCCTCGCGCCTGGCCCTGCGGGCCCCGTTGCGGTTCCATCGATACTCCTTCACCGGCCGCGCGGGCGACCGGTCGCGTTCTCATCGGGAATGGGGGGCTGCCGCCGGCCCGATGCTCCGGCGTCGCGCAACCCCGGGATTGCGATCAGCGGAACAGGCGGCGCAGCGGGCTTTCCTCGCCGCTGGACTCGCTCCGTCCGCCTTCGGCCAGGCGCTGGAACAGCTGCTCCAGCGGGGTCCTGGTGGGCTTGGCCGCCGCGCCCCGCGCCGGATCGATCCGGACCACGGTGCCGCGCAGCGGCGCCGGGCCGGCGACGGTCGCGCGGGTGGCGGCCGGCTCGGCCAGCATCGCCAGGAGGGTGCCGGTAGACGGCGCCTGCATGGCGGCGATGGCCGGGGCCTGCACGGCCTCGGCGGCCGGCACCTCGGGCGCGGATTCGACCGGTTCGGCGGCCGCCGCGGCCTCGGGCGCGGCGGTGGTCGGCGCAACCGGGGCGGCCGGGGCCTTCAGCGCGGCCAGGGAGAACGCCTGGTAGCCGACGGGCGCGTCACCCTGCACGCCCACCCGGGCGAACAGGCCGGCTACATCGTCGAGTGGAACGCCGACCTGGGACTTGCTGTTGCTCATCAATGGGACCTGCTCACGACACACGACAGAGAAGGAAGGTGGCCACATCCGGGGATTCCGTCGCGCCGGTGCTGACGTCCAGGCGCGCGGACATGCCGGCGGCCCGGAACCATTCGCGGTAGACCCCTTCCAGGAAGCCCGTGGCCAGCGACGTCTGTCCCAGCACCGCGGCCAGCGGCGAGGCGACGTGGCGGATCACCACCTGGTCCGGCTGCTCCTCGAACACGGCGAAGCCCCAGTCCAGCGAGGACCAGAGGGCATCGACATGGGCCTGGAGTTCCTGGAGGGTGGCGGCCTTCGGCAGCGGGTGGGCCTGGGCGAAGCGGCGACCGATGCGGGCCATCAGCCGCGCCTGGTCGTCCTCGTCCAGCCCTTGCGCCACCTCTTCCGCCAGTGCACGGAGGAATCCGCGCCACTGGGGCGAACAGGACTGCGAGCGGTAGTAGTCCAGCGTGTTGTTCAGATTCATGAACCCAAGTACAGCCCGAGCGCCTCCCGCCGGCGACCGAAATGCGGTCCCGGGCCCGTCCTTGGGTGGCGAAGCCTTAAGAATATGAGAAATCCGTCTCAAAATTCCAGTAACGGCTGCTCACGGACCCCCGTGCTGCCGGTCGACGCCCCTGGCCGGAGGACGGATGCCGCCTCCCCTGCCACGGATTGCCTCGCATGCAGGCTAGCAACCGCCTATCGGGGAATCCTTGATCCTGCTCAATGGGCCCTGCCCGGCTGGAGCGGCCCGGGCGTCGAGGGATCGCCGCCCGGGCAGGCAGCGGCGTCAGGGAAACACGTCGATGAACGTGTTGATCGACAGCCGCCCGTTGCGCGGGTCCGGCGGCGGGACGCGGGTGTTGTCGATGGTCGCCGAGTGCAGGGAGTTGCGCCGGTACACCAGCATCCGGTTGTAGACGCCGTCGACCTTGTCGATGCGCTCGAACAGCGGCGTGTCCTCGCCGATGTAGCCCGGGCCCGGGGCGTCCGGGCCCAGGCTCTCCATCTGCAGCCGGGTGAAGTAGGGCAGCTCCCGCTCCTCGTCCACGTACTCGTAGCCGGTGCTGCGGTGGCGGTAGAAGGCGGTGCCGCCCCAGCCCTCCTGGAACAGGTAGTGCACCGTGGCCAGGCCGCGCCCGGTGGCCGAGTCGATGTGCGGGATCCGCTGCAGGAACACCAGCTTCTCCGGCGGCCGGGTCACCAGCGAGTAGTGGCACATCGGGAAGGCCAGCCGCGCCTGCGGCGGCAACCCGAACACCTCCCCCATCAGCGGTCGCAGCAGCTTCTCGAGGAAGGCCTCGTAGGACAGCGGCGCGCGCATGCGGATCCCGGGGAACATCGCCCCCTGCGGGGTGAAGTGCCCGCGCTCGGCCTTGCGCACGAGCCTGTCGGGATCGGCCACCAGCTGGTCGATGACCAGCAGCGGCGCGCCCTCGGCGCCGATCCGCCGTACCTGGAGGTGCAGTCCGGGATGCGCCTCGATCAGCATCGGCGCATCACCGGACCAGGCCGCCGCCGAGCCCGGCGATCCTGCCGGTCACCTGCTCGTGCCGCCGGGCGCGTGCGTACATCTCCTCCCAGGCCGAGGGCGGCGCCTTGCAGTAGCTCGCGATGAACTGCTCCTGGCTGGGCATGGCCGCCACGGCGGCTTCGATCGGCCTGCGCACGCCCTCGAGCAGGCGCTTGAGGTCGGCGTCCGACAGCGCGCGGGTCAGCGGATGGTGGCTGCGCGGCATCACGCCCTGGCCGAGCATGCAGTGGGTCCAGGAATCGAGGCGGAACAGTTCGTCTTCCCCCTGCCACGCGTAGCCGGTCTCGCGGAACACCCGGATGCGCTCGCCCAGGCCGGGTGGCAGTTCCATTTCGCGGCACTGCTTCCACAGCGGCTCGTCGCGCTGGTTGAGGTGGTAATGCATTACGACGAAATCGCGGACGTGCTCCAGCTCCTGGCGGCTGACCTCGTTGAAGCGGTCCACCGCCGCCTGGCTGATGTCCTCGGAGGGGAAGAACTGCACCAGGCGGGTGACCGCGCTCAGGGTCAGGTGGATGCTGGTGGACTCCAGCGGCTCGATGAAGCCGCTCGCCAGCCCGAGCGCGATCACGTTCTTGTTCCAGGCCTTGCGCCGGCGACCGGTGCGGAACGGGATGATCCACGGGTCGCGCAGCGGCTTGGCCGGGTTCTCGGCGAGCAGCCTGGCGGTCGCCTCATCGTCGGACATGTGCGCATCGGAAAACACGATGCCGCACCCGATCCGGTGCTGGAGCGAGATCTTCCAGTGCCAGCCGGCCTCGTGCGCGATCGCGCGCGTGTACGGCACCGGCGGCCCGTCGGCTTCGGTCTGCAGCGCCACCGCGCGGTTGCTTGGCAGCCAGTGGTTCCAGTCCTCGTAGCCGGTGTGCAGCGCCTGCTCGCTCAGCACCGCGCGCGCGCCGGTGCAGTCGATGAACAGGTCGCCCTCGATGACCTGCCCATCCTCCAGCACCAGCGCCTGCACGTAGCCGCTCTCCGGATCCTGGCGCACCTGCGCGATCTTGCCCTCGACGCGCCTGAGCCCGCGGCCCTCGCACTTGACCCGCATGAACGCCGCATACAGCCCGGCGTCGAAGTGGTAGGCGTAGCTCACCTCGCGACGCTCCGCCGTGGCCGCCTTGGTCCAGCGCATCGACCACTGCTGGGCGTTCTGGCCGGCATCGAACAGGCCGAACCGGTCCTGGCGCGCGGCGACGGTCTCCAGGCAGTAGTCGCCCAGTTCGCTCTGCATGCCGCGGCGGCGGCTTTCCAGCCAGAACTGGTGGAAGTCGCACGACCAGGTGTTCACGCCGGTGGTGCCGAACGGATGGATGTAGCGCGAACCCGGGCGGAGCCAGTTCTCGAACGAGATCGCCAGCTTGAAGCTGCCGGCGACCGAGCTGAGGAATTCGCGCTCGTCGATCTGCAGCAGGCGGTGGAACGTGCGGATGGTCGGGATCGTGGACTCGCCCACGCCAACGGTGCCGACCTGCTCGGACTCCACCAGGGTGACGTCCAGCAGGTCGCGGAACTGGTGGGTCAGCGCGCAAGCGGCCACCCACCCGGCGGTACCGCCGCCGGCGATGACGACCTTGCGGATCCTGTTGTTCTCCAAGACTCCCTCCCCTCTGCATTGCGTTGCCGCGTCGCGCGGCCCGTTCGTCCCGCCGGCGTCGCTTGCGCCGCCGGCCCCTGTCCCGCTCCGCGACCGCGCGTTGCCGCGCGGATCAGCGGTTGAGCTTGCCCATCAGCAGCGCGCGCATGCGGCGCGCGGCCGTCTCGTCGAACGGCCCGAGGAAACCGCGCGCGGCCTCGGGCAGGTGCTCCCCGGCCCGCTCCGCCGGGCCGAACACGTAGTACTCGAACACTTCGCGCCAGGCCTGCTTCTCGTGCTCCGGCCGGTCGCGCAACGCCCAGATCGCGTGGTAAAGGGCGTGCATCGGCGTCGGAATCCACGCCGGCATGCTTCCCCACCAGTAGTTCACCAGCACGGTGAACGGGTCCAGCCCCTGCACGTGGTGCCACCACACGCTCGGGATGAAGATCGCGTCGCCTGGCTCCAGCACCACGGTCTGGCCGACCGCCATCGCCTCGCCGAAGCGCGGGAAGCGCTCCAGGTCGGGCGCGTTGAAATCGACCACGCTCACCGACTGCCCGCCCGGCGTGGGTTCCAGCGGCCCCGGATACAGGTTGCCGATCTGGTCCGGCGGGAACAGGGTGAAGCGGCGCCGGCCGACGGCGCAGCAGGCGATGTTGTTCGGCGCGTCGTAATGGCAGGAGGCGGTGACCCGGTTGCCGATCCAGATCGCCGGCGGCGCCTGCACCCCCTGCGCGGCGAAATCCAGGTCGTTGCCGGCGCGCAGGCCCGGCAGGCAGTAGTCGACCAGCAGCGAGGCGACGTAGTACGTCGGCGGCCGTGGATCGTCCTGGTAGCCGGCCAGCTCGTCCAGCACCTGGTCGAGGGTGCCGCGGCGGACCTCGCAGTTGAGCTCGGTGAAACCGGGCTTGTAGAACGGCCGCCCCGCGGTCTCCGGCGCGCCCCAGTTGTACTGCACCGGACGGCCGTTGTAGTGCGCGCGCAGCTCGTCCATCGCCGCCTGCGGCGAACGCAGGCCCGCCTGGACCAGGGTCCAGTCGCGGGCCAGCCCCTTGAGCACGGTGGGCAGGTTGTCGCGCAGCAGCGTTTCCAGGGGCAGCGCATCCGGGCGGCAGCCCTCGATCACACGCACGCTTGCCAGCCGGTCGAACATCTCAGGCTGCCTGTTCCTGCCCGCCTTCCTGTTCGCGGATGCGACGCTGCTTCTCGGCGATCAGCCGGCGCATGTTGTACAGCGAACTCAGCACCAGGTAGGCGCCTTCCAGCCAGCCGGAGCGGTGCAGCCCGTGCAGCGCCTCCGCGTCCAGCGCCGCCAGGCGCTCGCGGTCGATGCCGTACAGGCCGGTCAGCTTGACCTGGTGGCTGTCGTCGAAGCGGATATCCAGGGTCACCGGCTGGATCAGCTGCAGCGCGTCGAGCGCAGCGTACATCTCGCGCCCGGCCTGCACGCCGTCGTTGATGCCGCGCAGCACGGCGATGACCCGGTCCAGGTACGGGGTGTTGCCGCCGCTGGCGGTGAACACCAGTTCGCCGTCCCCGCTCACGCGCGGGTTGTCGAGGTCGACGTGGACCACCGGCTCGGCGCGCAGCTGGCCGTCGACCTGGCGTTCCTGGAAGCCGATCAGGAAGGGTCCGCGCGCCACCGCGCCGGGCAGGTACGAGGCGCTCCAGCGGTCGCCTTCCAGGTACAGGTTCTCGCGCTGCTCGAAGCCCAGCAGGGCGACGGCGTGGAACCGGCCCTCGGGGTCCTTGCGGAAGAAGATCGGGTATTCGCGCTGCAGCTCCGCGAATTCGGTCGGGAAAGCCTCGACCATGCCCACGTCGTCGCCGAACCCGGCACCGAAGCGGATGGCCACGCGCAGGTCCTTGTGCGCGATGTTGTCGAGCAGTTCGTATCGGGCCATTTCGGCTCCATTGGATTCGTCGGCCCCGGAGGTGCCGGCCTGCCCGGGCCGCATGCAGGCCACGGCGCGACCATATCGGCAATCCCGCGCGGGCCGCAAGCTGCGCCGCGACGGCGGTGGCGCCGTCCCCGGGGTGAAAAAAGGGACCGCTGCAGGGCAGCGGTCCCTCTGCTTCATTGCAACAAACGTACTTCTGGCATCGATCAGAACGTGTAGCGCACGCCCACCATGTAACGCGGGGACTGGTCGACCAGTCGCACCATCTGGTTGTGCGAACGCGCGCTCCAGCGGACGTCCTCGCCGGTCAGGTTGATCGCCTCCAGCGACACGGTGAAGTTGTCGTTGAAGCTGTACGCCAGCGAGAAGTCGATCTGCTCGTATTCCTCGACGAAGTACGGGTTGCGGTTGTTGCCGTTCTGGTTGGCCGCCAGCAGGTACTCGTCGCGCCAGTTCCAGGCCAGACGGGCCGACCAGCCGTACTTCTCGAACATCAGCACGGCGTTGGCGGTGTCGCTGAGGCCGGTCAACGCGAACACGTTGGCGCCCGGGTCGGCCGCGCGATCGATGCCGACGTCCCCCTTCACGATGGTGTAGTTGGCCAGCAGGCCGAAACCACTGTCACCGAAGAAGTACTGGCCGCCGATTTCCCAGCCGTGCAGGCGGGCCGAACGCTGGTTGATCGGGCGGTTGACGTCGAACTCGTAGAGCGGGTCGGCGGACGTACCGAGGATGTCGAAGCGGTTCTCCATGTCCAGGACCTGGGCATTGCCGCCGTTGTAGGCAGCCAGGCCCCCGGTCGCCGACGCGTTGCGCAGCATGGCCAGGGCGGTGAACAGCGTGGTGTAGTTGCCCACGCAGCCCTCCGCCGGGTCGTTGCCCGCGGCGGTGACCTGGCTCTGGCACGCGGCGCTGTTCAGGAACGCCAGCGCCGCCTGCGCGTCCGGACCGGAGGTCGGGTCGGTGATGCCGTACAGGTTTTCGCGGACCACGGTGTTGCCGATGAAGTTCTTGACGTCCTTGTTCCAGTACGTCACGCCGATGAAGCTCGACGGCGCGAAGTACCACTCCAGCCCCAGGTCCACGTTGCGCGACTCCAGCGGCAGCAGGGACGGGTTCTCGGCGTTGCCGGTACCGCGGAACTGTTCGCCGAACAGGATCGAACCGCTGGGCGCGCCGGGGTTGGGACCGGCGTACAGGTTGCCGTACGGCGCACGGGCGATGGTCTTGCTGGCCGAGAAGCGGCCCTTCAGGTCGGCGGTGAAGTCGATGCTGAAGTCCAGGTTCGGCAGCAGGTAGTCGTAGTCGTTCTCTTCGGAGAACGGCTGCGCCTCGTCCGAGCGGTTGATCACGAAGTCGTTGTTCGACATCCAGCGGATCGCGTTCGGCACCTGGATCACCGAGGTGGACGTCAGCTCGGTCTTCTCGTAGCGCAGGCCGATGACGGTGTAGGTCGGCATGCTGCCGAGGTGGCCGTCCTGCTCCCACTGTACGTAGATCGACTGGGTCTTCTCCTCGACCATGTTGTCGTTGTCGTACACCGTGCGCACGCGCGAGCTGAGCGTGTCGCACTCCGGCCACGAGGCCGGCGCGCTGCCGTTGGCGCAGGCCTGCTCGGCCCACTGGGCCAGCTGGCTGGCCTGGCCCCACCAGGCGCCGCGGGCGGCATCGGTGGTGTCGTAGTCCTTGAACAGGTCGACGATGCTGAAGGAGTTGAGCAGCGCGACCATGCCCGGCACCTGGCCGGTGTCGTTCGCGCTCCAGTTGCCCAGGGTCATCAGGTGGGCGTGGCCATCGACGTTCAGGCGCCGCATCGACACCTCTGACGAATCGACGCCGAACTGGAAGCGCCCGTTGTCGAACTCCAGGGTGCCGTCGATCCGGCCCTGCTTGACCTCGCTGTCCTGGCGGGTGGACCAGATGCGCATGATCTGCGTGCCCAGCTGGTCGCCGGCGAAGTCCGGATTGACGTTGCCGTTGGTGTTGGCGATCGCGTCGGCGGTGGTCGGGAACAGCGTGCGCCGCATGATCGGCAGGCCGCTGTTGAACCAGTACTCCTGGGTCCAGTTGTTGTTGATGCGGTCCGGGGCCAGGCCGGCGAAGCTGAAGGCCGTGGAGCTGCCGCCGGTGATCGGGTCGTTCGGGCGACTCTCGTTCTTGGTGTTGTGCGCGTCGAAGTTCAGCGAGAAGCGGTCGGTCACGTCCCACTGCACGTTAAGGCCCAGCGAGCCGAGCTTGTACTTCTGCTCGTCGCGCTGCTGCTCGAAGCCGAAATCCTTGCCGGCGCCGGCGATGTCGCGGATGTAGACCGGGGTGGCCACGTCCGGGTCGTCGTCGAAAGTCACGTGGCTGAGGCTGTTCTGCAGCCACATGGTCTGCTCGCCGCGGTCCTGCGCGATTTCGTTGGTCGAGTAGGTGTAGTCCAGGGTGAAGGTGAACGCGTCGTTCGGGGCGAACTGCAGGATCGCCTGGCCGTTGATGCGCTCGCGTTCGAAATCCTGGAAGGCGTAGCGCAGGTCGTTGGGCATGCTGTACAGCTGGCCGATCGCCGGCGCGTTCTCCACCACCGCGCCCGGGCGCAGGCGCGAGTCGGTGCCGGTCCAGCGGGCGACGTTCCAGCCGTTCTCGGTGGCCTGCACCGAACCGCCGTGGCGCTTCTGGTAGCTGGCGTTGACGCCGATGCCCCAGGTCTTGTCGGGGCTGGCGTAGCTGAAGATGCCGGAGACTTCCGGGGTCGGGTCGCTGCCGAACACCTGCGACTGGTCGGACACCGCCTTGATGCCCGCGCTGGCCACGATGTCGCCGCCGGCATGGTTGAACGGGCGGTCGGTCAGGATGTCGATGGTCGCGCCGATGCCGCCGCTGGGGACGTGCGCGCGGCCGGTCTTGTACACGGTCACGCCGCTGATCGCCTCGGACGCCAGCTGCGCGAAGTTGAAGCCGCGGGTACCCGAACCGACGCCGCCGATTTCCAGGCCGCCGCTGCCGAAGCCGTCGGCACCGGGGATCTGGCGGCCGTTGAGGGTGACCATGTTGTAGTTCGGCCCGAAGCCGCGCGCGGTGATCGTCGCGCCTTCGCCGTCGCGGCGCTCGATCGAGATGCCGGTGACGCGCTGCAGCGACTCGGCCAGGTTGGTATCCGGGAACTTGCCGATGTCCTCGGCGCTGATCGCGTCGACGATGCCGGCGCTGTCGCGCTTGATGTTCATTGCCTGGTCAAGGCTGCTGCGCATGCCCGTGACCGTGACGGTGTCCAGCGTGGTGGGATCGTCCCGGGTCTGCGACTGGGTGGACGGCGCCGGCTGCTGCGGGTCCTGGGCGAACGCGGGGTTGATGATGATGACGCCGCCGACGATGGTGAACATCGCCTTCGACTTGAAGCGCTTCATCTTGGAAGTCATGGGTGCTGTCCTCAGCTGCTCGGGTGTTGGACGGCCAAGGGCACGTCGTCCTTGATCCACGACACGGCATGCGCCGGCGCGGTCGTTGACAGCGCGGGACACCGCAACCTGCAACTACTCATTTGCCTACCCTCCCCTTCTGCTGCTTCGATTCTTGTGGATGGCGCCCCGGCGGGGGCGTGGCAGGCCGCGCTGGGCCTGTACAACCTGGACCGGAAGTCCCTTGCTGTGGCCGGCGGGTCGGGGTTCCGCCGGTGAAACCGATGGAAACGGTGGAACACGACGAGGCCTTTCCGGCCTGTACGTCGGGGGCGGTGCTGCCACCCTTGATAGCGCTAACATCCTGAAGCGGGCAAAGGGATAGCACGCACGGTTCGGGGCTGTCACAGTGCAGCGCAACACGAAATCCGTTGCGTAAGTAACGGATTTTTCGGCAGGTAATGGGTGGCCGCATACACATTCCCTGGGGGTATGCCATACGCCAGCGTTTACGACTAAAGGCGTATTAACTACCTACTCGGTCAGCCTATTAGGCTCATGGATGCGTGCAAAAAAAGATTTGGCCAGCGCTGTCGTGCGTAAAAGTTTCGTTCGGTCTGCTACCGGTTACCTTGGGTCGTGGCATGTGTCGCAGTGCACGAATTGCGCCGGCGTTCAGCGGGATCGCAACATTTCGCACGGCGCAGGCACGCCTCGCACCGCCGCGCGCGCCTGCGCGCACCGCCTGCGACAGCGTTTTCCCGCGGGTTTTCAGCCCTTCTGCACCGGCTCCGGCGTCTCGAACACCTGCCGCAGGTAGGCCAGGTAACCCTCGTCGTCGACCATGGTCTTGCCGGGCGTGTCGCTGAGCTTGGCTACCGGCTGGCCGTTGCAGCGGACCATCTTCAGCACGATCTGCAGCGGCTTCGGGCCGAGGTCGTTGGTCAGGTTGGTGCCGACGCCGAAGGACATGCGGCAGCGGCCCTTGAAGTGGTGGTACAGCGCCATCACCCGCTCGATGTCCAGGCCGTCGCTGAACACCAGGGTCTTGCTCCGCGGATCGACGCGGTTGGCCTGCAGGTGGGCGATCATCCGCTCGCCCCATTCGAACGGGTCGCCCGAGTCGTGGCGCATGCCGTCGAACAGCTTGCAGAAGTACAGGTCGAAGTCGCGCAAGAACGCTTCCAGGCCGATGGTGTCGGTCAGGGCGATGCCGAGGTCGCCGCGGTACTCGCGCGCCCAGGTCTCGAACGCCACCACCTGCGAATCGCGCAGGCGCGGGCCCAGGGCCTGGTGCGCCTGCAGCCATTCGTGGGCCATCGTGCCCTGCGGCACCAGCCCGTGCATGCGCGCGAAGTGCACGTTGGAGGTGCCGACGAACTGCTCCCCCAGCTCGGCGCGCAGGTGCGGCAGCAGCTCGCCCTGCCAGGCGTGCGAGTAGCGGCGGCGCGTGCCGAAGTCGGTGATCACGCAGTCCTCGTAGCCCACCGCCTCGCGCAGCAGCGCGGTCTTGGCGCGCATCCGGCGCAGCCCTTCCTCGCGGTCCGGCGGGCCGAAGGTGCCGTGCATGTAGACCTCGCTGACGATCGCCAGCAGCGGCACCTCGAACAGGATCGTGTGCAGCCACGGCCCCTTCAGGCGCAGCTCGATGCCGCCGTTCTCGTCCGGGTTGGCGCGCAGCTGCACGTACTTGCGGTCGAAGTGGAACAGGCCGAGGAAGTCGACGAAGTCCGGTTTCATGAAGCGCAGGCCGCGCAGGTAGTCCAGCTCATCTGGCTGCATGCGCAGCGTGCACAGGTCGTCGATCGCGTCGGAGATGCGATCCAGGTACGGCACCAGGTCCACGCCGGTGCTGCGGCAGCGGAACAGGTATTCCACCTGCGCACCAGGGTGCTGGTGCAGCACCGCCTGCATCATCGTGAACTTGTACAGGTCGGTGTCGAGCAGCGAGGGAATGATCGGCATGGGACGCTCCGGGGGAGTCAGCGCAGCAGCACGCGCGGCACGGTGGCGGCGAAGTGCGCCCAGATCGCGGCGAACACCGCCGCGCGTACGAACAGGCCGCGGCGCGGCGCCTCGAACCGGGAAAAGTAACGCCACAGGCCGCGGTGCTTGTGCCATTCGACGAACACCGGCCGCGAGCGGCTGGATACGCCGCGCACGTGGACCACGGACACGTCGTTGGCCACGGCCACGGCGGCGCCGGCCTGGCGCGCGCGCCGGCACAGGTCCAGGTCCTCGGCGTGCAGGCGGTAGCCCTCGTCGAAGCCGCCGATGCGCTGGAACAGCGCGCGCGGCATCAGCATCAGCGCGCCGGAGACCGCGTCGACCGGCTGCACCGCCTGGTCCGGGTCGATCGCCACGTCCAGCTTCGCCCCGGCCGTCGGCGCGCGCAGCATCGCGGCGAAGTCCGGATCGCGACGGCGGGCGGCGCCGTCGCGCCCGCCGTCCTCGCCGAGCAGGTCGGCGCCCAGCAGCATCTCGCTGGCGTGCGCCTGGGCGTGCAGGCGCAGGCGCTGCAGCGAATCCGGCGCCACCCGCAGGTCCGGGTTGACGAAGGCCAGCCACGGCGCATCGCTGTCCGCCGCGCCCTGGTTGCAGGCCACGCCGAAACCGGGGTTGTCCGGGTTGGCGATGAAACGCAGGCGCGGGTCGGCCAGCGCGTGGCGCTGCAGGATCTCCAGGCTGGCGTCGTCCGAACCGTTGTCGACCACGCGGATCTGGACCACGTCGCGGGCGCTGCGCAGCCGCACCAGGCAGTCGTCCAGGGTCGGCGCGCTGCGGTAGCTGACCACCACCACGGCGATGCCTTCCGATGGCGCGGTTGCGTCCGCCGCGCTCATGCGGCGGGCTCCGCGCTGGCATGGAACAGGTCGTGCTGCGGCGTGCCGCGCAGGCGCTCGTGCAGCGCCGACAGCTGTTCGCGGGTGGCGCGCAGCGGATCGTGCATCAGGAACCCGGCCAGGCGCGGATGCCAGGCCGGCCAGCGCGCGGCCAGCGCGTCCATGTCGCCATCGGCCGGACCGCCCTCGCCGCCGCGCACGACGAACGCGTTCTCGCACAGCACGTTGCGCCAGCCCAGCCCGGACAGGCGCAGCGACAGGTCGATCAGCGCGGCATAGCGCGAGGCGAAGCTGGCCGTGTCCAGCCCGCCGGCGCGCTGGCGGGCGCTGCCGCGCAGGGCCACGGCGTGGTCGACCGCGCCCGGCAGTTCCGGATGGTGCGGCGGCATCGCCGCGCAGGCCTGGGCCATCAGCGCCGCATCGGCCGGCGGCGGTGCGATCTCGCCCAGCGTCGGCCAGCCGGCGGTCTCGCCGGCGTTGCACCAGGGCGTGGCGGTGGCGATGGCGGCGTCGCGGGCCAGGCACGCGGCCAGCTGGGTCAGCCAGCCGGGCAGCGGCTGCGCGTCCGGGGCCAGCACGACCACGTCCTGGTCGCCGCAGGCCTGCAGCATCTCCTGCAGGTGCGCGACCTCGCCGATCGAATGGTGGCGACGGGTGTATTCGGCACGCAGGCGGGTGCGGCCAAGCCAGCGTTCGACCAGGGCGATGCCGCGCGGCCCGGCCTGGGCGTCGTCGGCCAGCCACACCGCGGTGCCGGCGGGCGTGGCCGCGTCCAGCGCGGCCAGGCAGGCATCCAGCGCATCCTCGTCGGCGGCGAGCGGCAGCAGCACGATGGGCAGGTCGCTCACGGTTCGGCGCGGACTCCTCTGGACTCGGCGCAGACTTTAGCAGGCCGCCTCGACCGCGGCCCATGCATGCAGGTGGGACACGTCGTCGCTGCGATGCCCTCCTCGAGGGCAGGCGCCGCCACCCAGCGGTGGCGACGCCGGGGCCGGCACTCAGCCGACCCAGACCCGCGCGTTGCGGAACATCCGCATCCACGGCGAATCGTTGCCCCATCCGGCCGGATGCCAGGACAGGTTCACCGTGCGGGCGACGCGTTCCGGATGCGGCATCAGGATGGTGGCGCGGCCGTCCTCGCTGGACAGGCCGGTGATGCCGTCCGGCGAACCGTTCGGGTTCAGCGGATAGGCGGTCGCCACCTGGCCGTTGCCGTCGACGTAGCGCAGGGCGACGCGCGCGGCGGCCTGGTCCAGCGGCGAATCGAACTCCGCCCGGCCTTCGCCGTGCGCCACCGCCACCGGGATGCGCGAACCGGCCATCCCGCGCAGCAGGACCGAAGGCGATTCCACCACCTCCAGCAGCGCGGTGCGGCCTTCGAACTGCTCGCTGCGGTTGCGCAGGAACTTCGGCCAGTGCTGCGCGCCGGGGATGATGTCCTTGAGCTGGCTCATCATCTGGCAGCCGTTGCACACGCCCAGCGAGAAGGTGTCCTCGCGGCCGAAGAACGCGGCGAACGCGGCGCGCAGTTCGGCGCGCTCCAGGATCGAGGTCGCCCAGCCGCGGCCGGCACCCAGCACGTCGCCGTAGCTGAAGCCGCCGCACGCCGCGAGGCCCTTGAAGCCGTCCAGGCCGATGCGGCCGGCGACCAGGTCGCTCATGTGCACGTCGACCGGGACGAAGCCGGCGCGGTCGAACGCGCGCGCCATCTCGATGTGGCTGTTGACGCCCTGCTCGCGCAGGATCGCCACGCGCGGGCGCGCGCCGGTGGCGATGAACGGCGCGGCCACGTCCTCGGCCGGGTCGAACGACAGCTTCGCCTGCAGCCCCGGCGCGGCGAAGTCGCGCGCGACCGCGCGCTCCTCGTCGGCGCCCTCGGGGTTGTCGCGCAGCTTCTGCATGGCGTGGGTGACCGACCACCAGGCGTCGAACAGCTCCTGCCAGCTCCACTCCACCAGCAGTTCGCCGTCATGGCGCACGCGCACCTTCGGCATGCTGGTCGGGCGGGCGATGCGCTGCGCGCATTCGGTCAGGGCGTGGCGCTCGACCAGGTCGGCGAACGCGGCGCGGTCCTCGTCGGCGACCTGCACCACCGCACCCAGTTCCTCGTTGAACAGCGTGCGGAACGGATCCTCGCCCCAGCCGTCGAGCACGATGTCCAGGCCGCGCCGCGAGGCGAAGGCCATCTCGCACATCGCGGCGAAGGCGCCACCGTCGCTGCGGTCGTGGTAGGCCAGCAGCAGGCCCGCCTCGCGCGCGTCGCGGACGAGCGCGAAGAAGTTGCGCAGGCGCTCCGGGTCGTCCAGGTCGGGCACTTCGCCGCCGAACGCCGGCAGTTCGCCTTGCGCATGCACCTGCGCGAGCACCGAACCGCCCAGGCGCTGGCGACCGCCACCCAGGCCGATCAGCCACAGGTCGCTTTCTGGCTCGTCGGCCAGCAGCGGGGTCAGCTGGCCGCGCACGTCGGCCACCGGCGCGAACGCCGAGACCACCAGCGACACCGGCGACACCGACTTGTGGGCCTGGCCGTCGGCCTGCCACTGCGCCTGCATCGACAGCGAGTCCTTGCCCACCGGGATGCTGACGTCCAGCTCCGGACACAGTTCCATGCCCACGGCGCGGACCGCGTCGTACAGCAGCGCGTCCTCGCCCGGGTGGCCGGCGGCGGCCATCCAGTTCGCCGACAGCTTCACCTGCTCCAGCGCATCGACCGGCGCCGCGCACAGGTTGGTGATCGCCTCGCCCACGGCCATGCGCGCGGCCGCGGCCGAATCCAGCAGGGCCAGCGGGGTGCGCTCGCCGATGGCCATCGCCTCGCCGGCGAAGCCTTCGTAGTCGGCCAGGGTGATCGCGCAGTCGGCCACCGGCAGCTGCCACGGGCCGACCATCTGCTCGCGCGCGGTCAGGCCGCCGACGCTGCGGTCGCCGATCGTGACCAGGAAGCTCTTCGCGGCCACGGTCGGGTGCGCGAGCACGCGCAGGCCGGCCTGGCGCAGGTCCAGCGCGCTGGTGGCCAGCGCCGGCCACGGCGCCGCCGGCGGATGCGCAGTGTCGCGGTGCATCTTCGGCGGCTTGCCGAACAGCACGTCCATCGGCAGGTCGATCGGGGCGTCGGCCGGGATGTTGCCCGGGGTCGCCCCATAGGCCACGACCAGCCGCTCCTCGGCGGTGGCCACGCCGACGGCGGCGAACGGGCAGCGCTCGCGCGCGCAGATCTCCGCGAACTCCTGCAGGCGCTCGGCCGGCACGCCCAGCACGTAGCGTTCCTGCGACTCGTTGCACCACAGTTCCAGCGGCGACAGCGAGGGATCGTCGGTCGGCACCCTGGCCAGGTCGATCACGCCGCCCACGCCCGAGTCGTGCAGCAGCTCGGGGATGGCGTTGGACAGGCCGCCGGCGCCGACGTCGTGGAAGAAGTGGATCGGGTTGCGCTCGCCCAGCGCCACGCAGCGGTCGATGACCTCCTGGCAGCGGCGCTCCATCTCCGGGTTGTCGCGCTGCACGCTGGCGAAGTCCAGGTCCTCGGCGCTCTCGCCGGAGGCCACCGAACTGGCAGCGCCGCCGCCCAGGCCGATCAGCATCGCCGGGCCGCCGAGCACGATCACCGCGTCGCCGGGCTTGAGCGGGATCTTCTCCACCTGGATGCGGTCGATCGCGCCGAGGCCGCCGGCCAGCATGATCGGCTTGTCGTAGGCACGGACGAGCTTGCTGCCGTCCGGCCCCTCGCCTTCCGGCAGCTCGAAGCTGCGGAAGTAGCCGAGCAGGTTCGGACGGCCGAACTCGTTGTTGAACGCGGCACCGCCGAGCGGACCGTCGGTCATGATCTCCAGCGCCGGGGCCATGCGTGGGTTGAGCGCGCGATCGCCTTCCCACGGCTGCGGCAGGGTCGGGATGCGCAGGTGCGAGACGGTGAAGCCGGTCAGGCCGGCCTTGGGCTTGCCGCCGCGGCCGGTCGCGCCCTCGTCGCGGATCTCGCCGCCGGCGCCGGTGGAGGCGCCCGGGAACGGCGAGATCGCGGTCGGGTGGTTGTGGGTTTCGACCTTGATCTGGAACGCCGACGGCACCGCCGGCTCGACGCGGTATTCGCCGGTGGCCGGATCGGGGCGGTAGCGCGAGGCCAGGTGGCCCTCGATCACCGCGGCGTTGTCGCTGTACGCGCTGAGCGTGTGGTGCGGGGTCTTCTGGTGGGTGTTCTTGATCATCCGGAACAGGGAGCGGTCCTGTTCCTCGCCGTCGATGGTCCAGCTGGCGTTGAAGATCTTGTGCCGGCAGTGCTCGGAATTGGCCTGCGCGAACATCATCAGCTCGACGTCGGAGGGCTCGCGGCCCAGCTCGGTGTAGCGGGCGCGCAGGTACTCGATCTCGTCGTCGGCCAGGGCCAGGCCCAGGCGGCGGTTGGCGCTTTCCAGCTCCGCCAGCGGGATGCGCTCCAGCGGCTTGCGCGCCGGCGCGGCGAACAGCGCGCCGGCGCCGTCGCGCGAGTCCAGCAGCGACTGGGTCATCGGGTCGTGCAGGAGGCGCGCGGCCGCGGCGGCGGTGGCCGGGTCGGTCGGCCAGCCCACCAGGTCCAGGCGCATGCCGCGCTCGACGCGGGCGACCGGCAGGCCGGCGCCCTGCAGCAGTTCGGTGGCCTTGCTCGACCACGGCGAGCGGGTGCCCAGGCGCGGCACCACGAAGCGCGACTGCGCGCCCGGGGCGAGCGGGGTCTCGGCGTCGCCGGCCTGGAGGATGCGGTGCAGGGCCTCGCGGTCGGGCGCGGTTGCGCCCGGCTGGACGAAATAGACGTGCCAGGCGCCTTCGATGCGAAGGCCGGGGACCAGGGACTGCAGGCGGGTTTCGAGCCGCTGCCGGCGGAACGGCGAAAGGGCGGGCGCGCCCTCGAGGACGATCATGTCCGGGGAAGTCGCAGGGAAAGGCCCGCCATTGTACCGGAGCGCGCGGGCCGGTTCCGGCGTGGGCGCCCGGGCCCGTCAGGACAGGTTGTGCAGCCTGCGGGGCAGAGGGCGGCCGGAGCCGCCCGTGACATGGCTCAGCGCGAGCCGCCGGCTGCCGGGCGGGCGCCTTCCAGGGCCTGCAGCAGCTGCTGCGGCGGGACGTAGCCGCCCAGCTGGGTGCCGTCGGCGGCGAACACCGCCGGGGTGCCGCCGACGCCGACGCGCTCGCCGATGGCGTACTGCATCGCCACCGGGTTGGTGCAGCGCTTCTTCTGCACCGGGTTGCCGGTCTTGGCGCTGGACAGGGCCTGCTTGCGGTCTGAGGCGCACCAGACCGATTCCATGTCGATGAAGTCCTGGCTGGCCGGGCCCATCCGCGGGAAGGCGACGTATTCGACGGCGATGCCGAGCTTGTTGTACTCGGCGATCTGCTGGTGCATGCGCCGGCAGTAGCCGCATTCGATGTCGGTGAACACGGTGATCGTGTGCTTCGCATTCGGCGGGGCGAACACGATGCGGTCCTGTTGCGGGATGCTGGCGATCAGCTTTGCGCGGTGGGCCATCAGGCCGGCGCTGGTGGCCTGCTTGCGCTCCTGCAGGTCGAACGGCTGGGTCTGCATCAGGTAGCGGCCGTCGTCGGAGACGTAGACGACCTGGCCGCCCAGCAGGACTTCGCGGAAGCCGGCGAAGGGGGCGTCGCCGATGTATTCGGGGGTGATGTCCGGGGCCACGCCCTGCAGGGCGGCGCGCACGCGTTCCTCGGCGCTGCCGGCGGCGGGGCCGGCAGCCGGCCTGGCGGCCGCGGGGGCCTTGGCCTGGCCGGCGGCGGGCGTGGCGGGCTGGGCGCAGGCGCCGAGGCTGATCGCGCAGAGCAGCGCGGTGGCGAGGGATCGGAACATGCGGCGCACCATCGGGGAAAGATCGGCGGATTCTGGCATATCGGGCCGTGGAGGCCTGCGTGGCGCGGGGCTGCGGTTCACGCTCCAGCTGGGCGCCGGCCGGGTGGCGGAGGCCGCGGAGGCCGCAACAGCAACGGCGACGGCATCAGCGTGTGCGGGCTTCGGAGGGAGCCGCGGCAGCGCGGGGGTATGGCGCATCGCGCGGTTCCGCGTCCTGCTCCAACGCGCGAGCGCGGCACATCCATGTGCCGCTCGCGCCATACCCCCACGCTACCGCGTCTTTCGGCGCGTCCGCGTCGTGGCTTCGTTTTTCTCCCCTCTCCCGGTGGCAGACGGGTCCATGGCGTAGAGCGCGTAGCCCGGGTAAGCGAAGCGCACCTGGGGACCAGGTGCACCACAGGGGTGGATCAGGAGTGGCAGGTACGCCATTCCCCGGATGCGGCCTGCGGCCTTATCCGGGCTGCAGGTCGCTTCGTCGCTCCGTCGATCGAAGCCACGATCCCGACGCGCCCGGGGACGCCGTACCCCGGTATCCGCGGCCGTGGCACATGGATGTGCCACGGCCGCGGAAGGACATGGATCCGAGCGGTGACCCGGATACCCGGGGTGCGGCGGCCCGGTCCGGAGCCCACGCTTTCCATGCCTTGGAAGAACGAACGCGGCTCAGCCCCGCGGATGGTGCCGGGCGTGGAGGGTCTGCAGGTGTTCGCGGGCGACCAGGGTGTAGATCTGGGTGGTGGAGAGGCTGGCGTGGCCTAGCAGCAATTGCAGCGCGCGCAGGTCGGCGCCGTGGTTGAGCAGGTGGGTTGCGAAGCTGTGGCGGATGCCGTGCGGGGTGACCGTGGACGGGTCGATGCCGGCCGCGGCGGCGTGGCGCTTGAGTGCCTGCCACCAGGCCTGGCGGGTCGGGGCGCGGCGCTCCGCGGTCAGGAACAGCGGCACGCTGCCGTAGGCGTCGGGCGGGACCGGCTTGCCGCCGGCCAGCTGGGGGCGGGCCTCGGCGAGGTAGCGCTCCAGCCAGTGCCGGGATTCCTCGCCCAGCGGCACCAGCCGCTCCTTGCTGCCCTTGCCGATCACCCGGACCACGCCCTGGCGCAGGTTCACCGCGTTGGCCGGCAGGTCGACCAGCTCGCTCACGCGCAGGCCGGCGGCGTACATCAGCTCGAGCATGGCGCGGTCGCGCAGGCCTTCGGGGGTGGACAGGTCGGGCGCGGCCAGCAGCGCCTCCACCTGCGATTCGGTCAGCGCCTTGGGCAGCGGCCGTGGCAGGCGCGGCGGCTCGATCAGCGCGGCCGGGTCGTCGGCGCGCGTGCCGGCGCGGACCAGGTGGGCGAAGAACGCGCGCAGGCTGGCGCGCAGGCGGGCGTTGCTGCGCGGCTTGTAGCCGTGCTCCGCGCGCCAGCGCAGGTAGTCGAACAGGCCGGCGCGATCGATCCGTACCAGGCCGCCGCCGGCGCCGTCGCGCCAGCGCGCCAGCTGCTCGAGGTCGCGACGGTAGGCGGCCTGGGTCTGCCGGGCCAGGCCGTGCTCGGCCCAGGCGGCCTCGATGAACCGTTCGATCTCCCGCGCATCCTCCTCGCGCAACGGCGGCAGGCTGCGGGCGAGGCGGCGGCGGTCGGCGGTGCTGTGGCTGTCGCGTTGGACCATGCTGCAAGGATAGCCGGCGCCAGCGGCTATCCTGTGCGCCGATGGAAGACACTGCCCCCGAATCCGCCGACACCTCCACCCGCCCGCGCACCCTGATCCTCTGGCGCCTGCTGTCGCTGTTCTACGACTTTTGGCCGTGCGCGGCGATGTGGATGCTGGTGTCGCTGCTGTTCAACCTCGGCTACACGGTCCTCGGCCACCACCCGGAGCGCGAGAACATCCCGCCGGGCAGCCTGCTGAGCTGGCTGCTGTTCCTGGCCTGCGTGGGCGTGACCGGCCTGTACGCGACCGGCAGCTGGCGCCGCGGCGGGCAGACCCTGGGCATGCGCCCGTGGCGGCTGAAGGTGGTCGCCGCCGATGGCGGCGTGCCGGGCTGGGGCGCGCTGTGGCTGCGCTACCTGGTCGGGGTGCTGTCGCTGCTGGCCGGCGGGCTGGGCTTCTGGTGGGCCTGGTTCGACCGGGGGCGCCTGGCCTGGCACGACCGCGCCAGCGGCACCCGCCTGGTCAGGCTGCCGAAGCGGCGCTGAGCCGTGCTCAGCCGGACTTGCGCCGGAACAGCCACCACGAGGTGGCCATCATCAGGATCGGCGGCAGCGCGTAGGCGATGCGGTAGTCGAAGCGGAACGCGCCGGCGAGCCGGCCGAACTGCATCTGCAGCAGCATGAAGCCCAGCGAGAACAGGATGCCGAGGAACAGGCGCTTGCCCATCCCGCCGCTGCGCAGGCTGCCGAAGGCGAACGGCACCGCGGCCAGGCACAGCGCCAGCACGTTCAGCGGGTAGAACCAGCGGCTCCAGTAGATGTCCTCGTACTCGCGCGCGTCGAGGTTGTTGCGCGTGCGGTAGTCGATGCTGGCGCGCAGGTCGGCGGCGGAGAGGTTGCGCGGCCGGGTCACGCCGGCGGCCAGCGCGGCCGGGTCCAGCTGCGAATCCCAGCGCTCTTCGGCCACCCGCTCCTCGCGGGCGCTGCCCGGGCTGAAGGCGAACTGGATCCGGCGCACGTCGCGCAGGCGCCAGCCCTCGCTGTCGTGCTCGGCCACGGCGGCGCGGGTCAGGGTCTGCAGGCCGCCCTCCGGGGCCAGCTGGTACAGGCGCACGTCGCGCAGCTCCAGGATGCGGTGGCCGTCGACCACCCGCTCGCGGCCGTCGATGGCGTTGAGGAAGGTGTCGCCCTCGCGCGCCCACAGGCCCGAGTAGCGGGCCATGGCCACGTTGTTGCTCTTGGCCGCCAGCTTGAGCTGGTCGGACTGGCGCTGGCCCCACGGCGCCAGGGTCTCGCCGTTGAGCACCATCAGCGCGGTCAGGATCACCAGCGCCGCGGCCACCGAGGCGCTGAGCCGGCGCCGCGACAGGCCCAGCGCGCGCAGCGCGGTCAGTTCCGAGGTCGCCGCCAGCTGGCCCAGGCCCATCAGCGAGCCGATCACCGCCGCGTAAGGGAAGATGACGTAGGCGCGGCGCGGCACGCTGTAGGCCACCACCGCCAGCGCGGTCGGGAAATCGTAGCTGCCCTTGCCGAGGTCGCCGACCTGGCCGGAGATGGCCATGACCACGTCGAAGCCCAGCAGTACCGCCCAGGTCAGCAGCACCGTGGCCAGCACCACCCGGCCGATATAGATGTCGTGGATGCGCGGGCGCAGGGCGATCATGCCGCGCTCCTCCGCGGCCGCGACACGCGGCCGTCGCGCAGGTACAGCCAGGCCGCCAGTGCCAGCAGCGGCAGGGTCAGCCACCACAGGCCGACCAGGCCCGGCAGCTCGCCTTCGGCCAGCATGCGGGTGCCGATGAACATCAGGTTCACGCACACCAGGTAGGCGAGGAAGCCCAGCATCAGCCGGCCGTAGCGCTGCTGCCGCGGCGAGCTGCGCCCCAGCGGCAGGGTCAGCAGGGCGAAGCCCAGGGCCAGCAGCGGCGGGGTCAGGCGGGCGTGGAGCTCGGCGATGGCCTCGGGCCGGCCGTCGCCGATCAGGTCCGGCGTCGGGGCCAGGGCCGGGTCGTCGCGGTCGCGGGTCTCGGCGCGGTCAGGCAGGGCCACCTCGTTGATGGCGTAGCGCATCAGGCGGAAGTCCAGGGCCCCGTCCAGCGGGCCTTCCAGGCGCTGGCCCTCGCGCAGCTGCAGGTAGCGGCTGCGCTCGCCCTCGAACTGCAGGTCGCCCTCGCGGGCGGTCATCACGTCGATCCGGCCTTCACGCTCGCGCTGCAGGAACACGCCGCGCAGGGTGGCCCCGTCCTCGGCCATGGCGTCGACGTAGACGATGCCGCCGTCGCTGGGCAGCGAGGTGAAGCGGCCCGGCTCCAGCCCGGCCACGATCAGGCTGCGGTTGGCCTGCTCGACCATCTGCGCCCCGGTGCGCTGGGCCCAGGGCCCCAGCCACAGCGAGCACACGCCCACCGCCAGGGCCACCGGCAGGGCGACCAGCAGCAGCGGGCGCAGCAGCCGGCGCGGCCCCACGCCCACGGCGTTCAGGACCGCCATCTCCGAATCCCGGTACAGCCGGGCCACCGAAAGCATCAGCCCCAGCATCAGCGCCAGCGGCAGGACCAGGGGCAGGTACACCAGCAGCTGCAGGCCCAGCTGGGACAGCAGCAGGCGCGCTGGCAGGCCGCCGTCGGCGATTTCGCCCAGCACGTCGACCAGGACGCCGCCGAGGCTCACCACCAGCAGGACGATCAGGGTCGCCAGGAAGCTCTGGAGGAAGTCGCCCAGCAGGTATCGGTCGAGCTTCGGCATCTGGCTGGGCAGTCCTATAAAATCCCGGATTCGCTTGTGGACACCCGGGCGGGCCCCGAGACGGGGCCGGGCCGAGGCGATCCGCGATTGTACCTGTCGCTTCGTTCCAGGAATCTGCTCAATGGCCCTGCAATTCACCCTGAACCGGGAAGCCGCCGCCGCGGCCGCCTTCGACTGCGTCGTGGTCGGCGCCTTTGCCGACAAGACGCTCACGCCCGCGGGCCAGGCGATCGACGCGGCCAGCGGTGGCCGCCTGCGCGCCCTGCTGGAGCGCGGCGACCTCAGCGGCCGCACCGGCCGCACCCTGGTCCTGCACGACCTGCCGGGCGTGGCCGCGCCGCGCGTGCTGGTGGTGGGCCTGGGCGAAGCCGGCAAGTTCGGCGTGCCGCAGTACCTCAAGGCCGTCGCCGACACGGTGCGCACGCTGAAGACCGGCCCGGTCGGCAAGGCGCTGCTGACCCTGAGCGAAGTCCCGGTCGCCGGCCGCGACGCCGCCTGGAACATCCGCCAGGCCGCGGTCGCCGCCGACCATGCCGCCTACCGCTACACCGCCACCCTGGGCAAGAAGAAGGACGAGCCGGGCCTGCGCGAGCTGGCCATCGCCGGCGAGGACGCCACCGCGCTGGCCCAGGGCGAGGCCATCGCCGCCGGCGTGGCCTTCACCCGCGAGCTGGGCAACCTGCCGCCGAACATCTGCAACCCCGCCTACCTGGCCGAACAGGCGCAGGCTTTCGCCGCCGCCCACGACGGCGCCGAGTGCGAGGTGCTGGACGAGCAGCAGATGGAAGCGCTAGGCATGGGCTCGCTGCTGGCCGTGGCCCGCGGCTCGGCCAACCGGCCGAAGCTGGTGGTACTGAAGTGGAACGGTGGCGGCAGCGCGAAACCCTACGTGCTGGTCGGCAAGGGCATCACCTTCGACACCGGCGGCGTCAACCTGAAGACCCAGGGCGGCATCGAGGAGATGAAGTACGACATGCTCGGCGCCGGCAGCGTCATGGGCACCTTCGTCGCCGCGGTGAAGATGAAGCTGCCGCTGAACCTGGTGGTGATCGCCCCGGCGGTGGAGAACGCGATCGACGGCAACAGCTACCGTCCGTCCGACGTGATCACCTCCATGTCCGGCAAGACCATCGAGGTCGGCAACACCGACGCCGAAGGCCGCCTGATCCTGTGCGACGCGCTGACCTACGCGCAGCGCTTCGAGCCGCAGGCGCTCATCGACGTCGCCACCCTGACCGGCGCCTGCATGGTCGCGCTGGGCAAGTTCGCCTCCGGCCTGATGAGCAAGCACGACGACCTGGCCCAGGAGCTGCTGGACGCCGGCGAACAGGTATTCGACCGCGCCTGGCGCCTGCCGCTGTGGGACGAGTACCAGACCCTGCTGGAATCCAGCTTCGCCGACGTCTACAACATCGGCGGCCGCTGGGGCGGCGCGATCACCGCCGGCTGCTTCCTCTCGCGCTTCACCGAGGGCCAGCGCTGGGCGCACCTGGACATCGCCGGTTCGGCCAGCGACGAAGGCAAGCGCGGCATGGCCACCGGCCGTCCGGTCGGCCTGCTGAGCCAGTGGCTGCTGGACCGGGCCGGCTGAGCGGCCGGGCCGGCCGCACTGCGCGCCGGCCCGCCCCGATCCCGGATAGCCCATGCCCCGCGCCGACTTCTACCTGATCGCCAAGCCGCGCTTCGCAGACCAGCCGCTGCTGCTGGTCTGCGAACTCGCCAAGCGCGCCTGCGCCGCCAACCAGTTCACCCTGATCCTGGCGCGCGACGCGGCCCAGGCCGAGGAGACCGACGACCTGCTGTGGTCGTTCGAGCCCGACGCCTTCATCCCGCACCAGATCGCCGGCGACGAGGAGGACGAGCTGACCCCGGTGCTGATCGTGCCGCCGGAGATCGAGGCGCCGCCGCGGCCGCTGGTGATCAACCTGCGCGACGAAGCCTGGCAGCAGCCCTGCGAGCGCGTGCTGGAAGTGGTGCCGGCCGACCCGGCCGCGCGCGGCCCGCTGCGCGCGCGCTGGAAGCAGTACCAGGCGATGGGCTTTGAACTGAACAAGCACGATATGTGAGAGGAGCCGTGATTCGGGATTGGTGATTGGTGATTCGAACAAGGCGACGGCAACACCGCCTGCACCTCATCCCGGACCGACGAAGCACTGCTCTTTCCAATCCCGAATCACGAATCACGAATCACGGCTCTTATGACTCTGCCCCCCGGCTACGAACCCAAGACCTTCGAATCGCGCCTGTACGCCGAATGGGAGGATAGCGGCTGCTTCAAGCCGTCCGGCCAGGGCGAGCCCTACTCGATCCTGCTGCCGCCGCCGAACGTCACCGGCACCCTGCACATGGGCCACGCCTTCCAGCACACGCTGATGGACGCGCTGGTCCGCTACCACCGCATGCGCGGCTACGACGTGCTGTGGCAGATGGGCACCGACCACGCCGGCATCGCCACCGAGATGGTGGTCAGCCGCAACCTGGCGCTGGAAGGCAACGGCGAGACCCGCGACTCGCTGGGCCGCGAAGGCTTCATCGCCAAGGTCTGGGAGTGGAAGGGCAAGTCCGGCGACACCATCGAGCGGCAGATGCGCCGCCTCGGCGCCTCCGGCGACTGGTCGCGCAGCACCTTCACCATGGATCCGCAGCCCTCGGCGGCGGTGATCGAGGCCTTCGTGCGCTGGTACGAGCAGGGCCTGATCTACCGCGGCCAGCGCCTGGTCAACTGGGACCCGGTGCTGAAGACCGCGATTTCCGACCTTGAAGTGGAGAACGTCGAGGAGGACGGCTTCCTCTGGTCGATCCGCTACCCGCTGGCCGACGGCGCGACCTACGAGCACGTCGAGCGCGACGCCGACGGCAACGAGGTCCTGCGCGAGGTCCGCGACTACCTGGTGGTCGCCACCACCCGCCCGGAAACCATGCTCGGCGATACCGCGGTGATGATCCATCCGGAAGATGCGCGCTACCCGGGCCTGATCGGCAAGGAAGTGGTGCTGCCGCTGACCGGCCGCCGCATCCCGGTGATCGGCGACGACTACGTCGACCGCGAGTTCGGCACCGGCGTGGTCAAGGTGACCCCGGCGCACGACTTCAACGACTACCAGGTCGGCGTGCGCCACGGCCTGCCGATGATCAACCTGTTCACTCCCGAAGCCGCGCTCAACGACAACGCGCCGGAGAAGTACCGCGGTTTGGACCGCTACGACGCACGCAAGGCGGTGCTGGCCGACCTCGAGGACCTGGGCCTGCTGGTCGAGACGAAGCCGCACAAGCTGCAGGTGCCGCGCGGCGACCGCACCGGCCAGGTGGTCGAGCCGTACCTGACCGACCAGTGGTTCGTGAAGATGGACGCGCTGGCCAGGCGTGGCCTCGAGCTGGTCGAGTCCGGCGAGGTGAAGTTCGTCCCGCCGAACTGGATCAACACCTACCGCCACTGGATGGAGAACATCCAGGACTGGTGCATCAGCCGCCAGCTGTGGTGGGGCCACCGAATCCCGGCGTGGTTCGACGAGGCCGGCAACTGTTACGTGGCGCGCTCGGAGGAAGAGGCGCAGGCCCAGGCCAATGCGCGCTGGATCGCCAACGGGGGCAGCGGGGCAGGCCCCGCCCTACGCCAGGACAGCGACGTGCTGGAAACCTGGTTCTCCTCGCAGCTGTGGCCGTTCTCGACCATGGGCTGGCCCGACGCGCAGGCGATGGCCGAACGCGGTTTCGACCGCTACCTGCCGTCGTCGGTTCTGGTCACCGGTTTCGACATCATCTTCTTCTGGGTGGCGCGCATGATCATGGCCACCGACAGCTTCACCGGGAAGGTGCCGTTCCGCGACGTCTACATCACCGGCCTGATCCGCGACGCGCAGGGCCAGAAGATGTCCAAGTCCAAGGGCAACGTGCTCGACCCGCTGGACATCATCGATGGCATCTCGCTGGAGGACCTGGTCGCCAAGCGCACCACCGGCCTGATGCAGCCGAAGCTGGCCGAGAAGATCGAGAAGGCGACGCGCAAGGAATTCCCCGAGGGCATCATCGCCCACGGCGCCGACGCGCTGCGCTTCACCATCGCCGCGCTGGCCGGCCACGGACGCGACATCAAGTTCGACCTCGGCCGCGCCGAGGGCTACAAGAACTTCTGCAACAAGCTGTGGAACGCCACCCGCTTCGTGCTGATGAACACCGACGGCGCCAGCTTCAGCGGCGCCCCGCAGCCGGTGACCGACGCCGAGAAGTGGATCCTGGCGCGCCTGGCCGCGGTCACCGCCGAAGCGCAGGAGCAGTTCGCCGCCTACCGCTTCGACCTGCTCGCGCAGGCGCTGTACGAGTTCGCCTGGAACGAGTTCTGCGACTGGTTCGTCGAACTGGCCAAGCCGGCGCTCAGCGGCGACGACGCCGCGGCCGCCGCCAGCACCCGCCACACCCTGCTGCACGTGCTGGAAGCGCTGCTGCGCCTGCTGCACCCGCTGGTGCCGTTCGTGACCGAGGAACTGTGGCGCCAGGTCGCCCCGCGCCTGGGCATCGACGGCAGGTCGATCTCGCTGCAGGCCTACCCGACCCCGGCCGATTTCGCCGCCCAGGACTACGCCGCCGCCGAAGCCGACATCGAATGGCTGAAGGCGATGGTCTCGGCCCTGCGCCGCGTGCGCAGCGAACTGGGCGTGTCGCCGGGCAAACCGGTGCGCCTGCTGCTGGTCGACGGCATCGACGCCGACCGCGCCCGCATCTCCCGCTTCGACTCGCAGCTGCGCTTCCTGCTGCGCCTGGAATCGATCGAGTGGCTGGACGGCGCGACCGCGCCTGCTTCGGCCGCCGCCGTGGTCGGCGAGCTGAAGCTGCTCGTCCCGCTGGAAGGCCTGGTCGACCTCGACGCCGAGCTCGCGCGCCTGGACAAGGAAATCGCCCGTATTGCCGCCGAGAAGGAAAAGAGCGAGGCCAAGCTGGGCAAGTTCAGCGACAAGGTCCCGCCGGCGGTGGTCGAACAGGAACGCCAGCGCCTCGCCGACTGGACCACCAAGCTCGCCGCCCTGACCGAGCAGCGCGCGCGGTTCTGAGCGCGTTCCTCAGGCCCCTCTCCCCCCGGGAGAGGGGTTGGGGAGAGGGCCGGTTCCCCGACGTGGTCCAGGCTCCCTACTCTCCCTGCCCCCGGATCCACGCCCCGGCCCGCATCCACGGGACGCGTGCGTTCGCCGGCATGCGCGCCAGTGGCGTGCAGACATGCCGTCTCACCCCGGAGGGAGAGGGGGGACACAGAACGAAGCCACGACCCGGAAGCACCGAAAGACGCGGTAGCGCGGGGGTATGCCGCAAGCAGCACATGGATGTGCTGCGTTCGCGCGTTGGAGCAGGACGCGGAACCGCGCGATGCGGCATACCCCTGCGCTGCCGCGGCTCCGTCCGGAGTCGACGCACCCAAACGCTGTTGCTGTTGCTGTTGCTGTTGCTGTTGCTGTTGCCGTTGCTGTTTTGCCCGCGGCCCTTAAAGCGGCGGCATCCGGTCCACGACGTCCGGCAGCAGCTCCTTGGCCATCACCAGCGCGTCCTCGCGGCCGTCCACCGCCGGGTAGTAGCGCGGACGGCGGCCGATCTCGTTGAAGCCCTCGCTGTGGTACAGCGCGATCGCCGCCGGATTGGACGGGCGCACTTCCAGGAAGATCCGCTGCGCCCCGCGGTCGCGGGCCGTGCGCAGCAACGCGCGCAGGATGTGCCGGCCCAGCCCGCGCGACTGCCGCTCCGGCGCCGTGCACAGGTTCAGCAGGTGCGCCTCGTCGGCGGCAATGCTCATCACCCCGTAGCCGGCCGGCGAATCGTCGTCCAGCGCCAGCAGCGCCGGATAGCCCGCCAGCAGGCAGTCGCGGAAGATGCCCCGCGTCCACGGGAACGGATAGGCCCGCTTCTCGATCGACATCACCGCGTCCAGGTCGCCCTCGCGCATCGCGCGCAGGCGCCAGGCACGCTCCGGCTCGCGCAGCGCCGCGCTCATGGCGACCGCCTGCGCAGCGCGCGCAGCTTCGGCCAGAACGCCCGCTTGGCCGCCGGATTGCCGCGCAGCTCGTCGACCGGCCATTCGGCCATGAGCGCTTGCGCGGCAGGATCCGCGGGATCCAGGCCCGATGCACGCAGCATCGCCAGCTGCAGCCGGTCCGGCAGGCGCGGCGGGCGACGCAGCGCCCCACGCACCGGCGCGGCGGGCGCGCTGTCCTGTTCCAATGCAGCCGGGGTTACCGGTGGCGGCGGCGCACGCCGCACCGGCGCCACGTCGCGTTCATGCCGGGAGCCGTCGACCGGGCTGTGCACCCGGGCCGGCACGCGCTCGGGCGCAGCCTCGGGCGCCTGCTCCGCTACGGCTTCCACCGCATCGTCCCCGTCGCCCAGGCGCAGCACGCTGTAGCCCAGCGCCTGCAGCCAGCGCCGCTGCTGCGGACTCCAGGCGGACGCGCCCGTGTTCACACCGCCGGCTCCGAGGGCCGCATGCGCTGCCACAGCGCCATGACCGGGCCGGACAGCGCATAGATCACGCCCACCGCCAGCAGCACCCGCGGCAGGTCGATCACCAGCAGGGCGATGGCCACCGGCACGATCAGCAGCGCCGCGAACGGCACCCGGTCGGCCCGGGCCCCGCCCTCGCCGCTGCCCTTGAAGCTCCAGTAGCGGATCCGGCTGACCATCAGCAGCGCCGCCACCAGGGTCACGCCCAGGGCGACGTAGCGCAGCTCCTCGCCGTTCCAGCCCAGCTCGCCGTCGGCGAAGGCCCAGACGAAGGACATCATCAGCCCGGCCGCCGCCGGGCTGGCCAGGCCGACGAACCAGCGCTTGTCGACGATGCCGACCTGGGTGTTGAAGCGGGCCAGGCGCAGTGCCGCGCAGGCCGCATAGAGGAAAGCGACCGCCCAGCCGACCCGGCCGAGCATCCCGCCGTCCAGCTTCAGCGCCGACAGCGACCAGTGGTACATCACCAGCGCCGGCGCCAGGCCGAAGCTGACCAGGTCGGCCAGCGAGTCGTACTGCACGCCGAATTCGCTGCTGGTGCCGGTCAGCCGCGCCACCCGCCCGTCCACGCCGTCGGCCAGGCCGGCGACGAACACCGCGATCGCGGCGGCGGTGAAGTGGCTGTTGGCGGCGGCGATGATCGCGTAAAAGCCCGCGAACAGCCCGCAGGTGGTGAACAGGTTCGGCAGCAGGTAGATGCCGCGCGAGCGCGGCGGGGGACGGTCGTGTTCCATCCCGCCAGTGTACGGGCCGGCCGCCCGCCTGCGAACCTCGACTTGCCAGTCCCGGGCCGGGGTGCTGCAATCGGCCCGTCCGTCACCCCGTCCACCGGAGACCTGCCGATGCGCTTCACCTCCCGGTCCTGCCTGCTCCTCCTGGCCCTCGGCCTCTGTGGCGTCGCTTCGGCGGCCAACGTCTACACCTGGAAGGACGCCAACGGCGTCACCCACTCCTCCGACCAGCCGCCGCCGGGCCGGGCCTACGAGACCCGCCGGATGGATGGCAGCGCCCCGGAGGTGGAAACCGTCTCGCAGGCCGACGAAGCCCCGAGCCCGCAGTGCCTGAGCGCCCGCCGGAACCTGTCCGTGCTCAGCAGCGCCGGCGCCGTGCAGCAGGACAGCGACGGCGACGGCAAGCCCGACCGCACCCTCGGCGACGACGAGCGCGCCGCGCAGAAGGAACTCGCCGAGGCCGCGGTCAAGGCCTACTGCAAGCAGGCCTGATGCGCGCCGCCTGGGCGATCCTCGCCGGGCTGGCCGTGGGGGGCGGCCTGGCCTGGTGGTTGACCCGCGGGGAGGCCGCGCCCTCCCCCGAAGCCCGCGAACGGGCCGAGAACGCTGCCGCCGAAGCGGCCGAGGACGCGCTGCGCCCGCTGTACCGCTGGCGCGACGACGCCGGCAACCTGCACATCACCGACACCCCGCCCCCGCCCGGCCGCGCCTACGAGCGCCTGGCCCGCGAGCCGGAGCCTGGGATCCGGGTCAAGACCGGCGGCTGAGTCCCGCGCGCCGGCTTGCGGCGCCCCGCATCGCGCGTTCCACCGGGCGGCCAGCGCCCGGTGCTGGCAGAATGTCCGGCTTCCCGCCACGAACCTGCCCCCGCGATGCGCCTGTCCCGCTTCCACCTGCACACCACCAAGGAAACCCCGGCCGACGCCGAACTGGTCAGCCACAAGCTGATGCTGCGCGCCGGCATGATCCGCAAGCTCGCCGCCGGCCTGTACACCTGGGCGCCGCTGGGCCTGCGCGTGCTGCGCAAGGTGGAGCGCGTGGTGCGCGAGGAAATGGACCGCGCCGGCGCGGTCGAGCTGCAGCTGCCGACCATCCAGCCGAAGGAGCTGTGGGAGGAAACCGGCCGCTGGGAGAAGTTCGGCGGCCAGCTGCTGAAGATCAGGGACCGCAAGGAAGCCGAGTACTGCTACAGCCCGACCGCGGAGGAAGCGATCACCGACTTCGCCCGCCAGGAGCTGAGCAGCTACAGGCAGCTGCCGGTCAACTTCTACCAGGTGCAGACCAAGTTCCGCGACGAGATCCGCCCGCGCTTCGGCGTGATGCGTTCGCGCGAGTTCCTGATGAAGGACGCCTATTCGTTCCACGTCACCGACGCCGACCTGGCGCGCGAGTACGAGAACATGAAGGCGGCCTACACCCGCATCTTCACCCGCCTGGGCCTGGAGTTCCGCGCCGTGCAGGCCGATTCCGGCGCGATCGGCGGCGACGCCTCGCAGGAATTCCACGTGCTGGCCGACTCGGGCGAGGACGCGCTGGCGTTTTCCACCGGCTCGGACTACGCGGCGAACGTCGAGGCCGCGCAGGCCGCCGCGCCGGCGCCGCGCCCGGCCGCCAGCGAGGACATGCGCAAGGTCGAGACGCCGGTCCAGAAGACCTGCGAGGACGTGGCCGCGCTGCTGGGCATCGCCCTGCAGCGCACGGTGAAGTCGGTCGCCGTGGTCGGCGAGGAAGGCTTCGTGCTGGCCCTGGTCCGTGGCGACCATTCGGTCAACGAGATCAAGCTGGCCAAGGTCGCCGGCGTGGGCGAATACCGCCCGGCCACCGAGGCGGAAATCCTCGAGCACCTGGGCAGCGAGCCGGGCTTCCTCGGCCCGGTCGGGCCGAAGCAGGCGATCCGCGTGGTCGCCGACCGCGAGGTCGCGGCGATGGCCGACTTCGTCGTCGGCGCCAACGAGGCCGGTTACCACCTGGCCGGCGTGAACTGGGGCCGCGACCTGCCCGAGGCCGACGTGGTCGCCGACATCCGCAACGTGGTCGAGGGCGACCGCGCCGCCGACGGCGGCGAGCTGCGCCTGGCCCGCGGCATCGAGGTCGGCCATGTGTTCCAGCTCGGCCGCAAGTATTCGCAGGCGATGGGTTTCACCGTGCTCGACGAAACCGGCAAGTCGATCGTCCCGGCGATGGGCTGCTACGGCATCGGCGTGTCGCGGATCGTGGCCGCGGCGATCGAGCAGAACCACGACGAGGCCGGCATCGTCTGGCCGGAGCCGATGGCGCCCTGGACCGTGGCCGTGTGCGTGATCAACCCGAAGAAGGACGCGGCGGTGGACGCGGCGGCGCAGTCGCTGCTGGACGAGCTGCTGGCCGCCGGCATCGACGCGGTGCTCGACGACCGTGGCCTGCGCCCGGGCGCGATGTTCGCCGACATCGAACTGATCGGCATCCCGCACCGGGTGGTGGTATCCGAGCGCGGGCTGGCCGCCGGCACCTTCGAATACCGCGCGCGCCGCGGCGGCGAAGCCGAGGCGCTGGAACGTTCGCAGCTGCTGGAGCGCCTGGCCGCGGCCTGAAGCCGGCCATGCAGACGCGGCCTTCACGCCGCGTCGGCGACAAAACGGGCCCAATAAGCGTCGCGTTTATCTCCGGATAATCGCGGCGTTTTTTCATGGCGGTTTGCCCGGATTATGTCGATGGATTATCCTCGGGCCAATCGTCCGTCCAGGACATAATCCCCCTGCTGGAGACCCCCCGATGACGATCGACCTCAGCTCTCTTTCCCCGAAGGAACTCGACTCGCTGATCGCCACCGCGAAGAAGCGCCAGGCGCTGCTCAACAAGCGCGCGCCGATCAACCAGGTCCGCAGCAAGCTGACCCGGCTGGCCAAGGCCGAGGGTTACACCATCGAGGAGCTGTTCGGTGGCGGTGGCGCGCGCAAGGCCGCCCCGGCCCGCGCCGGCCGCAAGCTGGGCAAGGTGCCGCCGAAGTACCGCAATCCGGAAAACCCGAAGGAAACCTGGACCGGCCGCGGCAAGCAGCCGCGCTGGCTCGCCGCCTATATCGCCAAGGGCCGCGACCTGGGCGAGTTCCTGATCCCGGGTACCGCCAGGCTGACGCCCAAGCCCGCCTCCGGCGGCCGCAAGCGCGTGGTCAAGAAGAAGTAATCGATCCGGGCGCCGCTGCGATGCGGCGCCCGCGGCAGCTCCTCCGACGGGCTTGATCCGGCCGCCAGCAACGCGCTCCGCTACAGGTTCTTGCGCGCCGGGATCAGCAGGTTGCCGAACAGCAGG
>NZ_AZUZ01000028.1 GCF_000513955.1 Pseudoxanthomonas suwonensis J47
TGGCCTGCGTTCGCGCGTTGGAGCCATGGATGGCGGAACCGCGCGATGCGCCATACCCCCGCGCTGCCGCGTCTTTCGTTGCGTTCGGGGGCGTGGCTTCGTTTCTTTTCTCCCCTCTCCCTCCGGGAGAGGGGCAGGGGTGAGGGTCGGGATCTCTCGCCGCGCTGGGCCCGCCTACCCTCTCCCCAACCCGCGCTCCGCGCCCGTAACGCGTCCACGGCGCGCGGGCGTTCGGCGGCACGCGCGCCAGTGGCGCGCAAACATGCAGCCTCACCCCGGTGGGAGGGGCTTCAGATCCCGAGCCAGGCGCGCACCGGATGCGCCGGATCCGCGAGCAGGCGCAAGGCCAGCAGCAGCGACACGGTCACCAGCAGCGGGCGGATCACGCGGGTGCCATGCCTCATGGCGAAGCGGGAGCCGGCGCGGGCGCCGAGGAACTGGCCGGCGCCCATCAGCAGACCGACCTTCCACACCACCGAGCCGGTGGCCAGGAACACGACGAAGGCCCCGACGTTGGAGCCGAAGTTGAGGAACTTGGTGTGGGCGGTGGCCTTGAGCAGGCCGAAGCCGGCGAGGCCGACGAAGCCGAGCATCAGGAACGAGCCGGTGCCCGGGCCGAAGATGCCGTCGTAGAAGCCCACCGCGGGCACGAAGCCGAGCGTGAACATGCGCGGCCCCATGCGACGCTGGCGTTCGACCGCGCCGACGTCCGGCTTGAGCGCGAAGTAGATGGCGATCCCGGCCAGCAGGAACGGCAGGACCGCGCGCAGCCAGGTGGACGGGACGACGGTGGCGGCCAGGGCGCCGGCCATCGCGCCGATGGCGGCGGCGATGCCCATCGGCAGCTGTTGGCGCAGGTCGACGTGGCCGTGGCGGGCGTAGGTCCAGCTGGCCGAGCCGGAGCCGAACAGCGACTGCAGCTTGTTGGTGCCCAGTGCCTGCAGCGGCGGGATGCCGGCCAGCAGCATCGCCGGCAGGGTGATCATGCCGCCACCGCCGGCGATCGCATCGACGAAGCCGGCAAGCACGGCGGCGAGGAACAGCAGCAGCAACAGCTGCAGGGCGGGGTCGGCCATCAGGGGATCCGGGGGAAGGAAGTACGGCCGTGCGTTGGCCGCGCAGGTGATTCTAGGCGGCGCGGATGCCGGCTTCGTCCACGCGCGTCGCAACGGTTAGCATCCGCTCAACGTCCCCAGGAGTCGCGCGATGTCCCTGACCGCCCGTTGCCGTCTGTCCCTGCTGGCCTGCGCCCTCGGCCTGGCCCTTCCCGGTATCGCCGGCGCGCAGGCGGCCCAGCGCCCGGAGGTAACCGAAGCGGCGGCGAAGCTGCGCCAGCAGGTGGTCGACTGGCGTCGCGACTTCCACCAGCACCCGGAGCTGTCCAACCGCGAGGAGCGCACCGCCCGGGTGGTGGCCGAGGAACTGCGCAGGATGGGCCTGGAGCCGAAGACCGGCATCGCGCACCACGGCGTGATCGCGGTGATCAAGGGCGGCAGGCCGGGCCCGCGGATCGCGCTGCGCGCGGACATGGACGCGCTGCCGGTGGCCGAGCGCACCGGGCTGCCGTTCGCGTCGAAGGCCACCGCCGAGTTCCGCGGGGAAACCGTGGGGGTGATGCACGCCTGCGGCCACGACGCGCACACCGGCATCCTGCTGGGCGTGGCGCGTGCGCTGGTGTCGATGCGCGACGAGCTGCCCGGCGAGGTCCTGCTGGTGTTCCAGCCCGCCGAGGAAGGCGCGCCGGCGGGCGAGGAAGGCGGCGCGTCGCTGATGCTGGCCGAAGGCCTCTTCGACGACTTCAAGCCGGATGCGGTGTTCGGCCTGCACGTGTTCTCGACGGTGCAGGCCGGGCAGATCGCGGTGCGAGGCGGTCCGCTGATGGCCGCCTCCGACCGTTTCAGCATCAAGGTGAAGGGCCGGCAGACGCACGGTTCGCAGCCGTGGGGCGGCATCGACCCGATCGTCGCCGCGGCGGACCTGGTCGGCACAGCGCAGAGCATCGTCTCGCGCCGTACCAACATCGCGAAACTGCCGGCGGTGGTGACCTTCGGCGCGATCAAGGGCGGCATCCGCTACAACATCATCCCGGACGACGTGGAGCTGATCGGCACCATCCGCACCTTCGACGAAGGCATGCGCGAGAGGATCTTCGCCGACCTGCGCAACGTCGCCGGGCACGTCGCCGCGGCGCATGGCGCCACGGTCGAGACGAAGATCCCGGACAGCGACAGCAACCCGGCCACGATCAACCACCCGGAACTCACCGCGCGGATGCTGCCGAGCCTGCAGGCGGTGGTCGGCGCGGACAACGTGTTCGAGCCGCCGCTGACGATGGGCGCCGAGGATTTCTCGTTCTACGGGCAGAAGGCCCCGGCGATGTTCTTCTTCGTCGGCGCGACCGCGAAGGGCACCGATCCGGCCACCGCGCCGAGCAACCACTCGCCCGAGTTCACCCTCGACGAGGCCGCCCTGGACGTCGGCTTCCGCGCCCTGCTCCAGGTCAGCCTCGACTACCTCCACGGCACCCGCTAGAACCCCTGTCCCTCAAAGCTCGAACCCCAGCAGCAACGGATCGTGGTCCGAGCTGCGCCATGGTCCGGACACGTTGCGTCCCGCGTAGCCGGCGTCGTCCGGCTCGTCGGCGTTGACGTGCCATTCGGCCGCGCCGCGCAGGTGCGGTAGCAGCGCCGGGCTCAGCAGGGCGTGATCCAGGCGCCCGCTCAGGCCCTGGTACACGTAGCTCCACGGGCGTTCGACGCCGGCGGCGGCGAAGGCGTCGGTCCAGCCGGCGTCCTCGCGCAGCCAGCGCACCGGATCTTCCATCGCGTAGGCGTTGAAGTCGCCGAGGATCACCACGCGCTCGCGGCCCTTGCCCAGCGGCGCCGACTGCAGCCAGGCGTGCAGGCGCTGTGCCGAATCCAGGCGCAGCGCGTTCCAGCAGCCCTGTCCGTCCTTGCGGTCGGCATTGTCGCCGGTGGCTTCGCTGCAGCCCTTGGACTTGAAGTGGTTGGCGACGACGACGAACTCCTTGCCGCCGCCCTTGCGCCTGAACGCCTGCGCCAGCGGCACGCGGCTGCGTTCGCCGAACGGGCCGCCTTCCAGCACCGCCGGCGCGCCGCGCGGGACCAGGCGGTCGGCGCGGTAGATGATGCCGACGCGGATCGTGTCCGCGCCCGGGCCGCGGCCGGCGTCGACGAAGCGCCACTGCGCGCCGCCGGCGTTGAGCTCGCGCACCAGCCGGGCGATGCTCGAATCCTCGCCGTAGCCGTCGTTCTCCAGCTCCATCAGCGCGGCCACGTCCGGATCGAGCCCGTGCACGGTGGCGACCAGCTTGGCCAGCTGCGCCTCGAACGCCTGCTCGGTCTTCGCGCCGCGCGGAGTGGGGAAGCCGCCGCCGCGGCCGTTGCCGTTGAACAGGTTCTCCAGGTTGAACGCGGCCACGCGCACGTTGCCGGGCACCTGTGGCGGCGCCGGACGCTGCGCCGCTTCGAAGCGCAGCGGGCGGTCCAGCTGCAGGCGCCAGCTGCCGTGGCGCTGCTCGACCACGCCTTCGGCGCCCAGCACCACGTCGCCGACGCGCGGCGCGGCGCTGTCGCCCAGATACGCCACCTGTCCCGGATCGCGCGCCTGGCTGCCATCGTCCAGCAGCAGGCGAACGCGTGCGTTGCGTGCGGCCAGTTCAGCATGTTCCGGCGTGCCGGGGCGGGCCAGTTCGCTGGGCTGCCACAGGCGCCCGTCGAACGACACCGCCAGCTCGCCGTAGCGCGGCAGCGCGTCGGTGCCGGCCACGAACAGCGGCGCCTCGATGCGCACGCGCATGCCGTCGAGCGCGGCCCAGTCCTGCGGCAGCGCGTCCAGCGTCAGCGCCGCGACCGGCTGGCCCGCGCGGCAGCGGTCGACGCGTTCGGCCAGCAGCACCGTGGCGCGGCTGCCGCTGCGCTTCTCCTCGACCAGCCGGCCCTGGAAGCGGCACTCGTGGCCGGCCGCCACGCCCTCGGGGAACTGCACGCCCTCGGTCGGACGCACGAACAGGCCGTCCGGCGTGCCCGGGTCGCCATCGCCGCCGTCCTGCACGAACACGCCGCCGAGGCCTTCGCGGAAGTCGGCGCTGACCGTCGCGGTCACCGCGACCTCCGCCGCCTCAGCCGCGCCGGCGCGCAGCTGGCCGATGGCGGTGGCCGGGCCTGCCAGCGCGGTGGCCGGCGTGAAGGCCAGCAACAGGGACAGGGCCGTCGGGATACGGGGGGCGTGCATGGGCGGATCCTGCGTGTCTGAAAACGACAACGCCGCCCGGAGGCGGCGTTGGCGGGAAGAAGCGCGGCTTACTTGAGGTTGGAGATCATCCAGTCGACCGTCGCCTGCACCTGCTCGTCGGTCAGCGCCGGGTTGCCACCCTTCGGCGGCATCACGCCGGCCGAACCGGTGAAGCCCTCGATCGCGTGCTTGTAGAGGGTGTCGGTGCCCTGGGCGATGCGCGCGTTCCAGTGGCTGCGGTCCAGGGTCGGGGCGCCGCCCACGCCACCGCTGTGGCAGGCGCCGCACAGGTTCTGGAAGATCACCGAGCCGTCGGTGGTGCCGCCGTAGGCCACCTGCGAGGCGGCCTTGGCAGCGGCGGCGGCAGCGGCGGCGGCCTGCGCGGCGGCACCGGTGTCGCCGGCATAGACCGCGCCGGCCGGGGCGATGCGCTCGGCGGTGCGCTTGGCAGCCGTCGGCGACACTTCCGGCGGAATCCGGCCGTGCAGGTGGCTGGCCAGGAGGATCAGGCCCAGGGTGACCAGGCCCAGCAGGCCGATCACCATCGAGAAGCGCTTCAGGAATTCCAGGTCGTAGTTACGCACATCCCATCCTATGGCGAGTGGCGCGGCCGGCCACAGCTGCCGGCGATTATAGAGAGGGACAAGCCGGCTCCGGAAGCCGCGGCAGCCGGAGGCACGACGCTCGTGCGCGTCCGACCGGGTCCAGCGGGGGCCCGACGCAGCGCGATCCGCATGCCGGGCAAGCCCGCGCCGCGTCTCCTCCGGCGTCGCAATGGGCTGCTGCGATGCAACAGGCCGGGCCCTCCCCGGCGTCGCCCGGCGGCGGCGCCCCGGCACCTCCGCGAACCGCCGATCTGGCCGGAATCCCCGGCTTTTCAGCCTCGCGCGGCCCAGCGCGGGACATGCCGCAGCCCGGGCGGGCCTATACCGGCAGGGCATGACGGCCGCTCGCGGTTGACAGCGCTGCCATGTGTGGCAAAGCCTCTGCGGCCGTCAGTGCCACCAGTGCGCCCGGGGACATCAGGCGCCGCGAGACCGACCGGAGGGAAGACCGTGATGAGTTCCGAAGCCGCCGCACCCGTGCGCATCCGCAATGGCCTGGCCGCCGCCCTGGCCCTGGTCCTGCTGGCCGCCTGCGACCGCGCGCCCGAACCGGCCGCTCCGGCCGGCGAGGCCGATGCCACCGCTTCCGCCGGCGACGGCACCATCCATCCGGAGGCCTGGCCGCAGCTGGCCTGGCCGCTGCCGGCCGATCCGGAGCTCGAGCAGAAGATCGACGACCTGCTCGCCTCGATGACCCTCGAGGAGAAGGTCGGCCAGATCGTCCAGGGCGACATCGCCTCGATCACCCCGGACGACGTGCGCAGGTACCGCCTCGGCTCGATCCTCGCCGGCGGCAGCTCCGACCCGGGCGGCAAGTACAACGCGAAACCGGCCGAATGGCTGGCCCTGGCCGACGCCTTCTGGGAGGCGTCGATGGACACCTCCGGCGGCGGAAAGCCGATCCCGGTGATCTGGGGCATCGACGCGATGCACGGCCAGAGCAACGTCGTTGGCGCCACCCTGTTCCCGCACAACGTCGGCCTCGGCGCCACCCGCAACCCCGAGCTGCTGCGCCGGATCGGCGAGATCACCGCGCTGGAGACCCGCACCACCGGCATGGAATGGGCCTTCGCCCCGACCGTGGCGGTGCCGCAGGACGTGCGCTGGGGCCGCGCCTACGAGGGCTACTCGGAGAACCCCGAGGTCGTCGCCCAGTTCGCCAGGGCCATGGTCGAAGGCCTGCAGGGCAAGCCGGGCGAGCCGGGCTTCCTCGACGACCGCCACGTGATGGTCTCGGTGAAGCACTTCGTCGGCGACGGCGGCACCAGCGGCGGCAGCGACCAGGGCGACACCCAGGTCAGCGAGGCCGAGCTGCGCGACGTGCACGCGGCCGGCTACAAGACCGCGATCGAGGCCGGCGCGCAGTCGGTGATGGCCTCGTTCAACAGCTTCCACGGCACCAAGCTGCACGGCCACAAGCCGCTGCTGACCGACGTGCTCAAGGGACGCTTCGCCTTCGGCGGCTTCGTCGTCGGCGACTGGAACGGCCACGGCCAGATCCCCGGCTGCACCGCCACCCACTGCCCGGCGACCTTCGCCGCCGGCCTGGACATGGCGATGGCGCCGGACAGCTGGAAGGGCATGTACGAGAGCACCCTGGCCGCGGCGAAGGACGGCACCCTGCCGATGGAGCGCCTGGACGACGCGGTCAAGCGCATCCTCCGGGTCAAGTTCCGCATGGGCCTGTTCGACGCGCCGAAGCCGTCGCAGCGCGCCCTGGGCGGCAAGTTCGAGCTGCTTGGCGCGCCGGAGCACCGCGAGGTCGCCCGCCAGGCCGTGCGCGAGTCGCTGGTGCTGCTGAAGAACCAGGGCGGCGTGCTGCCGCTGCGCGCCAGCCAGCGCATCCTCGTCGCCGGCGATGCCGCCCACGACATGAGCAAGCAGACCGGCGGCTGGACCCTCAACTGGCAGGGCAGCGGCACCACCCGCGCCGACTTCCCCAACGCCGACACCATCTGGGAAGGGGTCGAGCGCGCGGTCCGCGCCGCCGGCGGCAAGGCCGAGCTGGCGGTGGACGGCAATTACAAGAGCAAGCCCGACGCGGCGATCGTCGTGTTCGGCGAGGAGCCCTACGCCGAGTTCCAGGGCGACATCCCCAACCTGCTGTTCAAGCCCGGCGACGACGGCGACCTGGAGCTGATCCGCAAGCTCAAGGCCGACGGCATCCCGGTGGTGGCGGTGTTCATCAGCGGCCGCCCGCTGTGGCTCAACCGCGAGATCAACGCCGCCGACGCCTTCGTCGCCGCGTGGCTGCCGGGTTCGGAGGGCGCGGGCGTGGCCGACGTGCTGCTGCGCAAGCCCGACGGCAGCGTCAACCACGACTTCAAGGGCAAGCTGAGCTTCTCCTGGCCGCGCAACGCGGTCGACGCGGCGGTCAACGCCCCTGGCTACCAGCCGCAGTTCGCCTTCGGCTACGGCCTGACCTACGCCGACAACGGCGACCTGGCCTCGCTGCCGGAGGACTCCGGCATCCAGGGCCTGCAGGCGCCGGCCGGGGTGTTCTTCGCCCGCGGCCAGCTCACCGCCGGGCTGGCGCTGCAGCTGGAGGACGCGCAGGGGCAGGCGACGCCGGTCACCACCGTGCCTGCCGCGCTGGCCGACGACAGCCTCGCCGTGGCCGCGGTCGACCACCAGCGCCAGGAGGACGCGCGCCGCTTCACCTGGTCCGGTGCGCAGCCGGCGGCGGTGGCGATCGCCGCCACGCCGGCGCAGGACCTGGCCCGCGAGACCAATGGCGACGTGATGCTGGCGCTGACCCTGCGTCCGGAGGCGATCCCGGCCAGCGGCTCGGTGACCGCCGCCGCCGGCGCCAGCCAGCCGCTGCCGTTGCGCGAGACGCTGGCGGCGCTGCCGGCCGGGCAGTGGACCACCCTGGGCATCCCGCTGAAGTGCTTCGCCGCCGCCGGCGCGGACCCCGCCAGCCTCGACGTGCTGCTGCGCCTGCGCAGCGACGCGGCGACCACGCTGTCGGTGTCGCAGGTGTCGCTGGCCGCGGTGGGCGAGGTCGAGCACACCCTGTCCTGCCCGCAGTAACCGCATGAAGGCCCGCGCCGCCCCGGGAGGGCGGCGGTGCGGGCCGGTTCCTCCACGGTGCCGCGGCCCGGCCGCGCGCCGGCGTGCCGCGCCCTCCCCCAGGCCCACCGCTCGAACCGGGGAGAGGGACGCGGATGAAGCTGGCAACACTGGACATGGTGATCGTGCTCGCCTACCTGGCGGGCATCTTCGTGCTGGCGCAGTGGGTCTCGCGCGAGAAGGCCGGGCACCAGAAATCGACCACCGACTACTTCCTCGCCAGCCGCTCGCTGCCGTGGTGGGCGATCGGCGCCTCGCTGATCGCGGCGAACATTTCCGCCGAGCAGATCATCGGCATGTCCGGTTCGGGCTATGCCATCGGCCTGGCGATCGCCTCCTACGAGTGGATGGCGGCGGCGACCCTGCTGATCGTCGGCAAGTTCTTCCTGCCGATCTTCCTGCGCAACCGCATCTACACCATGCCGCAGTTCCTCGAGGAACGTTACGGCACGCGCATCCGCACGCTGATGGCGGTGTTCTGGCTGGGCCTGTACGTGTTCGTCAACCTGACCTCGATCCTGTGGCTGGGTTCGATCGCGGTGGCGCAGGTGACCGGCATGGAGCAGATGCTGGCGCTGGCGCTGCTGGGCCTGTTCGCGCTGGCCTACCAGCTGTACGGCGGCCTCAAGGCGGTGGCGCTGACCGACATCGTGCAGGTGACCCTGCTGGTGCTCGGCGGCCTGCTGGTCACCGGGATCACCCTGGGTCACATCGGCGACGGCAGCGTCGCCGCCGGCTTCTCGAAGCTGTGGGCCGCACACCCCGGCCACTTCGAGATGATCCTCGACAGGGACAACCCGTTCTACAAGGACCTGCCGGGCATCAGCGTGCTGGTCGGCGGCATGTGGATCATGAACATCAGCTACTGGGGCTTCAACCAGTACATCATCCAGCGCGCGCTGGCCGCGAAGGACATCCGCGAGGCGCAGAAGGGCGTGGTGTTCGCCGCGTTCCTGAAGCTGCTGATGCCGCTGGTGGTGGTGCTGCCGGGCATCGCCGCGGTGGTGCTGGCGCCGGAGCTGGCCAAGCCCGACGAGGCCTATCCGACGATGATGCGGTTGCTGCCCGGCGGCATCCTCGGCCTGGTGTTCGCCGCGCTGGTCGCGGCGATCGTCGCCTCGCTGGCCTCGAAGATCAATTCGGTGGCGACGATCTTCACCCTGGACTTCTACGCCAAGTCGCGGCCGCAGGCCGACCAGACGCACCTGGTGCGGGTGGGCCGCATCGCCGCGGCGGTGTCGGTGGTGGCGGCGATCCTGGCCGCGCGCCCGCTGCTGGGCAGCTTCGACCAGGCCTTCCAGTACATCCAGGAGTACACCGGCTTCTTCACCCCCGGCATCGTGGTGATCTTCGTGCTGGGCCTGTTCTGGAAGCGCGCCAACGAGGCCGGCGCGCTGGCCGCGGCGATCGGTTCGTTCGCGCTGTCGGTCGTGTTGAAGCTGGCGTGGCCGTCGCTGCCGTTCATCGACCGCGTCGGCCTGGTGTTCCTGCTGGCGCTGGCGCTGGCGGTAGTGGTGTCGCTGGCGACGCGTCCGCAGCAGGCCGGCAGCGACCTGATCCGGACCGCCGATGTCGACTATTCGACGTCGGCCGGTTTCAATATCGCCGCGCTCGGGGTCGTCGCGATCCTGGCCGCGCTCTACGCGCTGTTCTGGTGACGTGGCGGGCGGGTCCGGCGCGAGCGCCGGCCCGTTGCCGGCCACGGATGGAGGGGTGATGCGGGTCAGGATCGAGGACGTCGCCAGGCAGGCGGGCGTCTCCATGAAGACGGTGTCGCGCGTGCTCAACAACGAGCCCGGCGTGCGCGACGCCACCCGCGCACGGGTCCTGGAGACGGTGGGCGCGCTCAACTACCGGCCCGATCCGTCCGCGCGCAGCCTCGCCGGCAACCGCTCGTACCTGGTCGCGCTGCTGTACGACAACCCCTCGCCGAACTACCTGATGGAGATCCTCACCGGCGTGGTCGAGGCCTGCGAGAGCCACCACTACGGCATGGTGATGCAGCCGGTCAGCTACCGCAGCCCGGACTTCCTCGACACGGTCGATGCGCTGGTGGTGGCCTCGCGCCTGGACGGGCTGATCCTGACCCCGCCGCTGACCGACAGCCAGGCCCTGCTGGACCGGCTGGACCAGCGCGGCATCCCGTTCTCCTGCATCTCGCCCAAGGACCGCGAGGGCCGCACCGGCGTGACCCTCGACGAGCACGAGGCGGTGTGCGAGCTGATGGCGCACCTGATCGCCCTGGGGCACCAGCGCATCGCCCACGTCCGGGGCCATCCGGACCACGGCGCCAGCGAATGGCGCCTGGCCGGCTACCGCACCGCGCTGCGCCGCGCCGGCCTGCGCTACGACCCGGAGCTGGTGGTCGACGGCGAGTTCTCGTTCGATTCGGGCCTGGCCGCCGGCCGCCACCTGCTGACCCTGCCGGAGCGGCCCACCGCGATCTTCGCGGCCAACGACGACATGGCCGCCGGGGTGATGCGCGCGGCCAGCGAGCTGGGCCTGCGCGTGCCGGCCGACGTGTCGGTGTGCGGGTTCGACAATACCCCGATCTCGCAGCAGATCTTCCCGGCCATCACCACCGTGCAGCAGCCCACCCGCGACATGGGCCAGGTGGCCACCGTGCAGCTGCTCAACGCGATCCGCGAGCGCAGCGCCGGGCGCATGGTGCGGATGCCGTACTCGCTGCAGCTGCGCCAGTCGACCGGGCCGGTGCCGGCGGGCTGAGGCCCGCGACCGGGTGCAGGCGGGGCCCCGGGACGCCCGCAGTCCGGCCCTCCATGGCGGCCGCACGCCGGGCAGCATCGGGTCTTCACCCGAGTGTGGGTAGGGTTCCGGTTTGCGATACTTCTGATTCCCCGACCCTGGCGCGGGTGCCATAACCGGGGTTTGGCAAGGACTCCGCAACGGAAGCGAGAGATGTACAAGTCACCCTGGCCAGTTGCCGCCAAGCGCGGCAGGGTCGCCATCGCGGGCGCCGTGCTGGCGCTCGCCCTCGGAAGCCCGGTGCTGCTGCCGGCCTCCGCCCCGGATGCCCCGCTGCAGATCCGCATGGTGGTCGTCGAGCCGGTGGACGTCGCCACCTTGCCCGCGCCCGTGCAGCGGCTGCAGGAGGCCTGGCCCGGCTACGCCAAGCGCTGGGCCTTCGCCCGCAAGGAAGCCTCCAGGAATCCGCTCGCCGCGGTCCGCTTGCTTCGCAACGTCCACGCCGCGATGCAGAAGCGGAGCGACTGGCAGGCCTGGGAAGCGGACATGGCCGAAGCCGGCGACTGAGCCTGGCTGGCGTGGCACTCCGCCGCTGCGGTGCGGACCGCCGCCACGCCGCTCCTGGCGCGGCGCCGGCGTGCCCTAGGCGGCGTCCCGGCTGACCACCCGCAGCGGGCTGTCCCAGTCCTGCAGCAGCTCGGCCTCGCGCGCCCTGGCCTTGTGCAGGTGCGCTTCCTTGACGTGGCCGTAGCCGCGGATCTGCTCCGGGATGCTGGCGATGCGCGTGGCCAGCTCCAGGTTGCCGGCATCGAGCCGGGCGAGCAGGCGCTCGACGGTGGCGAAGTAGTCCTCCACCAGCTGCCGCTCCATCCGCCGTTCGGCGGTGCGGCCGAACGGGTCGAGGGCGGTGCCGCGCAGGAAGCGCAGCTTCGCCAGCCAGCGGAACGCGGTGAACATCCACGGTCCGTACTCGCGCTTGACCAGGCGGCCCTGCGCGTCCTTCTTCGCCAGCAGCGGCGGCGCCAGGTGGAAATGCAGGGTGTAGTCGCCCTCGAACTGCTGCTGCAGGCGGCGCTGGAACTCGCCGCTGGTGTACAGCCGCGCCACCTCGTACTCGTCCTTGTAGGCCATCAGCTTGAAGGCGTAGCGCGCCACCGCCTCGGTCAGCGCGGTGGAGCCGGGGGCCTTCAGGTTCTCGGCGGCGCGCACCTTCGCCACCAGCCCGCTGTAGCGGCGCGCGTAGGCGGCGTCCTGGTACTCGGTGAGGAAGCGTTCGCGGCGCGCGACCAGTTCGTCGAGGCTGCGCGACAGGCGCAGGTCGTCCAGCGGCAGGGCGGTGACCTCGCCGGTCGCCGCATCCAGCGGCGAGGCGCCTTCGCCGGCGACCGCGCCGCGTTCGGGCAGGCCGCGCAGGTTGCGGTCGGCACGCGCCGGGCGCGGCGCGCTGATGCTGCCGAACTCGCTGCCTTCCCAGTCGCCCGGCGGCAGCTGGTGCAGGCCGTCGGCGCTGCGCTCGTCGCCGGTCACCGGATTGCTGACCAGGCCGGCGGCCTTGGCCACCGCGTGCGGATCGACCGCGGCGAGGCGGCCCCAGGCGAAGGCCTGGCGGTTCATTTCCACGGCGGCGCCGTTGAGTTCGATCGCGCGCATCAGCGCGCCGTGCGAGACCGGCACCAGGCCCAGCTGCCAGGCGTAGCCGAGCATGAACAGGTTGCTGGCGATGGCGTCGCCGAGCAGGGCCGTGGCCAGCTGGGTGGCGTCGAGCAGGCGCGGTTCGCGCCCGCCCAGGGCCAGGCGGATGCCGGCGATGATGTCCGCCGCCGGGAAGTGCAGGTCCGGGCGCGTGGTGAAGGTGCCGGGCATCGCCTCGTAGGTGTTGAGCACCACTTCCGAGCGTTCGCCGCGGACCTTGGACAGCGCCCAGTAGTCGTTGACCACGACCATGTCGCAGCCGAGCACCAGGTCGGCCTCGCCCGCCGCGATCCGCACGGCGTGGATGTCCTCCGGCGTGCGCGCCAGGCGCACGTGGGTGGTGACCGCGCCGCCCTTCTGCGCCAGGCCGGTCTGGTCGAGAACGGTGGCGCCCTTGCCCTCCAGGTGCCCGGCCATGCCGAGCAGCGCGCCGATGGTGACCACGCCGGTGCCGCCGACGCCGGTGATCAGGATGTTCCAGGGCCGGTCCAGGCGCGTGCGGAACGCCGGTTCCGGCAGGTTGTCCAGCAGCGCCGCGGCCTCGGCGCGCGGGCCCTTGCGCGGCTTGCCGCCGTGCACGGTGACGAAGCTGGGGCAGAAGCCCTGCACGCAGGAGTAGTCCTTGTTGCAGTTGGACTGGTCGATCTCGCGCTTGCGCCCGAACTCGGTCTCCTTCGGCAGCACCGACACGCAGAAGCTCTTCTGCCCGCAGTCGCCGCAGCCTTCGCAGACCAGGGTGTTGACCATCACCCGCTTCTGCGGATCCTCGAGCCTGCCGCGCTTGCGGCGGCGGCGCTTCTCGGTGGCGCAGGTCTGGTCGTAGATCAGGATCGAGACGCCCTTCACCTCGCGCAGGCGCTTCTGCACCGCGTCCAGCTCGCTGCGGTCGTGGAACTCGACGCCGGTGGGGAACAGCTCGCGCTTCGACCATTTCGAAATGTCGTCGCTGACCAGCACGATCGTGTCGATGCCCTCGGCACGCATCTGCCAGGCGATGTCCGGCACGCTCAGCTGGCCGTCGACCGGCTGCCCGCCGGTCATCGCCACCGCGTCGTTGTAGAGGATCTTGTAGGTGATGTTGACCTTGGCGGCCACGGCCTGGCGGATCGCCAGCGAGCCGCTGTGGAAGTAGGTGCCGTCGCCGAGGTTCTGGAACACGTGCGGCGTGTCGGTGAACGGCGCCTGCCCGGCCCAGGTGACGCCTTCGCCGCCCATGTGGGTGAAGGTGTCGGTGGAGCGGTCCATCCACGTGACCATGTAGTGGCAGCCGATGCCGCCCAGCGCGCGCGATCCTTCGGGCACCACCGTCGAGGTGTTGTGCGGGCAGCCGGAGCAGTAGTGCGGCACGCGCGGGAAGTTGGCGCGCGGCAGCGCCATCTCCGCTTCCTTCTCGTCCATCCAGCGCAGGCGCTGTTCGATGGATTCGCTGAACGCGCCCGATGGAAGCGGGAAGCGCTGGATGCGGCGGCCGATCACGCCGGCGATCGTGGCCGGGGTCAGTTCGCCGGTGGACGGCAGGATCCATTCGCCGGCCTCGTCGTACTTGCCGACGATGCTCGGGCGGCGCCCCCAGTCGGCCGGCCAGTTGTAGAACTGCTCCTTCATCTGCCGCTCGATGAAGGCGCGCTTCTCCTCCACCACGACGATGTCCTCGAGCCCGCGCGCGAACGCGGCGATGCCCTGCGGCTCCAGCGGCCAGGTCATGCCGACCTTGTACACGCGGATGCCGATGTCGCGGCAGGCGGCCTCGTCCAGGCCCAGGTATTCCAGCGCCTGCAGCACGTCCAGGTAGCTCTTGCCGGTGGTGACGATGCCCAGCCGCGCGCGCGGCGAGTCGAGCACGATCCGGTCGATGCGGTTGGCGCGGGCGAAGGCCTGCGCGGCGCGGATCGCGTAGCGGTGCAGGCGCATCTCCTGCTCCAGCGGCGGATCCGGCCAGCGGATGTTGAGCCCGCCCGGGGGCAGCTCGAAATCCTCCGGCAGCACGATCCGGCGCGCGAACGGATCCACGTCCACCGAGGCGGAGGATTCCACCGTCTCGGCGATGGTCTTGAAGCCGATCCAGCGGCCGGTGTAGCGGCTCATCGCCCAGCCGACCAGGCCGAGGTCGAGGATGTCCTGCACGCCGGCCGGGTTGAGCACCGGCATCATCGCGCTGACGAACTCGTCCTCGCTGCCATGCGGCAGGGTCGAGCTGCGGCAGGCATGGTCGTCGGCGGCCAGCGCCAGCACGCCGCCATGCTTCGAGGTGCCGGCGGCGTTGCCGTGCTTGAACACGTCGCCGCAGCGGTCCACGCCCGGGCCCTTGCCGTACCACATGGCGTACACGCCATCGACCCTGGCGCCTGGGAACAGGTTGGTCTGCTGCGTGCCCCAGACCATGGTCGCGCCCAGGTCCTCGTTGAGGCCGGGCTGGAAGCGCACCTTCGCCGCCTCCAGGTGCTTGCGCGCGCGCCACAGCTCCAGGTCGAAGCCGCCCAGCGGGCTGCCGCGGTAGCCGCTGATGAAACCGGCGGTATCGAGGCCCGCGGCGGCGTCGCGCAGCTGCTGCATCAGCGGCAGCCGCACCAGCGCCTGCACGCCGCTGAGGTAGATGCGGCCGTCGCGGCGCGTGTACTTGTGCTCGAGCGTGTAGTCGGCGTCGAACGTGTCCAGGCCGGGCAGGTTCGCGGAAGAAGGCGAGGTCAGTTCGGCAGTACTGGTCATGGCGGGCCCTGTCTGGCGGAACCGGGCCTCGCCGGCCCGGCGTCGCATCATAACAAGCGCCATTCTGTGATGAGCCGCACTCGTCCACTGTGCGTTGCAGCGGTTAGGATGCAGGCAAGGGGAGGCAGTCGGTTCCCGGGGATGAAGTCATGAAGTTGCGTTTACCGCTTGCGGCCGCCCTGGCCCTGTGCGCGCTGCTTGCGCAGGCGCAGAGCCTGCCGGCGCCGAAGGAGTTCTACTTCGACGAGGATCCACACACCACCCGCGCCATCGTCGCCGTGCAGGGCGAGGGCGATGCGGTGGTGGATCGGCTCGCCGCCAACATCGCACGCAGGTCTTCGGACGTGGAATCGCGCGCGCAGCTGGCGCGCGTGGCGATGCGTTCCGGCCGCATGGAGCTGGGCGAGGAGCTGTACCGCGCCGCGCGGAAGGCCGCCGGCAGCAACCAGCGCCTGGCGCGCGCGGTGACCTGGAACTACGCCTGGGACCTGTACCACGCCGGCCAGCCCGAGCGCGCGCTGGACCAGTGGCAGTCGCTGCTCGGCGGCTGGCCGAGCACGCCGTCCTGGCAGCCGCCGACCCTGGCGATGGCGCTGTGGAAGGTGGGCCGCAAGGCCGAGGCGGCCACCTGGTACGCCGCCGCGGTGCGCACCGAACCGCAGCAGTGGTCGGGCACTTCCGCCTATGCCCGCCTGCTGCCGGACTGGCGCGAGGAGGACCGCGCGACCCTGGCCGAAGTGCAGGCCTACTGGCAGGCCAATCCGCCCGCCTGGCCCTGACCGCCGGGCCGCGCCCTGCCGGGCGTGTGCGACAATAGGCGCGTTTCCACCACGCAGGCGCGGTCCGGCGCGACCATGATCAGCAACGAACTCCAGCTCGAGCCCTGGCGCGCGCGCCTGCGCGCCCACGGCCGGGTGCAGATCCCGGGTTTCCTGCAGGAAGAGGCCGCCGAACGCCTGCACCAGTGCCTGCGCGACGAGGTGCCGTGGGAGATCGCCCAGCGCACCGGCGCCGAGCTGCCGCCGGGACTGCCGCGCGAGGCCGCGCCGGGCAGCGAGGACGACGCCCGCCTGCTGCAGGCCGCCACCGCGCGCGCGCGCGACGGCTTCGAGTTCTATTTCGACCGCTACCGGATGATCGACGCGCGTCGCGAGGGCCGCGACCCGCAGCTGGTCCTGCACGCGGTGGTGGATTTCCTCAACAGCCCCGAGTTCATCGCCTTCGCCCGCCAGCTGACCGGCGACGCGGAAATCCGCATGACCAGCGCGATCGCCGTGCGCTACCGCCACGGCCACTTCCTGCGGTCGCACAGCGACCACGCCAGCGACGAGGACCGCGCCTTCGCCTACGTGGTCAACCTGTCGCACGGCTGGAAGCCGGACTGGGGCGGGCTGCTGCATTTCCTCGATCCCACGGAGAGCCGGGTGATCGACACCTTTACCCCGCTGTGGAACTCGCTGAGCCTGTTCCGCGTGCCGCAACCGCACGAGGTCAGCCTGGTGGCGCCCTGGGCGGGCGGCCCGCGCTACAGCATCACCGGGTGGCTGCGCCGCGGCTGAGCCGGAACGATGGCTTTCGATGCATTCGCGCTGATCCTGGCCATGCTCGCGCTGGGCATGGCCATGGGCCGCACCTCGCTGCTGCCGCACAACGCCTCCGAGGTGCTCAACCTGGTGGTGCTGTACGTGTGCCTGCCGGCGGCGGTGCTGATCTACGTGCCGCAGCTGCACCTGCAGTGGTCGCTGCTGGGCGTGGCGCTGACCCCGTGGATCCTGATGGGCGCCACCTGGGCGCTGGTGACCGCGGCGGCGCGCCTGTGGAAGTTCGGCCGCGAACAGTACGCGGTGCTGCTGCTGTGCGTGGGCCTGTGCAACTCCAGCTTCCTCGGCTACCCGATGATGCGCGCGCTGCTGGGCGAGGACGCGGTGCAGTATGCGGTGGTGTACGACCAGTTCGGCACCTTCATGCTGCTGTCGACGGTGGGCCTGTACATCTGCGCGCGCTACAGCGGCGACGCGCCGCCGGGGCCGCGCCAGGTGGCGCTGCGCATCGCCCGCTTCCCGCCGGTGTGGGCGCTGCTGCTGGGCCTGACGCTGATGCCGGAACAGCCGCCGCACTGGATCGCTTCCGGCCTGCAGCGCCTGGCCGATGCGATGCTGCCGCTGGTGATGCTGGCGGTGGGCCTGTCGATCCGTTTGCGCCTGCCGCGCGAGGAGCTGGGTCCGCTGGCCACCGGCCTGGCGCTGAAGCTGCTGGTGATGCCGGCGATCGCGCTGCCGCTGTCGCTGCTGTTCGGCATGCCGCCGCTGATGCTGCAGGCCAACGTGCTCGAATCGGCGATGCCGACCATGGTCTCGGCCGCGGCGCTGGCGATGGCCCACGGCCTGGCGCCGCGCCTGTGCGCGGCGCTGGTGGGCTACGGCATCGTGCTGTGCCTGCTGACCCTGCCGGCCTGGGCCTGGCTGCTGGGGCGCGTGGTCGCCTGACCGCGGCCGCCTGACCGCGGGTTTCCCACCCGTCGCCCGGCGACGGGCATCGGCGGTCAGTCCGCCGGCACCGTCCGTTCCAGCGCCCAGGCGCGCAGCGCCGCGACCTGTTCGGCCATCAGCACCGACAGCGGCCGGGTGCCGCGGATTTCCTGCATCAGCAGGTCGGTGTCCAGCGCGCGCTGCTCGGCGTGCGCGGCGTACAGGCCGGAGACGATGGCCTGCTCGATCTCGGCGCCGGAAAAGCCATTGGCCGCGGCGGCCAGCGCCGGCAGGGCGAAGCCTTGCGGATCCAGCCCGCGCGCGGACAGGTGCAGGCGCAGCAGCTCCACCCGCGTGTCCGGGTCGGGCAGGTCGACGAAGAAGATCTCGTCGAAACGTCCCTTGCGCAGCAGTTCCGCCGGCAGGTGCTGGACCTGGTTGGCGGTGGCGACCAGGAACACTGGCGACTTGCGCTCGGCCATCCAGGTCAGCAGGTAGCCGAGCACGCGCCGCGACACGCCGCCGTCGCCGTCGCCGGAATCGGCGGCCACGCCCTTCTCGATCTCGTCGATCCACAGCACGCACGGCGCGAGCTGGTCGGCCGAGGCCAGCGCGGCGCGCAGGTTCTGCTCGGTCTCGCCGTGGTACTTGGCGTAGAGGGTGCCGAAGTCCAGGCGCAACAGCGGCACGCCGAAGCCACCGGCAATGGCCTTGGCCAGCAGCGACTTGCCGCAGCCCTGCACGCCCAGCAGCAGCACGCCGCGCGGCGGGTCCAGGCCCGGCGGCGGGTTGCCGGCGAAGGCGGCGCGGCGCTGGGAAATCCAGCGCTTGAGCCGGCGCGCGCCGGCCACGTCGTCGAAGCCGGCGGTGTCGTACTCGTAGTGCAGGTGGCCGCTGCGGTTGAGCAGCTCGAACTTCAGTTTCGCCAGCTGCGGCAGGTCGGAGGCGGTGAGCGCGCCGTCGGCGTGGATCAGCTGGCGGGTGATGCGGCGCGCGTCGTGCAGGTCCAGGCCCTGCAGGTGGCGCACGATCTGGCGCACCGCGTCCTCCTCGGCCTCCACGCGGCGGCCGCCATGCTCCTTCGCGTAGGCGACTGCCTCCTCGCGGACCAGCTTCAGCAGCGCCGCCTGGTCGGGCAGGCGCGGGGCGAAGCGCACCGCCAGCGCTTCCAGCTCGGCCGGCAGTTCCACCTTGGCGCCGACCAGCACCAGCACGTGCGGCTCGCAGCCGCGGCGCTGGACGATGTCGCGCAGCAGGCGCTGGTGGCTGGCGTAGCCGAGATAGGGGTGGAAGTCGAGCAGCAGGTAGATGCCGCGCTGCCCCGCACCCTGGATGGCGCGCAATGCGTAGGAGGCGTCGGGCGGGCCTTCGGCCGGATCCTCGCGGTCCAGGTCCAGGCGGCGCAGGCCCTCGGTGATCGTCCAGCGGTGCAGGGCGCGCCACACGTGCAGCAGCGACTGCCGGAACAGCTCCACCACCCGCTCCTCGTCGCGGGTCTCGATCACGATCAGCGGGGTGTTCGCCCGGATCAGGGCGGTCAGGTCCTGCAGTTGGCTCATGGGGGGTCCCGGAGGGTGCCCGGTCACGATAGCAGCGGCCGGGGCGGCCTTCCTATCGCCTGCACGAGGGGGCGGTGTAACCTGCGGTCAGCCAATCCGGAGGCAGCGACCGCATGAAGACGATCCTGGTGGCCGGTTCCAAGGGGGGAGTGGGCAAGACCACCATCGCCACCCATCTTGCCGCGCACTCGGCCCTGCAGGGCCTGCGCACCGTGCTGGTGGACGCCGACCCGCAGCGCTCGGCGACGCGCTGGGCGGAACGTCGCGCCGGACTGGACAGCGCCGTGCTGCCGATCGACGGCAGCCGCCGCCGCGCCTGGCGCAGCTGGCTGCCGGACGATGCCGACCGGGTGGTGATCGACGCCCCCGCCGGCGCCCTGGCCGAGGACCTGGACGGGTTCATCCAGCACGCCGACGCGGTGGTGGTGCCGGTGCAGCCCTCGGCGCTGGACATCGAGGCCACGGTCGCCTTCCTCAACACCATGGCCAAGGTGCCGCGGATCCACCAGCGCAAGCTGCCGGTGGGGCTGGTGCTCAACCGCAGCAAGCCGTGGACCAACGCCAGCCAGCAGGCGCTGGCGATGCTGCAGACCTGGCCCTACCCGGTGGTGGCACAGCTGCGCGACACCCAGGCCTACGTGGTCATGGTCGGCCTCGGCCGCAGCCTGTTCGACTACCACTCGGCGCAGGTGCGCGAGCACCAGGCCGACTGGGAGCCCCTGTTGAAGTGGTTGAAGGCATGAACGAAGGAACCCTCCCGGTGCGCGAACTGATCCTGCTGCGACACGCCCACGCCGAGCCCGCCGCGCCCGGCCAGGCCGACATCGACCGTCCGCTGTCGGCGCAGGGCCTGGCCGAAGCCGAAGCCGCCGGGCGCTGGCTGGCCGAACGCGGCCTGGTGCCGGACCGGGTCCTGTGCTCGCCGGCGCGGCGCACGCGCGAGACCCTGGAAGCCGTGCTGGCGATCACCGGCTACGCCGAACAGCGGCTGGAGCCGTCGATCTACGAGGCCACGCCCGGCACCCTGTTCGGCCTGCTGCAGGCCCATGCGGAGGTCGAGCGGCTGCTGGTGGTCGGGCACAACCCGGGCCTGGAACGGTTGGTGGCGCTGCTGCACAGCGGCCAGTCCGGCGACTATCGCGGCATGCCGGCGGCGGCGGTGGCGGTGCTCTCCATCCCGGCCGGTCCACCCATCGAACCGGGCGCCGGCCGCCTGGCGGCGTTCTGGTGGCCCTGATTCCATGCGTGCCTGGCGGGGGGCGAGGCTGGCGGTAGCGGCGCTGGTGCTGGTCGCAGCCCTGGCCCAGGCGCAGGACGCGCCCGCGCCTTCCACCTTCAACCACGAGCAGAGCTGGCTGGGCTTCGAGGTGCGGACCCGCTTCGGCCAGCGCATCGCCGGCGAGTTCCCGCGCTTCGACGGGGTGGTCGAGCACCTGCCGGACGGACGCCACCGCGTCCGCCTGCAGGTGGCCACCTCCGAGGCGGTGATCCCGGAGCGCCCGCGCTACACTGCGTGGATGCGCGGAGCCAGCTTCTTCGACACCGTGCGCCATCCCTGGATGGAATTCGTGTCCGAACCCTACACCTCGGACCTGCTGCGCGACGGTGGCGCGCTGCGGGGCGAACTGACCCTGCGTGGCGTTACCCGGCCGCAGTCGCTGGAGATCGCGCCGTCGGCCTGCGCCCGGCCGGGCCGCGACTGCCCGATCCAGGTCAACGGCAGCATCCAGCGCAGCGACTACGGCATGCGCGAATGGCAGGTGGCGCTGGCCGACAAGGTCTGGCTGCTCGCCAGCCTGCAGCTGCGGGAACGCGCGAAGTGAACGTCGTCGCCCGACTGCTCGGCCTGCTCCTGCTGTTGTCGGCCACCGCCTGCAGCACGATCGGCCCTGCGCAGCACGAGCGCGCCGCCGCGATTGCCGTGTCCGCGCGCGACACCGCGGTGGAATGCGAGCGCGCCGACCGCTGCGCCACGCCCTCGGAACTGCACGCGCTGGCTGGCGCCGCCTTCGCTGAGGCGCAGGCCGGGCCCGGGCAGGGCCCGCGCCACTATGCGCTGATCCTGGACACCGGCGGCGACGCCCTGCTGGCGCGGATCAACCTGCTGCGCAGCGCCACCCGCCGCATCGACCTGCAGACCTACATCTTCGACAAGGACGACAGCGCGCGCCTGGTCATCGACGAGCTGCTCGCCGCGGCGCGGCGCGGGGTGAAGGTGCGGCTGCTGATCGACCAGCTGTCGGCGATCGCCGACCTGCAGATCCTGGCGGCGCTGTCCGGCGCGCATTCGAACCTCGAACTGCGCATCTACAACCCGACCTTCAACCGCGCCAAGCCGAACTACATGCACTACGCGGCCAGCGTGCTGTGCTGCTTCCGCCGCTTCAACCAGCGCATGCACAACAAGCTGCTGGTGGTGGACGGCGCGGTGGCGATCACCGGCGGGCGCAACTACCAGGACGACTATTACGACTGGGACGCCGAGTACAACTTCCGCGACCGCGACGTGCTGGTCGCCGGCCCGGTGGTGCGCGGCATGGAGCGCAACTTCGCCGAGTACTGGACCGATCCGCGCAGCGTGCCGGTGGAGCGCCTGGACGACGTGGCCAAGGTGCTGCTGCAGCAGGGCGTGCCGGAGATGCCGCCGTCGCGGCCGGCGGTGCCGGAGCGGGTCGAGCTGATGTCGCAGGCGGCCGCCGACCAGGACCTGGTGCGCGAACGCCTGGTCAGCCGCGCACTGCCGGTGGGCAAGGTTTCCTACCTGGCCGACCTGCCGGCGAAGCACCACGAAGGCCCGGACCCGGAAGCCGGCGCGCCCGGGCTGGCCGAACTGCTGGCCCGCGCACGCAGCGAGATCCTGCTGCAGACGCCGTACCTGGTGCTGTCGGACAGCGCACTGGAAGTGTTCCGCGGCCTGCGCAAGGCCGACGTGCCGCCACGCGTGGTGGTCTCGACCAACAGCCTGGCCGCGACCGACAACCCGATCGTCTACGCGCTCACCTACAAGTACAAACGCCGCAACGTGCGCGAGCTGGGCTTCGACGTCTTCGAATACAAGCCGTTCCCGGCCGACCCGCCGGTGGCGGTGTCGCTGGGGGCGTGGTGGCCGGGCGATCCCTTGGCGCCCACGCCGACCACCGCGCGCAGCGAGGTGCCGGGCAGCCTGGGCAGCCTCGCCGGCTCGGGTTCGGGCTCGGGTTCCGGCCGCAACGGCGACGACGGCCGGGTCGAGGACAAGCTGCGTACCGAGACGCGTCCGTCGCTGCTGCGCACCAGCGCGCCGGCCAACCGCCCGGTGCCGGTGCGTGGCGAGGGCCCGCGCATGGGCGTGCACGCCAAGTCGATGGTGATCGACCGCCGCATCGCCGTGGTCGGCACCCACAACTTCGACCCGCGCAGCGAGAACTACAACACCGAGGCGGTGGTGGTGATCGAGGACCCGGTGTTCGCCGAGGCGCTGGCGCGCAGCATCGAGCGCGACATCGCCCCGGCCAATTCCTGGACGGTGGGCCCGCGCGCGCGGCCGCCGGTGCTGTCGGGCCTGAACTACAGCATGGGCAAGGTGCTGGAGGCCTCGCCGGTGCTGGACCTGTGGCCGTGGCGTTACGCCACCAACTACGAGTTCCAGCCCGGCCCGGACTGCCCGGCGCCGCTGCCGCGGCGCGATCCGGACTTCCACCGCTGCTACGCGCCGGTGGGCGACTTCCCCGAGGTCAGCCTCGGCCCGAAGTCGATCCTGACCCGGATGCTGACCGCCTTCGGCGCCGGCCTCGTTCCCATCCTCTGAAGGCCACGCGCGCGCGACACCGGCGTGGGGCCCGGCGATAATCCCGGCCCCTCCCGCAGCAGGTCCCGCCATGGTCTTCCGAGCCCCCGTCCAGATCGACGACCTCAACCGGCTCAGCCAGGGCACGCTGATCGAGCACCTGGGGATCGTCTTCACCGCCGCCGGCCCGGACTGGGTCCAGGCGACCATGCCGGTCGACGCGCGCACCCGCCAGCCGTACGGGCTGCTGCATGGCGGCGCCTCCGTGGTACTGGCCGAAACCCTCGGCAGCAGCGCCGGCAACCTGTGCCTGGACACCACCCGGCAGCAGGCGGTGGGGCTGGAGATCAACGCCAACCACCTGCGCGCGGTGCGCGAGGGCGTGGTCACCGGTACGGCCAGGGCCGTGCACGTGGGCCGCAGCACCCAGGTCTGGGACATCCGCATCGAGGACGAACGCGGTCGCCTGGTATGCGTGTCGCGGCTGACCCTGGCGGTGGTGCCGATGGCCGCACCGGCCTGAGCAGGGGCAGGGACGTGGAGCGCGGACCTGCCACCCGGGAGGCGCCCCGGCCGCGGTCGCGGCGGGTGGCGCACGGACGCGGGGGACTGCGCAGGGCGCCCGGCCATCCGGTATCGTGCGCGTCCATGGATCACGCCTCCCCCCGCGCCGCCGGCGACTCCGGCCTTGCGCGCGCCTTCCGTTACCTCTACCGCGTCCCGCTCCTGCTGCTGCACCTGCTGGTGCTGCTGCCGCCGACCCTGCTCTGCCAGATCCCGGTACTGGCGCGCATCCCGTGGGGCCCGGAAACCCTGGGCGACCGCGCGGTGCGGGCCTGGTCGGCCGGGCTGATGCGGGTGTTCGGCTTCCGCCTGCGCCGCTTCGGCCAGCCGCTGCCGGGCGCCACCCTGTTCGTGGCCAACCACGTCAGCTGGCTCGACATCGAGATCCTGCACAGCCAGCGGATGATGGGCTTCGTCGCCAAGCGCGAGATCGCCAGCTGGCCGCTGGTGGGCTGGCTGGCCACCCTCGGCCAGACCATCTACCACCAGCGCGGCAGCTCCGATTCGCTGAACGGGGTGCTGGAGGCGATGGCGCAGCGCCTGCGCGAGGGCCGCTCGGTGGGCGTGTTCCCGGAAGGCCGGACCCGCGACGGCCGCGAGGTCGGCCCGTTCCACGCGCGCATCTTCATGGCCGCGGTCGAGGCGCAGGTGCCGGTGCAGCCGGTGGCGCTGCGCTACGGCGAGAAGGGCGCCGAACAGACCGTGGTGGCCTTCGCCCCGCGCGAGAACTTCCTGCAGAACTTCCTGCGCCTGCTCGGCGGCCGCGCGCGGCTGGCCGAGGTGCACTTCCTCGAGCCGATCCCACCGGGGAACGTGGAAGGCCGCCGGCGGATCGCCGAGCTGTCGCGCGAGCGGATCGTCGCGGCGATGGAAAGCTGAGTCGGGCCTCCGCACTTGCGCCGCGCATGTTGCGGTGCAAGATTTGCCCCGATGCTCAAGGCCACCGACTACCAGCCGCCACGGCTCCTGCGCAATCCGCACCTGCAGTCGGTGCTGGGTTCCAGCGGGCTGCGCCAGCGCCGCGGCCTGCGCGCGCTGTCGGCGGTCGGCGCCACCACCAGCGAATACATCCTCGACGGCGGCAACGGCGCGCGCCTGCAGGGCTGGCACAGCACCGTCCCCGGCCGCCGCCCGCGCGGCACCGCGCTGCTGCTGCACGGCTGGGAAGGCAGCGCCGAGTCCGGCTACATGCGCCTGACTGCCGCGCGCCTGCTGGCCGATGGCCTGGACGTGTTCCGCCTGAACTTCCGCGACCACGGCGACACCCACCACCTGAACGAGGAGCTGTTCCACTCCAACCGGATCGGCGAGGTGGTGCACGCGGCCGCGGAGATGGTCTGCCGCCTGCAGGTGCGCGACCTGGTGGTGGCCGGCTTCTCGCTGGGCGGCAACCACGCCCTGCGCCTGGGCCTGCGCGCGGCCGACGCCGGCCTGCCGCTGCGCCGCATCGCCGTGGTCTGCCCGCTGGTCGACCCGGCCGCGACCATGGACAGCATGGAGCGCGCGCCGCAGTTCTACGACTGGTATTTCCGCCGCAAGTGGCGCAGCTCGCTGGTGCGCAAGCGCGAGCTGTTCCCGGAGCGCTTCGGCTACGACGACGCCACCCTGGCGATGGACATGCGCGGCCTGATCGGCTGGCTGGCGCGCCAGCACGCCGGCTTCGGCACGGTCGAGGAGTATTTCGAGAGCTATTCGATCGCCGGCGACCGCCTGCGCGGACTGGGCGTGCCGGCCAGCATCCTGATGGCCGAGGACGATCCGGTGATCCCGGTCGCGCACTTCCGCAACTGGCGCCTGCCGGCCACCGTCGAGCTGGAGCTGGCGCGCTGGGGCGGCCACTGCGCCTTCGTCGAGAACCTCGCCGGGGACGGTTTCGCCGAGCGCTGGGTCGCCGACCGCCTGGGCGCGGCGCTGCCGCCGGGCTGAGACAGGGCGGCGGGGAGCGGGTGCCGGGGTAAACTGCGGGTTTTCCCGGAAAGAACGCCCCCGATGCTGGAACGTATCCAAGACGCGCTGCGGCGCGATGCCGTCGACGAAGCGCTGGCCCTGGCCCAGGACTGGGCGGCCAGCGCCCCGGACGATGCGGTGGCGCAGCGCACCCTCGCGCTGGCCCTGGCCCGCGCCGGCGACCCGGCTGCCGCCCTGTTCGCGCTGGACCAGGCGATCCTGCTGGCGCCGGAGGACGCGGGCCTGCACTTCGAGCGCGCCAGCCTGCTGCTGCGCAGCGGCGGCGTCGACGAGGCCGGCGCGGCGCTGGCCCAGGGCCTGGAGCTGGATCCGAACCACCTGCCGTCCTACCTGGCCAAGGCCCACGTCGCCCTGGCCCGTGGCGACCTGGACGAGGCTGAGCGGCTGAGCCGCACCGCCGCCCGCATCGCCGCCGAGGACGATCCGCGCCTGCTCGGGCTGGACGCGCTGCTGGCCCTGCGCCGTGGCAACCCCGACCGCGCGCTGGCGCTGGCCTCATCGGCCAGCAAGGCGCTGCCGGACGATCCGCAGCTGCTGTCGGTGCTGGGCTTTGCCTACCTGGCCAAGTCCCACTGGGCCTTCGCCGAGCAGGCCTTCCGCAAGGTCTCCGCGCTGCTGCCGGACGCGCGCGCGCTGCAGCCGCTGCTGGCGCAGCTGGCCGCCGGGCAGGACCGCCACGAGGAGGCCGTCGAACTGCTCGCGCCGCTGCTGGACGACCCGAAGGTGTCCAACCCGTCGCTGCGCCGCCTCGCCGGTCTGTACGCGTTCCGCGCCGGCCGCGCGGAACAGGCGCTGGAACTGCTCCAGGAAAGCCTGCTGCACTCGCCGGACCGTTTCGTCCTGCAGGCGCTGATGCAGCTGTGGGCCCGCCGCGACGACCGCGCCGCGGCGCAGGCGACCCTCGAGGAAGCGCTGGCCCGGCATCCGCTGGTCAACGACCTGTGGGCGGTGCGCCTGTCGATGGAGGAACCGGGCAGCAAGGGCGGCGAGGCGGTGCTGTCGCGCTGGCTCGAGGCCCTGCCGGGCAGCGTGATGGCGCTGGAGACGGCGATGGTCGCGCGCGACCGCGCCGCCGACCTGGACGGGGCGATGCGCCTGGCGGAACGCCTGCTGGAAGTGCAGCCGGGACATGCGCTGGCCGAACAGTTCCTGGTCGAGGCACTGCTGCAGCGCGACCCCGATGCGGCCATCGCCCGCGCCCGCGCCATCGCCGCGCGCCCGCAGGATCCGGCCAGCCGCGCCGCGATGGGCAGCTGGGTCGGGCGCCTGCTCGATCGCGCGGGCCGCACCTCCGAGGCGGTGGCGCAATGGCAGTCGCTGCACGACGGCATGCGTGCTTCGCGCCTGGCCCTGCCTCCGCTGGCCCCGGCCGTCGAGGAGTGGCCGGCGCTGGCCACGCCCACCCCGGACGCGCCGCGTCCGATCCTGGTCTGGGGCCTGCCCGGCTCGGGCGTGGAACGGGTGGTGGACACGCTTGGCGCCGCGGTCCTGCGCGACCGCTACACCCCGCAGGCGCCGGAGGATCCGCTGCGCAGCCCGCAGGCCGCGCACGCGCTGCGCAACGGCAGCGCCGATCCGGCCGCGCTGGTCGCGCGCTGGCGCGAACAGCTGCCGGCCCGCGGCGCCGCCGGCGGCAACGCCGTCGACTGGCTGACCTGGTGGGACAACGCGCTGCTGCTGGCGCTGCGCCCGCACCTGCCCGAAGGCCTGCTGCTGGCGGTGGTCCGCGATCCGCGCGACATGCTGCTGGACTGGCTGGCCACCGGTTCGCCGGTGCCGCTGGCGCTGGAGAACCCCGAAGCGGCGGCCGAATGGCTGGCGCAGGGCCTGGAGCAGCTGGCCGACCTCGACGAGCAGGACCTGTACCCGCACGTGCTGCTGCGCGTGGACGGCATCGTCGATGCGCAGCAGGCGCTGGCCGAGGTGCTGGGCAAGGCCCTCGGCGGCCTCAAGCTGGCGCCGCCGCCGGCCGCGCAGCGGCGCCTGCCGCCGGGCCGCTGGCGCGCCTATGCCGACCAGCTCGCCGCGCCGTTCGCGCGGTTGACGCCGGTCGCCGTGCGCCTGGGCTACGTTGAATCCTGATCCCGCAGAGGAGCCACGCATGCGTATCTGGAGTGACAGTTTCGAAGCGCGCGGCCCGATCCCGGCCGAGTTCGCGATGGGCCAGCCCGACGGCTTCGCCGGCAACCGCAACCCGCACCTGGCCTGGGACGGCGTGCCCGAGGGCACCCGTTCCTTCGCCCTGCTGTGCATCGATCCGGACGCGCCGACGGTGCCGGAGACGGTGGGCCGCGAGGACCTGCAGATCCCGGTCGAGCAGCCGCGCGGCGACTTCATCCACTGGGTGGTGGCCGACATCGCCGCCGACGTGCGCGAAATCGCCGCCGGCAGCTGCAGCGACGGCGTCACCACCGGCGGCAAGCAGCAGCCGGCCGGCCCCGCCGGTTCGCGCCAGGGCCTGAACGACTACACCGGCTGGTTCGCCGGCGATGCGCAGATGCGCGGCGACTACCTGGGTTACGACGGCCCGTATCCGCCGTTCAACGACCTGCGCGTGCACCGCTACTTCTTCCGCCTGTTCGCCCTGGACGTGCCGGCGCTGCAGCTGCCGGCGCGCTTCACCGCCGCCGACGTGCAGCGGGCGATGCAGGGCCACGTACTGGGCGAAGCCGCGGTGTACGGCACCTACACGCTCAACCAGGCGCTGCGCGGCTGAGGCCGCGCGACGCCGCCGCGCACGCATGCATATCGAAACCCTGGGCAGCGGCCCGGACCTGGTCCTGATCCACGGCTGGGCCCTGCACGGCGGCGTGTTCGCGCCGCTGGCCGAACGCCTGGCGCCGCATTTCCGCCTGCACCTGGTGGACCTGCCAGGCCACGGCCTGAGCCGCGATCCGGACGAACGCCTCGACCTGGCCCTGGTCGCCAGCACGATCGCCGCGCGCACGCCGCCGGCGATCTGGCTGGGCTGGTCGCTGGGCGGGCTGTTCGCGCTGCGCGCGGCGGCGACGCTGCCGACCGTGCGCGGGCTGGTGATGGTCGCGGCGACGCCGCGCTTCGTGCACGGCGAGGACTGGCCTCATGCGGTGCCGCGCGAGGTATTCGAGCGCTTCGGCCACGACCTCGCCGAAGACTATGCCGGGACCCTCGACCGCTTCATCGCCCTGGACACTCTCGGTTCCGAGCACGGCCGCGCCGAACTGAAGGCCCTGCGCGAACTGCTGCGCGCGCGCGGCGAGCCGGACCCACAGGCGCTGCGCGACGGCCTGGCCCTGCTCGATGGCACCGACCTGCGCCGCAGCCTGCCGCGCCTGGCCGTGCCCAGCCTGTGGCTGGCCGGCCGCCGCGACCGCCTGGTCGATCCGCGCGGCATGGCCGCCGCCGCGGCCCTGGCGCCGCAGTCGCGCTTCGTCGAACTGGCTGGCGCCGGGCACGCACCGTTCCTCGGCCATGTGGACGCGGTCGCGGCGGAGCTGCGCGCTTTCGCCGACAATGGCGCCCCCTGACGTCGCCGTGCCCCCCATGGACCCGCTGTTCGACCCCCGCCACGTGCGCCGCGCCTTCTCGCGCGCCGCCGCCGGCTACGACGCGGCCGCGGCGCTGCAGGCCGAGGTGCGCACGCGCCTGCTCGGTTCGCTCGACTACCTCGACGACCGCCAGCCGGAAGTCGTGCTCGACGTCGGCAGCGGCACCGGCCACGCTTCCGCCGCGATCCGCAAGCGCTGGCCGAAGGCGCGGGTGATCGCGCTGGACCTGGCCCTGCCGATGCTGCGCGAGGCCAGGCGCCAGGCCGGCTGGTGGAAGCCGTTCGCGCGCGTGTGCGCCGATGCGCGCGCGCTGCCGCTGGCCGAAGGCAGCGTCGACGTGATCTTCAGCAACCTGTGCCTGCAGTGGGTCGACGACCTGCCGGCGGTGTTCGCCGGCTTCCGCCGCGTGCTCAAGCCCGAGGGCCTGCTGCTGTGCTCGAGCTTCGGCCCGGAGACGCTGTCCGAACTGCGCGGCGCCTTCGCCGCGGCCGACGATGCGCCGCACGTGAGCCCGTTCGCCTCGATCGCCCAGTTCGGCGACGCGCTGATGGCGGCCGGTTTCCGCGATCCGGTGGTGGACCGCGACATGTTCACCCTGACCTATCCGGACCTGCCGGCGCTGATGCGCGAACTGCGCGCGATCGGCGCGACCAACGCGCTGGCCTCGCGCCGGCGCAGCCTCACCGGGCGCGCGCGTTTCGCCGCCGCGGCCGCGGCCTACGAGCCGCTGCGCGACGCCGACGGACGCCTGCCCAGCACCTGGGAAGTGATCTACGCGCAGGCCTGGGCGCCGGCCCCGGGTGCGCCGATCCGCGAGGGCGGCCACGAGATCGCGGCGGTGCCGCTGTCGAAGATCCCGATCCGCCGCCGTAACAATCCCTGAGCCCTGCGGCTCCGCAAGCCCATCGCACGCGCTCCGCCTGTCCGGGCTACGGGCTCTTGCGAATCTGCAATCCCGAATCCCGAATCCCGGCTCTCACCCCGCAACCTGCGCGATCCAGTCCTGCAGGTTGTAGTAGTTGCTGACCCGGGCGATGCGGTCGTCGCGGATGTCGAAGAACGCGCCACCGGGCAGCACGTACTTCTGGCCTCGCGCCGGCGGCAGGCCTTCGTCGTCGCGCAGGTACTCGCCATGGACCACGTACTCGGCGGCGGCGCGATCGCCGTCCTGGGTCGCCATCACCACGATGTCGCGCAGCTGCTCGCGGTAGCTGGCGTCCATGCGCTGCATGAAGGCGGCGAACGCGTCCCTGCCGGTCTCGCGCGCACCCTGGTTGAGGTCGTGGACGACGTCGTCGGCGAGCAGCGCGAGCATCGCCTCGCGGTCGCCGCGGTTGAACGCGGCGTAGTAGGCGAGCACCAGCTCGATCGCGCGGTCCTGGCGGCGGGTGCCGTCGATCTTCATCGGGGAATTCCGGTTCTGCGGGGGCGGCCATGATACGCCGCGGCAGCGCGCGGGATCAGTCGCGCAGCACCAGGTCGCGGTGGAAGAAATAGACCTCCTGCAGCAGGAAGCGCCACTGCGTCTGCACCGTGCGGAAGCGGGTGCTGGGCGTGGGCGAGCCGACCGCGTCGATGCCCAGCCGCCGAGACAGCCGCAGCGCGCGCGCCATATGCAGCGGGTCGCTGACCACGATCACCCGGTGCAGGTCGTTCTGCTGCATCAGCATGCGCGCCTGCAGCAGGTTCTCGCGGGTATTGCGCGAGGCCGATTCGATCAGGATCGCCGACTCGGGAATGCCCTGCTGCAGCGCGTAGCGGCGCGCCACCTGCGATTCGGCGAACGGTGCGCCATTGCCGTAGCCGCCGGTGAACACCAGCACCGGCGCGTAGCCGCGGCGGTACAGGTCCAGGCCGTGGCGGATGCGTTCGCGGAACACCGGCGAGGGATTCTTGTGGTACGCGGCGGCGCCGAGCACGATGATCGCGTCGGCGCGCGTGGCCTGGTCGCGCTGGCCGACCCAGACGATCCAGGCGGCCACGCCGGCGAGCCACAGCACCGCCAGCAGCGCCAGCCGCCACAGCCAGCCGAAGAAGCCGCGCCGCGCCTTGCGGCCGCGGCTCAGCCGTGCCACGGCAATGCCCCCAGGTCGACGTTGCCGCCGGTGAAGACCACGCCGACGCGCTGGCCGGCGAAGCGCGCCGGCTGCGCCAGCACCGCGGCCAGGGCGATCGCCGAGGACGGTTCGACGACCTGCTTGAGCACCTGCCAGGCCAGCTGCATCGCCGCGACCGTGGCCGCGTCGTCGACCACCACGACCTCGGTGCCCCAGGCGCGGAGCAGGGCGAAGTTGGGCGCGCCGAGGGTGGCGCGCAGGCCATCGCAGACGGTATCGGGGACCAGGTCGGTCTGGCGTTCGCCGGTGGCCAGCGAACGGGCGGTGTCGTCGGCGCCGGCCGGTTCGGCCAGCACCAGCCGGCAGCCCGGCGCGACCGCGGCCAGCGCCAGCGCGGTGCCCGCGGCCAGGCCGCCGCCGCCCACCGGCACCACGATCGTGTTCAGCGCACCGGCCTGGCCGACCAGCTCGACCGTCGCCGTGCCCTGGCCGGCGATCACCCGCGCGTCGGCGTAGGGATGGACCAGCTGCGCGCCGGTCCCGGCCTGGATGCGCGTGCAGGTCGCCTCGCGCGCGGCCAGGGTGGGTTCGCAGCGCCAGACGGTGGCGCCATGGCGTTCGATGTTGGCCAGCTTGGCCGCCACCGCGCCCTCGGGCACGACCACGTGGCAGGGAATCCCGCGGCTGCGCGCGGCCAGCGCCAGCGCCGCGCCGTGGTTGCCGGAGGAGTGGGTGACCACGCCGCGGGCGGCCTCCTCACCGGACAGCGACCACACGGCGTTGCAGGCGCCGCGGAACTTGAAGGCGCCGCCGCGCTGCAGGTGTTCGGCCTTGAAGTGCAGTTCGCAGCCGGCCATGCCGTCGAGCACGCGCGAACGCAGCACCGGGGTGACGCTGGCATGGCCGGCAATCCGGGCAGCGGCGGCGAGGACGTCGTCGGCAACGGGAAGGTCGACTGGCATGGGCCAAGGTTAACGTATCGACTACGGCGGGGGCCTGTCATCGCGTGGCGGCACGGCGGGGGGGCGCCCGGACGGGTTAAGCACGGATTCAAAGCGCCGCCGCGAAGCTGGCCATCCAAGCCCGAGGGGGGGACTGCCCATGAAACTGCGAGTGTTGACCGGCCTGGCGTGCGCGCTGGCCCTGGCGGGTTGCACCACCTACGGGTATGTGGACGACGGCGGCGGTTACTACACCGGCTACGACTACTCCGGCTACGGCACGGTCTACGGCGGCTACGGCTATAGCTATGGTTACGGCGTGCCCTACGCTTACCGCTACCGGCCGGGCTGGTCGTTCGGCCTCGGCTACGGCCATCCCTCCTACTACTACGGGTACGGCTACCCGGGTTACTACTACCGGCCGCCGCACTACCACCCGCATGCGCCTGCGCCGCCGAGGCCCGGCCACCACGGCGGCGACCATGACGGCCGCCCCGACCGGCCGCCGCCGACGGCCGGCAACACGCCGCCCCCGCTCAACCGCGCGCCCTGGCGCGACCTGGAGCGGCTGCGCCGTGGCAGCGAGGAAGACCAGCCGCGGCGTCGCCCGCAACCGGGGACCCGCAGCATCGCTGGTCCGCAACCGGGCATGAGCGGTGGCCCGGGGCCGGGCACGGGCGGCAGCGTGCGACCGGTGCCGCCGACCGGCACCTATTACCGCGTCGATCCGCCGCAGGGCGGCACCGACACCGCGGTCCGCCGCCGCTTCCCGGGCAACGGCGGCAACGTCGCACCGGTGGCGACGCGCCCGGTCTCGCCGCAGCCGCAGCCCCGCAGCAGCGGCGGCGAGTTCCGCCAGGCGCCCCGCAGCAACGCGGCGCCACGCAGCGCCCCGGCCCCGCGACCGGCGCCCAGCGGCAGCTCGCGACCTCAGCGTAGTGGGACGCGCGACACGAATGAGCCCTGAAAAAGCGCTTGCGTTGCCGGGTCGGTGGTCGCAAGCTTAGCCCGCAACGTGACAGGGCACGTCAGCTTCTGACCTGCCCGGCAAGTCCATGTCGATGTCCGGCAGGGAAATCTGGATCCCCCCTGTTCCGGCCCTGTCGGACATCGGCGCCCCCAAGACAGCCCGGTCCCCTGGCCGGGCTGTCGTTTTTTGTGGCCCCGGTCACGGTTTGGCTGGCGCCAGGCAAAAAACGGGGCCGGCAGTCCCCCGACTGCCGGCCCCTCGGCTTCCCCATCGCGCGCGTGGCTGGCCCCTGTTCCAATTCCAGCCCGCGCCCCCGACGCATTGCCGCGATGGGTGCACGTGATGGTTACCGCAGGAAGCGTGCCAAGTCCACGGACACCCCCGGGCGTAGAATTGCCGCCCAGCGCCGCCCCCCAGGGCGCTTCCCGGAACCCGCATGACCCGCTCCTTCCACCAGTACGACGTCATCGTGATCGGCGGCGGCCACGCCGGCACCGAGGCCGCGCTGGCCTCGGCCCGCGCCGGCGCGCGCACCCTGCTGCTGACCCACAACATCGAGACCGTGGGCGCGATGAGCTGCAACCCGGCCATCGGCGGCATCGGCAAGGGCCACCTGGTCAAGGAGATCGATGCCCTCGGCGGGGCGATGGCCCGCGCCGCCGACCTGGCCGGCATCCAGTGGCGCACGCTCAATGCGTCCAAGGGCCCGGCTGTGCGCGCGACCCGTTGCCAGGCCGACCGCGCGCTGTACCGCGCGGCGATCCGCCGCATGGTCGAGAACCAGCCAAACCTCACTGTGTTCCAGGCGGCGGTGGATGATCTTGTTATCGAAGGCGACGCTGTGCGCGGCGCGATCACCCAGACCGGCCTGCGCTTCGACGCCCCGGCCGTGGTCCTGACCGCGGGCACCTTCCTCGCCGGCAAGGTCCATATCGGCCCGACCACGTATGCGGCCGGGCGCATGGGCGATCCGCCCTCGGCCACCCTGGCCGCGCGCCTGCGCGAACGCCCGTTCGCGGTGGACCGGCTCAAGACCGGCACGCCGCCGCGCATCGACGGGCGCACGCTGGACTACGCGGTGATGGACGAGCAGCCCGGCGACGACCCGATGCCGGTGATGTCCTTCCTCGGCGACGTGGCCGACCACCCGCGCCAGGTCTCGTGCTGGATCACCCACACCACCGAACGCACCCACGAGATCATCCGCGGCGCGCTGGACCGGTCGCCGCTGTACACCGGCCAGATCGAGGGCATCGGCCCGCGCTACTGCCCCTCGATCGAGGACAAGGTGGTGCGTTTCGCCGACAAGCCCAGCCACCAGATCTTCGTCGAGCCCGAGGGGCTGGACGTGGTCGAGATCTACCCGAACGGCATCTCCACCTCGCTGCCGTTCGACGTGCAGCTGGAGCTGGTGCGTTCGATCCGCGGCTTCGGGAACGCGCACATCACCCGCCCCGGCTACGCGATCGAATACGACTTCTTCGACCCGCGCGGGCTGAAGGCCACGCTCGAGACCAAGGCGGTTTCCGGCCTGTTCTTCGCCGGCCAGATCAACGGCACCACCGGCTACGAGGAAGCGGCGGCGCAGGGCCTGCTGGCCGGCATCAACGCCGCCCGCCACGTGCGCGACCACGAAGGCTGGGCGCCGCGCCGCGACGAGGCCTACCTGGGCGTGCTGGTCGACGACCTGATCACCCACGGCACCAACGAGCCGTACCGCATGTTCACCAGCCGCGCCGAGTACCGGCTGCAGCTGCGCGAGGACAATGCCGACCTGCGCCTGACCCCGCGCGGCCGCGAGCTGGGCGTGGTCGACGACGCGCGCTGGGCGCGCTTCGAGGCCAAGCGCGAGGCGATCGAGCGCGAGACCGCGCGCCTGCGCGCGCTGTGGGCGACGCCGGCCAATGCCATCGGCCGCGAGGTCGAGGCGGTGCTGGGCGTGGCGGTGAGCCGCGAGACCAGCGCGCTGGACCTGATCAAGCGCCCGGAGCTGGGCTACGCCGCGCTGATGCGGGTGCCGGCGCTGGGCCCGGGCGTGGACGACGCGCAGGTGGCCGAGCAGGTCGAGATCGCGGTGAAGTACGCCGGCTACCTCGACCGCCAGCGCGACGAGATCGCGCGCCAGCAGCGCCACGAAGACACCGCGATTCCCGCGGACTTCGACTACGCCGCGGTGCGCGGCCTGTCGGCGGAAGTGCAGCAGAAGCTGGAACGGGTGCGCCCGCAGACCATCGGCCAGGCCCAGCGCATCCCGGGCATGACCCCGGCGGCGATCTCGCTGCTGCTGGTCCACCTGGAGCGCCTGCGCCGCAGCCGGGTGGCCTGATCGTCGGGTAGCGACGCGGGTGGCGCCGCGCGGCCGCAAGGTGCAGGCTGCGCGCATGAGCGAAGCGTCCGGCCCCGTGCAGGACCTGCCGCCCGGCGGCGGCGAACAGCGCGTCCTGCGCCGCTCGATCGCGGCCACCGGCCTGGTCGCGGCGCTGGGCATCGTCTTCGGCCTGCTGTCCGGTTCGTACGCGATCGTGTTCGACGGCATCTATTCGCTGGCCGACGGCATCACCAGCGCGGCGGCGCTGCTGGTCGCGCGCCTGATCGCCGGCTACGCCGCCGACGATCCGCAGGACCGGCGCCTCGCCGAGCGCTTCACCATGGGCTTCTGGCACCTGGAACCGATGGTGCTCGGCGCGACCGGCCTGCTGATGTCCGCCGCCGCCGCGTACGCACTGGTCAACGCCATCGGCAGTTTCCTCGACGGCGGCCGCGAGCTGCACTTCGGCCAGGCCATCGTCTATGCCGTGGCCACGGTCGTCATCAGCATCGCGATGGCCGCCTATGCGATGCGCGCGAACCGCCGCATCGGTTCGCAGCTGGTGGCGATGGAGGCACGCGGCTGGCTGGTATCGGCGGCGATCAGCGGCGCGCTGCTGGCGGCTTTCGCCATCGGCAAGGCGATGCAGGGCACGCGCTGGGCATGGATGGCGCCGTACGTAGACCCGGCGGTGCTGGCGCTGGTGTGCCTGGTGGTGATCCCGGTGCCGCTGGGCGCGGTGCGCAGCGCGATCGCCGACATCCTGCTGGTCACGCCGGTGGAGCTGAAGCAGCAGGTCGACGCGGTGGCGGCGGAGGTGGTGCGGCGCGAGGGCTTCGTCTCGTTCCGCTCGTACGTGGCGCGGGTCGGGCGTGGCCGCCAGATCGAGCTGTACTTCATCGTGCCGCGCGGCGCGCCGCCGCGTCCGCTGGAAGCCTGGGACGCGCTGCGCGACGAGGTCGGCGAGGCGATCGGCCCGGAGTCGCCGGACCGCTGGCTGACGATCGTGTTCACCACCGACCAGGAATGGGCCGAGTGAGCCTCTCGGCCTGGCGCGCACTGCGCGTGGCGTGGACCTTTTCGGCCGCAACTTTCCGCCGTGGAAAATTCCTACAGCGGATTGCGGACCAGTCCGCTGTTCCGCCCACGGGCCGCTTGCAAGGATGCGGTCCATGGACATGCATACCGAGGACCGGTTCCAGGGATTGCGCGTGGTGCGGCAGCGCGGGCTGTCCGTCCCCGGGCAGGCCTACCACGTCAGCGTCGCCACCCGCGACCGCCAGGCCTGGTTCTCGAATTTCCATGTCGGCTGCGAAGCGGTGCGCGCCTTCCGCCAGCCGCTGGCGCATGGCGATGCCACCCTGCTGGCCTGGGTGCTGATGCCCGACCAGGTGCACTGGCTGCTCCAGGTGGGGCAGCGCGATCCGCTGGAGAAGGTGGTGCAGCGGATGAAGTCGGTCACCGGCGTGCAGGTCAACCGCGTGCTGTCGCGCGCTGGCCCGCTGTGGGAACCGGCATTCCACGACCGGCCACTGCGCCGCGAGGACGACCTGCGCACCGTGGCCCGCTACATCGTCGCCGAACCGCTGCGCGCGCGGCTGGTCGACGACATCCGCGACTATCCGTTCTGGGATTGCGCCTGGGTCTAGCGGGGCAACACCCGGGAACGTGGTGCCAGACGCGCCGATGCATCAGGGCCGGGTCATGCGCCGCGGGGCCGGTTCCACGGCATCCGCGCCAGCAGGTGGGCCATGCCGCAGAAGCCGGTCACGCCCGCGAGCAGCAGGCCCAGACCGACCATCCCGGGCACCAGCATGAACCAGGGCGAGACCGTCGCCGCCAGCACCGTGCCGGCCAGGGCCAGGCTGCCAGCGGCGATCTGCACCTGCCGCATCAGCTCCAGCGGCGCGCGCGCGTCGCGCTCGACCGGCAGGCCGGCCTGCTTCCAGGCGTCCAGGCCGCCTTCGACCACGTAGGCATCGCAGTTCCCTGCCGCCGCGCAGAGGATCGAGGCATTGGTGCGCGTACGCATACCGGAACGGCAATGGAACACGACGGCGCGCCCTTGCGCAGTGGCCAGCTCGGGCGCCAGACCCAGTCGTGCCAGCGGGATGCAGCAGGCGCCGGGGATGCGCTCGCGCGCATGTTCGTCGGGGTCACGGATGTCCACCAGCAGCGCGCCCTGTTCGACCAGGGCGTGGGCGGAGCGGGAATCAATGGTCTTCATGGCTATGTCTCGCCCGTCAGGGGCAGAAGAGGGACTTGAGCGCGGCCACCAGCCGCTCCACGCGCGGATCGGCGATGCGGTAATGGACCAGCTGGCCTTCACGGCGGCAGGCGACCAGGCCCTCGGCACGCATCCGCGCCAGGTGCTGCGAGAGCGCGGACTGGCTCAGGTCGACCTCCGCATGCAACTGGCCGACGTTCATCTCGCCGTGCTCGATCAGCAGGCACAGCAGCAGCAGGCGCTGCTCGTTGCCCAGCGCGCGCAGCATCGCCGCGGCCTGGCTGGCGCCCTGCTCCTTGAACTTGCGGTCCTGGCGGTTGGTAGCCATGTCGCCATCATATCATAGGTTGCTAAATTAGCAATAGGTAATATATTAGGCAGCATCCGCCCACGAAGGAGATGGCAATGAGCACCGCCTACCAGGACCTGACCCGCGAGGTCTCGCGCAACCTCACCCCGCTGCGTACCCACAACCCCGACGTGATGCACGGCTTTGGCGCGCTCAGCAAGGCCGCGCTGGCCCCCGGCGCGCTCGACGAGAAGACCAAGGAGCTGATCGCGATGGCGATCGGCGTGGCCAACCGCTGCGACGCCTGCCTGGGCTTCCATGCCAAGGCCTTGGTGCGCCTGGGCGCCACGCCGGAGGAGTTCCGCGAGATGCTCGGCGTGGCGGTATACATGGGCGGCGGCCCGTCGCTGATGTACGCGGCCAACGCCCTGGCCGCCTACGACGAGTTCCGCAAGGCGGCCGAAGCCGCGTAAGCGGCCTTTCCAGGCTGCGGGCAGCAGAAGGGCCGGCCATGCCGGCCCTTCTGCCATCCCGGCCGGATCAGTTGCGGCGCAGGTTCTTCAGCGCGTCGGCCATGGCGCTGTTGAACGGTGCGGCCTGCGGCTGCGGGGCGCGGCCGCCGTTGCCGCCACGGCCACGGTCGTGGCCGCGCGGGCCGCGCGCATCGCGGTCGGCGCCACGTGCGTCGCGCGCGCTGGCCTGGCCCGGTTCGTCGCTGAGGCGGCAGGTCAGGGCGATGCGCTTGCGCGCCACGTCCACCTCCAGGACCTTCACCTTGACGATGTCTCCGGCCTTGACCACGTCGCGCGGGTCCTTGACGTAGCGCTCGCTCAGCGCGGAGATGTGGACCAGGCCGTCCTGGTGCACGCCGATGTCGACGAAGGCGCCGAACGCGGCGACGTTGCTCACCACGCCCTCGAGGATCATGCCCGGGCGCAGGTCCTTGATGTCCTCCACGCCGTCGGCGAACCTGGCCGCCTTGAATTCCGGGCGCGGGTCGCGGCCGGGCTTCTCCAGTTCCTTGATGATGTCGCGCACGGTCGGCAGGCCGAACTTCTCGTCGGTGAACTGCTCGGGCTTGAGCGAACGCAGGAAGGCGCTGTCGCCGATGATCTGCTTCACCTGCTTGCCGCTGCCGGCGAGGATGCGCTCGACCACCGGATAGGCTTCCGGGTGCACGGCCGAGGCGTCCAGCGGCTGCTCGCCGTCGGCGATGCGCAGGAAGCCGGCGCACTGCTCGAAGGTCTTCTCGCCCAGGCGCGGCACCTTGAGCAGGGCCTTGCGCGAGGGGAAGGCGCCGTTGTGGTCGCGGAAGGCGACGATGTTCTCGGCCACGGTCGGGGTCAGGCCGGACACGCGCGCAAGCAGCGCGGCCGAAGCGGTGTTCACGTCAACGCCGACCGCGTTCACGCAGTCCTCCACCTTCGCGTCGAGCGCACGCGCCAGGCGGAACTGGTCGACATCGTGCTGGTACTGGCCCACGCCAATCGCCTTGGGCTCGATCTTGACCAGCTCGGCCAGCGGATCCTGCAGTCGGCGCGCGATCGAGACCGCGCCACGCAGCGACACGTCCAGGTTGGGGAATTCCTTCGCCGCCAGCTCCGAGGCCGAGTACACCGAGGCACCGGCCTCGCTGACCACGATCTTCTGCATCTTCAGCTCGGGCACCACCTTGAGCAGGTCGCCGGCGAGCTTGTCGGTTTCGCGCGAGGCGGTGCCGTTGCCGATCGCGACCAGCTGCACGCCGTGGGCGAGGCACAGCCTGCGCAGCGTGGCCAGCGACTGGTCCCACTGCCGCTTCGGCTCGTGCGGGTAGATGGTGTCGGTGGCGACCAGCTTGCCGGTGGGATCGACCACCGCGACCTTCACGCCGGTGCGCAGGCCCGGGTCCAGGCCCAGCACCGCCTTCGGGCCGGCCGGCGCGGCCAGCAGCAGGTCCTTGAGGTTGTCGCCGAACACGGCGATGGCCTCCGCCTCGGCCTTCTCGCGCGCCTGGTTGAACAGGTCGAGCATCAGGTGCAGGTGGATCTTGGCGCGCCAGGCCAGGCGGCAGGCGTTGCGCAGCCAGGCGTCGGCCGGGCGGCCCTTGTCGGCGATGCCGGCGTGCAGGGCGATGCGGCCTTCGGCGTAGGCATTGCCCGCGTCGGCGTCGGCGCCGGCTTCCAGGTCCAGCTGCAGGAACTCCTCGCGGCGGCCGCGGAACAGCGCCAGCAGGCGATGCGAGGGGATCTTCGCCAGCGGTTCGGCGTGGTTGAAATAGTCGCGGTACTTCTCGCCGGCCGCTTCCTTGCCCTCGACCACCTTCGAGCGGATCACGCCCTCGCGCTCCAGCCATGCGCGCAGCTCGCCGAGCAGGGTCGCGTCCTCGCCCCAGCGTTCGATCAGGATCGCGCGCGCGCCTTCCAGCGCGGCCTTCGCGTCGGCCACGCCCTTTTCGGCGTCGACGAAGCCGGCGGCGAACTCTTCCGGAACGCGGGCCGGATCCTCGATCAGGCCGTCGGCCAGCGGCTCCAGGCCGGCTTCGCGGGCGATCTGCGCGCGGGTCCGGCGCTTCTGCTTGTACGGCAGGTACAGGTCTTCCAGGCGCGACTTGCTGTCGGCCTCTTCGATCTGCGCGCGCAGCTCATCGGTGAGCTTGCCCTGTTCCTCGATGCTGGCCAGGATCGAGGCGCGGCGGTCCTCCATCTCGCGCAGGTAGGCCAGGCGCACCTCGAGGTTGCGCAGCTGGGTGTCGTCCAGGCCGCCGGTGACTTCCTTGCGGTAGCGCGCGATGAACGGCACGGTCGCGCCCTCGTCGAGCAGCGCAACGGCGGCCTGCACCTGCTGCGTCTGCGCGCCGATCTCCTCGGCGATGGTCTGGGCGATCTTGCGCGCGAGCGCAGGGGAAATCTCGGTCATGGACTGCGGTTCTGCTGCGGAAAAGCGGAACCGGATTGTGGCAACCGCGCCGCGGCGATGTAACCCGTTGACAAGCGGGCCGCGGCGGTCCAGCAGGTTCCGGATCAGCCGCCCATGCTGGCAGCGCGGGCCCGCGCTTCCTCCAGGGTGGGAATGCCCAGTCGCACCTCCCTGTCGGCCGATGTGGACGTGCCGGCAGGGAGGTGGCGTGGCTTACAGCCCGATTTCCCGCAGCACGTGCGGTGCAGGGTAGACCGTTTCCATCAGCCAGCGCATGTAGCGCATGTCGACGTGGACGGCGCGCTTGTAGCGCGGGTCGAACCACCAGCTGGCGCTGACCGCTTCCCAGTTGCTGTCGAAGTTCAGGCCGATCAGCTCGCCGCGGGCGTTGAGAACCGGCGAGCCGGAGTTGCCGCCGGTGGTGTCGAGGTTGGTGAGGAAGTTGACCGTCTGCGTGCCCAGCGCCGGGTCGGCGGTGTCGCCGAAGTCGCCGCGCGCGATCGCGTCCAGCAGCGGCTGCGGCGCGTCGAACGGGACCTGGCCGGTGTTCTTCTCGACGATCCCGGCCACCGTGGTCACCGGTGCATAGGTCACCGCGTCACGCGGCTCCAGGCGCTGCAGGTTGCCGTAGCTCACCCGCAGGGTGCCGTTGGCGTCGGGGTAGAGCGGGCGGCCCTGCTTCGCGCGCCAGGCGGCCAGTGCGTGCATGTAGGCCGGGCGCAGGCGCAGCTGCTCGCCCTCGCTGGCCTTCTTCTCGGCTTCCAGGCGGACCTGCGCCGGCACCAGCCGCGCGGCCAGTTCCAGCATCGGGTCGGCGTCCATCGCCTGGCCCTGGCGGGCTGCTTCCAGGCGCGACAGTCGCGCCTGCTCGTCGCCCAGGCCGGTGGCCGCGTACAGGCGCTCCAGGGTCTGCTCCAGCTCGGCCGGGGTGCGGCCGAAGGCTTCGTCGAACTCGGGCACGCGCTGCGCCTGCGGCAGCGCCAGGTAGCGACCCAGCAGTTCACGAAGCAGCGCCTTCTCCACCTGCGGATCGAAGCGGCGCTGGACCTGGCGCAGCATGCCTTCGATCAGCGCCACGTCGCGTGCCTGGAAACCCTTCTCGCGTTCGGCGTCCGGCCTGGCCGACTCGATGCGCAGGCGTTCCAGCTGCAGCGCCGAGCGCAGCAGCTGGGTCTGCGAGGCGACCAGGCCCAGCAGCAGGTCGCGCTCGCGGTTGGCCGAAGCAGCGGCGAGGACCTCGGCCAGCGCCTGGATCCGCTTGCGGTCGGCGGCGCTGGTGGCGGCGAGCATCGCCTTCTCGTCCTGCGCGCGCTGGCGCACCGCGTCGCTGCGGCGCAGGCCTTCCAGTTCGCCGGCGGCGCGCTTGCGGTTGTTCTTCAGGCTCTGCACCTGCGAGGCGTAGCGCGTGGCGGCCTCGGCGTTACCGCGGGTGGAGGCGTCGATCGCGGCCAGCAGCGCGTCCATCACCTCCACCCGCGCCGGCAGGGTCCATTCCACCTGCTCGGCGAACTCGGCGGCGGTGCGGTGGCGGAAGGTTACGCCCGGATAGCCGGCGAGCATGGCGAAGTCGCCCTCGCGCGGGCCGTCCTTCGCCAGCTGCAGGTGCGACGGCGGCTGGAACGGCACGTTGTCCGGCGAGTACGCCGCCGGCTTGCCGTCGGGGCCGACATAGGCGCGCAGCAGGGTGAAGTCGCCGGTGTGGCGCGGCCACATGAAGTTGTCGATCTCGTCGCCGTAGTTGCCGATCGCGCGCGGCGGCGCGTAGACCAGGCGCAGGTCGCGCAGTTCCAGCTGGCGGATCCGGTAGAAGTCGGTGCCGGCGTACATGTTGGCGACGCTGCAGCGGTAGCCGGCCTCGCGCTCGCACTCGGCGACGATGCGCTTGCTGGCCGCGTCGACGGCGTCGTAGTAGGCACGGCCCTGCTTGCCGCGCGCCTGCGCCAGCACCTCGTCGGTGACCCGGTCGAAGCCGACGGTGACCAGCACGCGGAAGTCCGGGTTGGCCGGCAGCTCGCCGGCGCGGTCGGCGGCGATGTAGCCGTTGTCGATGAGGTTGCGCTGCGGGCTGCTGTTGTACTGGATCACGCCGTAGGCGACGTGGTGGTTGGTCAGCACCAGGCCGTCGGCGGAGACGAAGGCGCCGGTGCCACCGCCGGCGCGCACCACCGCGTTGAGGGGGGCGGCGGTGAGGTCGGCCAGCCCGGCCGGATCGCCGGCGAAACCGGCCTGGCGCATCTGCGCGGCGATCTGCGGCAGCTGCGAGGGCATCCACATGCCTTCGTCGGCATGGGCGGCGGGCAGCGCGGCAAGGCAGGCGAGGGCCACGGCGGTGGCGATCCGGGTCGGCTTCATCGGTATTCCATGGAACGGGTCAGCCGGCGAAGTTAGCCCGCCCGCGGCGCCGGCGACAACCGCCGCAGGTCACGCGCGCTCAGCGCTCGGTGCGCCAGTTGACCGAACCGCGGGTCTCCACCGTGCTCGATTCCAGCTCCACGTCGAAGCCGCGGTTGAGCAGGAACTTCAGCACCACGACCTGGCCGGCGCCGACCATCGACACGCCGTAGCCGACGTAGATGCGCGGCGACAGGTACTTGCCGATGCCCACCACCGAGCCGCCGAGCGCGCGCGAATGCATCACCCCGGCGTCGTCGAAGCCCAGCCGCGTGCCCAGCTGCGCGGCGAGCAGGCCGGTGCCGGCCGACAGCGCGGCCGAGGTCGCGGTGACCTGCTGCGCCTGGCTGCGGGTGGCGCCTTCCAGGCTGCGGCCGAGCATCAGGTAGGCCAGCGCCTCGGATTGCGGCATCGCCGGGTTGGACCAGACGTTGAGCTGCGGCGCGGTGGCGCTGCCGGACACGTCGATGCCGGCGAGCACGTCGCCGATGCGGCGCTCGGCGCGCAGGTTGATGCGCGGGTCGGCGATCTGGTCGTTGCTCCAGGTCAGCTGGCCGTTGGTGATGGTCAGGTCCTGGCCGTAGGCGCGGTAGCGCCCGCCGACCGACAGCGCGCCGGTGGCGAACATCTCGTGGCCCGGTCGCGAACGCACGTCCAGGCGGCCGCTCATGGTGCCGTTGAGGCCGTAGCCGCTGATCGTCACGTTGTCGGCGATGGCCAGGGTCAGCTCCATGTCCAGCGGCGCGCTGCGCTGTTCCTCCGGATCCACCGGATCGACCACGACCACGTCCTCGGAAGCCGACACGCCCTGCTCGAAGCGCTCGAGGTTGACCTTCGCCCGGGTCACTTCCACCTCGCCGCGCAGCACCATGGTCGGCCCGTCCATGCTGAACTGCAGGTCCGGGTTGGCGGTGGCGTTGAGCATCTCGGTGTCGGCGATCAGCACGTCCTGGCCGTGGATGCGCAGTTCCAGCGGCGTGGCCTGGCCGAACCAGGACAGGCGGCCGTCCAGCATCAGCGGCTGCTCGCCGGTGTTGACCGATGCCGACACCGTCGCCGAACCGTCCGGCTGCGCATCGAGGCTGCCCTTGCCCTCGCTGAGGCTCAGCCCCAGCGCCGGCAGTTCGCCCTGGAAATCCTCCAGCAGCAGCTGCCCGCCCATCAGCGGCTGGCTGCGCGTGCCGCGGATGCTCATGTGCCCGCGCAGCACGCCGCGCGGGCGCACCAGGTCCGGCGAGAACAGCTCCAGCCAGAACAGCTGCGAGATGTAGGTGTACAGCTCGCCGGTCAGCGGCGAATGCGGCTCCCAGCCGGTGTCGAAGGTCGCGTCGATGTAGCCGTTGCCCTTGAAGCCGGTGCCGAGCCGGCCGTGGATCTTCTGCGGGTCGAAGTCCAGGTCGAGGCTGAAGTTGTCGTAGCGGAACATCTCGCGGCGCGCGTTGTTGCCCAGGCGCAGGCCGCCGTCGGGCGAGGCCAGGTGCACGCCGCCAGCCCAGCGGTTGCCCAGCGGGCGGATGCTGGCGTCCAGGCTCAGCTCGCCGCGCAGGATCAGGGCGCGGCCGCCCTGGTCGGGCAGCCACGGCTGCAACAGGGTCAGCGGCAGGCGGTCGCTGTGCACGACCAGGCCCTCGCGTGGCCAGTCGGCGTGCGCGCACAGCTGCCCGTCGCCGAAGCCGCGGGTGGACAGGCAGGCCGGTTGCAGCTGCCAGCGCTGGCCCTGCACGCTGAAGGCCGCCGGCGCATCCAGCGCCCAGGCATTGCCGCGCGCCGGCTCGATCCGCAAGCGGTCCAGCGAGCCCTGCCAGGCGGTGCCGCGCCGGTGCACCTGGCCGGCCAGCTGCAGGCCAGCCATGTCGGGACTGTCGGCGGACACCTGCAACTCGAGGTCCTCGACCGCGCCGCGCGCATGCACGTCGAGCTGGCGCAGCGCGATGCCGACGTCCAGCTCGCGGCCCTGCAGGACCAGGTCGCCCCGCGCCCCGCGCCACGGCAGCCGGCCGCGCAGGTCCACCGCGCCGGCGCTCCATTCGTCCCAGCGCACGCCGCGCGCCTGCACGTCCGCCTCCAGGTCCGGCGCCTGGCGGGTGCCGGTCAGCTGCAGCGACCCCTGCACCTCGCCGGCGCCATCGGGCAGCACGTCGTCGATGCGCAGCGGCGCCAGCTGCGCGGTCACGTCGATGCGGTTGCCGACGCGACCGCTGGCGCGCACGCGGCTCTGGCCCAGTGCCAGCGCCAGCTCGCCCTCGCCTTCCTCGCCGCGCAGGCTGAAGCGACCGTTGCCGGACAGCGCGCGCCCGCGCAGGCGGCCGCCGAGCGACTGCACCTGCGCGTCCGCATCGAAGCCGCCGCCGTCGCGCGCGCGGCCGGTGGTGGCGATGCGGCCGTTGACGTTGCCGTCCCAGCCCGGCGCGAAATAGCCCGGGTCGAAGCCGTCCAGCGCCAGCGCCAGCTCCCAGTCCAGCCGCGGGTCCCAGCCGGCCTCGCCGGTGGCGCGCAGGGTGCCGGTGGGCATGCTCGCCTGCAGCGAATGGATGCGCGCGCGGCGGTCGTCGCCGCGCACGTCCAGCACCAGCTCGGCCTGCTGGCTGTCGCGGCGCAGGCTGGCGTCGCCGTAGGCAGCCCAGTTCTTCATCGAACCGGCCAGGCCCAGCGCCGCATCCACGCCGATCGCCGGCGTCGCCGGATCCGTCGCCTCGAACACCAGCCCGCGCGCGTCGAGGGCGAAGCGGAAGCGGCCGCCTTCCGGATCGGTGAAGTCGGCGCGGCCACGCAGGCGGGCGGTGCCGCCGTACAGCTCCAGCGCCAGCGGCGCCACTTCCAGCACCTGCTCGTGCAGCTTCACGTGCGAAGGCGCGATGGTGACCTGCTGGCCGGCGAAGGCGACCCGGCCGGAAATGTCGGCCGCGCCGCCGGTGCCGCTGGCCTGCACGTCGAATTCCACCGGGCTCGAGGACGGTTCGCCGGTGGTGAGCAGCGCCGGATCCAGGCCCTCGCTGCGCGCGAGCAGGTGCCAGGTGGGTGCTTCCTCGTTGCCGCCGAGCGTCAGCGTGGCGCGCAGCGGCTGCGGCGCGCGTCCGCCGATGCCGACCTTCATCCCCGACAGGTCGCCCTGCGCCAGCAGGCCGACGCGCGGCGAGCTGTGGCCGTGCGCCACCGGCAGCACCGCGGTGACCAGCAGGTTGCTGCGGTAGTCGTTCACCGGCTCGTAGTTGCCGTGCACGCAGAACAGGCCGCGGTCGCTGTCGATCTTCAGCTGTTCGGCGTGCAGGAAGCCGTTGGCGATGTCGATGCCGCCGCGCAGGTGGCGGATGTCGATCACGTGCTCGCCGCCGGAGGTGACGGTGAGGCCGTCGATGACGATGCGGTCGGCCTGGATCGCCAGCGGCATCTCGATCGCCGGCAGCGACTCCGGCCAGCGCGGCAGCTCGAACGGCTCGTCGCTGCGCATCAGGTTGAGGGTGGCGCCCTCGATCTCGAAGGCGTCCAGGCGCAGCCGGCGGCCGAGCAGCGGGCGGATGTCCGGATCCAGGTGCGCGCGCCGCGCGGTGAAGCGGTAGTCCTGGTAGCGGAAGTCCAGGTTGTGCAGGGTCAGCGGCCCGGCCAGCGGGCCCTCGGCCTTCTCCCAGGTGAGGGTGGCGCCGACCGGCAGGCGCGAGATCACCTGCGCCAGCAGCACGTCGCGCCCGGCCACGGTCTGCAGCAGCCAGTACAGCAGCACCACGGCGCCGACCACCATCGCCAGCACGCCCAGGCCGGACCAGGCCCAGAAACGGCGGCGCCGGTAGAAGCGCGGCCGCGGCGCAGGCGGCGGAGGCGTGGCCGGCGCGCTCACAGGTTGGCCCCGAGGCTCAGGTACAGCTGGAAGCCGGAGTCCGGGTCATCCAGGCCGTGGGCGATGTCGATGCGCACCGCACCGACCGGCGAACGCCAGCGCGCGCCCACGCCCACGCCCAGGTGCAGGTCGAACTTGTCGTCGAAGGCGTCGCCGCCATCGATGAAGGCGGCCATGCCCCATGGCCCGGCATTGAAGTAGTGCTCGTACTCGACCGAACCGGTGAGCACGTAGCGCGCGCCGGTGGCGAAGTTGTCCGGCGGCGGCGTGCGCGGGCCGACCTCGCGCCAGGCGTAGCCGCGGATGCTGCGGTCGCCGCCGGCGAAGAAGCGCAGGCTTGGCGGCATCGCGATCAGGTCGTCGGTCCAGGTCGCGCCGGCTTCGCCGCGCACGATGAAGCGGTCCGCCGCGCCCACGCCCTGGAACCAGGTCGCGCTGGCCCAGCCCTGCAGGAAGCTGGTGTCCGAGCCCGCGCCGCCGATGCCGCCGCGCAGCGACACGCTGCCGCTGATGCCCTTGCGCGGGAACAGGCGGTCGTCCACGCCGATGTAGTTGACGGTGAGCTCCGGGTACAGCAGGGTCGAGTACGTGTAAAGGCGCTGGCCGGTGGCTACGTCCATGTCGTAGCTCCAGCGCTCGCGCAGCGCGTTGAGCGAGGCCACCGCGGTCAGCCGTTCGGTGATCTCGCCGCTGCGGCTGGCGATCAGCTTGATGTTGCGCAGGTCGATGTAGTCGGTCTGTTCGTCGTACGCGCTCAGCGCTCCGGTGTACCAGCCGTCCAGCCAGGCGAAGGCGGGGATGCGGTACTGCAGCAGCAGGTTCTTGCGGTTCTGCGCCCAGTCCAGGTCCCACAGCAGCTTGTGGCCGCGGTCGTTGACGTAGCGCCGCTCCACGCCGAAGCGCACGCCCATGCCGCTCTCGGTGCCATAGCTGAGGCCGGCGGTGTAGACGTTGCGCTTGGCCCGCACCAGGGTGACGTCGATCGGCACGCGCAGGTCGTCGGTGGCGTCCTCCGGGCGCGGCTGGATGTCGATCGCGCTGAAGTAGTCGAGCTTGACCAGCGAGGTGCGCAGCCGGTCCAGCTTGCCCTGGTGGAAGTAGCTGCCTTCCTCCCAGGTCACCAGCTTCTCCAGCAGGCCGGGGCGGAAGTAGTCCTGGTCGAAGGTGGTTGGGCCCATGTCGTAGCGGAAGCCGCTGTCCCAGACCAGGTCGATGTCGGCGGCGTAGTCGGCGCGGGTGACCCGCACCTCGCGCTCGAGGAAGTCGGCGTCGAAATAGCCGCGTTCGGCCAGGCGCCGGGTGATGGCGTCGCGGCTGGCCTCGTAGGTGGTGTGGTCGAAGGCCTCGCCCACGGCGGGGCGGAACTTCGCCAGGTCCTCGCCCAGGTACGGATCCTCGCCGCCGGGGCCGGCGATGGCGACGTTGGCGTCGCGCACGCGCACCGGTTCGCCGAGGCCGACGTTCACCGTCACCACGATGCGGTTGTCGTCGTCGCGCGTGGAATCGATGGCGATGTCCGGCGAGTAGTAGCCGAACGGTTCCAGCGCCTGGCGCGCCTCGCGCTCGGCGCTCAGCAGCAGGAACTCCAGCCGCGATTCGCCCTGCACCTGGCCGATCGCGGCGGTCACGCCCAGCGCCAGGCGCACGTTGTGCTCCATCGCCTCGTGGTCCTCGAGGCCGCGGATCTCGACGCGGTCGATGGTGCCCCGCGCCCAGGCGGGGCAGGCCGCCAGGAACAGGAGCAGGGCGAGGAGCAGGCGAGGGCGCATGCGCTCAGGATAACGGGGCCGATCGCGGCCCCGTTAACCTTCCATCACCTGCGTTCAGTTGGACAGGTGGCCGATCGCGGCGACTGCGCCGAAGCGGTCGGCCAGGCGCTTGAGCAGGGCCAGTCGGTTCGCACGGATCTGGGCGTCTTCGGCGTTGACCATGACCTGGTCGAAGAATGCGTCGACCTGCGGGCGCACCCGCGCCAGGCGTTCGAGCACGCGCACGTAGTCGCGCTGGTGCAGGGCCGCGTCGGTTTCGCCCAGCGCCGCTTCCACCGCCTCGCCGAGGGCGCGCTCGGCCGGTTCCGTGAACAGCGTCGGGTTTTCCATCGCCGGGATGGCGACGTCGGCCTTCTTCAGGATGTTGCCGATGCGCTTGTTTGCCGCGGCCAGGGCCTCGGCTTCCGGCAGCGCGGCGAAGGTGCCGATCGCATCGATGCGGGTGTCGAAGTCGGCCAGCGAGGCCGGCTTCAGTTCGGCCACCGCGTTGAAATGCGCCGCTGGCACGCCCTTGTCGGCGTAGTAGCCGCGCAGGCGGTCGAGGATGAAGTCGTACAGTTCGCCGGCATCGGCGGACGCGGTCGCTCCGTCCTTGCCGGTGGGCAGCGGGCCGATGGCTTCCACCGCCCTGGACAGCAGGTCCTTGAGTGACAGGTCGAAGCCGCTCTCGATCAGCGTGCGCGCCAGGCCCAGCCCGTTGCGGCGCAGGGCGAACGGGTCCTTGTTGCCGGTCGGCTTCAGGCCCGCGGCGAAACCGCCGGCCAGGGTATCCAGGCGCTCGGCGATGGCCAGCACCTTGCCCAGCGGCGACAGCGCGATGTCGTCGCCGGCGAAGCGCGGCTGGTAGGCCTCGTCGATCGCCACGGCAATTTCCTTCGGCTCACCGGCGGCCAGCGCGTAGTGGCGGCCGGCGATGCCCTGCAGTTCCGGGAACTCGTTGACCATGCGCGACTGCAGGTCGTTCTTGCCCAGCTGCGCGGCGCGGCGCGCCTGCTGCGGATCGGCCCCGACCTGGGCGGCGATCGCCTCGGCCAGCGCGGCCACGCGCGCGACCTTGTCGGCCACCGAGCCCAGCTTCGCCTGGTAGGTGACGGTCTTCAGGCCGTCGCCCATCGACTGCAGGCCCTGCTTGAGGTCCTCGTCGAAGAAGAACCTGGCGTCGGCGAAGCGCGGGCGGATCACGCGCTCGTAGCCCTTGCGCACCTCGGCCACGTCCTTCGACTCGATGTTGGCGATGCCGATGAAGTGCTCGGTCAGCCTGCCGCCGGCGTCCAGCACCGGGAAGAACTTCTGGTTGATCTCCATCGTCTCGATCAGCGCTTCCTGCGGCACGGCGAGGAAGTCGCGCTCGAAGCTGCACAGCACGGCCGACGGCCATTCGGTCAGGCACACCACCTGCTCGAGGTTGTCCTCGGTGATGCGGGCGGTGCCGCCGGCCTGTCCGGCCGCCTTCTGCGCCTCGGCGACGATGCGTGCGCGGCGTTCCTGCGGATCGACCAGCACGCGCGCGCCCTGCAGCGCGTCCATGTAGTCGCCCGGCTGGCCGATCCACACCGGCTTGTCGTGCTCGAAGCGGTGGCCGCGGCTCATGCGGTCGGACTTCACGCCCAGCACTTCCACGTCGACCACGTCGCCCCCCAGCAGCACCACCAGCCAGTGCACCGGGCGGGCGAAGGCGTAGTCGTGGCCGCCCCAGCGCATCGGCTTGGGGATCGGCATGCCGGCGATGGCCTCGGCGATGATCTCCGGCAGCAGCTCGACGGTGCGCGCGCCCGGCTTCACCGAGCGGTGCACGAAACGCTCGCCCTTGGCGTCGGTGGTGCGCTCCAGCGCGGTCCACTCCAGCCCGGCCTTGGCGGCGAAGCCTTCCAGCGCCTTCGTCGGGCGGCCTTCGCCGTCCAGCGCGATGTTCACGTAGGGGCCGAGCACCTCGGAGCGCTGCTCCGGCTGTTCGGTGGCCACGCCCGGCAGCAGCACCGCCAGGCGCCGCGGGGTGTACAGCGGGCGCGCGTCGCCCACTTCCACGCTTACGCCGCGCTTGCCCAGCGCCGCGACCACACCGTCGAAGAAGGCCTGGGCCAGGCCCGGCAGCGCCTTGACCGGCAGCTCCTCGGTGCCCAGTTCGATCAGCAGGGGTTTCTGTTCGCTCATGTCGTGACCTTAGGCTTGCCCTTCTCCCGGGAGAAGGTGGCGCATCGCGCCGGATGACGTTTCGGCCCTGGGCCGGCGGGCTTCGCGGCCCGCCCGGCCGGGCGGAGTGGGGCTCAGCTGCCCTGGCCCTTCAGCCCGGGGAAACCGAGCTTCTCGCGCTGGGCGTAATAGGCCTCGGCCACGGCCTGGGCCAGGCGGCGCACGCGCAGGATGTAGCGCTGGCGCTCGGTCACCGAGATCGCGCGGCGCGCATCGAGCAGGTTGAACGAGTGCGAGGCCTTGCACACCTGCTCGTAGGCCGGCAGCGGCAGGCCGGCCTCGACCAGCTTCAGCGCCTCGGCCTCGCAGGCGTCGAAGCGGTGGAACAGCTCGGCGACGTCGGCGTATTCGAAGTTGTAGGTGCTCTGCTCGACCTCGTTCTGGTGGTACACGTCGCCGTAGGTCACCGGACCCTGGGGACCGATGGTCCAGATGAGGTCGTAGACGTTGTCCACGTTCTGCAGGTACATGCACAGGCGCTCGAGGCCGTAGGTGATCTCGCCGAGCACCGGCTTGCACTCCAGGCCGCCGGCCTGCTGGAAGTAGGTGAACTGGGTCACTTCCATGCCGTTGAGCCAGACCTCCCAGCCCAGGCCCCAGGCGCCGAGGGTCGGCGATTCCCAGTTGTCCTCGACGAAGCGCAGGTCGTGCACGCGCGGATCGATGCCCAGCGCCTTCAGCGAACCCAGGTACAGCTCCTGGATGTTGTCCGGGTTGGGCTTCATCACCACTTGGTACTGGTAGTAGCGCTGCAGGCGGTTGGGGTTCTCGCCGTAGCGGCCATCGGTGGGGCGGCGGGACGGCTGCACGTAGGCGGCGTTCCACGGCTCCGGACCGAGCGCGCGCAGGAAGGTGGCCGGGTGGAAGGTGCCGGCGCCGACTTCGAGGTCGAGCGGCTGGATGAGCACGCAGCCCTGTTCTGCCCAGTAGGCGTTCAGCGCCTGGATCAGTCCCTGGAAGGTCGGTCCGGTCATCGGCTTTTATTGCGGTGCGGAAAAGCGGGCTAGTATAGGGCCGGCCCCGCGCCATGCGGGTTTCCACGGTTTCAGAAGCTACTTTTTCCCTGGTCCCCCGCCCCCGTGAACGCCGCCCGCCGCGCGCCCTTCCTCATCGTCGAAACCGGCCAGCCGGTGGGCAGCCTCAAGCGCTACGGGCGCTTCCCGCACTGGATCCGGGTCGCCGCCGGGCTGCGGGCCGGCGAGGTGGTCGAGGTCAACGCCGAACGGGGCGACCCGCTGCCGGAGGCGTCCAGCGTGGCCGGGGTGATCGTCAGCGGCTCGGCCGCCTTCGTCACCGACCGCGCCGAGTGGAGCGAGCGCACCGCCGGCTGGATCCGCGAGGCGGTCCAGGACGGCACCCCGCTGCTGGGCATCTGCTACGGCCACCAGCTGCTGGCCCACGCCCTGGGCGGGGAGGTCGACTACAACCCGGCCGGGCGCGAGTCCGGCACGGTGTTCATCGACCTGCATCCGCCGGCGTTCGAGGACCCGCTGTTCGCCGGGATGCCGGCCCGCTTCGCCGCCCATGCCACCCACCTGCAGACCGTTCTGCGGCCGCCGGAAGGGGCGACGGTGCTGGCCCGGTCCGAGCAGGACGGCTGCCACGCCTTCCGCTGGGGCGGTCAGGCCTGGGGCGTGCAGTTCCACCCGGAGTTCGCCACCCACCACATGCGTGGCTACGTGCAGGCCCGCGCCGAATGCCTGCGCAACCATGGCCGCTGCCCGCGCACCGTGGCCCGCGAGGTCAGCGCGGCGCCGCAGGCCCGGCGCCTGCTGCGGCGCTTCGTCCAGCACGCGCGCGGCAGCGCCGCGCGGCCGGCGCCGCAGGCCTGAGGAAAACGCCGCACGGCCACGGCATTCCGGTGGCCGATCACCGATAATCCACGGCGCGCGTCCGGTTCGCGGCCGCGCCTCAACGGGAACAGGATGGACACGATACGCAAGCTGCCGGCTTCGGCCGGCGCCGAATGGGTGCTGGGTGGATTCACCCTGCTGCGCCGCGCGCCGGTCGCGCTGGGCACGCTGGGTGCGCTGTGGGGCCTGCTGGCCTCGCTGGTGGTGACCCTGGGCCTGGCGGTACCGGCGCTGGGCACGATCCTGCAGCTGCTGGTGGCGCTGGCCGGCCCGGTGCTGTTCGCCGGCCTGGTCTGGGCGGTGCGCGAGGTCGCGCACGGCCGTCCGGCCCTGCCGGCGCACCTGCTGCAGGGCTGGAACGAGGGCCGCTGGCCGCAGCTGCTGGCGACCCTGCTGCCGCAGGTCGCCGCCGGCCTGCTGCTGGGCGTGATGCTGCTGGTCCTGGTCGGGCCGCAGCAGTTGCAGCACCTGGCCCAGGCCAGCGAGGAACTCAATGCGATGGCCCAGGCCGGGCAGCAGCCGACGCCCGAGGAAGTCGAGGCGCTGGTCGCCGGGCTGCCCTCCGGCCGCATCCTGCTGTGGCTGCTGCTGGGCCTGGCCGCGGCGGTGGCGGTGGCGATGACCGTGTTCGTGTCGGTGCCGCGGATCCTGTTCGACCGCCGCGACGGCCTGCCGGCGATGGGCGACAGCCTGCGCGCCTGCCTGCGCAACCTGCCGGCACTGGTGGTGTTCCTGCTGCTGGTGATGGTCGCGATCTTCGCGATTTATTTCGGCGTGCTGATGCTGACCCTGGTGGTGCAGCTGCTGGCCGGGCCGGTGGTGGCGATGTGGATCGCGCAGATGCTGATGATGGCGGTGCTGATGCCACTGCTGGCCGGCGCGGTCTATACCGCCTGGACCCAGCTGTTCGGGCAGGCGGCCCCGGTCGCGGCGGTGGCCACCGGCCGGTTCGAAGCCTGAGGCCCGGCCTCAGTCGGTGGCGTCGGCGGCGTGGCGCCGCGCCACCATCCGCGAGGCGATGATGCCGGCCTCGTACAGCAGGCACATCGGCACGGCCAGCAGCAGCTGCGAGACCACGTCCGGTGGGGTGATGATCGCCGCCAGGATGAAGATGCCGACGATCGCGTAGCCGCGCCCGGAGCGCAGCTGGTCGGGCGTGACCCAGCCCAGCGCCACCAGGATCACCAGCGCCACCGGCAGCTGGAAGCTGGCGCCGAAGGCCAGGAAGATCACCAGCACGAAGTCCAGGTAGGCGTTGATGTCGGTCATCATCGCCACGCCTTCGGGCTTGATCGCGGCGAGGAAGCCGAACACCGCCGGCAGCACCACGAAGTAGGCGAAGGCGCAGCCGGCGTAGAACAGGGTCACCGCCGACACCAGCAGCGGCATCGCCAGGCGTTTCTCGCGCTGGTACAGGCCCGGCGCGACGAAGGCCCAGGCCTGGTACAGCAGCCACGGCGCCGAGAACAGCAGGGCGACGAAGAACGCCAGCTTGATCGGGGTGAAGAACGGCGACGCCACCTGCACCGCGATCAGCTGGCCGCCGGCCGGCAGCTTGTCCAGCAGCGGCGCCGCCAGCCAGGCGTAGAGCCGGTTGGCGAACGGCAGCAACAGCAGCAGTACCAGCACCAGCCCGGCCAGGCCGCGCAGCAGGCGCGTGCGCAGCTCGAGCAGGTGCTCCATCAGGCTGCTTTCGGTATCGGACTCAGGACCGGCGTGGTTCATCGCCATGCTCCGTATCCGATGGGGTGGGGGTGCCCGCATCCGGCAGTGCCGGGAGAACGGGATCGCCGGCCGGCGCGCTGCCGGCATCGGCCGGCGGGGCCGCGTCCTCTACCTGGCGGCGGACTTCGTCGAGCTGCCGGCCGGCGCTGTCCAGGCCTTCCTGCACCCGGGTCTGCACCTGGCCCAGCTCGTCCTGCAAGCGCGACTGCGCCTGCTTCAGTGCGGCCTGGGTCTCCTGCACGCTGCGCTTGAGTTCCTCGGCCTCCAGCTCGCGCTCCAGTTCGGCCTTCACCGAATACCACTGCGCGCGGGCGCGGCGCACCCACAGCCCGGCGAAGCGGGCCGCCTTGGGCAGCCGCTCCGGGCCAAGCACCACCAGCGCGACCACTGCGATCAGCAGCAGTTCGCCGAAGCCGATATCGAACATCCGCGTGCGACCGACGCGGGATCAGTGCTGGGCGCGGTCGCGCTCGGACTCGGCCTTTTCCTCGGACCGGCGCTCGTCGCCGATCTGGCCGGCCGGCTTCTCCGGTTCGCGCATGCCGTCCTTGAAGCCCTTGACCGCTTCGCCCAGGTCGCGGCCGGCATTGCGCAGGCGCTTGGTGCCGAACACCAGCAGCACCACCACCAGCACAATGATCCAATGCCAGATGCTCAGACCGCCCATGGCAAGCTCGCAGAATTAGAGAGGGCGGACAGGATAGCGCAGCCTTACGGCAGCGGTTCGGTCCGGGTGCCGCTGTCTTCCACCGGCTCGAAGCCCTGGCTCGGCGCCGGGCCGCTGGTCGCGGGCTGCGCCGGCACCGCCGGCAGGGTCTGCGCGGTGTCCACCGGCTGTGCGGCCTGGGCCGTCGGCGCGGCTGCCGGGGCGGCGCTGCCGCCGGAACGGGCAACCCGCGCGTTGTGGGTCGCTTCCTCCAGCTGGTCGCGGAACGAGACCACCGCGTCGGACGGCGCGCCCTGGGCGCGGCCCTCGAAGACCATGCGCGGAGTGGTGTTCGGGCCGTAGATGCGGGCCTGGGCGTCGCGGTCGATCTGCAGCACGGCGCCGTCGAGCGACACGCCGGCGAACAGGCCGCGGGCGCGCGACCACGACCAGATCTCGGCCTTCAGCTGGCCGTCGGTGGCCGCGGCGGCGTTGCGCCCGACCGGGCCGGCCGCCACGCCGGCGTCGGCGCCGAGGGTGAACTTGCCGTTGACCACGTTGTCGAGGCTGCGGTCGTTGCGGAACACCAGCACCACGTCGGCCGACTGCACGCCGGCCTGGAAGCCGATGCTGCCGCCGGTCAGCGTCACGAACACCGGGTTGGACCAGGTGCCGTCGGCGGCCTTCACCGACATCAGGCCATGGCCGCGGCGGCCGCCCAGCACCAGGCCGGCCTTGATCGTGTCCGGGATGACGACGATGGCGCGGGCCTCGTCCAGCAGCTTGTCCGGGATCGCCTGCTCGGGGATCTGCTGGATCTCGGCCAGCACCCGCACCGCGTTGCGCGCGCGTTCGTCCTCCGACGGCGCAGCGGCGGCATGGCCGGCGGCGAACAGGAGGGTGAGCGCCAGGAGGATCTTCGGAAGACGCGGCATGCGATGGCTCCGGAATGACTTGGGATGCGGCTCCCCGCCGCGGACGCGACCGAAGCTAATGAGCGCGCCATGAATCGTCCATGACGACACGCCCTGCGTACAGGGGGCCGCGCGACCGCATCCGGTCTCTCTGTCAGAATGGGGCATGGCCGACGCACCCGACACCGCGCTGATCGTGGTCAACCTGGGCACGCCCGACGCGCCCACCGCGCCGGCCGTGCGCCGGTACCTGGCCGAGTTCCTCGGCGATCCACGGGTGGTGTCGATCCCGCCGCTGCTGTGGAAGCCGCTGCTGCACGGCCTGATCCTGCCGCTGCGCGGGCCGCGCTCGGCGGCCAACTACGCCAAGGTCTGGCTGGACGAAGGTTCGCCGCTGCTGGTCTACACCCAGCGCCTGGCCTCGGCGATGGCCGAGCGCCTGCCGCAGTGGCGGGTGCTGTCGGCGATGCGTTACGGCGCCCCGGCCCTGCGCAGCGCCCTGCGCGCGCTGCGTGCCGAAGGGGTCCGTCGCCTGGTCGTGCTGCCGCTGTACCCGCAGTACTCGACCACCACCACCGCCTCGGTCGCCGACGTGGTCGCCGAGGAAACCCAGGGCATGGACGTGACCCTGGTCGAGGACTATTCGACCGATCCGGCCTGGGTCGGCGCGGTGGCCAACTCGGTCAGCCGCTACCGCCACCAGCACGGCGCCGGCCGGCACCTGCTGTTCTCCTTCCACGGCATCCCGCAGCGGCTCGCCGATGCCGGCGACCCGTATCCGCAACGCTGCACCGACAGCGCCAACGCGGTGGCGGCCAGCCTGGGCCTGGAGCCTTCGCAGTGGTCGATGTCGTTCCAGTCGCGCTTCGGCCGCGAACGCTGGCTGGAGCCGTCGACCCTTGCGGAGCTGGACCGCCTGGCCGAGGCAGGCGTGCGCGAGGTCGACGTGGTCTGCCCGGGTTTCGCCGTGGACTGCATCGAGACCCTGGAAGAGGTGGCCCTCGGCTTGGCCGAACACTTCCAGTCCAGGGGCGGGCGCCTGTCCTACATCCCCTGCCTGAACGACCACCCCTCGCACGCCGACGCGCTGGCCCAGCTGGCGCGCCGCGTCGCCTGCGAGCCGTGACCCGGTGAGTCCCACGGAACTGCACCTGCCGGTGGCGTGGGGCGAGCTGGCCGGCCTGCGCCTGGAGCGTCGCGGCAGGCCGCGGGTGATCGCCCTGCATGGCTGGCTCGACAATGCCGCCAGCTTCCTGCCGCTGCTGCCGCACCTGCCGGAACTGGACGTGCTGCTGCTCGACCTGCCCGGCCACGGCCGCAGCGCCCACCTGCCGACAGGCGCCGAATACGGCCTGACCACCCACCTGCACGCCACCCTCGACGCTGCCGACGCGCTGGGCTGGGACCGCTTCGCCCTGCTTGGTCATTCGATGGGCGCGGCGATCGCCACCCTGGTCGCCGCGGCCGCACCGGCGCGGGTGGAGCGGCTTGCGCTCATCGAGAACCTCGGCCCACTGGCCGAGACCCCGGAGAACACCGCCAGCCGCCTGCGCAACGCGGTGGCCACCGCCCGCGCGCTGCCCGGCAAGTCGCTGCGCGTCTTCCCCGACCTGGCCGTGGCGGTGCGTGCGCGCATGCAGGCCAGCCAGCTGGACGAAGCCAACGCGCGCCTGCTGGTCGAACGCGGCACCCGCGAGGCGCCCGGCGGCCACGTCTGGTCCAGCGATCCGCGCCTGACCCTGCCGGCCGCGACCCGCCTGGACGAAGCCCAGGTGCTGGACCTGCTGGCCGCGATCAGCTGTCCGCTGCGCATCCTCTACGCCGATCCGGCGCAGCCGTACTTCCCGGATCCGCTGCGGCGCGCGCGCCTGGCCGCCCTGCCGCAGGCCGAGGCGACCGTGCTGCCGGGTGGCCACCACCTGCATATGGACCAGGCCGCCGCCGTCGCCGCCTGGCTGGGCGGCTTCCTCGCCGGCTGATCCGCCGCGCGTCGCGCGCGGCATCGACATTCGTGCGCGCAGCCCACAGGATGCGCCTGTCTCCGCAAGGGCTGGCCGCATGGCGCTGTATCCCCTGTTCGCCGAACTGGAAGGACGCGAAGTACTGGTGGTGGGCGGCGGCGAAGTCGCCGCCCGCAAGGTCGCCGCGCTGCTCAAGGCCGGCGCCCTGGTCCGCCTGCATGCGCGCGAGGTGCTTCACCCCGAACTGCGCGAAGCGCTCGAGACCGGCCGCATCGAGCGCCTGGCCGGCGACTTCGACCCGGCCTGTCTCGACGCGATCTGGCTGGCGGTCGCCGCCACCGACGACGTCGCCTTCAATGCCGGCCTGGCTGCCGAGGCCGGCCGCCGCCGCCGCCTGGTGAACGTGGTCGACGACGCGGCGCTGTCCACCTTCCAGGTCCCGGCCGTCGTCGACCGCGCGCCGCTGGTGGTAGCCATTTCCTCCGCCGGCGCCGCGCCGATGCTGGCGCGACGCGTGCGCGAGCGCCTGGAAACCCTGCTCGAACCCTCGCTGGGCACGCTGGCGGCGCTGTTCGGCCGCCACCGCGAACGCATCCGCGAGCGCCTGCCGTCGACCACGACCCGGCGGCGCTGGTTCGAACGCATGCTCGACGGCCGCCTGGACCACGCATTCGAAGCCGGTGGTGCCGCCGCCGCCGAAGCGCGGTTCCTTGAAGAACTGGAGGCGGCGGGCGAGGGCATGGACGCCGGCGGCGCGCTTTCGCTGGTGGAAGCCGCCCCGGCCACCGACCTGTATACGCTGCGCGGCCTGCGTGCCCTCAACGAAGCCGACGCGATCGTGCTGGCTGCCGGCACCCCCGCCGAGGCCCTGGAGCCGGCGCGTCGCGACGCCCACCGCGTCCGCGAAGCCGACCCGGCCGCCGCCGCGGAGCGCGCGCTGCACCTGGCAGCCGACGGCGCCCGCGTGGTCCTCCTCCTGGAAGGCCCGGTCCCGGCGCAGCTGCACCAGAGGTTGCAGGAGCGCTGCAACGCGCACGGCATCGCATGGCGTGCCATTCCTGCCGTTTCCGATCCCGGCTGACCTTCTTTCCGGGAGGAGAGGGGGGAACGAAGCGGTGATCCTCGAGTCGCCGGAAGACGCGGTAGTGCGGGGGGAGGCCGCAAGCAGCACATGGATGTGCTGCGTTCGCGCGTTGGAGCAGGACGCGGAACCGCGCGATGCGGCCTACCCCCGTGCTGCCGCGGCTTCTTCCGAAGCTGGCCATGGGTCGGCAGGCAGGTTGCCGTCATCACTACAGGCTCCCGCGGGGGCGAAAGGCCCTGAAATCGCCGCACGATGAGCCACCTGCTGAAATTTTTCACGCAGGGGGTTCACAAACCTGTCTTGGGCGAGCACAATGCGCGCCCCTCGCAGCTGCAGGCTCTTTCGGGAACGCAGAAGCAGGGCCGGCAACGGCAACACCGGCGTCACAAAGGTGTTGCAGTTATCGCGAAGCCTCCTATAATGGGCGGCTCCCTCGGCGGAAACGGACTTCACAGTCCGGTGCCACCAGGGGAAACGGAATCGAAACAATCTCTTCACGAGGTGTTGACGAATCCGGAAAGAGTCGCCAAAATGTGCGGCTCACCTCGACGGAAGCGGTTCGCTGCTGAAGTCGACGGAAGCTGAAGATACCGCTGACGCGGTGTTGACACTTCCGAAACGAGCTGCCAGAATGTGCGGCTCACCTCGACGGAAACGTCGGGGCACGGAGGAAGGCGCTGAGGCCGACTCCGGGGCTCTTTGAGAATGTGCGCAGGTAACTTGTGCGGACGCCTGCAGGAAGGATGACTGTCCATCTTGCAGACGTTTGAAACAGCAACAAGTCAATTGCTTTAAGCAAGCGATTCGTNGCTGGGTAGAACTTCTGCAGCTAAAAGCTTTAGGCCTTCGGGCTTTGCAGTTTTAAGTGAAGAGTTTGATCCTGGCTCAGAGTGAACGCTGGCGGTAGGCCTAACACATGCAAGTCGAACGGCAGCACAGGAGAGCTTGCTCTC
>NZ_AZUZ01000029.1 GCF_000513955.1 Pseudoxanthomonas suwonensis J47
CCTCTCGCCACGCTGGCATACCGACCCTCTCCCCAACCCCTCCGCCGGAGGGGGAGGGGCTTTACGCCTCGTAGCCCGGATAAGCGCAGCGCATCCGGGACTGTGATGCGGCCGCCCCGGGTACGGGCTTCGGCCTTGCCCGGGCTACGCGCGTTCGAGCAGCACGATCACCGCATGCAGCAGCACGCCGATCAGGCCGCCGACGAGGGTGCCGTTGAAGCGGATGTACTGCAGGTCGCGACCGACGCTCAGTTCCAGCTGCCGCACCAGGTGGCGTTCGTCCCAGCTTTTCACGGTCTGGGCGATGTAGTCGGTGACGCCGCCGCGCAGGCGCAGGGCGAGCTTCTCGGCGCCGCCCATCACGTGCTGGTTGACCGCCTCGCGCAGGCTTTCGTCGCGGCCCAGCGCTTCGCCGATGCCGAGCAGCGAGCGTTCCAGGTGGCGCGCCAGCACGCCGTCCTCGCGTTCCAGGTCCTCGCGCAGGGCGGTGTGGATCTGGTCCCACAGGCCGCGCACGTAGTCCTGCACGCTGGGGTGGTCGATCAGGTCCTGCTTGATCTTCGCCACGCGTCCGGCCAGTTCCGGATCGGTGCGCAGGCGCTGGATGTAGGCGCGCAGCCAGCGCTCGTAGTCGCGGCGGATCGGGTGGCGCGGTTCGGCGAGGATGCCGTTGAGCTCCTCCAGCACCGCGCGGGCGATGCGTTCGGCCAGGTCGTCGGCGATGCCTTCCACCGGGCGGATCCAGTTGACCGTGCCGACCAGCCGCGGCCATTCGCGGCGCGCATGCTTGACCAGCAGCGCCGAGGCGCGCTGCTTCACCGCCTCGCCGTCGAGGTAGCGCGACAGGCGCTTGAGCGCCTCGTCCAGCAGCTGCTGGTGGCGGCCGTCGGCGGTGAGCAGGCCCATCACCTCGCCGGCCGTGGCCGAGGCGTCCCAGGACTGCAGGCGGGCGATGACGAAGCGCTGGATGCTCTCGCGCACCGCGCGTTCATCCAGCAGGTCCAGCGCCTGCAGCGCCCAGCCGCGCGCCATCTGTGCCAGCCGCTGCGACTGCTCGGGGCGGGACAGCCACTCGCCCAGCTTCGTCGCCGGGTCGAACACCTCCAGCCGCTTGAGCAGCGTCTCCGGCTCGAGGAAGTGGTCGCGCACGAACGCGGCCAGGCTGTCGGCGATGCGCGCCTTGCTGTGCGGGATGATCGCGGTATGCGGGAAGGGCAGGCCGAGCGGATGGCGGAACAGGGCGACCACCGCGAACCAGTCGGCCAGGGCGCCGACGGTAGCCGCCTCGCAGAACGCCGACACCCACGCCCACACGCCCTGGTTGCCCATGGCGTGGCTGGTCACGAAGCCGGCGACCATCGCCAGCAGCATCGCCAGGGCGATGGTCTTCATGCGGCGCAACTGCGCCGCGCGCGGGTCCTGCTCGCTCATCTGCGTCCTGTGGAGGAGGGCGGCGCCGGTATCAGGTGGCGCCGGACTCGCGGGAGTTTAGCGGTGGGGGTGTGGCCGGCGTGTCGCCCGGATAAGCGAAGCGCATCCGGGAACGGGTGGTGGGCGCGTCATTCCCGGGTGCGGCCTGTGGCCTTGTCCGGGCCTGCTGAGTACGCAGCCCTCCGCGAGAGGGTTGGGAGAGGGTCGTTATGCCGACGCCGCTGGGGTCCCGACCCTCTCCCCCGGCCCCTCTCCCGGGGGGAGAGGGGGGCATCGCTCACCGCATCGTGGGCATTACGAACTCGGCGCCGGCGGCGCCTTCGGGCCAGCGGGCGGTGACGGTCTTGAGGCGGGTGTAGAAGCGCACGCCATCGGGGCCGTGCATATGCAGCGGGCCGAACAGCGAAGCCTTCCAGCCGCCGAAGCAGTGGAATGCCATCGGCACTGGGATCGGCACGTTGATGCCGACCATGCCGGCCTGCACGCGACGTGCGTACTCGCGGGCCGCGCCGCCGCTGCGGGTGAACACCGCCGTGCCGTTGCCGTACTCGTGGCCGTCCACCAGCGCCAGCGCCGATTCGAAGTCCGGCACCCGCACCACGCACAGCACCGGGCCGAAGATCTCCTCGCGGTAGATCCGCATCTGCGGGGTCACGTGGTCGAACAGGCTGCCGCCGAGGAAGAAGCCGTCGCGCGAGGTGCACGGATGCGCGCGGCCGTCGACCACCAGCTTCGCGCCTTCCTGCACGCCCAGGTCGATGTAGGCGCGCACCCGCTCGCGGTGCGCCGCGTCGACCAGCGGGCCCATGTCCGGATCCTCCAGCCCCGGCGCGATGCGCAGCGCCGCCACCTTCGCCGCCAGCGCCGCGACCAGCGCGTCGGCCGTGGCATCGCCCACGCACACCGCCACCGAGATCGCCATGCAGCGCTCGCCCGCCGAACCGTAACCGGCGCCCAGCAGCGCGTCGGCGGCCTGGGCGATGTCCGCGTCCGGCAGCACCACCGCGTGGTTCTTGGCCCCGCCCAGCGCCTGCACGCGCTTGCCGACGGCGCTGCCGCGCTCGTACAGGTAACGCGCCACCGGGGTGGAGCCGACGAAGGACAGCGCCTGCACCCGCGCATCGTCCAGCAACGCATCCACCGCCTCGCGGCCGCCGTGGACCACGTTGAACACGCCCTCCGGCAACCCGGCTTCCTGCAGCAGCCGCGCCAGGTGCAGCGCCGCCGACGGCACCTTCTCCGAAGGCTTGAGCACGAAGCTGTTGCCACAGGCCAGCGCCACCGGCGCCATCCACAGCGGCACCATCACCGGGAAGTTGAACGGGGTGACGCCGGCGACCACGCCCAGCGGCGCGCGCTCGCTCCAGCTGTCCACGCCGCGGCCCACCTCCGGCGAATGCTCGCCCTTGAGCAGGTGCGGGATGCCGGCGGCGAACTCCACCACCTCCATGCCGCGGGTCACCTCGCCGCGTGCGTCGGACAGGGTCTTGCCGTGTTCGGAAGTAATCGTGCGCGCCAGTTCGTCGGCATCGCGCTCGATCAGCGCACGCAGGCGGAACATCACCCGCGCGCGCTGCAGCGGCGGCGTGGCCGCCCAGGCCGGGAACGCGGCCTGCGCCGCATCCACCGCGGCGCGGACCTGGCCGGCATCGGCCAGCGGCACCTGCGCGGTGACCGCGCCGCTGGACGGATCGAACACCGGCGACAGGCGCGCATCTGGCGCGGCCGCCACCGGGCCGCGGATGTGGTGGGTGAGCTGGCGGATCTGGTGCGTATCCATGGCGTTGTGCGGTACGGCGGCGCGGCGGGCGCCGGTGAAGGGGAGGGAGGGGCGTGCCGGTGGCGTCAGGTCGAGAGCGCCTCGGCCGCCGGCGTGTACGGCAGGTGCAGCGCATCGGCCACCGCGCGGTAGGTCAGCTTGCCGGCGTGCACGTTGAGGCCGTTGCGCAGGTTGGGATCGTCCTGCAGCGCCTGCACCGCGCCCTTGCCGGCCAGGGCCAGCGCGTGCGGCAGGGTGGCGTTGGTCAGGGCGAAAGTCGAGGTACGGGCCACGCCGCCGGGCATGTTCGCCACGCAGTAGTGGATGATCCCGTCGACCTCGTAGGTCGGCGCCTGGTGCGTGGTCGGCCTGCTGGTCTCGAAGCAGCCGCCCTGGTCGATGGCCACGTCCACCAGCACCGATCCGGGCCGCATCAGCTTCAGCTGCGAACGGCTGACCAGCTTGGGCGCGGCCGCGCCGGGGATCAGCACCGCGCCGATCACCAGGTCGGTGTACGGCAGCCGTTCCTGGATCGCGTCCTGGCTGGAGAAGATCGTGGTCAGGCGGTCGCCGTAGAGCTCGTCGACGTACTTGAGCCGTTCCAGCGAACGGTCCAGCAGGGTGACGTGCGCGCCCAGGCCCATGGCCATGCGCGCGGCGTTGAGCCCAACCGTGCCGGCGCCGATCACCATCACCTCCGCCGGCTTCACCCCGGGCACGCCGCCGAGCAGGATCCCCGAACCACCCTGCGCCTTTTCCAGCGCGTGCGCGCCGGCCTGGATCGACATGCGCCCGGCCACTTCGCTCATCGGCGCCAGCAGCGGCAGGCCGCCGCGGTCGTCGGTGACGGTCTCGTAGGCGATGGCGGTGCAGCCGGAGGCCAGCAGCGCCTGCGTCTGCTCCGGGTCCGGCGCCAGGTGCAGGTAGGCGTACAGCAGCTGGCCGGGGCGCAGCATCGCGCACTCCGTAGGCTGCGGCTCCTTCACCTTGATCACCATCTCGGCGCGGCCGTAGACCTCCTCGGCCGTGTCGACGATCTGCGCGCCCGCCGCCTCGAACGCCTGGTCGGCCAGGCCCGCGCCTTCGCCGGCGCCGCGCTGCACGAGGACCTGGTGGCCGCGTGCGGACAGTTCGCGCGCGCCGGCCGGGGTGAGGCCGACGCGATACTCGTGGTTCTTTATTTCCTTGGGTACGCCGATCAGCATGGGAATCTCCGTGGAGTGATGACTGCGGCGTGGGGGAGCGCCGGTCAGAGGCTCGAAAGAACCTCGCCCAGCATCGAGAAGATCTCGTCGATGTGCCGTCGTTCGACGATCAGCGGCGGCGACAGGGCGACGATGTCGCCGGTGGTACGCACCAGCAGGCCCTTGCGGAACGCCCGCTCCAGCACCTGGTAGCCGCGCGCGCCGGGCGCGCCTTCCTGCGGTGCCAGTTCGATCGCACCGATCAGGCCGTAGTTGCGGATGTCGATGATGTTGGGGTTGCTGCCGCGCAGGGCGTGCAGGCCGTCGGCCCAGTAGTCCTCCAGCTCCAGCGCCCGGGTCAGCAGGCCTTCCTCGGCATAGGTGTCGAGGGTGGCCAGCGCGGCGGCACAGGCCAGCGGATGGCCGCTGTAGGTGTAGCCATGGAACAGGTCGATCGCGCCTTCCGGGCCCTGCATGAAGGTCTCGTGGATGCGCTCGGACACGAACACCGCGCCCATCGGCACGCAGCCGGAGGTCAGGCCCTTGGCCACGGTCATCATGTCCGGGACGACCTCGAAGCGCTGCGCCGCGAACGGCGCGCCGACGCGGCCGAAGCCGGTGATCACCTCGTCGAAGATCAGCAGGATGCCGTACCTGTCGCAGATCTCGCGCAGCCGCTGCAGGTAGCCGGGCGGCGGCAGGATCACGCCGGCCGAACCGGAGATCGGCTCGACGATCACCGCGGCGATCGTGCTGGGATCGTGCAGCTGCACCAGCCGCTCCAGGTCCTCGGCCAGCTCCACGCCATGCGCCGGCAGGCCGCGGGAGAACGCGTTGCGGCCGATGTCCAGGGTGTGGCGCAGGTGGTCCACGCCCGGCAGTCCCGGGCCGAACCACTTGCGGTTGTTGGGCAGGCCGCCCACCGAGATGCCGCCGAAGCCGACGCCGTGGTAGGCCTTCTCGCGGCCGATCAGCCTGGTGCGCTGGCCCTCGCCGCGGGCGCGGTGCCAGGCCAGGGCGATCTTCAGCGCGGTATCGACCGATTCGGAGCCGGAGTTGGTGAAGAACACATGGTCCAGCGGCCGCGGCGTGATCTCCTTCAGGCGCTCGGCCAGCACGAAGGGCAGCGGCGAACCCATCTGGAAGTGCGGGGCGAAATCGAGGGTCGCGGCCTGGCGCGCGATCGCCTCGACGATGCGCGGGCGCGCATGGCCGGCGTTGCAGCACCACAGGCCGGCGGTGCCGTCCAGGACCTGGCGGCCGTCGACGTCGCGGTAGTACATGCCCTCGGCCGAGGCGAGCAGGCGCGGGCTCTGCCGGAACTGGCGGTTGGCGGTGAACGGCATCCAGAACGCGTCCATCGCCCTGGGTGCGCTCAGGTTCTGCGAGGCGTAATGGTCGGCCAGGGCGGCCCGGGAAGCGTCGGCGTCGGTGCTCATTGCGGAAGGCTCCGGTCTGGATCGGCGGGGCGTCCGTGGGAGCGGGCGCCGTTCGAAAAATTCAACGCTGGGGGCGAGTCTACGGCAAAAATTGACCCCGGCGGGATGCCATGTAAAGTATCCAGCAACACGCCGGGCCGGCACCCGGACGGGAGCGGAACGAGGCGATGGACATCGGCGCACGCCTGCAGCGGGTACGCACGGCCCGCGGCCTGAGCCAGCGCGAGCTGGCCCGCCGCGTGGGCGTCACCAACAGCACGATCTCGCTGATCGAGCAGAACAAGGTCAGCCCCTCGGTCAGCTCGCTGAAGAAGGTGCTGGACGGGATCCCGATCTCGCTGGCCGACTTCTTCACCCTGGACCTGGACCCGGGCCCGCCGGAGCAGCCGTTCTACGCGGCCGACGAACTGCCGGACGTGGGCAACGGCGACATCCACTACTTCCTGGTCGGCCAGCACCGTCCGCAGCGGCAGATGTGCATCCTGCGCGAGGTGATGCCGCCGGGCAGCGATACCGGCGAGGCGATGATCGTCCACGAAGGCGAGGAGGGCGGCGTGGTCGTCTCCGGCCAGGTGGAGGTGACCGTCGGCCACCAGGTGCGGGTGCTGGGGCCGGGCGAGGCCTACTACTTCGAGAGCAAGGTGCCGCACCGCTTCCGCAACGTCGGCGACACCGAGGCGGTGATCGTCAGCGCGAACACGCCGGCGACGTTCTGATGCCGGCGCGGTTCGCATCGCCAGTTCATGCGGCCGCCGGCCGCTCCAGGATCACGGTTCCCGTCCCCCGGGGACGCAGGAACAGTCGAGGGAGTCCGAAATGAGCACTGCACGCACGCTCGCGGACTGGGAAGCGATGGCCGCTGGGCTGTCGCTGCGCACCCAGGCCTTCATCGATGGCAAGTACGTCGATGCCGCCGACGGCCGCACCTTCGACTGCACCAGCCCGATCGACGGCCGGGTGCTGGGGCAGGTGGCGCGCGGCGGGCAGGCGGACATCGACCGCGCGGTGCGCGCGGCGCGGCGCAGCTTCGAGGCCGGCCACTGGTCCAGGGCCCGGCCGGTCAAACGCAAGAAGACCCTGCAGAAGCTGGTGGCGCTGATCGAGCAGCACGCCGACGAGCTGGCCCTGCTGGAAACCCTGGACATGGGCAAGCCGATCGACGATGCGCGCAACGTCGACCTGGCCGCGACGATCCGCTGCTTCTCGTGGACGGCCGAGGCGCTGGACAAGGTCTACGGCGAGATCGCGCCCACCGGCGAGGACGAGCTGGGCCTGGTCACCCGCGAACCGCTGGGCGTGGTCGGCGCGATCGTGCCGTGGAATTTCCCGCTGCTGATGGCGGCGTGGAAGCTGGCCCCGGCGCTGGCCACCGGCAACTCGGTGGTGCTCAAGCCCTCGGAGAAGTCGCCGCTGAGCGTGCTGCGCCTGGCCGAGCTGGTGGCCGAGGCGGGCATCCCCGAAGGCGTGTTCAACGTGGTGCCGGGCTTCGGCCAGGAAGCGGGCGAGCCGCTGGCGCTGCATATGGACGTGGACGGGCTGGTGTTCACCGGCTCGACCGCGGTGGGCAAGCGCCTGCTGCAGTGCGCCGGCCTGTCCAACATGAAGCGCGCGTACATGGAGTGCGGCGGCAAGAGCCCGAACATCGTCTTCGCCGACGCGCCCGACCTGGGCAAGGCGGCCGAGGCCGCGGCGATGGGCATCTTCTACAACCAGGGCGAGGTCTGCACCGCGGCCTCGCGCCTGCTGGTGGAGCGCTCGATCAAGGACGAGTTCGTCGCCCGCGTGGTCGAGGCCGGCAGGAAGATGCAGCCGCGCCATCCGCTGGAGCCGGGCGCACCGATGGGCGCGCTGGTCGACGAAACCCAGACGAAGCGCGTGCTCGACTACATCGCGAAGGGCCAGGCCGAAGGCGCGAAGCTGGCGCTGGGCGGCAAGCGCATCTCGCCGGTCGACGGCGGCTGCTACGTCGAGCCGACCGTGTTCGACGACGTGCGCCCGGAGCATGCGATCTCCCGCGAGGAGATCTTCGGCCCGGTGCTGTCGGTGATCCCGTTCGACGACGAAGCGCAGGCGCTGAAGATCGCCAACGACACCGAGTACGGCCTGGCCGCCGGCGTGTGGACCGCCAACCTGGCCCGCGCCCACCGCGTCGCCCGAGGCCTGCGCGCCGGCAGCGTGTGGGTGAACTACTGGGACGGCGGCGACATGACCGCCCCCTTCGGCGGCTACAAGCAGTCCGGCAACGGCCGCGACAAGTCCCTGCACGCCTTCGACAAGTACACCGAGATCAAGGCCACCTGGATCAACCTGGCGGACTAGCCAAGAGCCCCCCTCTCCCCTCGGGAGAGGGGCCGGGGGAGAGGGTCGGGCGCCCAGCAACCGACCCGAAGCCCGCGAAGGCCGCAGGCCGCATCCGGGAAACCAACCCGCCCAGCCGGTCACCCACAATCCCGCCACCCCGCACTACCCCCGGGTGCACTCCGCTTACCCGGGCTACGCTGATGTCGCGTGTTCGGTTAACTTCAAGCCCGGCCGGCACTCACGCCCAAGGGGACGGGCGCCCGGCCTCTCACGGACCTGGGGGAACCGCCGCCATGGCTGCGAAAAGCCGCGATGTCCTCATCCTGTGTTTCCTCGTCGCCTTCCTCGCCGTGGGCCTGCCTTACTGGCTGACGCCGCTCAAGCAGCTGTCGCTGCCGGACTCGATCCTGGATGCCCGCCTGGTCGTCGTCGGGCTGATGGCCGCGGTGCCAGCCGTCGTCAGCGGCACGGGGTTCTGGCTGTCGTGGCTGGTGGTCGGCGCCTCGGTCCCGGCCGCCATCTTCGCCCGCGTCGCCTACGACGTGATCCTCGACCCGGGCACCCACGCCCTGTGGCCGTTCGAGATCGCGCTGGTCCTGGTGCCGGGGTTCGGATCGGCATCCGTGGGGGCGCTGGTCGGCGGATTGCCCGGACGGCTCCTGTTCGTCCGCAAGAGCGCGTGACAAACCGATCCCAGGCGTGAAGACCATACGGGCACGGTCATGTTCAAGCTGATCGGCGCGTTCCTCCTGCTCTACCTCTGCTACGCGGTCGCCACCGGACGCATCCACGCGAAGGCCGGCATCCGCATGCGCGAAGTGCAGCGCGAAGACTCACCGGGCTATTTCTGGAGCGTGGTGGCGATCTACGCGGCGCTTTCGGCCGCGCTGTTCACCGTGTTCTGAATCCCACCGGTGCAGCCCGGACAAGGCCGAAGGCCGCATCCGGGGTGGGCAACCGCGCAATCGCGGAAGCTTCGCGCGACGGGACCCCTGACGGTGCTCCGGGTACGCTTCGCCATCCAGGCGTCATTCGCCGGCACGCTCCGGCCGTCGACCAGCGAGGAGGACGCATGGACACCGACCGCATGAAAGACCTCGTCGACCGCTACCTGGCTGCCTACAGCGCCTTCGACATCGACGGCATGCTCGCGCTGCTGTCGCCGGATGTCCGCTTCGAGAACCATTCCGGCGGCCAGCTCACCGCAGCGGCGACCGGCATGGACGAGTTCCGGGAGCTGGCAGGGCAATCCCGGCAGCTGTTCCTTGAACGCGAGCAGCGCATCCTCGACATCAGCTTCGGCCAGGACTCCGCCGTGGCCACCATCGCCTGGCGTGGCCGACTGGCCGTCGATATCCCCGAAGGTCCGCCGGCCGGCCCGGTCCTGGAGCTGCAGGGGGCCTCGGAGTTCTCGTTCGCCAACGGCCGGATTTCCAGGCTCGTGGACCGCAGCTGAGCGCAGTGCCGCCGTCCATCGGCTGGCCAGGGCAGATACATCGGCCATTCCTCAGCGGTCCAGCGGACTGAGCACGCCATGGGCGCCGCGATTGAGCACGTGGGTGTAGATCTGCGTCGTGGCCACGTCCTTGTGGCCGAGCAGTTCCTGCACGGTGCGGATGTCCGCGCCGGCTTCCAGCAGGTGGGTGGCGAAGCAGTGGCGCAGGGTATGCGGGGTCACTGGCCGCTCGAAGCCCGCCTCCAGCGCCGCCCGGCGCACGGCGGCCTGCAGCACCTTCTCGTCGATGTGGTGGCGCCGGCGCACGCCGTCGCGCGGGTCCACCGAGATGCGGGTGGCGGGGAATACGTACTGCCAGCCCGGCTCGGCCGCCGCGTTCGGATACTTGCGCGCCAACGCGTGCGGCAGGTGCACCCGGCCGAGCCCGGCGGCCAGGTCGCGCGCGTGCAGCTGGCGCACCCCTGCCAGCTGGCGGGCGAGGGGCTCGCGCAGCGCGGCCGGCAGCACGGTCATCCGGTCCTTGCCGCCCTTGCCATCGCGCACGGTCAGTTCGTTGCGCGCCAGGTCCACGTCCTTCACCCGCAACCGCACGCATTCCATCAGGCGCAGGCCGCTGCCGTACAGCAGCCCGGCCATCAGCGCCTCGCGCCCGGCCAGCAGACCGAGCAGCTGGGCCACCTGGGCCCGCGACAGCACCACCGGCAGCCGTTGCGGCCGCCGTGCCCGGACCACGTTCTCCATCCACGGCAGGTCCACGCCCAGGACCTCGCGGTACAGGAACAGCAGCGCCGACAGCGCCTGGTTCTGGGTGCTGGCGGCGACGTGGTCGCGGGTCGCCAGACGGGTAAGGAAAGCCTCGACCGCCGCCCCGTCAAGTTCGCGCGGATGCCTGGGCAGGTGGGCCCGGATATACCGGCGAATCCAGTACAGGTAGGCCTGCTCTGTCCGCAGGCTGTAATGCTTGAGCCGCAGCCGCCCGCGCACCTGCTCCAGCAGCCGCGGCCCGCCCGCGCCTGCCACCTCCCCGGATACCGGGTCCTGCTCGCCGCCATAAGACATACCGGGGCCTCCTTGCCGCCTTTCCCGGATGCTGCACGGCCAAACGCCAGGACGGAATCGGTGTAAGACCGTGACCCGGGTAGGAATTCCTTGATTGACGGCCGCCAGGGGCCATCACACACTCGGCACTACGCCCCCGGTGGGGGTCTACTGGTAGTTAGGCCTAATCTAAGGAGAATTGGATTGACCTCGTCTCGCGTACCGACATTTTGGACAGGACTTCTTGCTGCTGCGTTTCTTGGCGGTCTCGGAAGCCATCTTGGCGCCAAGTTGGGCCATCCTTCTGTGGGTGCTGCACTGGGAGGTGCGCTCGGAGGCTGGGCCTTTTCGGTTATTCATCCAAGAAAAAGAAGCGTCTAGCTGGCACTCAGCGCTCGGAGCAGGGAAGCGGGCAGGCTGAGGCCTAACAGTTCATTCAAGCCGAACGCACTTCGTGCGTCGGCTTAATTCAGGGGTTAGGCATGGGAAAGACATCAGTGGCGAGCATCGTAGACCCAAAAGGCGAGTGGGCTGCAGCGATCGGCGCTGCATTCGTCGCCTTCGGCAGCATCGAGCACACTACGATTGTTTGCCTTCGTGAGATCCCAAGAGATTCGATATGGCGCTCTTCAAAGAGCCTCAAGCTCGTGCCTCGCGTTGACTTACTGCTAGAGCTATTGGAGCCATACCAGCACCAAGAGTGCTTGACGCTCGCTGACAAACTGCGACAAGTCAAAGAGCTTGCGCGCACTCGCAATTTGATCGCTCACAATCCACTGGTGCTACAGATACATGAAGATGGTCAAGGCAATCGCATCTTTGGCTCTGCCATTACGGCCATTCACAAAGAGGGTCATCTCATTTCACTACCAGAGGCGCAGAGTTTTGCGGCCACGTGTGAGGAACTCGCCTATGACCTCGTCGGTGTCAGTATCAATGCGTTCAAGGCTTTGGGCCGCATCGCCCATGCCTAACAATTCATTCAAGCCGACGCCGCTTCGCGGCGCGGCTTAACTCAGGTGTTATGCAGAAGGACTCACCAAATGACGCCACCCTGGAAGTGCCCCTGATCGATGGCCCTTAAGAAATCCCAACTTTACAGCTCCCTCTGGCAGTCCTGCGACGAGCTCCGCGGCGGCATGGACGCCTCGCAGTACAAGGACTACGTCCTGACGCTGCTGTTCATGAAGTACGTGTCGGACAAGGCGGCGAGCGCCAAGGGCTCGCTGATCGATGTCCCGAAGGGTGCGAGCTTCGCCGACATGGTCGCGCTGAAGGGCGACAAGGAGATCGGCGACAAGATCAACAAGATCATCGCCCGACTCGCCGAGGCCAACGACCTCAAGGGCGTCATCGACCAGGCGGACTTCAACGACGAGAGCAAGCTCGGCTCGGGCAAGGAGATGCAGGACCGGCTCTCGAAGCTGGTGGCGATCTTCGACGGGCTTGACTTCCGCGCCAACCGTGACCTGCCCCCAATCTTAGGGCCAGCGACGACTTCGTAGAGTCCTAGTTGGCGAGCTTATCGCTCGGGGTGGGTTTTGCGAATCCTTGCTCTCGAACCGTGGCCGCGAAGGCTGCCGGCGTGAGGTTGCCCAATGCGCTGTGCGGCCTGACCTGGTTGTAGTCCCGGCGCCAGGCCGAGATCACTGCCTTGGCGTGCTCGAGCGAGGTGAACCAGTTCTCGTTGAGGCACTCGTCGCGGAACTTGCCGTTGAAGCTTTCGATGTAGGCGTTCTGCGTCGGCTTGCCGGGCTGGATCAGCATCAGCTTCACGCCGTTGGCCTGCGCCCACTGATCCAGCGCCCGACCGGTGAACTCCGGCCCTTGGTCGGTGCGGATGGCCGCCGGGTAGCCGCGGAAGCGACACACTGCCTCGAGCAGATCGGCCACGCCCTGGCCATTGATCCGGCGCGCCACCGCGACCTCGACCGCCTCCTTGGTGCAATCGTCGACCACCGTCAGGCACTTGAGCGGCTTGCCGTCAGCGAGCGCGTCGAAGACGAAGTCCATGGACCACGTGTGGTTCGGCCCGGTCGGCAGCTCCAGCGGCCGTCGTTCGACCGCCACGCGTTCGCGCTTGCGCCGGCGGCGCACGGCCAGGCCCGCCTCCCGATACAGCCGGTGGATCCGCTTGTGGTTCACTTCGATGCCTTCGCGCTCAATCAGGATGTGCAGCCGGCGGTAGCCAAACCGGCGCCGTTCGCCAGCCAGTTCCACCAACCGGGCCTTGAGCCCGTCGTCCTGCTTCTGGCTCTCGTAGTGCAGCACGCTGCGCGCCAGACCCAGCAGTTGGCAGGCCCGGCGTTCGGAGATCGAGGTCTTGGCCCGCATGACGGCCACGGCGGCGCGCTTGGCCTGCGGGCTTACGATTTTCCCCGCACAACGACCTTCAGGGCTTCCTTGTCCAAGATCGCTTCGGCCAGGAGCTTCTTGAGCTTGGCGTTCTCCGCCTCCAGCGCCCGCAGGCGCCTGGCGTCGGGCACGTCCATGCCGCCGAACTTCTGGCGCCAGATGTAAAACGACGCGTCGCTGAAGCCGTGCTTGCGGCACAAGTCCTTCACCGGGGTGCCGGCGGCCGCCTGCTTCAGGAAGCCAATGATCTGCTCGTCCGTGTATCGCTTCTTCATGTCCGTCTTCCTCTTGGGGACGGACTCTACTTAAATCAGCCTGGGCCGGAAAATGGGGGGCAGGTCAGACGGACTCTACTTAAATCAGCCTGGGCCGGAAAATGGGGGGCAGGTCACCTGCGCGAACACGACAGCGTCATCGCCGAGGGCCACGGCCACAACGGCATGTCCGCACTGATCGATCTCGTGGCCAGAAAACGTTGATCCTGATCAAGGCTTTTCGTTCGCCGCATATCCACACTACGTTAGAAGGAGTCCCCCATGACCGCCGTCGATTCCTATACCGACCTCACGCGCAGCGTCTCGAAGAACCTCGCCCCGCTGCGAACCCACAACGCCGAGGTGATGCAGGGCTTCGGCGCGCTCAGCAAGGCGGCGCTGGCACCGGGCGTGCTGGACGAAAAGACGAAGGAACTGATCGCGATGGCGATCGGCGTGGCTGCGCGCTGCGATGCCTGTCTCGGCTTCCACGCCAAGGCGCTCGTGCGACTGGGCGCGACGCCGGAGGAATTCCGGGAGATGCTCGGCGTGGCCGTCTACATGGGCGGCGGCCCATCGCTGATGTACGCGGCCAATGCGCTGGCAGCCTTCGAGGAGTTCTCCGCGCAGGCGGGGTGAGCTGTCGCGGGTGTGTCGTTTTGTCCTCTTATGTTTCCATGGGCTCTGGAGAATGATGGTCAACCGAGAGGATAGATCCGGCCGCCCGATTCGCCCCTCCGGCCATGCCGGCATGTTTCGAAGAGACCTCGTCGCCGGGGTGGGGCGGCGCCACTGCTCGATGTGATCCATAGCTGTTCCACGCCGTGATTGGAGCGTGTCATGTTCCCTGAGTTGGACCTTGTGATCCTGTCGCGGCTGCAGTTCGCGCTGACCGCGATGTACCACTTCATCTTCGTGCCGCTGACCCTGGGCCTGTCGTTCCTGCTGGCCATCATGGAGAGCGTCTACGTCATGACCGGCCGCGAGATCTGGCGGCGGATGACGATGTTCTGGGGTGTGCTGTTCGGCATCAACTTCGCCTTGGGCGTGGGCACCGGCATCGTCATGGAGTTCCAGTTCGGCATGAATTGGTCCTACTACAGCCACTACGTCGGCGACATCTTCGGCGCGCCGCTGGCCATCGAGGGCCTGATGGCGTTCTTCCTCGAGGCGACCTTCATCGGCCTGTTCTTCTTCGGCTGGAACCGGATGAGCAAGGTCAAGCACCTGATGGTGACCTGGCTGGTGGCGCTGGGCACCAACCTGTCCGCGGTGTGGATCCTGATCGCCAACGGTTGGATGCAGAACCCGGTGGGCGCCGTGTTCAACCCCGACACCATGCGAATGGAGATGACCGACTTCGTGACGGTGATCTTCAACCCCGTGGCGCAGGCGAAGTTCGTGCATACGGTCGCGGCCGGCTACGTCAGCGCGTCGATGTTCGTCGCGGCGATCAGCGCGTGGTACCTGCTGCGCGGCCGGCACCTCGACCTGGCCAAGCGCTCGATGGCGGTGGCGGCCAGCTTCGGCCTGGCCGCGTCGCTGTCGGTGGTGGTGCTGGGCGACGAGAGCGGCTACCTGAGCACCGAGCACCAGAAGATGAAGCTGGCGGCGATGGAGTCGATGTGGGAGACCGAGCCGGCACCGGCCAGCTTCAACATCGTGGCCTGGCCCAACCAGGCGGAGCGGGGCAACGACTTCGCCGTGCACGTGCCCTGGGCGATGGGTCTGATCGGGACGCGCTCGCTCTCGACCGAAATGCCGGGCATCAACGCTCTGGTCGACTCGGCCGAACGCAGGATCGAGAACGGCATGCGCGCCTATGCCGCGCTTGAGCGGGTGCGCGCGGACGCGGAGGACCGCGAGGCGCGCGAGCTGTTCGCGCAGACCTGGCCCGACCTCGGGTACGGCCTGCTGCTCAAGCGCTACCGCGACGACGTGCAGAACGCCACGGCGGAGCAGATCCAGGCGGCGGCGTTCGATACCGTGCCGCAGGTGATGCCGCTGTTCTGGACCTTCCGGGCGATGGTGGCGCTGGGCTTCTACTTCATCGGCTTCTTCGCGGTCGCGTTCTGGCTGGTCTCGACCGGGCGCATCGAGTACAGCCGCCGCTTCCTCAAGGTCGCGCTGTGGAGCGCCGTGCTGCCTTGGGTCGCGATCCAGTGCGGCTGGTTCGTGGCGGAGTTCGGGCGCCAGCCCTGGGTGATCGAGGGCGTGCTGCCGACGTTCTACGCGGTCTCCGGCCTGTCGGTGCTCGACCTGGTGATCAGCCTGCTGGTCTTCTTCGTGCTCTACACGGCGCTGGCGATCGTGGGCTTCCGATTGCTGTTCAAGGCGATCCGCAAGGGGCCGGCGGAACCGGAGCACAATGCGGCGACGCCGAACGCGCCGGAGCCCACCCCTCATCCCGCGCTTGCGGCGCACTGAACGGGAGACGGTCATGGATGTGTCGATGATTCCCCTGGACTACGCCACCCTGCGGGTGATCTGGTGGCTGCTGCTGGGTGTGCTGCTGATCGGCTTCGCGATCATGGACGGCTTCGACCTGGGCGTCGCTGCGCTGCTGCCGGTGGTGGCGAAGAGCGACGAGGAGCGCCGGGTGGCGCTGAACCTGGTCGGACCGGTGTGGGAAGGCAACCAGGTCTGGCTGATCACCGGCGGCGGCGCGATCTTCGCGGCATGGCCGCTGCTGTATGCGGCGTCGTTCTCCGGCCTGTACCTGGCGATGCTGTTGCTGCTCGTGGCGCTGATCCTGCGCCCGGTGGGCTTCAAGTACCGCAGCAAGCTGCCGGAGCTGCGCTGGCGCTACACTTGGGACGGCATCCTGTGCTTCTCCGGCGTGGTCGCCAGCCTGGTGTTCGGGGTGGCGATGGGCAACCTGCTGCTGGGCCTGCCGTTCGGCGTCGAGCCGGCCACCCTGCGCCCGGTGTATGAGGGCAACCTGTTCCAGCTGTTCATGCCGTTCGCATTGCTGGCCGGCGTGGTCAGCGTGACCATGCTGCTTGCGCACGGCGCGGCGCTGCTGGCGTGGCGCACGGGGGGCGAGGTCGCGGTGCGCGCGCGCAGGGCGGGCGCGTTGCTGGCGCTCGCGACCGGCGTGCTGTTCGCGCTTGGCGGCGTGTGGGTGGGCGCGATGGACGGCCACGCGATCACCAGCACGGTCGATCCGGCGGCGGCGAGCAATCCGGCGCTGAAGGCGGTCGAGCTCGCCGGCGGTGCCTGGTTGCACAACTTCTCGCGCTGGCCGCTGATGTGGGCGGCGCCCGCGGTGGGCGTGGGCGCCTCGCTGCTGGCCGCGCTGCTGTTGTGGCGGGGAGCGAAGGTGTCGGCCTTCCTCGCCACTTCTTCCGCGATTGCCGGCATCATCCTGACCGTGGGCTTCGCGCTGTTCCCGTTCCTGATGCCGTCCTCGCTGCAGCCGGCGATGGGGCTGACGGTGTGGGATGCGTCGTCCAGCCATTTCACGCTGTGGGTGATGCTGCTGGCGACGGCCCTGTTCCTGCCGATCGTGCTGTCCTACACCGGCTACGTCTACCGGGTGATGCGCGGCACGGTCACGCCGGAGTCGGTGTCGGAAAACCCCAATGCCTACTGACGAACGCCATCGGCCACTGATCGGGAGTTGACAGCCATGTGGTACTTCTCGTGGATCCTGGGCTTGGGTCTGGCCTGCGCCTTCGCCATCCTAAACGCGATGTGGTTCGAGCTGCGCGAGCACGACCGCGACAGGAAGGCATGACCCAGGCGGCCAGCGCGGAGGCGGCCGCCGACGACCGGCTGCCTCCGGAGCAAGCAGCATGGATGCGAGCACTGGCCCGGCAGGCCGGGCGCCCGCTCGCGTTGGCCGTGGCGCTGCCGCTGCTGTCGGGCCTGCTGCTGCTGCCGCAGGCCTGGGCGCTGGCGCGGGCGCTGCAGTGGATCGTGATGGAAGGGCGGCCGCTGTCGGCGACGCTGCCGTGGATCGGGCTCGCCGGGGCGCTGTTGCTGTGCCGGGCGGGGCTGGTCTGGGGAGGCGAGTACGCCGGTCAGCAGGCGGCCGAGTCGGTGAAGCGGTCGGTGCGCCGCGACCTGTTCCGGCGCCTGCTGTCGGCCGGCGTCCTGTGGAGCCGGGCGCGCTCGTCGGGTGAGCTCGCCGACGCGATGACGGCGCGGGTCGAGGCGCTGGACGGCTACTTCGCGCGCTACATCCCGGCGATGGCGTCGGCGGCGCTGCTGCCGCTGGTGTTCTGCGTCGTGCTGCTGGGATTCGACTGGATCGCGGCGCTGGTGCTGGCGCTGACGGTACCGGCGATCCCGCTGTTCATGGCGCTGGTCGGGTGGGGCGCGGAGGCGGCGGGACGCCGGCACGCGAACGCGCTGGCGCGCCTGTCGGGACTGTTCGCCGACCGGGTACGCGGCCTGACCACGCTGAAGCTGCACGGTCGCGCGGAGGCCGAGGCCGCGCGCGTGGCGCAGGCCAGCGACGAAGTGCGCGTGCGCACGATGTCGGTGCTGAAGATCGCGTTCCTGTCCTCGGCGGTACTGGAATTCTTCGCCGCGCTGGGCGTCGCCGGGCTGGCGGTGTACTTCGGCCTGACCTTCCTCGGCATGCTGGAGCTGCGCGCCGGCGTGCTGACGCTCGAGGCGGCGCTGTTCTGCCTGCTGATGGCGCCGGAGGTCTACCTGCCGATGCGCCAGCTGGCGGCTCACTATCACGACCGCGCCAACGCACGGGCGGCGGTGGCGGAGATCGCGGCGCTGTTCGACGGGTTGCCGGACGCGGCGTCGATGCCGGCCGAGGCGGACACGCCCGCGGCAGCGCCGGTTCCGGGCACGTTCGCCATCGTCGGGCTGCGCATGCCGGTCCCCGGACGCGGCGCGATTGCCATGGCCGATTCGGTGCGGATCGCTCCGGGCGAGCGGATCGCGCTGACCGGACCGAGCGGCAGCGGCAAGTCCACCTTGCTGGAAACGCTGGCCGGGCTGCGCGCCTACGAGGGTGGACTGGCCTTTGGTGGGCGGTCTCTGCGCGACTGGCCGGCGCAGTCGTTGCGCCGCCAGCTGCTTCTGATCCCGCAGCGGCCCTGGCTGATGCCGGGCAGCATCGCCGACAACCTGCGGCTGGCCCGTGCCGATGCCGGCGATGCGGATCTGGCGCGGGCGCTGGCGCGCGCCGGGCTGGATACGCTGGTCTCGCAGCTGCCGCGGGGACTGGACACGCCGCTCGGCGCCCGCGGGCACGGCCTGTCCGGCGGTCAGGCGCAGCGGCTCGCCCTGGCGCGGATGTTCCTGTCGCGGGCGGCTGTGTTGCTGCTCGACGAGCCGACCGCGCATCTGGACGACGCCAGCCGCGACCGTCTGCTCGCGGAGATCGCCGCGTTCGCACGCGGGAAGACCCTGGTCGTGGCTACGCACGACCCGGTGGTGGCCGCCGTGGCGGACCGGCAGTGGCGGATCGACGCCGTCCGCGGCGAGGTGCGTGCGTGAGGGCCATGGTGGCGTGGATGTGGCCGATGCTTCGCCGCCGCTGGCGTGCACTGCTGCCGGCCTGCGTCCTGGCGCTGGTGACCGCCGCGGCGGCGGTGGGCCTGCTCGGCGTGGCCGGCTGGTTCCTGACGGCCACGGCGCTGGTCTCCGGCGCGCTGGCGACGTTCAACCTGTTCGTTTCCTCTGCGATGGTGCGCGGTCTCGCCTTCACTCGCATCCTCTCGCGCTACGGCGAGCGGGTGACCGGCCATGCGGCGACCCTGCAGCTGCTGGCCGACCTGCGTACCCGTGTGTTCGGCCGCCTGCTGCGGCTCGATGCCGGACAGCTGGCGCGCTGGCGGGACGGCGATCTGGTCGCGCGGCTGACCGGCGACATCGACGCCCTGGACTCGGTGTTCCTGCTCTCGCTGCTGCCGCTGCTGGTGGGCGCGCTCGCCGGTGCCGTGGTGGTGGCGACGCTCGCGGCCTACGTGCCGCTGGCCGCACCCGTGGTGGGCGCGCTCTGGCTGATCGTGCTGTTGCTGGCGCCGGCCTGGCTGGCCCGTCGGGTGCGCCGCAGCGGCAGCGCGCGGCAGGAACAGGCGGCGGCCCTGCGTCAGCAGGTGCTGCAGGCCGTGGACGGCCACGCCGATCTGCTGGCGCTGGACGCGGCCGATGGCGCGGAAGCCGCCTTCGCCGGCAGCAGCGATCAACTGCGCGGCGCGGCGTTGGACGAGTCGCGCGTCCTCGCGTCCGGACAGGCGCTGGCGCTCGCCTGCGGGGGGCTGGCGATGCTGGCCGTGGCAGCGGCGGGCGCGATCGCCCTGCACGACGAACGGGTCGGCGGTGCACTGCTGGTCGGTTGCGTGCTGGCGGTGGCGGCCTTGTTCGAGGTGGCCGCGCCAGTGCTGCGCGGCGCGGCGCGGCTGGGCGCTGCCGCGGCGGCGTCGAGGCGCGTGCGCGAGCTCGAGCGCACCGAACCGGAGATCGTCGATCCTCCGCAGCCGGCAAGGCTGTGTCCGCTCGGCACCCTGGAGTTCCGGCAGCTGCGCTTCCGCCATCATCCGGCCCTTCCGCTGCTCGAAGGCGTGGATCTGCGGATCGCGCCCGGCGAGCGCGTCGTGGTGACCGGCGTCAGCGGCAGCGGCAAGTCCACCCTGCTGACCTTGGCGCTGCGCCTGCGCGATCCGCAGGCCGGCGGAATCTTCTGGGAGGGCGTGGATCTGCGTGACGCGGCACTGGCGGATCTGCATCGGCGCGTCGCGCTGCTGCCCCAGGATGCGCCGGTCTTCCTCGGGAGCGTACGCGACAACCTGCGGATCGGCGATCCGGCCGCCGACGACGCCCGGCTTTGGGACGTGCTGCGCGAGGCCGGACTGGAAGCTGAAATCCGTGCGCTTCCCGGCGGGCTCGACCAGTGGCTGGGCGAGGGCGGACGCACACTGTCGGCAGGACAGGCGCGGCGCCTGTGCCTGGCGCGGGTGCTCCTGACCGATGCGGCGCTGATCGCGCTGGACGAGCCCACCGAAGGCCTGGACGAGGCGGCCGAACAGGCGTTGTTCCGCGACCTGCCGCGCATCCTGCGCGGTCGCGGTCTGCTGCTGGTCACGCATGCGCAGACGCCGTCTGGTTTCGCTGATGCAACCTGGGAGTTGGTGGAGGGCGTGTTGCGACGCAAGCCAGCCTCCGATACGTCGTAAGCGCGGGTCGCAGGCGCCCGATCGCACCGTCAGGCGATGCCATGTTCCCGGCCCGGGGGGCGGCCTGCGCTTCGACCGCGCACCGAACGGAAACAGGCTGGCATCGAGTCGATGCTACAGGGTCGAACGGTTTCGAACAGCATGCGGAGTGTGCGACGGGAACTCACGTCAGGAGCACCCTGGCGCCCCAGAGCACGTGCCCGCCGATGACGATCAGGTCGACCGGTAGAAGGACATGGCCCCAGCGGCGCATCACCGCGGTGCCGGCAGGATTCTTGACCAGCGCATAGCCGAGTACGCACCACGAGCCGGTCAGTACGGCGAACGCGATCAGGTAGCTGGGCACGATGGAGACGTCCCTGGCGAACAGCGGAATGTAGACGCCCAGATTGTCCCCGCCATTGGCGGCGGTCACCGCCGTCACGGTAGCCACCTGCGACAACAGGCGCGATTCCACCCGTTGCTCCGCCGCGAGCGGATCCCCGGATCGCTCGCCGCCGGCTCCGGTGTCCTTGCGAAGGCCGATGAGCTTGTGGACACCCAGCACGAGCGGAACGATGCCCAGCAGGGCCGTCCATCCCTCCGGGACGCGCAACGCGAGATGGGCGGCGCCCACGCTGACCAGCGTGATCGCGCCGATTCCCAGGAACTGGCCGATCACAATGGCGTGGCGGCGAAGTCCCGGGGTGCCGAAGAAGGTGGCGAGAATGACGATGTCGTCGATGTTCGTCGCGGCGAACACGACGGCGGCCGCCGCGAACGAGGCGATGGAAAGATCCATGGGAGAGGGTCGTGTCGGAAGTGTGCCGGGAACCGATGAGGCAATGCCTCATCGATGTGACGCAGGCGACGAGCCGATGCCGCCGCGCCGGATATCGCGAAGGTTGCGCGAAGTCCACATGTCGCCGATCCTCTGGAGTTCCCGCTACAGCGCGCGCTGAATCGTGCCGGGTTTCCTGGACACCCTCGGCGAGTGGATCGCGGCGGTTCCACCGGTCGGCAGTGCCGGGAACAGCGAGGCAGGCGCCGGATCGTAAGCCCGCATGCGCGGGCGTCCACGAAAGTTGCGGGGAAAACCATTGCGGGCGCGTGGGTGTGGGCCCCGCGCGGCGGTGCCGGGTTGATTAGAATCGGGCGCGTTCCCCCAACACGTGCGGTAGTCCAATGGCCTCTTCCGGTGTCTTCCTCCGCGGCAGCATCGTCGCGCTCGTCACGCCCATGCACGAGGACGGGAGCGTCGACTTCGGCAAACTGCGCGAGCTGGTGGACTGGCACGTGGCCGAGGGCACCGACTGCATCGGCGTGGTCGGCACTACCGGCGAGTCGCCGACGGTCAACGTCGAGGAGCACTGCGAGGTCATCCGCGTGGCCGTGGAGCAGGCCGCCGGCCGCGTGCCGGTGATGGCCGGCTGCGGCGGCAATTCCACCGCCGAGGCGATCGCGCTGGCGAAGTACGCGCTGGAAGTCGGCGCCGACAGCCAGCTGCAGGTGGTGCCGTACTACAACAAGCCCGGCCAGGAAGGGCAGTACCGCCACTTCCGCGCCATCGCCGAGGCTACCGGCAACCTGCCGATCGTGCTGTACAACGTGCCCGGCCGCAGCGCCGCCGACCTGCAGCACGACACCGTGCTGCGCCTGGCACAGGTGCCCGGCATCGTCGGCATCAAGGAGGCCACCGGCAACCTCGAGCGCGCGCAGTGGCTGGTCCGCGAGGCGCCCGAGGACTTCGCGATCTTCTCCGGCGACGACGCCACCGCGGTGGCGCTGATGCTGTGCGGCGGGCATGGCAATGTCAGCGTGACCGCCAACGTCGCGCCGCGGCTGATGCACGAGCTGTGCATGGCGGCACTGGCCGGCGACGTGGCCAAGGCGATGCAGATCCAGATGCGCCTGCTGCCGCTGCACCGCCAGCTGTTCGTCGAAGCCAACCCGATCCCGGTGAAGTGGGCGCTGGCGCGGCTCGGCCGCATCGGCGGCACCCTGCGCCTGCCGCTGACCGAGCTGGAGCCGGCCAACCAGGCGAAGGTGGAAGCGGCGCTGCGCGAGACGGGGCTGCTGGGCGACTGATGTCGGCTTCGAACCTGCAGCAGCAGCGCGCCACGCGCGCGGCGTTCTTCATGCCTGGCTTCGCGATGGCGGCGTGGGCGCCGCTGGTGCCGTTCGCCAAGGCGCGTGCCGGGCTGGACGAGGCGACCCTGGGGCTGGTGCTGCTGTGCCTGGGCGGCGGCTCGCTGGTGGCGATGCCGCTGGCCGGTGCGCTGGTCGCGCACCACGGCTGCCGGCGGGTGATGGTCGCGGCCAGCGTGTTGATGTGCCTGGCGCTGCCGCTGCTGGCACTGGTCCCCGGGGCGGTCGCGCTGGCGGTGGTGCTGGCGCTGTTCGGCGCGGCGGTCGGCGCGATGGACTGCGCGATGAACATCCAGGCCGTGGCGGTCGAGCGCGAGAGCGGGCGCACGCTGATGTCCGGCTTCCACGCCTTCTACAGCATCGGCGGTTTCGCCGGCGCGCTGGCGTTCACCGTGCTGCTGGCGATGGGCACGCCGCCGTGGCTGGCCTGCGTGGCGGCGGTCGCGTTGCTGGGGCTGCTGCTGGCCGCGTCGGTGCGTGGCTGGCGGGGCGGGCATGAGGGCCGTGGTGGCCCGGCCTTCGCCGTGCCACACGGGATCGTGCTGCTGGTCGGCGCGGTGTGCTTCGTGGTGTTCCTCGCCGAAGGCGCGATGCTGGACTGGGGCGCGGTGTTCCTGGCGGAGTGGCGCGGCGTGGATCCCGCACGTGCCGGCGCCGGCTACGTGGCGTTCTCGCTGGCGATGACCGTCTGCCGGCTGCTGGGCGACCGCGTGGTCGAGGCGCTGGGGCGGATGCGCACGGTCGCCGGTGGCGCGCTGGTCGCGTTCGTGGGATTCGCGGTGCTGGCGCTGGTGCCTTCGCCGTGGATCGCGCTGGCGGGATTCGCCCTGGTCGGCGTGGGCTGTTCGAACATCGTGCCGGTGATGTTCTCGCTGGCCGGGCGCCAGCGGGCGATGCCGGAAGGCCTGGCCGTCGCCGCGATCTCGACCCTGGGTTACGCCGGCGTGCTGGCCGGTCCTGCGCTGATCGGATTCATAGCCCATGGCACCACCCTGGTGTTCGCGCTGCTGTGCGTGGCCGTGGCGGTACTGGCGGTGGCGCTGACCCCGCGCTGGCTGCGGAATCTGTGAGCGGCAGGGAGACGGCGGTTTCACGCGGCGTGGCATAGAACGGTGTCCTCTGCCGATCGAGGACCTGCCATGAACACCGCCTCCGAACCGGCCACCGAGCCATTCATCGAACTGGATCGCTACCTGGGTACCTGGTACGAGATCGCGCGCCTGCCGATGCGGCACGAGCCCGAGGATTACCGCGACATCACCGCGCACTATTCGCTCAACCCCGAAGGCACGGTGCGCGTGGCCACTCGCGCGGTGGACGGGAGGGGCCAGCTGCATGAATCCATCGGCGAGGCGACGGTGGTCGAGGGCAGTGGCAATGCCAAGCTGGAAGTGAGCTTCATGCCCGACGGGCTGAAGTGGGTTCCCTTCACCAAGGGCGACTACTGGATCCTGCGCGTGGACGAGGACTACCGCACCGCGCAGGTCGGTTCGCCGGACCGCAAGTACCTGTGGCTGCTGTCGCGGCTGCCGATCCTGCCGGAAGTGCGCCGCGACAGCTTCCTGTCGACCGCGCGCGTGCAGGGTTACGACCTCGGCGAGCTCATCCATACGCCGCAAAGCGGCGGGCCGGCCTGACGTCCGCGAGGCGGCCCGCAGCCGTCGCCAGGCTTGAGACCCACGAAATGGCGAAAGCCCGGGCCAGGATCGGATGCGCGGGCTGGTCGATTCCGCGCCAGCACGCGCATCTGTTCGGCGAGGGCGACAGCATGCTGGCGCGCTACGCCACGCGCTTCGACGTGGCGGAGATCAACTCCTCGTTCTACCGGCCGCACCAGGCGAAGACCTATGCGCGCTGGGCGGCAAACGTGCCGCGCGGGTTCCGGTTCTCGGTGAAGCTGCCGCGGACGATCTCGCACGAGCTGGCCCTGCGGGGCGCCGGCCCGGCGCTGGACCAGTTCCTCGACGAGGCGGCCGGGCTGGGGAGGAAGCTGGGAGGCTTCCTGCTGCAGCTGCCGCCGGGGCTGGCGTTCGAGCCGCGGGTGGCCTCGACCTTCCTGGCCATGTTCCGCCGGCGCACCGATGCGCCGCTGGCGGTCGAGCCGCGGCATGCGAGCTGGTTCACGCCGCAGGTCTCGGCGCTGTTGCGGCGTCACCAGGCCAGCCGGATCGGCGCGGATCCACCGCGGGCGCCGGGGGCGGAGCATCCCGGTGAAGGAGCGCCGTGGCCGTACTGGCGCCTGCATGGTTCGCCGCGGATCTACTACAGCGAGTATGGGGAGGAGGCGTTGCGCGGACTGGCGGCAAGCGTGGCTGGCGCGCGCACTCGCGCCTCGCCTTGGGTGATCTTCGACAACACCGCGCACGGGTTTGCGGTGGCGGATGCGGCGAAGCTGCAGGGGATGCTGGGCATCCGCAACGTGTAGCAACGTGTAGCCCGGATAAGGCCGAAAGCCGCATCCGGAGCCGTTCGCCTCGGGGAGTGCCTTTCCCATCGGGATGAGGCGGCATGTTTGCGCGAATGGCGCGCGTGCCGGCGAACGATCGCGTGCAATGGGTGGGCCGGGGTGCGGAGCGGGGCCGGGGAAAAGGGGAGGTTATGCGGGCGTGGCTTGGGGTTCCGNCCCTCTCCCCCGGCCCCTCTCCCGGGGGGAGAGGGGGGGCTTCTCTTGCTGCCGTTGGTCTACGCCAGGGATGGGGGTGGCGTCGGGGAAGTGCTCGCGGAGGGCGTCGACGCCCTCCTGGGGCCTGGCCAGCTCGCGCAGTTCGCTGCGGGCTTCGCGACGTTCGGCGGTGGAAATGTCCATGCGCTGGTCGCGGGCGGTGACCAGTTCCGGGCGGACCTCGCCATCGCGGCTGAACGACCAGGCCGGCATGGCCGGGCCGACGGGCATCGGGTCGCCGGGTTCGACGCCGTCGCGGGTATGCCAGGTGTGCCAGGTCTTGCCGTAGCTGTTCATCTTCGAGCGCATCAGCTCCAGTTCCGCGGCCTCGGGAATGCCGGGGGCGACCAGCTGGCCGGAGAGGATCTCGCCGTTGTGCGGGTGCCAGTAGGCGCGTTCTTCCGCCGGCAGCGTCTCGAACAGCGACCCGGAAATGATGTATTCGATGCCGGTGAGGTTGGCTTCGACGCCGTTGCCGTCGAACAGCGCGCACTGGGCGAAGTCCTCGTTCACCTGGCGGCAGAAGTGGTGGGCCGGTGGTCCTTCATCGGGTGGAATCCGACCACGTAGACGTCCATCTTTGCCAACGGCCCGTTGTCCTGGAGCAGGGCGGCGCCGGCTTCCAGCACGTTGGTACGCGCGGTTTCGTCGGCGCCCGGCGGCGTGATCGCCGGTTCGACGCGGTCGCTGCCGGTGCAGGCGGCGAGCGGGGCCAGCAGGGGCCAGCTGGCGCGAAGCGCGATGCGTGCAGCGTCGGGACGGTGGCGCCGCGATGTGGCGACATGGGGAGGAAGGGCTGGGAACACGTTGCGCTCCACTGCGGTCTTGCCGGCACTTTCGCGCCGCAAGGATCGGCGTGACGTGAAGCGGAACGGTACGAATGCATGTTCATTCGGCAGCGCAGGGCGCGGCCATTCCTTGACGCTCGATTACGCCGCGATGGCCAGCATCGTTCCCATACCCCCACGAGGAGAACGCGATGGCCAGGTCCAATCCCACCGTCCCCGGCGCACCGGAAGACGAAACCAGCCTGGGCCACGACGAGGCCCCGATCGGCCCCAGCACCGGGCCGCGCCTGAAGGATCCGCGCTCGCAGGCGGCGATCGACAACATCGGCGTGGACGACCAGGCCGACCTGCTCGATCCCGAACTGGACGAGGAGCCGGGCGACCGCGACGCCAATGGCCGCTCCTTCGCCGACGACGTGCGCAGCGACGCGCCGTTCGGCATCCGCGAGAGCGGCGACACCTGATCGCCGCCCCCGCGGGTCGGCCGGGGATCAGCCCCGGCCCGGTTCCGGTGCCGGATCCAGCCGCGCATCCGCGTCGCCGGCCGCTTCGCCGGCGTGCGCGCGGTGGTCGCGGGCCAGGTACAGGTAGAACGCCGGCAGCACGAACAGGGTGAACGCGGTACCAATGGTCATGCCGGCGGCAATCGTCATGCCCATCGAGAAGCGCGCCGCCGCGCCCGGCCCGCGGGCGATCAGCAGCGGCACCATCGCGAACACCAGCGCGGCGGTGGTCATCAGCACCGGGCGCAGGCGGATCCCGGTGGCCTGTTCGATCGCCTCGCGCCTGGACAGGCCTTGGGCCTGCAGCTTGTTGGCGAACTCCACGATCAGGATGCCGTGCTTGGAGATCACGCCCACCAGGGTGACCAGGCCGACCTGGGTGTAGATGTTGATGCTCATCCCGGGGAAGGCCTCGATCCCGGCCATCTGCAGCATGCCGGCCACCAGCGCCAGGAAGTTGAGCACCAGCAGCGCGCCGGAGATCGCCATCGGCACGGTGATCAGCATGATCAGCGCGTCGCGGAAGCTCTCGAACTGCGCCGACAGCACCAGGAAGATCGCCACCAGGGCGAAGCCGAGGGTGACCAGCATGGTCGCGCCCTCCTGCTTGTACTGGCGCGATTCGCCGGCGTAGTCGACGCTGTAGCCCTGCGGCAGCACCTCGGCCGCGGCTTCCTCGAGCACCCGCAGCGCCTCGCCTTTGGACACGCCCGGCCGCGGGGCGAAGGTGATGCCGACCGCGTTGAGCTGCTGGAAGCGCTTGAGCGTCTGCGGCTGCGCGGTTTCCTTCAGGGTGACCAGGGTCGACAGCGGCACCAGCTTCCCGTCGCGGGTGCGGGTGTAGTAGTTCTCCAGCTGCGCGGCGTTGAGCCGGTCGCTGCGCTGCACCTGCGGGATCACCCGGTAGGAGCGGTTCTCCATGGCGAAGCGGTTGGTGTAGCCGCCCGAGAGCATCGCCGCCATGTCCGCCGCCAGGGTGCGCATGTCGATGCCCAGCGAGGCCGCCTTGTCGCGGTCGATCTGCACCTCGATGCGCGGCTTGTCGATCTTCAGGTCCTTGTCCAGGAAGATGAAGCGGCGGCTCTCCATGGCCTTCTGCACGATCGCATCGGACAGTTCGTTGAGCTGCTGCAGCGAGCCGATGCCCAGCACCAGGAACTCGCCGCCGCCGTCGCCGCCGGCCGAGGGCAGGGACGGCGGGACCAGGGCGAAGGTGTTCAGCCCGGTGACCTGGGCCAGCTTCGGCTGCAGCTCCTGCTGCAGGACCTGGTTGGTGGAGCGCTCGCGTTCGCTCCACGGCTTGAGCACGAAGCCGGCCATGGCGCTGTTGCTGGCGCCGCCGCCCCCGCCGAAGCCGCCGTTGAACAGGAAGAAATCGTTGATCTCCGGGATGTCCCGGGCCATCGCGTTGATCTCTTCGGTATAGCGCTCCACGTAGTCCAGGGTGGTGTAGGCGTCGGCGCTGCCGATGGCGAAGATGAAGCCCTCGTCCTCCAGCGGCGCCGGCTCCTTGGGCGCGGTCCAGTAGAAGACGCCGCACGAGACCAGCACCAGCAGGCCGAACACCGCGATCACGCCGCGGGTCTCCAGCGCGCTGTGCAGGCGCCGCTCGTAGGCGGTGCGCAGCCGGTTGAAGCGGGTGTCCAGCCAGGCCTCCATCCGGCCCATGCCATGGCCGGCGCCGTGCGGCTTGAGCAGGCGCGCGCACATCATCGGCGACAGGGTGAGGGCGATGATGCCCGACAGCAGCACCGAGCCGGCCAGGGTGAAGGCGAACTCGGTGAACAGCACGCCGGTCAGGCCGCCCTGGAAGCCGATCGGCAGGTACACCGCTACCAGCGTGGTGGTCATCGCCACCACCGGCCAGGCCAGCTCGCGCGCGCCCTTGATCGCCGCATCGTGCGGGCTCATGCCCTCCTCGATGTGGCGATGGATGTTCTCCAGCACGATGATCGCGTCGTCGACGACGATACCGATCGCCAGCACCATCGCCAGCAGGGTCAGCAGGTTGATGGTGAAGCCCATCAGCAGCATCAGGAACAGCGCGCCGACCAGCGACAGCGGCACGGTGACGGCCGGGACCAGCACGCTGCGCAGCGATCCGAGGAACAGGAAGATCACCACGATCACGATGATCACCGCCTCGACGATGGTCTGCACGACCTCCTTGATGGCGTCCTCGATGGCCTCGGTGCTGTCGTAGGGGATGGTCGCCTCGATGTCTTCCGGCAGCTGCGGCACGATCTCCTCGTCCCACACCCGGCGCACTTCCTCGATCACGTCCAGCGAATTGGCGTCGGGCGAGACGAAGATGCCCATGAAAGTGGCCGCGTCGCCGTTGATCCGCACCGAGGTGCCGTAGTTCTCCGAGCCCAGCTCGACGTCGGCGATGTCGCCGAGGCGCACGATCGCGCCGTTCTCCTCGCGCACGATCAGCTGGCGGAACTCCTCGGCGCTGCGCAGGTCGGTGCGCGCGGTCAGGTCCACCGCGACCATCTGGCCCTTGGTCGAGCCCAGCGCCGACAGCACGTTGTTGGACTGCAGCGCCTGGTGCACGTCGCTGGCGGTGACGCCCAGCGCGGTCATGCGGTCGGGCTTGAGCCACACGCGCATGGCGAAGGTGCCGGCGCCGAGGATCTCGGCGCGCTGCACGCCGGGGATGGTGGCGATGCGCGGCTCGACCGCGCGCATCAGGTAGTCGGTGATCTGGTTGTTGTCCAGCCGGTCGCTGGCGAAGGACACGTACATCGCCGCGATCTGCTGGCCCTGCTGCAGGTCGATCACCGGGTCCTCGGACTCGGCCGGCAGCTGGCTGCGCAGCTTGTTGACCTTGGCCGCGATCTGGGTGAGCGCCTCGTTGGCGTCGTGGTCCAGGCGGATGTAGGCCTGGATGGTCGACACGCCGGCGGAGCTGGTCGAGGTCAGGTAGTCGATGCCCTCGGCCGAGGCCACCTCGCGTTCCAGCGGGGTGGTGATGAAGCCCTGGATCAGGTCCGCGTCGGCGCCGTAGTAGGTGGTGCTGACGGTGACCACCGCGTTCTGCAGCTCCGGGTACTGGCGCACGTTGAGCTCGGAGAACGAGCGCAGGCCCAGCAGCAGGATGAACAGGCTGACGACCATCGCCAGCACCGGCTTGTTGATGAAGATGTCGGTGAATTTCATCGGGTCCTCCACCGGCCGCGTCGCGGCCGGGGTCGGGGGGGGCGCCGCGCGGGGCGGCGGCCGGGATAGGCGGCCTTGGCCGCCGGTCAGCGGTTCTCGGGACGCGGGGCGGCGTCTGCTTCGGGCGTGACCTTGTTGTTGATGATCACCGCCGCGTCGTTGCGCAGGCGCAGCAGGCCGCTGCTGACCACCACCTCGCCGGCCTCGAGGCCGTCGGTGATGCCGACCAGGTCGCCGCGGGTGGGGCCGGTGGTCACGAAGCGCTGCTTGACCACGTGCTGCGGCGCCTTCTGCCCTTCCTGCACCTCGGCGTTCTTCACTTCCGGCGGGGCGTCGGCCAGCACGTACACCGAGTTGCCGTACGGGTTGAAGCTGACCGCGGTCTGCGGCACCACGACCACCTCCTGCTCCTGGCCCAGGTCGAAACCGACGCGGGCGAAGGTGCCGGGGCGCAGCACGCCGTCCGGGTTGGTCAGGGTGGCGCGCACCTGGAAGTTGCGGGTGCTGGTGTCCACCGAGGGTTCCACCGCGGTGATCGCGGCCTCGAACACCTGGTCCGGCACCGCGTCGACCTCGACCCGCACCCTGGCGCCGATGGCCACCTGGTTCATGCGCTGCTCGGGCAGGGTGAAGTCGACGTGGATCGGGTCCAGCGCCTGCAGTCCGACGATCGGGTCGCCAGGGTTGAGGTACTGGCCGAGGTTGATGCGGCGGATGCCCAGCACGCCATCGAACGGCGCGCGGATGGTCTTCTGCGCGATCAGTGCGCGCTGCGCTTCGGCCTGGGCGCGGGTCTGGGCGGCGTCGGAGATGCGCTCGTCGACCTCGGCGCGCGAGACCAGCTTCTGCGCACCCAGTTCCTGCCAGCGGTCGCGCTGGGTCGCGGCCAGCTTCGCCGCCGCGTCCAGCGCCTGCAGCTGGGCCAGCTCGTTGGCGGTGTTCAGCTGCACCAGCAGGTCGCCCTTGCGCACGCGCTGGCCGGATTCGAAGGCGATGCGCTGGACCACGCCGCCGGCTTCGGTGGTCACCTCGGTGCCGTTGTCGGCGACCAGGGTGCCCACCGCCTCGGCGGTGCTGCTCCAACGTTCGGCCCTGGCCTCGTAGGTGCTCACCTCGACCGCCGGCTGCGGCATGTTGTCGAAGAAGCTGTTGAGCATGTACTGCGATGCCAGCCACAGCAGGAACACGCCGCCGAACACGACCACGAACAGGATCAGCATCCAGGTCATGCGGCGGGCGGTGGACGGCGGGCGGCCGCTACGAATCGTGGCACTCATGTGGTTTCCATTCCGTCAGGTCGTTCGGGGGGATGGCGGCACCGCCGTGGGGCGGGGCGGCCGGGCAGGCCTGTGGAGACGGCGCGAAGCCGTGCGCTGCGCCGGTACAGGGTGGCCGCGGGGCGGCCACGCGTGGGACCGGGCGATTCTGCGGGCAGGCGGTTGGCGTTGCAACGGCCGTCCGGCGGGGGCTGCGCGGCCGTGCGGGTACGCCATAATCGGCCGCGTCCCGCCTCCGGTCCCGTGCCTGCCGATGAGTGAACCCGCCTCGCCACGCCGCATCCTCTTCGCCAGCCTCATCGGTACGACGATCGAGTTCTTCGATTTCTACATCTACGCCACCGCGGCGGTGCTGGTGTTCCCCAAGCTGTTCTTCCCGGCCTCGGAGCCGACCGCGGCCACGCTGCAGTCGCTGGCGACCTTCGCCCTGGCGTTCTTCGCCCGGCCGCTGGGCTCGGCGCTGTTCGGCCACTACGGCGACCGGATCGGGCGCAAGGCCACCCTGGTGGCGGCGCTGCTGACCATGGGCATCTCCACGGTGGTGATCGGCGTGCTGCCGACTTACGCCCAGGTGGGCGTGCTGGCACCGGCCCTGCTGGCGCTGTGCCGGTTCGGCCAGGGACTGGGCCTGGGCGGCGAGTGGGGCGGGGCGGTGCTGCTGGCCACCGAGAACGCGCCGCCGGGCAAGCGCGCCTGGTACGGCATGTTCCCGCAGCTGGGCGCGCCGCTGGGCTTCCTGTGCTCGACCAGCGTGTTCCTGGCGCTGGCCCACTTCCTCGACGAGGCCCAGTTCATGGCCTGGGGCTGGCGCATCCCGTTCCTGGCCAGCGCGGCGCTGGTGCTGGTGGGCCTGTGGGTGCGCCTGCGCATCACCGAGACCCCGGCCTTCCAGAAGACCCTCGAGCGCGAGGAGCGCGAGCGCCTGCCGATGGCCACGGTGCTGGGCCGGCACCTGGGCACGCTGGTGATCGGCACGCTGTCGCTGATGGCGACCTTCGTGCTGTTCTACCTGATGACGGTGTTCGCGCTGAGCTGGGGCACCTCGCAGCTGGGCTACGGGCGCGAGCAGTTCCTGCTGCTGCAGATGCTCGGCGTGCTGTGCTTCGCCGCGGCGATCCCGCTGTCGGCGGTGTACGCCGACCGCCATGGCCGGCGCCGGGCGATGATCCTGGCCACCGTCGGCATCATCCTGTTCGGCCTGCTGTTCGAGCCGCTGTTCGCCGCCGGCAGCGCCTGGCAGGTGCTGCTGTTCCTGTGCCTGGGGCTGGGCCTGATGGGCCTGACCTACGGCCCCTGCGGCACGATCCTCGCGGAGATGTTCCCGACCCCGGTGCGCTACACCGGCGCGTCGCTGGCGTTCAACCTGGCCGGCATCCTCGGCGCCTCGCCGGCGCCGTACATCGCCACCCGCGTGGCCGCCAGCCACGGCATCGCCGCGGTGGGCTGGTACCTGGGCGCGATGGCCGCGCTCACCCTGCTGGCGCTGCTGCTGGTGCCGAAGCAGCCGGCGCACTGAACGAGCCCCCTGGGGGTGCCGCCGCGCCCCCCGGCCGGCAACACCCCCGGGTCTCCTCCACCCCCGTCAGCCGAACAGGCGCTTGACCGTGCGCGCCAGCCAGGTCCCGCCTTCGTGTTCGCGCGAGAACCGGTCCAGGTGCTTGAGCACCTGTTCGGAATAGGCCTTGTCGTCGTTGCGGATGTGGTTGAACAGCCAGGTGATGAGCATGCTCTTCAGCTCGTCGACCACGTCCTCCCCCGCCTGGAAGCGCTGCTGGTACTTCTCCACCCGCCTGGTGAACACCTCGTGCACCCGCTTGTGCGCGGAGCTGAAGGGGTAGCCCGCCTCCTGCATCAGCTCTTCCTCGAAGGCGAAATGCGAGAGGGTGTAGTCGACCAGGTCGGTCAGCACTTCGCCCACTTTCCCGCGCTCGCCGTCGGCCTGCGCCCTGAGCACCTGGTTGAGGATGTCGACGATCCGCTTGTGCTGGTCATCGATGACTGCGATGCCGGTACAAAGGTCGTCCTGCCAAAGAACCTGGTCCATACAACCGTCTCGCCTGTCATGGAATGGGCGAGGCTAGATCGACGGCAGGGGGTCAGGCTTTGATCCTGATCAAGCGTCCAGTGTGAAAAACCCCACGTTTTCCGCAGCTTTAGCCGCGCGGCTACCGGGGGATTCCCCGATGCCTACCAGAGCGCGTCGCGCAGCCGGTACCAGGCCATCGCCAGCACCAGCAGCGGGGTGCGCAGGGCGCGGCCGCCGGGGAAGGGCGCGTGCGGGATCTTCGCGAACAGGTCCAGGCGCGAGGACTGGCCGCGGATGGCTTCGGCGATCAGCCGGCCGGCCAGGCCGGTGGCGGCCACGCCGTGGCCGGAGAAGCCCTGGGCGAAATACACGTTGCTACCGAGCCGGCCCCAGTGCGGGGCGCGGTTGAGCGAGATGTCGACGTAGCCGCCCCACAGGTATTCGACCGGCACGCCGGCCAGCTGCGGAAACACGTGGCGGATGCGCCGGCGCATCACCCCGCCGAGGTTGGGCGGCGGCAGGCTGGAATAGCTGGCGCGGCCGCCGAACAGCAGGCGGTGGTCGCGGCTCAGGCGGAAGTAGTCCAGGGCCCAGTTCACGTCGGCCACGGCCATGTCGTTGCGGATCAGGGCGCGGGCACGTTCCTCGCCCAGTGGCGCGGTGGCGGCGATGTACGTGCCCACCGGCATCACCCGCGATTCCAGTTCCGGCACCACGCCGCGCAGCCAGGCGTTGCCGGCCAGCACCACGAAGTCGGCGCTGACCCGGCCGCCTCCGGTGCGCAGCTGCGGGCGCGTGCCGCGGACCAGTTCCACCACGCGCGAATGCTCGAAGATGCGTACGCCGGCGGCCATCGCTGCGCGGGCCAGGCCGAAGCAGTATTCCAGCGGATGCAGGTGGCCGCTGGCGTGGTCGTAGACCGCGCCGAGGTAGCGGTCGCTGGCCAGTTCCTGGCGCAGGCGTTCGCGGTCCCACCATTCCAGCGGGTAGTCGTAGCGCTCGGCCATCTCGACGATGCCGGCGCGCAGGGCGCGTTCCTGGCGCGGCTTCAGCGGGACATGGGCGTGGCCGTCGCGCCAGTCGCAGGCGATGCCGTGGCGGGCGATGCGCTGGCGCAGCAGGTCCATGCCTTCGCGCGACAGGTCGAACAGCTTGCGCGCGTCCTCGTGGCCGAGCAGGTTCTCCAGCGTCGACTGCTCGCAGCCGTAGCCGACGATGGCCTGGCCGCCGTTGCGGCCCGACGCACCCCAGCCGATGCGCTGCGCTTCCAGCACCACCACCCGGTAGCCGGCCTCGGCCAGGTCCAGCGCCGCGCTCAGGCCGGTGTAGCCGGCGCCGAGGATGCACACGTCGACGTCTTCCAGCGTCCCCTGCAGCGCCGGCTGCTCCGGCAGCGGGGTGGCGCTGGCGGCGTACCAGCTGGCGGGGTAGGGGCGGTCCTGGCTCATCGGTCGCTACACCGTGCGCAGGTACCAGGCGTAGTCGAGGTCGCTGACCTCGGCGTGGAAGTCGAGCATCTCGCGGCGCTTCTGCTGGCCGTAGACGTGGCGGAAGGACTCGCCGTACCAGCGCCCGGCGAAGGCGCTGCCGAGGAAGTCGTCGATCGCCCCGCGCCAGTGCGGCGTCTGCATCGGGAACTGCTCGTACGCGTTGCCGCTGACCGGTGGGCCCGGATCGAGCTGCTGCTCGATGCCGTCGAGCATGCCGGCCAGTACCGCCGCGGCGACCAGGTAGGGATTGGCGTCGGCACCGGAGATGCGGTGCTCGATGCGGGTATTGGCCGGGTCGCTGTGCGGGATGCGCATGGCGACGGTGCGGTTGTTGTAGCCCCAGCTGTCGTTGAGCGGGACGAAGGCGTTGGCGACGAAGCGCCGGTAGCTGTTGGCGTGCGGCGCGAACAGCAGCAGGTTGTCGCGCGCGCTGGCCTGCAGGCCGCCGATGGCGTGGCGCAGCGGCGCCGGCGCCCCGGCGCCGGGCTCGCCGGCGAACAGGTTGCGGCCGTCGCGGTCGAGCAGGCTCACGTGCAGGTGCAGGCCGCTGCCGGCCTGGCCGGCCAGCGGCTTGGCCATGAAGCTGGCGAGCATGCCCTGCTGCTGCGCCACCGCCTTGATCACGCGCTTGAGCAGGACCGCGTCGTCGCAGGCGGCAAGCGCGTCGGCGCGGTGCTTGAGGTTGATCTCGAACTGGCCCGGCGCGTATTCGGCCACGGCGGTATCGGCGGGGATGCGCTGGGCGCGGCAGGCCCGGGCGACGCCGTCGATGAAGGCGGCGTTCTCGTCCAGGTCGTCGATCGAATAGACCTGGGTGCTGTCGTTTCGGCGGCCGTCGCTGGCGTTGAGCGTGGGCTGCGGGCGGCCGTCGGCGCCGGGCAGGCGGTCGAACAGGTAGAACTCCAGTTCGACCGCCACCACCGGGGTCAGGCCCAGCGCGGCATAGCGGTCGAGCACGCGCTGCAGCACGCGGCGCGGGTGCGCCTCGAACCAGCCGCCTGCGCCGTCCTCCATCTGCAGCATCAGCTGCAGCGCCGGCCGCGGCGACCACGGCACCGGGCGCAGGCTGCCGGGGATCGGCCGGCAGATCCGGTCCTCGTCGCCGATGTCGTAGCCCAGGCCGGTCTCTTCCACGGTATTGCCGCGGATGTCGGCGGCGATCAGCGACATCGGCAGGCAGACGCCGGCGGCGTAGACCTTTTCCAGGGCCTCGAAGGCGACGCGCTTGCCGCGCAGCACGCCGTTGCAGTCGGGCAGGAGCAGGTCGACATGCGCGGCCGCGTGGCCGTCCATCCCGTGGAGGGCCTGCAGGTCTTCGGGGGGCAGCGCGGAAGGAGTGGGCTGGCGGTTCATCGACGGCCTCGACGGGTGCCCGCCGAGAGTAGCAGGCGGGCTCTCGTCAAGAATACTCAACGCGCCGGATCGCGACAGTCCGGCATCTGGCCCAGTGGCGGGCAGGGGCAGGGTGGCGTGTTGTAAAAATAAAACGGCCGGGGTAAGTTGCCGGAACGCCACCGGAATCCTCCGCGCATGGCCCCGCCGCCCCTGGTCGGCCTGCCTACCGACCGCAAACAGTTCGGCCCGCATCCGTTCCTCGCGGTCGGCGAGAAATACGTGCGCGCGGTGGTCGATGGCGCCGGGGCCAGCCCGGTGCTGCTGCCGGCCCTGCAGCCGCCCGTACCGCCGGAACAGTGGCTCGACCGCCTCGACGGCCTGCTGCTGACCGGCGCGACCAGCAACATCGAACCGCACCACTACAGCGACGAGCCGAGCTGGGAGGGCAACCTGCACGACCCGGCACGCGACGCCAACACCCTCGGCATGATCCCGCGCGCGCTGGCCATGGGCCTGCCGGTGCTGGCGATCTGCCGCGGCTTCCAGGAAGTGAACGTGGCCCTGGGCGGCACCCTGCACCAGAAGGTGCACGAAGTGCCCGGGCTGGCCGACCACCGCGAGAACCTCGACGATCCACTGGACCGCCAGTACGGCCCGTCGCATCCGGTCGAGCTGGCGCCCGGCGGCCTGCTGGCCGGCATCGCCGGCACCACGTCAGTGCAGGTCAATTCGCTGCACGGCCAGGGTGTGGCCAGGCTGGCGCCCGGCCTGGTCGTGGAAGCCACCGCCCCGGACGGCCTGGTCGAGGCCTACCGCGGCACCGGCCCGGGCTTCCTGCTGGCCGTGCAGTGGCATCCGGAATGGCAGGTCACCCGCAACCCGTTCTACCTTGGCATCTTCCGCGCCTTCGGCCAGGCCTGCCGCGTCTGGGCCGATGCGCGCGACCGGCGGCCCGGGGCCGCCGCCTCCCCGTGAACCCGGACCCTCCATGAGTACCCGCCAGAGCAAGCGCAAGGTCGTCGCCACCCCCGCCCAGCAGGAGAGCTCGCTGCGCCGCTGGCTGAAGGAACGGCGCATCACCGAGGTCGAGTGCCTGGTGCCGGACATCACCGGCAACGCCAGGGGCAAGATCATCCCCGCCGACAAGTTCAGCCACGACTACGGCACCCGCCTGCCCGAAGGCATCTTCGCCACCACCGTCACCGGCGACTACCCGGACGACTACTACGAGCTGACCTCGCCCTCGGATTCGGACATGCTGCTGCGGCCGGACCCGGACACCGTGCGCATGGTGCCGTGGGCCACCGACCCGACCGCGCAGATCATCCACGACTGCTTCACCAAGGACGGCCACCCGCACGAACTGGCGCCGCGCAACGTGCTGCGCCGGGTGCTGGCCGAGTACGCGAAGGAAGGGCTGCAGCCGGTGGTCGCGCCGGAGCTGGAGTTCTTCCTGGTGCAGAAGAACACCGACCCGGACTTCCCGCTGCTGCCGCCGGCCGGCCGCTCCGGGCGCCCGGAGACGGCGCGGCAGTCGTACTCGATCGACGCGGTCAACGAGTTCGACCCGATCCTCGACCTGATGTACGACTACTGCGACGCGATGGAACTGGACGTGGACACGCTGATCCACGAGTCCGGTGCGGCGCAGCTGGAAGTGAACTTCACCCATGCCGGGGCGATGTCGCTGGCCGACCAGGTGTTCCTGTTCAAGCGCACCATGCGCGAGGCGGCGATGCGCCACGGCGTCTACGCCACCTTCCTGGCCAAGCCGATGGAGACCGAGCCGGGCAGCGCCATGCACATCCACCAGAGCCTGGTGGACACCAGGGGGCGCAACGTGTTCACCGGCAGGAAGCCCGGCCAGTTCAGCCCGGTGTTCGGCCATTACCTGGCCGGCCTGCAGAAGTACGTGCCGATGGCGATGGCGTTCTTCGCGCCGAACGTCAATTCCTACCGCCGGCTGATGTTCGGCGAGGTTTCGCCGAGCAACGTGCGCTGGGGTTTCGACAACCGCACCTGCGGCCTGCGCGTGCCGATGGACACGCCGGAGAACCAGCGCGTGGAAAGCCGCTTCGCCGGTTCCGACGCCAACCCCTACCTGGCCATGGCCGCGACCCTGGCCTGCGGCCTGCTGGGCATCCGCGAGAAGCTCAAGCCGACCGCGCCGACCGAACAGAGCGCCAAGGAACTGGGCTACGACCTGCCGCGCTCGCTGGGCGAGGCGCTGGACGGGCTGGAGACCTGCGGCCCGCTGGCGGACATGCTCGGCCCGCGTTTCGTGCGCGCCTACGTGTCGGTCAAGCGCAAGGAATACGAGACTTTCTTCCGCGTCATCAGTTCCTGGGAACGCGAGTTCCTGCTGCTGAACGTGTGACGCCCCGAGACGGAAACTTATGGATCCCAACAGCCTCCGCGAACTCCAGCGCCTCGACGCCGCCCACCACCTGCATCCGTTCAACGACAACGCCGCCCTGGCCAAGCGCGGCACCCGCGTGCTGACCCGCGGCGAGGGCTGCTACGTCTGGGACGCCGAGGGCAACAAGCTGCTGGACGCCTTCGCCGGCCTGTGGTGCGTGAACATCGGCTACGGCCGCCCGGAGCTGGGCGCGGCGGCGGCGCGGCAGATGACCGAGCTGGCGTACTACAACAGCTTCTTCCAGTGCACCACCGAGCCGACCATCCGCCTGGCGGCGAAGCTGGCCGAGCTGACCCCGTACGACCTCGACCACGCCTTCTTCGTCAATTCCGGCTCCGAGGCCAACGACACCATCCTGCGCCTGGTGCGGCATTTCTGGGCGGTGCAGGATCAGCCGCAGAAGAACATCTTCATCGGCCGCCACGACGGCTACCACGGCACCACCATGGCCGGCGCCAGCCTCGGCGGCATGAAGGGCATGCACCGGCAGGGCGGGCTGCCGATCCCGGACATCCACCACATCGACCCGCCGTTCTGGTTCGCCGACGGCGGCGACCTGTCGGAGGAGGAATACGGCCTGGTCGCGGCGCGCCGGCTGGAGCAGAAGATCCTCGAACTGGGACCGGACCGCGTGGCCGCCTTCATCGGCGAGCCGATCATGGGCGCGATCGGCGTCTACATCCCGCCGATGAGCTACTGGAAGGAGATCGAGCGGATCTGCCGCCAGTACGACGTGCTGCTGGTGGCCGACGAGGTGATCTGCGGCTTCGGCCGCACCGGGCAGTGGTTCGGCTCGCAGCACTTCGGCTTCCGCCCGGACGTGATGACCATCGCCAAGGGCATCACCTCCGGCTACATCCCGCTGGGTGCGGCCATGTTCAACGACCGCGTCGCCAGCGTGCTGCGCGACGCCGGCGGCGAGCTGGCCCACGGCGCGACCTATTCCGGGCACCCGGTGTGCGCGGCGGTGGCGCTGGAAAACCTGCGGATCATGCAGGAGGAGCGCATCGTCGAGCATGCCCGCGAGGAGATCGCGCCGTACCTGGCCCAGCGCTGGGCCGAGCTGGGCGAGCACCGCCTGGTCGGCGAGGCCCGCATCGCCGGCCTGATGGGCGCGCTGGAGCTGGTCCCGGACAAGGGCCGCCGCGCCTTCTTCGAGGAGCGCGGCAAGGTCGGCGCCCTGTGCCGGGACATCGCCCTGCGCAACGGCCTGATCCTGCGCGCGACCTGGGATTCGATGCTGCTGTCGCCGCCGCTGGTGATCACCCGCGAACAGGTCGACGAGCTGTTCGGGAAGGCCTGGAGGTCGCTCGACCAGACCGCCGCCGAACTGGGCAAATGAGCCCCCCGGCGCTAACCTGCGGCTTTCATCCACCCACGAGGAACCCCGCCATGAAACTCCGCCTGCTCAGCCTGGGCATTGCCGCAACCCTGCTTGCCGCCTGCGGTGGCAAGGACGCCCCGGGCGACGCCGCCGGTGGCGAGGAGAAGGTCCTCAACGTCTACAACTACTCGGACTACATCGCCGAGGAGACCATCCCGAACTTCGAGAAGCAGACCGGCATCCGCGTCACCTATGACGTGTACGACAGCGACGAGGTCCTGGAGACCAAGCTGCTGGCCGGCTCCAGCGGCTACGACGTGGTGGTGCCGACCCTGAACTTCTTCGGCCGCCAGATCCAGGCCGGCGTGTTCAAGGAACTGGACAAGAGCAAGATCCCGAACCTGGCCAACCTGGACCCGGCGGTGATGGAACGCATCGCCTCGCAGGACCCGGGCAACAAGTACGGCGTGCCGTACATGTCCGGCACCACCGGCATCGGTTTCAACATCGACAAGATCGAGGAGATCTTCGGCAGCACCGAGGTGACCGAGAGCTGGAGCCTGGTGTTCGACCCGGCCAGGATCAGCAAGCTCAAGGACTGCGGCGTGACCCTGCTCGACACCCCGTCGGACATGATCCCGATCGCGCTGCACTACCTGGGCGAGGACCCGCACAGCGCCGACCCGGCGGTGCTGCAGAAGGCGGCCGACCTGCTCAAGTCGATCCGCCCGTACGTGCAGAACTTCCACTCCAGCCAGTACGTCAGCTCGCTGGCCAACGGCACCACCTGCCTGGTGGTCGGCTGGTCCGGCGACATCATCCAGGCCCGCGACCGCGCCGAGGAAGCAGGCAACGGCATCAACATCGGCTACTCGATCCCGAAGGAAGGCGCGCCGCAATGGTTCGACATGCTGGCGATCCCGGCCGACGCCAGGCACCCGGAGAACGCCTACGCCTTCATCAACTACCTGCTCGAGCCGCAGGTGGCCGCCGCCAACACCAACTACATCCAGTACGCCAACCCGGTGAGCGCGGCCACCGAGCTGGTGGACGAGGAGATCCGCACCGATCCGACGATCTATCCGCCGGAGGAAGTGAAGGCCAAGCTGTTCACCTACGCGATCAACTCGCCGGAGACCGACAAGCTGTACACGCGGCTCTGGACGGAGATCAAGACCGGCCGCTGACCCGCGGCCACGCCCCCGCGCCGGTCCAGGCCGGCGCGGGCAGCGGCGACATCAGGTCAAGCAACACGCATCAGCGATCGCAAGGGTGGGAGGTCGAGGGGAGGGGAACCCGGGGACGCCACCGTGAGGCGGCGTCGTGGACTACCGACAGGCCCGAACGGGCAAGGGGAAGCGACGAATGACGTGGAAACCTGGCTGTATGGTGTGTGCACTGGCGGCGGCGCTCGCGCTGGCCGCGTGTGGGAAGCAGGGGGCTGAAGGGGGCGAGGCCAGGCCCGGCGGGGGCGGGACGGTCAACGTCTACAACTGGTCCGACTACATTGCCGACGGGACGGTGCCCGGCTTCGAGCGCGAGCACGGGGTCCGGGTCAACTACGGGGTCTTCGACAGCAACGAGGTGCTGGAAGCCAAGCTGCTGGCCGGCAATTCCGGCTTCGACGTGGTGGTGCCCTCGCTGCAGTTCCTCGGCCGGCAGATCCAGGCCGGCGTGTTCCAGCCGCTGGATACCTCGAGGCTCAAGAACCACGCCGGCCTCGACCCGGAGCTGATGAAGCGGATCGCGGTGCAGGACCCGGGCAACCAGTACGGCGTGCCGTACCTGTGGGGCACCACCGGCATCGGCTACAACGTCGACAAGCTCACCGCCGCCTTCGGCAGCACCGAGATCGCCAACAGCTGGGACCTGCTGTTCAAGCCCGAGAACATCCGCAAGATGAAGGACTGCGGGGTGATGCTGCTCGACACCCCCTCCGAAGTGGTCCCGATCGCCCTCAACTACCTGGGCGAGGACCCCAACAGCACCGATCCGGCGGTGATCGAGAAGGGCGCCAGGCTGTTGCAGAGCATCCGCCCCTACGTGCAGACCTTCCACTCCAGCCAGTACATCGACGCCCTGGCCAATGGCAACGCCTGCCTGGTGCTGGGCTGGTCCGGCGACATCCTGCAGGCCCGCGACCGCGCCGCCGAGGCCGGCAACGGGGTCAACGTGGCCTACTCGATCCCGCGCGAGGGCACGGCCCTGTTCGTCGACATGCTGGCCATCCCCAAGGATGCGAAGAACCTCGATGGCGCCTACGCCTTCATCGACTACCTGATGAAGCCGGAGGTCGCGGCGGCCAACACCAATGCCGTGGCCTTCCCGAACCCGGTGCCCGGCTCGCTGCCGATGGTGGAGGAGGAGATCCGCAACGACCCCACCATCTACCCGCCGGACGAGGTCAAGGCCCGGCTGTTCACCCTGGCGATCGTCCCGCCCGAGGTGGACCGGCTGTATACGCGGCTCTGGACCGAACTGAAGACCGGCCGGTAGTCTGCACGGCAACCAGGCGCGGCCCGCCGTCCCGGACGGCGGGNCGCCCGACCCCAACCTGGAGTGCCCATGGCGGCCATCACTGAACCTGCGAACGCGACCCCGGCAGCCCCCGGGGGCGACGCGGCGCGCTACCTGCGCATCGAAGGGGTGCGCAAGGAATTCGACGGCTTCGTCGCCGTGGACGACGTCAGCCTCGACATCCGCAAGGGCGAGATCTTCGCCCTGCTCGGCGGTTCCGGCAGCGGCAAGTCGACCCTGCTGCGCTGCCTGGCCGGCTTCGAGCGGCCGACCAAGGGCCGGATCGTGCTGGACGGGGAGGTCATGAACGAGCTGCCGCCGTACGAGCGGCCGATCAACATGATGTTCCAGTCCTACGCGCTGTTCCCGCACATGACCGTGGAGCAGAACATCGCCTTCGGCCTCAAGCAGGACGGGCTGTCCAAGGACGCCATCAAAAAGCGCGTCGGCGAGATGCTGGAGCTGGTGCAGCTGGGCAAGCTGGCCAAGCGCAAGCCGCACCAGCTGTCCGGCGGCCAGCAGCAGCGCGTGGCCCTGGCCCGCTCGCTGGCCAAGGGGCCGAAGCTGCTCCTGCTGGACGAGCCGATGGGCGCGCTGGACAAGAAGCTGCGCTCGCGCATGCAGCTGGAGCTGGTCAACATCATCGAAACCTCGGGGGTGACCTGCGTGATGGTCACCCACGACCAGGAGGAGGCCATGACCATGGCCACCCGCATCGCGCTGATGGACCAGGGCTGGATCCAGCAGGTCGGCAAGCCCGACGAGATCTACGAGCAGCCGGCCAACCGCTTCGCCGCCGAGTTCATCGGTTCGGTCAACCTGGTCGATGCGGTGATCGACGACGACCAGCCCGAGTACGTCACCCTGCGCACCCCCGCATTCGACGCGCCGATCTACGTCGGCCACGGCATCACCGGCTTCGAGGGGCAGGCGGTGTCCTTCGCCCTGCGCCCGGAGAAGCTGGGCATCGGCAAGGACGAGCCGGAGCAGCCGCACAACAAGGCCCGCGGCACCATCGAGGACATCGCCTACTTCGGCAGCCACTCGGTCTACCACGTGCGCCTGCCCAGCGGCTTCAAGCTGATGGCGAACTTCACCAACCAGCAACGCTGGGCCAGCGACGCGCTGACCTGGGGCGACGAGGTCTGGCTGTGGTGGGCCGACAACGACGGCGTGGTGCTGACCTCATGAACGCGCGCGCGCTGAAGCGGTTCGTGCCGTCCGGCCGCTGGGCGGTGATCGCGGTGCCGTTCCTGTGGCTGCTGCTGTTCTTCGCGACCCCGTTCCTGATCGTCCTGAAGATCTCATTCTCGCGGCTGGCCATCGCCATGCCGCCGTACACGCCGATCGTGGAGGTGGTCGACAGGGCGCTGACCCTGCGCCTGAACCTGGGCAACTACGCGGCCCTGTTCACCGACTCGCAGTACATCCTGGCCTACCTCAGCTCGATCAAGATCGCCGCGGTCTCGACCCTGCTGTGCCTGGCGATCGGCTACCCGATGGCCTACTTCATCGCGCGGATGAAGCCGTCCACCCGCAACATCGCGCTGATGGCGGTGGTGCTGCCGTCGTGGATCTCGTTCCTGCTGCGCGTCTACGCCTGGGTCGGGATCCTCGACGCCAACGGCCTGCTCAACCGCTTCCTGCTGTGGGCCGGGCTGGTCGATGCGCCGCTGCGCATCCTCTACACCCCGCTGGCGGCCTATATCGGCATCGTCTACTGCTACCTGCCGTTCATGGTCCTGCCGCTGTACGCCAACCTGGTGAAGCTGGACCTGCGCCTGCTGGAGGCCGCCTACGACCTGGGCGCCAAGCCATGGCAGGCGTTCCTGCGCATCACCCTGCCGCTGTCGCGCTCGGGAATCATCGCCGGCTGCATGCTGGTGATGATCCCGGCGGTGGGCGAGTTCGTGATCCCGGAGATGCTCGGCGGCCCGGACACGCTGATGATCGGCCGGGTGCTCTGGGGCGAGTTCTTCAACAACCGCGACTGGCCGGCCGCCTCGGCGGTGGCGATCGTGATGCTGTTGCTGCTGCTGGTGCCGATCCTCATCTTCAACCGCTACCAGCACAAGGAAATGGAGGGCCGGCTGACATGAACCAGACCCTCGGCCTGAAGCTGCTGCGCTGGGCGGTGCTGGTGCTCGGCTTCGCCTTCCTGTACCTGCCGATCGTGCTGCTGGTGGTGTACTCGTTCAATTCGTCGCGCCTGGCCACGGTCTGGGCGGGGTTCTCCACCAAGTGGTACGGCGAGCTGCTGCGCGACCGGCAGATCCTCGACGCGGCCTGGGTCAGCCTGCGCATCGCGTTCTGGACCGCTACCGCTTCCACCGTGATCGGCACGCTCGGCGCGATGGTGATGACCCGCTTCCGCCGCTTCCCCGGCAAGACCGTGTTCGGCGCGCTGATCACCGCACCGCTGGTGATGCCGGAGGTGATCATCGGCCTGTCGATCCTGCTGATGCTGGTCTCGGTGGGTGCGGCGCTGGGCATCCCGTCCAAGGGCATGGTCGCGATCTGGATCGCGCACGTGACCCTGACCGTGTCCTTCGTGACCGTGGTGGTGTCCTCGCGCCTGCAGGACCTGGACAAGTCGCTGGAAGAGGCGGCGATGGACCTGGGCGCCAACCGGCTCAAGGTGTTCTTCCTGATCACCTTGCCGATCATCGCCCCGGCCCTGCTGTCCGGCTGGCTGCTGGCCTTCACCCTGTCGCTGGACGACGTGGTGATCGCCAGCTTCGTCGCCGGTCCGGACTCGACCACGCTGCCGATCAAGGTGTTCTCCTCGGTGCGCCTGGGCGTGAGTCCGAAGATCAACGCGCTGGCCACGCTGATGATCATGGCCGTGTCGCTGGCCGCGGTGGCCGGCTGGTGGCTGATGTACCGCGAGGACCGCCGGCGCCAGCGCGACATGCAGCTGGCGCTGCAGGAGAACGGCTGAGGCCGCCGCGCCGCGCCGGGGGCGCCGACATGGCGCTAACCCCGGCGGGGCCATGCTCGCGGCCTGCATGAGGTGAGACCCACGATGAGTGTCGAGACGATCAACCCCGCGACCGGGCAGGTCGAGCACCGGCAGGCGCTGCTGTCGCCGGAACAGGTGGATGCGGTGCTGGCGGCCGCGCACGCGGCGTTCCCCGCCTGGTCCACGCGCAGCATCGAATCCCGCGGCGAGGTGCTGCATGCCGTCGCCGGCGTGCTGCGCAAGCGCCGCGAGGAGCTGCAGCAGGTCATGAGCGCGGAGATGGGCAAGCTGCGCAAGGAAGGCCTGGCCGAGATCGACAAGTGCGCCGCGGTCTGCGACTACTACGCCGACCACGCCGCCGGCTACCTGGCCCCGCAGCCGATCGCCACGGAGGCGCAGCGCAGCTACGTGCGCTACGAGCCGCTGGGCTGCGTGTTCGCGGTGATGCCGTGGAACTTCCCGTTCTGGCAGGTGTTCCGTTTCCTCGCCCCGGGGCTGATGGCCGGCAACGTCGCCGTGCTCAAGCACGCCAGCAACGTGCCGCGCTGCGCCGACGCCATCCTCGAGGTACTGCGCGAGGCCGGCCTGCCGGAAGGCGCGTTCGGCGTGCTCCACATCGACAACGACCAGGCGGCGAAGGTGATCGCCGACCCGCGCATCGCCGGCGTGACCCTGACCGGCAGCGAGCGGGCCGGCAGCTCGGTGGCGGCCACCGCCGGCAAGCACCTGAAGAAGTGCGTGATGGAGCTGGGCGGCAGTGACGCCTTCGTGGTGCTGGAGGATGCCGACCTGGACGCGGCGGTGGCCGGCGCGGTGTCCTCGCGCTTCGGCAACGCCGGGCAGACCTGCATCGCGGCCAAGCGCTTCATCGTGGTCGAGGCGATCGCCGACGAGTTCGTCCGCCGCTTTGTCGAGGCCGCCTCGAAGCTGCGCCTGGGCGATCCGCAGGACGAGGCGACCACCCTGGCGCCAATGGCGCGGCAGGACCTGCGCGACACCCTCCACAAGCAGGTGACCGACAGCATCGCCAGGGGCGCGAAGCCGCTGCTGGGCTGCGAGCCCGACGCCTCCTACGCCGGCTATCCGGCCTCGATCCTCGACGCGGTGAAGCCCGGCATGCCGGCCTACTCGGAGGAGCTGTTCGGCCCGGTCGCCAGCGTGCTGCGGGTGGCCGACGAGGCCGAGGCGGTACGCGTGGCCAACGACACCAGCTTCGGCCTGGGCGGCAGCGTGTGGACCGGCGATGCGGCCCGGGGCGAGCGCATCGCCGGCCAGCTGCAGTGCGGCGCGGCCTTCGTCAACGCCATCGTCCGCAGCGACCAGCGGCTGCCATTCGGCGGCACGAAGCGCTCGGGCTTCGGCCGCGAGCTGGCGGCGCACGGCATCCACGAGTTCACCAACATCAAGACCGTCTGGGTGGCGTAACGCGGGGCAGGGCACGCCACACTGGCACCGGCGGTGGAACGGATGGTTACGCCGCCACCCGTTCCTCCCGCGCCCGCCCGCCACCATGCTGGGGCGCAATCCACGAAACGGAGCCCCAATGAACACCTCCCTCGGTACCCAACCCGCCCGCCTGGTCCGCAAGGTGCGCGGCACCCCGACCTCCGACGGCGCCGGCGTGAAGCTGACCCGGGTGATCGGTGGCCCCGCGCTGCCCGACCTGGATCCGTTCCTGCTGCTGGACGAATTCGGGACCGACAAGGCCGAGGACTACATCGCCGGCTTCCCGGAGCATCCGCACCGCGGCTTCGAGACGGTGACCTACATGCTCGACGGGCGCATGCGCCACCGCGACAACCACGGCAACGAAGGCCTGCTGACCTCCGGCAGCGTGCAGTGGATGACCGCCGGCCGCGGCCTGGTCCATTCGGAGATGCCGGAGCAGGAATCCGGGCGCATGCGCGGCTTCCAGCTGTGGGTGAACCTGCCGGCGCGCGAGAAGATGACCGAGCCGCGCTACCAGGAGTTCGCGCCCGACCACATCCCGGTGGTCGCGCCGGCCGCCGGCGTCGAGGTGAAGGTGATCGCCGGCCGTGTTGGCGACACCGTCGGCCCGATCGTGCAGCCGGCCACCGATCCGGTGTACCTGGACATCGCCCTGCAGCCGGGCGCGGCCTGGGAATACGCGCTGCCCGACGGGCACAACGCCTTCGCCTACGTGTTCGAAGGCGCGGCCACGGTGGGCGAGGGCGATGACGCCCGGGCGCTGGAAACCGCGGAAATGGGCGTGCTCGGCGGTGGCGGCGCGCTGTCGCTGCGCGCCGGGGAGGCCGGTGCGCGCCTGATCCTGGTCGCCGGCACGCCGCTGCGCGAGCCGGTCGTGCGCTACGGCCCGTTCGTGATGAACACGAAGCAGGAGCTGATGCAGGCCTTCGTCGACTTCCAGGAAGGCCGCTTCTGAAGGCGGCGCGGCCGGGCTGCCCCGGCCGCGCTTTCCGCGTGCCGGCTCAGTACAGCGGGATCGACTGCGCCAGCGTGAGCAGCTGGCGCAGCTCGGTGTCGCTGGCGGCCTCGACCCAGACCTGGGCGTAACGGTCGTTGCCGAGCTCGACGATGGTGATCCGCTGCTGCGCGCCGGTCTGTACCGCCATTTCCGGCTGGTACCAGCGCACTTCGTGCGAGCCGATGCTGCCTTCCTCGAGGCGGTTGCGGCGCAGCAGGTTGACCGTCGGCTTGGCCGTGAGCATCAGGCTCAGCACCGGCCGTTCGCCATCGAGCGCGCGGCACAGCACGAAGCCGTCGTGCACCTTTTCCTGCCACTGCAGGTTGGTCCCGGCAGGCAGGGGCGGGCATGCGCCCTGCTGGGCCGAGGCCGGGAAGGCCACGCTCAAGGCAAGGATTGCCAGGCATTGCAGTCTGTTCATGACGCGTCCCCTTCGGGCCCGGACGGCGGGCCTGACCGTTGCAAGGAAACGCGCGGGCGGACGGGCGCCGGGGCGCATGGCGCCCGCGCGGTCTCCCCCCTTTGTTTTCTGGCCGCTTCCCGCGTGCGGATGGCGGCCACTCCCGCGGCCGAACTTAGCCAGCATGGGCGCCGGACGCAACCCCGCTCAGAAGTTGCGCTGGAAATCGAACTGCTGGCGGCGGCCGTCCGCGACCACGCCGACCTGCACGCGGATGGTGTCGTGGCGGCCCACCCGCACGGTGCCGACGTGGTCGACGTAGTCCCCGGTGGCAACCTTGCGCAGCGCCACCTGCTGGCGGCGTCCACCCAGGTCGACGGCCTCGGCGGACACCTCGGCATCGACGCTGGTTTCCTCGCCATCGGCGCCGACCCGGCGCAGCGCCACCACCAGCAGGGCGGTGCCTTCGTCGCGTTCGACGCGGTACTCGCGCGCCACCGCTTCGCCAAGGGCGAGGGTGGGCAGCAGGTTGTAGCGGGCGCGCAGCGAGCCGGACAGGTCGGTCGTGCTCGGCGCCGGCGGCACGAACTGCGCCGCCTGCGGTGCCGCGCCGCCGCAGCCGGCGCCGGCGAGCACGAGGCCGGCGAGCAGGCAGGCCTTCGCGGCCAGGCGTCGCGCGCTCATGGGCCGGTCGCCGCGGCCAGGGCGGCACCGCGTTCGCGCGCGGCGTGCACCGCGCGGGCGACCAGCGCCTCGAAGCCGCCGGCCTGGAAGGCTTCGATCGCCGCCTGGGTGGTGCCGCCGGGCGAGGTGACCTTGCGGCGCAGCTCGGCCGGCGGGTCGCCGGCTTCGGCCAGCATGCGGCCGGCGCCAAGCAGGGTGTGCACGACCAGGGTGCGCGCGTCCTCGGCCGGCAGGCCCTCGGCCACCGCCGCCGCTTCCATCGCCTCGGCCAGCAGGAACACATAGGCCGGCCCGCTGCCGGAGACCGCGGTGACCGCGTCGACCAGCGGTTCGGCGTCGACCCACACCGTGGCGCCGGCGCTGGAAAGGAGTTCCCCGGCGCGGGCGCGTTGCGCCTCGTCGACGCCTTCGCCGGCGAACAGGCCGGTGACGCCGGCACCGAGCAGGGCCGGCGTGTTGGGCATGCAGCGCACCACCGGCAGGCCGCCGCCCAGCCATTCCTGCAGCCGCGCCACCGGGATGCCGGCGGCGATCGAGACCACCAGCGGCCTCAGCGACTGCGCCGCGGCGGCGAGCGGTTCGCAGGCCACGCGCATCATCTGCGGCTTGACCGCCAGCAGCCACAGGCCGGCGCCCTGCACCGCGTCCGCGCCGTGCTCGAACACCTGCACGCCGAAGTCGGCGGCCAGAGCCTCGCGCAGCGCGGCGACCGGTTCGGCGACGCGGATCCGGCGCGGGTCGGCGCCGCGGCAGAGCAGCCCGCCGATCAGGCTGCGGGCCATGTTGCCGCCGCCGATGAAGGCGATGGCGTCGGCCGCGGGGTCGTGTGAATCCATGATGTCCTCCAGGGAGTGCGCTACGGCTTCGGCGGCCGCGGGCCGAACAGGGCAGTGCCGATCCGGACCAGGGTGGCGCCTTCCTCGATGGCGATGGCGAAGTCGTCGCTCATCCCCATCGACAGGGTATCTACGCCCGGATGCTCCGCGGCCAGCTGCTCGAACAGGGCGCGCATGCGGTGGAACGCGGGGCGGCGCAGTTCCGGGTCCTCGTGCGGTACCGGGATCGACATCAGCCCGCGCAGGGCCAGGGTCGGCTCGGCCACCACGAGGGCGGCCAACGGCGGCAGGTCTTCCGGGGCGCAGCCGGACTTGCCCGGTTCGGCCTCGACGTTCACCTGCAGCAACACGTTCAGCGGGCCGCGCGCCGGGTCGCGATGGCGGGCGAGGGCGGCGATCACGCTGGGCCGGTCGACGCTGTGCACCCAGTCGAACGTCTGCGCCGCCTGGGCGGCCTTGTTCGACTGCAGGTGCCCGATCAGGTGCCAGGCCAGGTCCGGATACCGGTCGGCCAGGGCGGCACGCTTGGCCGCGGCCTCCTGCACGTAGTTCTCGCCGAAGGCGCGCTGGCCGGCCGCGGCCAGGGCGGCCACGGCTTCCGCCGGCTGGGTCTTGGACACCGCCAGCAGCGCCGGCACTGGCCGGCCACAGGCATCGGCCGCGTTCTGGATGCGCTGCAGCACGATTCTGAGACGGTCGGCGGACATCGGTTTTCCGGGCATTGGCGGCAGCGGCGGGAGCGCTATACTGCCCCGCAGGGGATGTAACGTTCCAGCCTGCGCAAAGAACGCGGGCCACCTGGGGGATCTTGGATGGATATCGCCGAACTGCTGGCCTTCTCGGTCAAGAACAAGGCTTCCGACTTGCACCTGTCCGCCGGCCTGCCGCCGATGATCCGCGTGGATGGCGACGTGCGCCGCATCAACATCCCCGCGCTGGACCACAAGCAGGTCCATGCGCTGGTCTACGACATCATGTCGGACAAGCAGCGGCGCGACTACGAGGAGTTCCTCGAGGTCGACTTCTCGTTCGAGATCCCGTCGCTGGCCCGTTTCCGCGTCAATGCGTTCAACCAGAACCGCGGCGCCGGCGCGGTGTTCCGTACCATTCCCTCGGACGTGCTGACCCTGGAAGACCTGGGCTGCCCGCCGATCTTCCGCGAGCTGATCAACCAGCCGCAGGGCCTGATCCTGGTCACCGGCCCGACCGGCTCGGGCAAGTCGACCACGCTGGCGGCGATGATCGACCACATCAACAAGAACGAGTACGGGCACATCCTCACCGTCGAGGACCCGATCGAGTTCGTGCACACCTCGCAGAAGTGCCTGATCAACCAGCGCGAGGTGCACCGCGACACCCACGGCTTCAACGAGGCCCTGCGCTCGGCGCTGCGCGAGGACCCGGACTACATCCTGGTCGGCGAAATGCGCGACCTGGAAACCATCCGCCTGGCGCTGACCGCCGCGGAAACCGGCCACCTGGTGTTCGGCACCCTGCACACCAGCTCGGCGGCCAAGACCATCGACCGAATCATCGACGTGTTCCCCGCCGGCGAGAAGCCGATGGTCCGCTCGATGCTGTCCGAATCGCTGCGCGCGGTGATCTCGCAGGCGCTGCTGAAGAAGGTCGGCGGCGGCCGAACCGCGGCCTGGGAAATCATGGTCGGCACCCCGGCCATCCGCAACCTGATCCGCGAGGACAAGGTCGCGCAGATGTACTCCGCGATCCAGACCGGCCAGCAGTACGGCATGATGACCCTCGACCAGCACCTGCAGGACCTGGTCAAGCGCGGCCTGGTCACCCGCCAGCAGGCGAAGGAATACGCCAAGGACAAGCGCCTTTTCGAGTAAGAGCCGGGATTCGATATTCGGGATTCGGGATTTGGATTTGCCTAGGCCGGAGATCGCGAGGAAGGTTTGAGGACACGGCGCCGTGCGGCGCATCTGCGAATCCCCAATCCCCAATCCCGAATCACCGGCTCCGCAGGAGCCCACCATGAGCACCATCGACTTCACCTCGTTCCTCAAGCTGATGGCGCACCAGAAGGCGTCGGACCTGTTCATCACCGCGGGCATGCCGCCGGCGATGAAGGTCCACGGCAAGATCACGCCGATCACGCAGACGCCGCTCACCCCGCAGCAGAGCCGCGACCTGGTGCTCAACGTGATGACGCCCCAGCAGCGCGAGGAATTCGAGAAGACCCACGAGTGCAACTTCGCCATCGGCGTGGCCGGCGTGGGCCGCTTCCGCGTGTCGTGCTTCTACCAGCGCAACCAGGTGGGCATGGTGCTGCGCCGGATCGAGACCAAGATCCCGACGGTGGAGGAGCTGAACCTGCCGCCGATCATCAAGACGCTGGCGATGACCAAGCGCGGCATCATCATCTTCGTCGGCGCCACCGGCACCGGCAAGTCGACCTCGCTGGCGGCGATGATCGGCTACCGCAACCAGAACTCGACCGGCCACATCATCACCATCGAGGACCCGATCGAGTTCGTGCACAAGCACGAGGGCTGCATCGTCACCCAGCGCGAGGTCGGCATCGACACCGAGAGCTGGGACGCGGCGCTGAAGAACACCCTGCGCCAGGCCCCGGACGTGATCATGATCGGCGAGGTGCGTACCCGCGAGGGCATGGACCACGCCATCGCCTTCGCCGAGACCGGCCACCTGGTGCTGTGCACCCTGCACGCGAACAACGCCAACCAGGCGATGGACCGCATCATCAACTTCTTCCCCGAGGACCGGCGCGGCCAGCTGCTGATGGACCTGTCGCTGAACCTCAAGGGCGTGGTCGCCCAGCAGCTGGTGCCGACCCCGGACGGCAAGGGCCGCCGCGTGGCGATGGAAATCCTGCTGGGCACCCCGCTGGTGCAGGACTACATCCGCGAGGGCGAGATCCACAAGCTCAAGGAGGTCATGAAGGAATCGACCAACCTGGGCATGAAGACCTTCGACCAGAGCCTGTTCGAGCTGTACCAGGCCGGTGAGATCTCCTACGAGGACGCGCTGCGCTACGCCGACTCGCAGAACGAGGTGCGCCTGCGCATCAAGCTGTCCCAGGGCGGCGACGCCCGCACCCTGGCCCAGGGCCTGGACGGGGTGGAGATCGCCGAGGCGCGCTGAGACGCGGCCGGCGGGTCCTTCCCGCTGCAGCGAGGCCGCCTCCGGGCGGCCTCGTCGTTTCCGGACGACGGTGCCTGGCGGCGGCTCAGGCTAGAATCGCGCCCCCCACTCGCGGCACCCCCACGTGAACGCCACCGATCCGGACTTCCGGCCCGGGCAGGAACCCCTGCCCGCGGACGGCACCGTCGTCACTTCCGGTCCCCTGACCCCGCCGCCCGACTCGGCCGGGACCCAGGCGGACGATCGCGCCTTCCACCATTCGGTGGCCGAGGACGTGCAGGGCATGCTGCTGGCGACCCTGGTGGCCTCGCTGGGCCTGGCCGTGTTCGCCCAGGGCGGGCTGATGATCGGCGGCATGGCCGGGGTCTCGTTCCTGCTGCACTACGCGCTGGGCTGGAACTTCGGCCTGGTGTTCGTGCTGGTGAACCTGCCGTTCTACTGGATCGCGGTACGGCGGATGGGCTGGGAGTTCACCCTCAAGACCTTCGTCGCCGTGGGCGCCTGCGGCCTGCTCACCGATCTGCTGCCGCGCTGGGCCGGCTATGCCTACATGTCGACCCTGTACTCGGCGGTGGTCGGCGGGCTGCTGTGCGGGCTGGGCGTGCTGTTCTTCATCCGCCACCGCGCCAGCCTCGGCGGCGTCGGCATCCTCGCGGTGTACCTGCAGCGCGACCACGGGATCAGCGCCGGCAAGGTGCAGCTGGCCTTCGACACCCTGCTGATGGCCGCGGCCTTCTTCGTGCTGCCGCCGTCGAAGGTGATGTATTCGGCGCTGGGCGCGGTGCTGCTGAGCCTGGTGCTGATGTTCAACCACCGCCCGCACCGCTACATGGGCGTGTGAGCCCTTGGGGCCGGCGCCTCAGCCGGCCGCGGCCATCCATGGCGGCGACAGCGGCGCGATCCGCGCCTGCACCGGGCAGTCGGGGCGGTGCGCGCCGGGCAGGTAGCCCAGGCTCATCAGGAACTCGCCGGTGATCTCGCCGCCGGTGAAGCGGAAGGTGTGGCGGAACAGCTTCACCCAGCCGGCCTTGTCGAGCGGGTGGTGGGCGTCCAGCCAGGCGGCGAAGCCGCCGTGGCTGTCGCGCAGGCGTTGGATGACCTGGGCGTTGTGGATCGCCGCCTCGATCTTCAGGCGGTTGCGGATGATCCCCGGATCGGCCAGCAGGCGCTGGCGGTCGGCCTCGGCATAGGCGGCGACCCGGTCCACGTCGAAACCCTCGTAGGCGCGGCGGAAGCCTTCGCGCTTCTTCAGCATGGTTTCCCAGCTCAGCCCGGCCTGGTTGATCTCCAGCAGCAGGCGCTCGAACAGGACGCGCTCGTCGCGCTGCGGGAAGCCGTATTCGTGGTCGTGGTAGGGCCCGTGCAGCGGGTGGCCGGGGGCGACGTCGCAGTAGCCGGACATGGGGCGAGGGCGTGGTGGAGGGCCGCCCGATTATGCGGGAGCCGGCCGCACCCTCCGCATGGGCGCTAGAATGCGCGCATGTCCGCAGCGAACGACAACCTGGCCAACCAGCTGCTGATCGCGCTGCCGGCGCTGGCCGACCCGAACTTCGCGCGCAGCGTGGCGCTGATCTGCCAGCACGACGAGCAGGGCGCGATGGGCGTGGTGGTCAACCGCGCCTCCGAGTACACGCTCGGCGAGGTGCTGTCGCAGATGGGCATCGGCAGCGACGACGAGGCACTCTGCGCGCGGCCGGTGCTGCACGGCGGGCCGGTGCACCAGGAACGCGGCTTCGTCCTGCACGACGGCGACCGCGGCTGGGATTCCACCTTGCAGGTGGCCGACGGCCTGTACCTGACCACCTCGCGCGACATCCTCGAGGCGATGGCCGCCGGCGAGGGCCCGCCGCGCGCGCTGGTGGCGCTCGGCTGCGCCGGCTGGGGCGCCGGCCAGCTGGAATACGAGCTGGGCGAGAACACCTGGCTGACCGCGCCGATGGACGCCGACCTGCTGTTCGACCTGCCGCTGGAGCGCCGGTGGCAGACCGCGGCCGGGCGCATCGGCGTCGACCTGTTCCGCCTGGCCGACTACAGCGGGCATGCCTGAGGCGCCCGCAAACGGGACCCTGCTCGCGGCCGACGCGATCGTGCTCGGCTTCGACGTCGGTTCGCGCCGCATCGGCGTGGCCGTCGGCAGCGCGCTGGGCGGGGCCCGCGCGGTGGCGGTGGTCGACGTGCGCGAGCAAGGCCCCGACTGGGCCGCGGTCGACCGTCTGCATGCCGAATGGCGCCCGCGCGGCCTCGTCGTCGGCGATCCGATGACCCTGGATGGCGCCGACCAGCCGGCGCGCCGCCGCGCCCGCGCCTTCGCCAGCCAGCTCAAGACCCGCTACCGGCTGCCGGTGGTGATGGTCGACGAACGTTCCAGCTCGGTCGAGGCGGCGCACCGCTTCGCCCGCGACCGGGCCGCCGGCAACCGCCGCCGCCGCGACGCCGCCGCGCTCGACGCCGCCGCCGCGGCGGTGATCATCGAGCGCTGGCTGGAGTCGCCCGGCGATGCCACGCCCGTGTGAGCCGACATCCCATTCCATTCCCAGCACCCGCCACCGACGCCATGACGCCCCAGATCGATCCGAACGGCCGCCTGCGACACCTGCTGACCCTCGAGGGCATGCCGCCCGCCACCATGCTGCAGCTGCTCGACCGCGCCGGGCAGATCCGCGACGCGGCGGTCGGCCGCGTCGGCAAGCGCGCGGTGCTGGCGGGCACGGCGGTGTGCACGCTGTTCTTCGAGCCTTCGACGCGCACCCGCAGCTCGTTCCAGCTGGCGGCGCAGCGGCTGGGCGCGGACGTGCTCAACTTCGACGCGTCGACCTCGTCCACCCGCAAGGGCGAGACGGCGCGCGACACGCTGAAGAACCTGGAGGCGATGGGGGTGCGCGGTTTCGTCGTGCGCCATCCGGACGACGGGGCGGTGCAGGCGCTGGCCAACGCGGCCGGCGAGGGCACGGCGCTGGTCAACGCCGGCGACGGCCGCAATGCGCACCCGACCCAGGGCCTGCTCGACATGCTGACGCTGCGCCAGGCCAAGGGCAGCGATTTCTCGAAGCTGAAGATCCTGATCGTCGGCGACGTGAAGCATTCGCGGGTGGCGCGTTCGGACCTGCATGCGCTGCGCGCGCTGGGGGCGGGCGAGATCCGGGTCTGCGGTCCGGCTTCGCTGCTGCCGGACGCGGAGACCACTGCCGGCTGCGTGGTCGGCGACGAATTCGATGCGATGCTGGAGGGCGTGGACGCGGTGATGATGCTGCGCCTGCAGCGCGAGCGGATGGAGGAGGGCCTGGTGCCTTCCTTGGAGGACTACCACGCCCGCTACGGCCTGACGGCGCAGCGCCTGCGGCGCGCGGCGGCCGACGCGGCGGTGCTGCATCCGGGCCCGATCAACCGCGGCGTGGAGATCACCGACGAGGTGGCCGACGGTCCGCAGTCGTGGGTCCTGCGCCAGGTCGCCAACGGCGTGGCCGTGCGCATGGCGGTGCTGGAGCACCTGCTCGGCTGAGCCTTGTTCCCCCTCTCCCATCGGGAGAGGGGCCAGGGGTGAGGGTAGGGTGCCGACGAGCCGCCTGTTCGCAGGGACGTCAGGACTACCCTGAGAGCGCACTGGCAAGAGCAACCGCAACTACAACGGCAACTGCAGCTGCA
>NZ_AZUZ01000030.1 GCF_000513955.1 Pseudoxanthomonas suwonensis J47
CACGCTGCCCACCGATGGTTCGATGCCGGCCTCAAGAAGGCGGTCGGTGTAGCGAATGGAAAGATATTGACTGCCCCTGTCGGAATGGTGGATCAGCGCCTTCTCCGTGGGCCGGCGCGCCCAGACCGCCTGCTCAAGCGCGTCGAGCACGAACTGGGTCTGCTGCGACGAACTGGCCCGCCAGCCGACGATCCGGCGGGCGAACACATCGATCACGAAGGCCACGTACACGAAGCCCTGCCAGGTCGGCACGTAGGTGAAATCGCTCACCCACAGGGCATTGCCCCCCCCTGCGTCAGACTAGTTGTCGCCCCGATAGACTTCCCATTGGGGGCGAGGATCAGAGCATTACCCGTTTGCCACCAGGTTCAGCAGTGCCGCGCCACCCATGGCCTCGAAGATGGGCGTGGCCGGATGCATGAGCCGCCATGCGATCTGCGCCGCCACGGCCAGCGCCGCGCACAGGATGAGCAGGCCCTTGACCACCGAGACGCGCGCCTTGGCCCGTGTGCTGGCGCCGACCACGGCGAGGCTGAGCGCATACGTCAGGGCATCGCCGAAGTTGTCCAGCCCGCCCGATAGCAACGACGACGAGCCGCTGTACCACGCCGCTCCGACCATCATCGCGAACGTCAGGAAGTTGATCGCCATGACCGTGGTCAGCACCCGGCGCTGCCGGGCCTGCAATACCCGAACCTCGACCGCCTTGCCGCAACACTGCTCGCCCATCGTCTCCTCCTAACCGCGGGACAGGGTAGCCGCGGACTCGGCATCGCGGTGCAGCCAGCGGTACAACGCAGGCAACACCAGCAGCGTCAGCAGGGTTGACGACACGATGCCGCCGATCACTACCGTGGCCAGTGGCCGCTGCACTTCCGAGCCCGCGCCTACATTCAGCGCCATCGGTACGAAGCCCAGCGAGGCCACCAGCGCCGTCATCAGCACCGGGCGCAGGCGGCCCAGCGCGCCGTCGAGGATGGCTTCGTCCAGTGGATCGCCCTGTTCGCGCAGCCTGCGGATGAAGCTGATCATCACCAGGCCATTGAGCACCGCCACGCCCGACAGCGCGATGAAGCCCACACCCGCCGAAATCGACAGCGGGATGCCGCGCAGCCACAGCGCCAGCACGCCGCCGGTCAGTGCCAGCGGCACGCCGCTGAATACGATGGCCGCGTCCTTCGCCGAACCGAACGCCATGAACAGCAGGCCGAAGATCAGCACCAGCGTCGCCGGCACCACGACCGACAGGCGTCGGCTGGCCGAGATCAACTGCTCGAAGGTGCCGCCGTAGTCGATCCAGTAGCCTTCCGGCAGCTTCACCTCGCGCGCGACGGCTTCCCGCACATCGGCCACGAAGCCGCCGAGGTCGCGCCCGCGCACGTTGGCGCTGACCACGACGCGGCGCTTGCCATTCTCGCGGTTGATCTGGTTCGGGCCCAGCCGCGACTCGATCTTCGCCACCTCGCGCAGCGGCACCGTGCGCGGCGCGCCGGTTCGCCAGGTCGCCGCGCCGGCGGCTTCGTCGGCCTCGCCGTCCTCGCCCAGGGCGATCGGCAGTTCGGCGAGCATGGCGACGTCCTCGCGCAGCGCCTCGGGCAGGCGCACGACGATGTCGAAGCGGCGGTCGCCGTCGAACAGCTGGCCCGCCTCGCGGCCGCCGATCGCGATCGCCACCGTGTCCTGCAGTTCGCCCGGGTTGAGGCCGTAGTTGGCCAGTGCGGTGCGGTCGGGTTCGACCGTGAGCAGCCGCAGGCCGGCGACCTGCTCGGCCTTGACGTCGGCGGCGCCCGCCACCTTCGTCATCGCCGCCTGCACCTGCGTGGCGGTGCGCACGAGTTGGTCGAGGTCGTCGCCGTAGATCTTCACCGCGACGTCGGCGCGTACGCCGGAGATCAGTTCGTTGGTGCGCATCTGGATCGGCTGGGTGACCTCGTAGTTGTTGCCCGGCACCTTGGCGATGACCGCGTTGATTTCCTCCAGCAGCCTGGCCTTGGGTTTGCCGGGATCGGGCCAGTCCTTGCGTTCCTTCAGCATCACGAAGGTGTCGGCGATCGACGGCGGCATGGGGTCGTTGGCGACTTCGGCCGTGCCGATCCGCGCGAACACGCGCTGCACTTCCGGCAACCGCTTGAGCGCGCTCTCCAGCGTGACTTGCATCCGCACCGACTGGCTCAGGCTGGTGCCGGGCACGCGCAGCGCCTGCACCACCACGTCGCCCTCGTCCAGGTTGGGCACGAACTCGCTGCCCAGCCGCGTCGCCAGCAGGCCGCACAGCACGGTCAGCAGCGCCGCCGCGGCGACCACCGGCACGCGCAGCCGCATCGCCGCGCGCAGCAGTGGCTCGTAGCCGCGCCTGGCCCACGTCACCACGCGGTTCTCCTTCTCGTCGACCTTGCCGCCGAGGAACACCGCGACGGCGGCCGGGACGAAGGTCAGCGAGAGCAGCATTGCGCCGCTCAGCGCCAGCACCACGGTGATCGCCATCGGGTGGAACATCTTTCCCTCGATCCCGCCCAGCGCGAAGATCGGCAGGTACACGGCGGTGATGATGCCCACGCCGAACAGGCTGGGCCGGATCACCTCGGCGGTGGCGCTGGCGGTCGCCTCGAAGCGTTCCTCGCGCGTGAGCGTGCGGCCGAGCGCATGCTGCAGTTCGCCGAAGCGGCGCAGGCAGTTCTCGATGATGATCACCGCGCCATCGACGATCAGGCCAAAGTCGAGCGCGCCCAGGCTCATCAGGTTGCCCGACACGCCGCCGCGCACCATCCCGGTGAGCGTGAACAGCATTGCCAGCGGGATCACCGCGGCAGTGATCAGCGCCGCGCGGAAGTTCCCCAGCAGCAGGAACAGCACCACGATCACCAGCAGCGCGCCTTCGACCAGGTTCTTCGCGACGGTGTGGATGGTGCGGTCGACCAGCGCGGTGCGGTCGTAGACCGGGGTGGCGACGACGCCTTCGGGCAGGCTAGCATTGGCCTCCTTCAGTTTCGCCAGCGCCGCCTGCGAGACTTGGCGGCTGTTGGCGCCGACCAGCATCACCACCGTGCCGACCACGGCCTCGTGACCGTCCTGCGTCGCCGCGCCGCTGCGCAGTTCCCGGCCTTCGCCCACCTGCGCCACGTCGCGCACCCGGATCGGCACGCCGCCGCGGCGGTCGAGCACGATCAGGCCGAGCTGCTGCGCATCGCTGACCTGGCCGGGCACGCGCACCAGCAACTGCTCGCCGTTGCGCTCGATGTAGCCGGCGCCGACGTTGCGGTTGTTGGCCTCCACCGCCGCGACCACGTCCTGCAGGGTGAAGCCCAGCGCACGCAGCTTCACCGGGTCGGGCGTGATGTGGATCTGCCGCTTGTAGCCGCCGATCGCGTTCACCTCGGTCACGCCGGGCACGTTGCGCAACTGCGGGCGGATCACCCAGTCGTGCAGCGTGCGCAGGTCGGTCGGCGTGTAGCGGCTGCCGTCGGCCTTGCGCGCGTCCGGCGCGGCATCGACCGTGTACATGAAGATCTCGCCCATGCCGGTGGCGATGGGACCCATCGCCGGCTCCAGCCCTTCGGGCAACTGCGCGCGTGCTTCCTGCAGGCGTTCGGCGACCTGCTGGCGGGCGAAGAAGATGTCGGTGCCGTCCTTGAACGCCACCGTCACCTGCGACAGGCCGTAGCGCGAGATCGAGCGCGTGTAGTCTAGGCCGGGCAGGCCGGCGAGCGCGGTCTCGATGGGAAAGGTCACCCGCTGCTCGGACTCCAGCGGCGAGTAGCCGGGCGTCACGGTGTTGACCTGCACCTGCACGTTGGTGATGTCGGGCGTGGCATCGATCGAAAGCCGGGTGAAGCTCCACGCGCCGATCCCGACCAGGGCCAGGGTCAGCAGCAGCATCATCCAGCGATGGCGGATGGAGAAGGCGATGATGTTCTCGAGCATGGCCGGGCCTCAGTGCTCGTGCTCGGCGGCGGACTTTCCGATGTCCGCCTTGACCAGGAAGCTTTGCTCGACCACCACCTGCTCGCCGGCGCGCAGGCCCGCCGTCACCTCGACGTGCCGCGCGTCGCGGCGGTCGAGCGTGACCGGGCGTTCCTCGTAGCGGTCGCCTGCGCGCACGTAGACCACGTCGCGGTTGCCTTCGTCGGTCTGCAGCGCACTCAGCGGCACGACCAGCGCGGCCTCGCTGTGGGCGACCGCGATCCGCGCGCGCACCGCCGAGCCCGGCCGCCACAGGCCGTCGTCGTTGGCGATGGTGGCGCGGGCGACCGTGCTCTGGCTGGCGGTCGCGGTGCTGGGCAGCACGCGTTCCAGGCGCGTCTGCGCGTTCGCGCCGTCGCTCAGCCGCGTCACCGTCACCGGCACGCCGGCGGTGATGTGCTGCGCGTCGAAGCCGAACACGTGCAGGTCCACCCACAGCGAGGACAGGTCGGCCACCTCGAACAGCGGCATGCCTTCGCCCGCGACCGCGCCCACTGCGGCGTTGCGCTCCAGCACCACGCCGGCGATCGGCGAGGTTACCGTGTAGTTGGTCAGGCTGAGGTTGCTTTCGATCACCGCGAGCGCCTGGCCCGCGACGACACGGTCGCCGACGTTGGCGGCAAGGCGGCGAATCGGCCCGGGGAAGCGCGCCGTCACTTTCGCGATGCGCCCTTCCACCGGCGTCAGCAGGCCCTGCACCTCGTGCTCGTCGGCGATGACGCCGGGACCGGCAGGCGCGACGCGGATGCCGGAGGCCTCCGCGATGGCGGCCTCGATCACGGTGCCGGCTTCCGCCTCGTCGCCGTGCCCAGTGTCGTGGCCGGATTCGGCGTGCCCGCCGGCGCTTTCTTCGTGGCTTGGCTCGGTTCCGGCGTTGCCGCCGCAGGCGGCCAGCGGGAGCGCCAGTACGAACAGGAAAATCAGATGACGGGCTTTCACGGGGAACTTCCTTGCGTGGAAGCGCCCGAACCGGCAATGAAAGACCGGCCGGTGAGCCGCTGGATTTCGATGAGGGCGCGTTGGGCGTCGAGCGCGGCGTCGAGTTGCTGCCGGTGTGCGGCGGTGTGCTCGGATTGCAGTTGAGCCCATTCGAGGTAGCTGATCGCGCCGCCACGGTAGGCGCGTTCGGCGGCGGACTCGGCCTTGGCGAGCCGGGGTAGGACGTCGTCGCGCAGGCGCTGGACTTCCAGTTGCGCCAGGCGGTAGCGGCCATGCGCTTCGACCAGCGTCGAATACAGCGAAATATCCCGGGCCTCGCGCTCGATCCCCAGCATGGCCAGCTCCGCCTCGGCCTCGCGGATCGCGGGCTTGGCACGGCGCGCTGCGCCCAGCGGCATCGACAGGCTGCCGACCAACGCGGTGTCGCCGCTGGCTTCGAGCCGGCGTACGCCGAGCTGCCAGTCGAGGTCCGGCTTCGATTCGGAGCGCGCCAGTTGCAATCGCGCTTCGCGGATGCGCTGCTCGCCGGCGAACCGGGCGAGTTCGGGTGTGGCGTCGAGCAGCGAGGCCAGGGCTTCAACGTCGTCGATGTCCGGCAACGCGGTCGGGTCGGTCTCCGCGACGTCGAACGTCGGCGAACGCTCGCCCCACAATGCCGCCAAGTGGTGGCGTGCGGCGCGTTCGTCCTGTTCGCCGCGTGCGCGTTCAAGTTCGGCGCGTGCGAGCGCTGCCTGTGCGGTCAGCAACACCGACTCGGGGGAAGCGCCGGCCTGCAGACGCTGGCGCGCGGCGGCGACGGTGCGTTGGCGCTGGGCGATATCGGTGTCGGCGATGGCGCGGCGTTGGCGCGCTGCCGCCACCGCGAGGTAGCGACGCGCGACTTCGGCCAGCAGGTCGAGGCGGGTCGTTTCGCGTTCGACCGCCAGTGCGTCGATCCGGCTCTGCGCCAGCGTGCGACGTGCATCGAGCTTGCCGCCGCGTTCGATGACCGATGCGAGCGTCAGGGTCAGCTCGGCGGCGTCGAGGCCACGGGTCTGGCCGTTGCCGAAGGCGTTCTCGACCTGCACGCCCGCGACCAGCGGCGGACGCAGGGCCGCCGCGTCGAGCCCGGCGGACAGTCCCTCGCGACGGACGCCGTACAGGCGCAGCTCGGGGTGGGTATCGGCGACGCGCGCGAAGGCGTCGTCCAGGGTCAATCTCTGCGGCGCCTGCGCCGATGCGGAACCGCACCAGGCAAGCGCCAGGGCGACGAACGCCGCCGGGCGCAACCACATGGGGAAATCTCCGAAGAACGAAAGACGGTCGAATGCCGGCAGCGCCGGCGCGAAGCGTCAGACGTAGATCGGAGGACGGGAACTCACCGGGTAGGCCGCCGGTTCGAGTCGACCACGCGGTTCGGGAAGCGCTTGCGGCGGCATCGGCACATAGGCGGCGAGGCGTGCCATTGTCGGCGCGACCAGCGGCGCGGGCGCACAGCATTCGCCGCAGGCCGCGTTGGCGCAGCAATCGCCGCCCGCGTCTTGGGTCGCGGAATCCGTGGAGACTTCCTGCTCGGCCGCGACGATCCTGCGGGAATCCTCGATGTCGCAAGCGACGATCGCCAGCGGGCGCGCCAGTAGGCTGACCACGAGCGCCAGTAACGCGAAAGCGCGCAGTAAGCGTGGCAGGGGATAGCGGCCGCGGGTGGACATGCGCCTAGGGTAGTCGCAGGAAAAGGGGTTACACAATTTCCCTATGCCTCGACCCCACGGTAGCTGGGCCGAGAATGTCCGGCATGGATCGCGAAGGTGTCTGATCATGTAGCCGAGTGGCGCCTGGAGATCTTGATATCGGAGGCCATGGCTCGCTCCCCTCTGGCACCGGCCCGGGCGGGCGGGCGCCCATGCTGCGTACGCGGCCCGTTAAGTGCGAATGAAGGGTGCGGCCGCCATCTGCGGCTGGTTGGGCACGCACCTCCCACCGGTGTCAGCGGCAGGAATTCAGGGTCGGGGCGCGACCCGCAAGAAATTAGTCGAATAAAAACAAATTGTTAAAGTAACTACTTCAAGTTGATGCAGTGGATGCTCAGACCCTTGACTCTTGACCAAGGTCCAGGGATCACAATGGGCACCCCATCCTCCCAGGGTGCGCCATGAACATCGGCCAGCTTGCCCGGCAGACCCAGGTCGCCATCGACACCATCCGCTATTACGAGCGCGAGCAGGTGCTCCCGCCTCCGCGTCGCTCTGCCAACGGCTACCGCGAGTACGGCCCCGACGACGTGCGCCGGCTGCACTTCATCCGCCGCGCCAAGGAGCTGGGCTTCGGTCTGGACGAGATCCGTGGCCTGCTCGCGCTCAGCGACAACCGCAGCGGCGACATGGCGGCGGTCCGCGCCACCGCGCGCGAGAAGCTGCAGCTGATCGAACAGCGCATCGAGGAACTGCAGCGGGTCCGCGACGCGCTGCAGGAACTGGTCGCGGCCTGCCCCGGGCACGGCGCGCTGAGCGAATGCCCGATCATGTCCGCCCTGGCCGGAGAGCGCGGATGAACGGCCACGACGCGTCACCCTCCCCTGCCCGCAGCGGCTGCTGCCACCACGGCGCTTCGAAGGCCCACGAAACCGTCACGCCGGCATCTGCGGCGACGCCGGCTGCCCCGCATGCAGGGCGCCGCGAGATCGACCCGGTCTGCGGCATGAGCGTGGACCCGGAGCGCACCCCGCACCACGCCGAGCACGGCGGTCGCACCTGGTACTTCTGCGCGGCGCGCTGCCGCGAACGCTTCCTGGCCGATCCGGCGCGCTACACCGGCGAAAAGCCGGCCCCTGCGCCGGAACCGGCGCCGGCGGGCACGCTCTACACCTGCCCGATGGATCCGGAGATCGTGCGCGAGGGCCCCGGCACCTGCCCCATCTGTGGCATGGCGCTGGAACCGATGATGCCCTCGCTCGACGAAGGCGAGAACCCGGAACGCACCGACTTCCGCCGCCGTTTCATCGTCTCGCTGCCGCTGACCGCGGCGACCATGCTGCTGGCGATGTGGGGCCACCAGTTGCTGCCCGGCGTCGGCGCCGCGACGCGAAGCTGGATCGAGCTGGTCCTGGCCACGCCGGTGGTGCTGTGGTGCGGCTGGCCGTTCCTGCAGCGCTGGGCCACCTCGCTGGCCACGCGCAACCCGAACATGTGGACGCTGATCGGCACCGGCGTGCTGGCCGCGTACGGCTACAGCATCGCCGCCACATTGTTCCCGGGCTGGTTCCCGGCCGCGTTCCACGAACACGGCCGCGCCGGCGTCTACTTCGAGGCCGCCGCGACCATCGTCACCCTCACCCTGCTCGGCCAGCTGCTGGAACTGGGCGCACGCTCGCGCACTTCCTCGGCGCTGCGCTCGCTGCTGCAACTCGCGCCGGCCACCGCGCGTCGCCTGCGCGACGACGGCGACGAGGAAGACGTTCCGGTCGACCAGGTGCAACCGGGCGACCGCCTGCGCGTGCGCCCGGGCGAGAAGGTGCCGGTCGACGCGGTGGTGCTGGAAGGCCGCTCGCATGTCGACGAATCCATGCTCAGCGGCGAACCGATGCCGGTGGCCAAGGCGCCGGGCGATGCCGTGGTCGCCGCCACCCTCAATGGCAACGGCGCGCTGGTTGTGCGCGCGACGCGCGTCGGCGCGGATACGGTGCTCGCGCGCATCGTGCAGCTGGTGGCGCAAGCACAGCGTTCGCGCGCGCCGATGCAGAAGCTGGCCGACCGCGTGGCGCGCTGGTTCGTGCTGGGCGTGGTCGTCGTGGCCGTGGCCAGCCTGCTGGCCTGGGGCCTGTTCGGACCTGACCCGGCCTGGAGCCGCGCCATCCTCAGCGCCGTCTCGGTGCTGATCATCGCCTGCCCCTGCGCGCTGGGCCTGGCCACGCCGATGTCGGTGATGGTCGCCACTGGGCGTGCGGCGCGGATGGGCGTGCTGTTCCGCGATGCCGAGGCGCTGGAGCGCCTGCAGCAGGTGGACACGGTAGTGGTCGACAAGACCGGCACGCTCACGGAAGGGCGCCCGGCGTTCCGCGAACTCGTCGCCCTCGAGCCGCATACCGGAGAGCGCGTGCTGCAGCTGGCCGCCAGCCTTGAGGCCGGCAGCGAGCATCCGCTGGCGCTCGCCATCGTCGCCGAGGCACGGCGCCGCGGCATCGCCCTGCTGCCGGTGCAGGAATTCGAGGCGGATACCGGCGCCGGCGTGCGCGGCCGCGTCGACGGCGCGGGTCTGCTGCTGGGCTCCGCCGCGCTGATGCGCGACGCGGGCGTGGACGTGCAGGCCCTGCTGGCCCGCGCCGAAATCCTGCGCGGCGAAGGCGCCAGCGTCGTGTTCCTGGCCATCGACGGCGCGCCGGCAGGCCTGCTCGCGGTCGCCGACACGATCAAGGACACCACCGCCGCGGCGATCGGGCGCCTCCATGCGGCCGGCCTGCGCGTCATCGTCGCCAGCGGCGACGGCGAGGCCACGGTGCGCTGGACCGCCGCGCGACTGGGCATCGACGAGGCGCATGGCGAGATGACTCCGGCCGCCAAGGTCGAACTGGTCTCGCGCCTGCAGCGCGAAGGCCGGCGCGTGGCGATGGCCGGCGACGGCATCAATGACGCGCCCGCGCTGGCTGCGGCGGACGTGGGCATCGCCATGGGCACCGGCACCGACGTGGCCATGTCAAGCGCGCAGGTGACCCTGGTCCGCGGCGACCTGCGCGGCATCGCCGACGCCATCGGCGTATCGCGCGCCTCCGTGCGCAACATGCGCCAGAACCTCGGCTTCGCCCTGCTCTACAACGCGCTCGGCGTGCCGGTCGCGGCGGGCGTGCTGTACCCGTTCACCGGCATGGTGATGTCGCCGATGCTGGCGGCGCTGGCGATGAGCCTCAGCTCGGTCTCGGTGGTCGGCAACGCGTTGCGCCTGCGTTTCGGCAGGACTTCGCAGGATTGAGGGCTTCCCGACCGGTCGCGTTGGCCACGCCGGGGGGCGTGGCCGCGCACCACATGCGCGTGCGATGCATGGGGTGGCTACGGATGCAGCACACGCAGAAACACCAGGGGCCGCCTTGCGGCAGCCCCTGGTGGTGCAGATGGCGTCCCCACGGGGATTCGAACCCCGGTCGCTACCGTGAAAGGGTAGTGTCCTAGGCCTCTAGACGATGGGGACTTGATCGGTCTCAACCCGCGTCGGGAGACGAGGAGTTGGTGGAGCCAGCCGGGATCGAACCGGCGACCTCTTGCATGCCATGCAAGCGCTCTCCCAGCTGAGCTATGGCCCCACGAAGCTGAGGAGCGAGATTGTATAGGAAGCCGGGGCCAGGAAAACAGGGGGTAAGCGCGATGTTTTCTTTTTTCACACCACCGCTCTATCCCCGGCGAAGAATCGCATCCGTCATCCAGTCCGGATGAATGGCAGCAACGGCAGCCCAGCAGGATGATGGCCGGATGGTCCGGATCAGGAACCGCGCAAGTCGCGGGCGTGGCATCGCCCCACGCGTGAAGCGTCGCCATTCGGCAGGCATCATGCGTGACACGAGTGCAGACACGGCAGGCATTCCATCGGGTGCCGGTCGCGGGACCGGGCAAGGCCCGACTCCGGCGCGCGCATCGCCCGCGAGACCGGTCGAAGCGGGCGATGCGCGCGCCGCTCCGCCAGGCGCAGAAACACCAAGGGCCGCCTTGCGGCAGCCCTTGGTGGTGTAGATGGCGTCCCCACGGGGATTCGAACCCCGGTCGCTACCGTGAAAGGGTAATGTCCTAGGCCTCTAGACGATGGGGACTTGGAACTGGCGCAACCCGCGTCGGATGACGAAGAGTTGGTGGAGCCAGCCGGGATCGAACCGGCGACCTCTTGCATGCCATGCAAGCGCTCTCCCAGCTGAGCTATGGCCCCACGAAGCTGAGGAGCGAAATTGTATTCAGGCTTTCCGCCCCGCGCAAGCCTTCCGTGGAAGATTTTTCAGGAAGCGGCCCCGGCGTCCGGCGCCTCGGCCAGCGGACGCAGGGCCGGGTCCAGCGCCACCCGCTCGTCGAACACGAAGCAGCGGCCCTCGTAGCCGAGCCCGCCGACCTGCTCGAAGTAGCCCAGGATCCCGCCATCCAGCTGCAGTACGTTGTCCATGCCGTCCTGGCGCATCCACAGCGCCGCCTTCTCGCAGCGGATGCCGCCGGTGCAGAAGCTGACCACGGTAGCGTCGCGCAGCGCCTCGCGGTGCGGCTCCAAGGCGGCGGGCAGCTCGGTGAAGCGGGAGATCGGCAGGGTCAGCGCGCCTGCGAAGGTGCCGTACTCCACTTCCTGGGCGTTGCGGGTGTCGAGCAGCACCACCGGCCTGCCCTGGTCGTCGCGGCCGCCCTGCCCCAGCCAGCGGGCCAGGGTTGGCGGGTCCACTGCCGGCGCGCGTTCGCCGGTGGCCAGCGGCGTGGCCTGCGGGCGGCGGAAGCTGATGATCTCCGGCTTCACCTTGACCCGCAGCCGGCCGAACGGGGCACGGCTGCTGTGGCTGTACTTGGCCTGCAGGCCTTCCACACCGGGCAGCCCGGCGAGCATCTCCATGAATCCGCGCAGGGGCGCTTCCTCGCCGGCGAGGAATAGATTGAGGCCCTCCGGGGCGACCAGGATCGAGCCCTTGAGGTCGGCTGCGGCGGCGGCCTCGCGCAGGGTGCGGGCCAGCTCCGCCGGATCGTCCACGGCGAAGAAGTGGTAAGCGGTAACGTTCAGCATCCGCCTATTGTAGGCGGCCGCCTCCACCGCCGGCCCCGGACCGGTTCAGCGCAGCAGCAGCCAGGGCAGCGCCAGCATCAGCGCGATGATGGCGATCATCGCCAGCAGGCGCGGCAGGACGTAGCCGGGGCGTTCGCACAGCAGGTCGAGGAAGCCGGGCTGGCCGTGTTCGCGCAGTTCCTCGCGGACCCGCTCGCGGCGCGCCTGCTGGTACTCGTCGAGCAGGCGCCGCGCCTCCGCATGGGCCGCCGCGTCGCGCAGCCACAGGCCGCCGGCGGAGATTCCCCAGGGACCGGGCCGGGTCTCGTACCAGTCCACGCCGTGCCGGGTCAGCAGGGCGCGGACCTCGTCGGCCTCGTCCTCGGGCACGTTGCGCAGGGGGAATAGAAGCTTCGCCATGCGCGCATGATACGGCGGGCGGCCCGGCCGCATCGGTTACCCTTGCCGCCCCGACTTCCCTGCCCTGTCCGCCAATGCGCCGCCTGACCGTCCTGCTGCTCTCGTCCCTCCTGTTCCTGGCCGGTTGCGCGGGCGAGCCGGGGATCCCGCCTGGCGGCAGCGTCGCCGGACTGCAGCGGATCGACGACCAGGTCGGCGACGGCGCGACCGCCACCAGCGGCAGCGACGTCACCGTGCACTACACCGGCTGGCTCTACGACGAAAACGCCCCGGACCAGCGCGGCCGCAAGTTCGACAGCTCCCGCGACCGCGGCGAACCGTTCACCTTCCTGCTCGGCGCCGGCCAGGTGATCCGCGGCTGGGACGACGGCGTGGCCGGCATGCGCGTCGGCGGCAAGCGCACCCTGCTCATCCCTTCCGATTACGGCTACGGCCGCCGCGGCGCCGGCCGGGTGATCCCGCCGAACGCCTCGCTGGTGTTCGAGGTCGAGCTGCTGGACGTCAAGCCGCACTGATCCGGCCATGTCGTCTCCCGCAAGCGAACTGCCTGGCCTGGCCGTCATCGGCGGCGGCCCCGCCGGCCTGATGGCCGCCGAAACCGCGCGTGCCGCCGGCATCGAAGTTGATCTGTTCGAGGCCAAGGGCTCGGTCGGTCGCAAGTTCCTGATCGCCGGCAAGGGCGGCCTCAACCTGACCCACGCCGAGCCCATGCCCGGCTTCGCCCGGCGCTATGGCGCGCGCGAAGTCGAAGTGACCGCATGGCTGCGCGACTTCGGTGCGGACGAACTGCGCGAATGGGCGCGCGGCCTCGGCGTGGACACCTACGTCGGCACCTCCGACCGCGTATTCCCGCTGGACCGCAAGGCCGCCCCGCTGTTGCGCGGGTGGGTGCGCCGGCTCAAGGACCAGGGCGTGCGCTTCCACGTGCAGCACCGCTGGCTGGGCTGGGATGACGACGGCGCGCTGCGCTTCGACACAGCGGAAGGCGAACGCGGCTTCCGCGCCGGCGTGACCGTGCTGGCCCTGGGTGGCGGCAGCTGGCCGCAGCTCGGTTCCGATGGCGCCTGGGTGCCGGCGCTGCAAGCGCAGGGCGTGGACGTGGCGCCACTGGTGCCGTCCAACTGCGGTTTCGACGTCGGCTGGAGCGAACATTTCGCCAGCCGCCACGCCGGCGCGCCGATCAAGCCGGTCATCGCCCGCTGGCACGATGCCGATGGCCACGAGCACGCGCTGCAGGGCGAATGCGTGGCTACCGCCACGGGCATCGAAGGCAGCCTGGTCTACGCGCTGTCGGTGCCGCTGCGCGAGGCCATCGCCCGCGAAGGCCCGGCCACGCTGTGGCTGGACCTGGTGCCCGGTCGCGACCTGGCACGCCTGCATCGCGAGCTGGCGAAGCCGCGCAACGGCCGCAGCCTCAGCGAACACCTGCGCCGCCAGGCCGGCGTGGACGGGGTCAAGGCGGCGCTGCTGCGCGAAGTCCTGGAGCCGGCGGCCCTCGCCGACGTGGCGCGCTTGGCAGCCACGCTCAAGCGCCTGCCGCTGCGCCTGCTGCGCCCGCGGCCGATGGACGAGGCGATCAGCACCGGCGGTGGCGTGCGCCTGGAAGCGCTGGATGCGGACCTGATGGCGAAGGCCCGCCCGGGTGTGTTCTGCGCCGGCGAGATGCTGGACTGGGAAGCGCCGACCGGCGGTTACCTGCTCACCGCCTGCTTCGCCAGCGGCCTGCGTGCCGGACGCGCCGCGGCGCGCTGGCTGCAGGCCGGCTGAGGCGCGGGCGACTGCTCAGTCCGGGTTGGCCACGCCGTGCGGCACGTGGCCGGCGGCGACGTGCAGGCGGGCGCTGTCGATGTTGTGCGTGGAGTCGTCGAAGAAGATGTCGGCCCCGAACGCGGCCAGGAACGGCCCCTTGTCGCGTCCACCCAGGAACAGCGCCTCGTCCAGGCGCACGCCCCATTCACGCAGCGTGCGGATCACCCGCTCGTGCGCCGGCGCCGAGCGCGCGGTGACCAGGGCGGTGCGGATCGGCGCGTCCTCGCCCGGCGGGAACGCCGCCTGCAGCTCGTGCAGCGCCGAGAGGAAGCCGCGGAACGGGCCGCCGGACAGCGGTTCGCGTGCGCGCTCGCGCTCGTGCGCGCCGAACGCCTCCACGCCCTGTTCGCGCGAGATGCGCTCGCTCTCGTCGCTGAAGATCACCGCGTCGCCGTCGAAGGCGATGCGCAGCTGGTCGCGTGGCGCGTCCACCGCGCGCGCCGGCAGGATGGTCGCCGCGGCAACCCCGTGCTGCAGCGAGCGGCGCACCGATTCGGGATTGGCCGAGAGGAACAGGTCGGTCTTGAACGGCGCCACGTAGGGCCAGGTCGGCTCGCCGGAGGTGAAGACCGCACGGACGATGTGCAGGCCGTGGTGCTGGATCGAATTGAAGATGCGCAGCCCGGTGTCGGCCGAGTTGCGCGACAGCAGGATCACCTCGACCCGCGGCACGTCCGGCGGCAGCCGCCGGTTCAACGCGAGCAGCTTGCGCACCACCGGGAAGGCGACGCCCGGGTCGAGGACCTGGTCCTCGAGCTGGCGCTGGTACTCGGCATAGGCTTCCAGTCCCTCGCGCTCGAACAGCGCGTGGCTTTCCTCCAGGTCGAACAGCGCCCGCGAGGTGACCGCGATGGTGAGCAGGCGTGGGGCGTTGTCGTCGGGTCGGGCCATGCGCTGATTATCGTGCATGCGCGGCGACGGTGCTCGCCTGTCGACCGGCTCCCGTTACTGCGTCACCGCCACCCGCACCGGCGCGCCGCGCTGGCTGTCGCGCGTGACCGCGCGCACCTCCAGGACCAGGCGCATCGGGCGCTGCTGCTGCGGCGGCAAGTCCTCCCAGGTGAACTGGTGCTCGGCCTTGCGTCCGCTGACCGGCGAGGCCACCACGCCCTCGGGGATCAATCCCTCCGGAGCCTGGCCGTCCACCACGCGGTACTCGAAACCGATCTCGTCCAGGTCGTAGCCGGTACCGCGCGGCCACTTGATCTGCACCGACAGGAAGCCCAGCGCATCGCAGCTGGCGCCGCCACCGGCGCCGCGGATGACGCTGGTGGCCTCGATCTCCGGCGGCGGGATGGATGGATTGTCCATCAGCGACGGATGGACCACCGGAAACGGCGTCATGTTGCTGGTGAACAAGCACGCCGCGAAAGCCTGCGCCGGCAAGACGCAGAGCAGGAACAACAAGCGCAACTTCACGGGACCCCTCCCCTTCCGTTGTCTCGACCCCAGGTTGTACGCCGGCCGGGAAACCCAGGTTTCAGCCGGCCCCGGACGCGGCAAAACCGCTTCCGGGCGCGCACTTCATACCACGAACTGCTCGCTGAGGATACGTTCTTCGAGGTTGTGTTCCGGATCGAACAACAGCGTCACAGTCCGGTCGGTCGATTCGCGGATCACCACTTCGACCACGTCGCGCGTCTCGTGCGAATCGGCGGTGACGCTGACCGGGCGCTTGTATGGATCCAGCACCTCGAAGCGGACTTCGGTGTCGGCCTTGAGGATCGCGCCGCGCCAGCGCCGCGGGCGGAACGCGGCGATCGGGGTGAGCGCGATGGTGTGCGAACCCAGCGGAAGGATCGGGCCGTGCGCGGAGAAGTTGTACGCGGTGCTGCCCGCGGGCGTGGCGACCATGACGCCGTCGCAGATCAGCTCGTCCAGACGGGCCTGGCCGTTGAGATGGATGCGGATGTGCGCCGCCTGCCGGGTCTGCCGCAGCAGCGAGACCTCGTTGTAGGCCAGCGAACCGACGCTGCTGCCGGATTCGGTCTGGGCCAGCATTTCCAGCGGGCGCAGCTTGGCCGGCTCGGCCTGGGCGAGGCGCTCGAGCAGGTCGTCCGGGTGGAAGTGGTTCATCAGGAAGCCCACGGTGCCGAGCTTCATCCCGTACACCGGCTTGCCCAGTCCGCCATGGCGGTGGAGGGTCTGCAGCATGAAGCCGTCGCCGCCCAGCGAGCAGATCACGTCGGCCTCTTCCGGCGCATGCTGGCCATGGCGCGCGACCATCGTCGCCAGCGCCTCCTGGGCGTTGGGCGCGGTGCTGGCCAGGAAGGCGATGCGGGGGCTGACGCTCATCGGGGTCTCCATGCGCGGTACTGCATCCGGCACGCGAGCATAACCCCAGCGGGCCCCGCGCTGCCCGGGGGCGGCGGGGCCGGTCATCGCCGCGGTGGCGGCGATGGCGGGCATGACACGGGGCGCCGGTGCTCCGGCGCCCCGCCAAGGGCTCAGCCGCGCGCGGCCAGCTGGCCCAGCTTCTGCACGGCCACCGACAGGGTCGGATAGTCGAGCGTCTTCTGCGCCGACAGCTCCGACAGCATGCCCAGGGTGAAGCGCAGGGCCGCATCGTCGCGCTCCAGCCAGTGGCGGACCTTGGCGTCGGCATCCGCGCCCGGCAGCGCGATCGCCTGGCCGGCGAGCGCGCGGTGGTGCGCGGCCAGCTCGTCGCGCATCACGCCGCGGGCGACCGCGTGCCAGCGGCCATCCACCGCCAGCGCGTCGATCTGCTCGAACAGCCACGGCAGGCCCAGCGCGTCGCCCAGGCGGAAGTGCACGCGCGAGACGTCCACCGGCTTGAGCTTGCGCGAGCGGGCCAGCTCGATGATGTCGAACGCCGGCTCCAGGTACGGCAGCTCGGACAGCTGCTGGGCCAGCTTCGGCGGCATGCCCTTGTCGCGCCACTCGCGCAGCGAGGCCTCGTAGGCCGGGCGCTGCGAGTCGGGCAGCACGCCGGACGCCTCGCGGATGTCGTTGAACGGGTCGTGGTAGCGCTCCACCGCCTCGGTGATGCTCGGCATCGGGCCGGGCCGGTTGAGCAGCCAGCGCACGAACGAGCGCTGCAGGCTCCAGATCACCTGCAGGGCGTCGATCTGCGAGGCCTCCGGCAGCTTGCCGTCCAGCGCGTCGATCTGGGTCCACAGGTCGCGCGCGCCCAGCACTTCGCGGCTGATGGTGTAGGCCTTGGCCACCTCGGCCGGGCTGCGGCCGGTGTCCTCCTGCATGCGCAGCAGGAAGGTCGCGCCCATCCGGTTGATGGTCTGGTTGGTCACCGCGGTGGCGATGATCTCGCGCTTCAGGCGGTGCTTCTCCATCTGCGGCGCGTACTTCCTCTGCAGCGGCACCGGGAAGTAGCGCTGCAGTTCCTTGGACAGGTACGGGTCCTCGGGGATGTCCGAGTCCAGCAGCTGCTGGAACGCGACCAGCTTGGAGTACGACAGCAGCACCGCCAGCTCCGGACGGGTCAGGCCCTGGCCGCGCGCCTTGCGCGCCGACAGCTCCGCGTCCGAAGGCAGGAACTCGATCTGGCGGTCGAGCAGGCCCTGCGCCTCGAGGGTGCGGATGAAGTGCTGCTTGGAGCCCAGGCGCTTGACGCTCATCCGCTCCATCAGGCTCAGCGCCTGGTTCTGGCGGTAGTTGTCGAACAGCACCAGGCGGGCGACCTCGTCGGTCATCGAGGCCAGCAGCTTGTTGCGCGCCGGCACGGTCAGCTTCTTCTGCGCGACGACCTCGTTGAGCAGGATCTTGATGTTCACCTCGTGGTCGGAGGTGTCGACGCCGGCGGAGTTGTCGATGAAGTCGGTGTTGAGCAGCACGCCGGCCTGCGCGGCCTCGATGCGGCCGAGCTGGGTCATGCCCAGGTTGCCGCCCTCGCCCACGATCCGGCAGCGCAGCTGGCCGCCGTTGACGCGCAGCGCGTTGTTGGCGCGGTCGCCGACATCGGAGTTCTGCTCGCTGGAGGCCTTGACGTAGGTGCCGATGCCGCCGTTCCACAGCAGGTCGACCGGCGCCTTGAGGATGGCGCTCATCAGCTCGTTCGGGGACAGCGACTTGACGCCCTCCTCCAGGCCCAGCGCGGCGCGGACCTGCGGGGTGATCTCGATCGCCTTGGCGCTGCGCGGATAGATGCCGCCGCCCTTGCTGATGAGCTTGGTGTCGTAGTCGGCCCAGCTGGAACGCGGCAGCTTGAACAGGCGCTCGCGCTCGGCGAAGGAGGTCGCCGCATCCGGATCCGGGTCCAGGAAGATGTGGCGGTGGTCGAACGCGGCGACCAGGCGGATGTGCTTCGACAGCAGCATGCCGTTGCCGAATACGTCGCCGGACATGTCGCCGATGCCGACGCAGGTGAAGTCCTCGCTCTGGCAGTCGCGGCCCAGGGCGCGGAAGTGGCGCTTGACCGACTCCCACGCGCCGCGGGCGGTAATGCCCATGCCCTTGTGGTCGTAGCCGACCGAACCACCGGAGGCGAACGCATCACCCAGCCAGAATCCGTGGGCGATCGCCAGGCCGTTGGCGATGTCGGAGAAGGTCGCGGTGCCCTTGTCGGCGGCGACCACCAGGTACGGGTCGTCCTGGTCGTGGCGGACCACGTCGCGCGGCGGCACGATCCTGCCGCCGACGATGTTGTCGGTGATGTCCAGCAGGCCCTGGATGAACAGCTTGTAGCAGGCGACGCCCTCGGCCAGCACCGCGTCGCGGTCGCCGGAGGCCGGCGGCTGCTTGACGAAGAAGCCGCCCTTCGCGCCGACCGGCACGATCACGGTGTTCTTCACCATCTGCGCCTTGACCAGGCCCAGCACCTCGGTGCGGAAGTCCTCGCGGCGGTCGGACCAGCGCAGGCCGCCGCGGGCCACCGGGCCGAAGCGCAGGTGCACGCCTTCCACGCGCGGGCCGTAGACGAAGATCTCGCGGTACGGGCGCGGCTTGGGCAGGTCCGGGACCTGCGCCGAATCGAACTTGAAGCTGATCGTCGGCGGCGGGTTGCCGTCTGCGCCGGTCTGGAAGTAGCTGGTGCGCAGGGTGGCGTCGATCGCGCCGATGAAGCCGCGCAGGATGCGGTCGTCGTCGAGGCTGGAGACGCGGTCGAGCAGCTTCAGCAGCGCGCCGCGGGTGGCTGCTTCCTGGGTGGCGCGGTCGCCGCTGCGGGCGTCGACCACTTCCTGCAGGACCTTGACCACCGACTCGTCGCCGCCGGCGAGCACGCGCAGCTGGTCCGCCAGGCGCTGCTGCCCGGCGAGGATCTGGGCGCGGGTCTCGCGGCCGGTGGCCGGGTGGAAACGGGCTTCGAACAGCTCGACCAGCAGGCGCGCCAGCAGCGGGTAGCGGCCGAGGGTTTCCTCGACGTAGTTCTGCGAGAACGGCACGCCGGTCTGCAGCAGGTACTTCCAGTAGCCGCGCAGCAGAGCGACCTGGCGCCACTCCAGGCTGGCCGAGAGGACCAGGCGGTTGAGGCCGTCGTTCTCGGCGCGGCCGGACCAGATCGCGGCGAACGCCTCTTCGAACGCGTGCGCCAGCGCGGCGACGTCGGCGCCGCCGGCCGGACGCTCGACCTCGAAGTCCTGGATGTACAGCGGTTGCTCGCCGCCTTCGGGCAGGTTGGCCTGCAGGCGGTAGGGGTGCTCGGAGATGACCTTCAGGCCCATGTTCTCCATGAGCGGCAGCACGTCCGACAGCGGGATGTCGTCGTGCTGGCGGTACAGCTTCAGGCGCAGGCTGGGCACGCCGTCGCGGGTGACGGTGTGCAGGCTCAGGCGCAGGTCGTCCGGGCCGGCCAGCGCGGCCAGCTGCTCGACGTCGTGCGCGGCGCGCTCGGGCGAGATGTCCTCGATGTAGCCGGCCGGCAGGGCGCGGCCGTAGACGTCGGCCAGGCGCAGGCCCTCGGCCTCGCCGTGGCGGCCGATCAGCAGCTCGCGCAGGTCGTCGCGCCAGTTGCGCAGCAGGTGCGCCAGGCGCTGCTCCAGCTCGCTGGTGTCCAGCTCGGCGGCGGCGCCGCCGCGCGGACGCACGATCAGGTGCAGCTGGGCCAGCGGCGACTCGCCCAGGACCACGCTGGAGTCGACCTGCTCGCCGTGCAGCGCGTCCTTCAGCAGCGCCTCGATGCGCAGGCGCACGTCGGTGTTGAAGCGCTCGCGCGGGATGTAGACCAGCGCCGAGAAGAAGCGGCCGTAGCGGTCGCGGCGCAGGAACAGGCGGCTGCGCACCCGCTCCTGCAGGCCGAGCACGCCGGTCGCGGTGCGGTACAGCTCGTCCTCGGTGGACTGGAACAGCTCCTCGCGCGGCAGCGTCTCGAGGATGTGGCGCAGCGCCTTGCCGCTGTGGCTGGCCGGCGACAGGCCGCTGCGGCGCATGACGTGTTCGTAGCGCTCGCGCACCAGCGGGATCTCCCACGGGCGGCGATTGTAGGCGCTGGAGGTGTACAGGCCGAGGAAGCGCTGCTCGCCGGTGATGTTGCCGTTGGCGTCGAACTCGAGGACGCCGATGTAGTCCATGTAGCCCTTGCGGTGGATCCGCGAGCGGGCGCTGGTCTTGGTCAGGATCAGCGCCTCGGTGACGCCGGACTGGTTCAGGCCGTGCGCGGCCAGGCCCTTGACCGGACGCGGCGTGCCGTTGTCCTTGCCGCGCATCAGGCCCAGGCCGGTGCCCTCGACCGGCGCCAGTACCGCTTCGCCACCCTTCTTGACCACCTTGTATTCGCGGTAGCCGAACAGGATGAAGTGGTCGGCAGCGGCCCAGCGGAGGAACTCCTGCGCCTCGCGGCGGCCGGTGTCGTCCACCGGCATGCGGCGGGTGGCCAGGTCATCGGCCAGTACCTGCATGCGGTCGCGCATCACGCCCCAGTCGGCGACCACGGCGCGGACCTCGGCCAGCACGTCGGCGATCTGCTGCTCGATGCGGCGCATCGCTTCGGCCGGCTGGCGGTCGATCTCCAGCAGCATCAGCGACTCGGGCTTGCCCTCCCCCACCGCCAGGAGCTTGCCGGAGGCGTCGCGGCTGATCCGCACCAGCGGATGGCCGAGTACATGCACGCCCACGCCCATCTCGGCCAAGGCCATGCTCACCGAGTCGACCAGGAACGGCATGTCGTCGTTGACGATCTGCAGCACGGTGTACGGCGACTCCCAGCCGTTGTCCTTCAGCGAAGGATTGAACACGCGCACGTTGGCGGTGCCCGGACGACGGCGGCGGGCGAACTCCAGCATGTCCAGGCCCATCGCGGCCCAGACCTGCGCCGGGTGCTGCGGATACTCGTCCTCTTCAAGGCGGCGGTAGAACTCGCCCAGGAACTCCTGCAGCTCGGCCTGCGCCGTGGCCGGCACCTGCTTGCGCGCCGCGGCGAACACCGGTTCCAGGGAGAAGCGGCCAGCTGCCGGAGCAGCGGCGGGAGTGCTGGCCTGCTTCCTGGGGCGGGCCGGCGCCTTCTGCGTGGTCCGTTTGGCACCGGAGGAGGACGATTTCATGGAATTGCAGCTCCGCGAAAGTTTGAATACGCGAATTGTATGCCGTCCTCTGCGAAGAGCCTTGCTGCACCACGGAAGAAATTGGTTCTTCCTTAATAATGAACTGGACGGTATAGTCCAGTCCTCCATGGATTCCACCACCCTCCCCGCTCCGCGCCAGGCCCCTGACGCCCGCCACCGGCGGGTGCACGACGCCGTGCGCGACCTGGTCCGCGAACAGGGCGTGCAGATCAGCATGGACGCGGTCGCCGCGCGCGCCGGCTGCTCCAAGCAGACGCTCTACGCGCGCTACGGATCCAAGCAGGCGCTGCTGCTGCAGGTGCTCGCCGACGACAGCCGCATGGACAGCCGCCTGGCCGGGCAGCCGGATGCGGCGAACCTGCGCCCGGCGCTGGTCGAGTTCGCCCGCGACCACCTCGCCCGGCTGTCCAGCCCCGGCACGATCGGCGTGGCCCGCCTGGTCACCAGCCAGGCCGTGCAGTTCCCCGACGAGGTCCGCTCGCTCTACACCATCTGGATCCAGGCCCTGCAGGACCGGGTCGCCGCCTGGCTGCAGCAGGCCATGCGCCGCGGGCTGTTGCGGCATGACGATCCGCACTGCGCGGCCGAGCTGCTGCTTGGCATGATCACCGGCCTGGATTTCGACCGGCAGCGCTTCCTCGTCCCGCACCGCGATACCGGGGCGTCGCAGGCCCACTGGGCCGAATTCGCCGTCGACAGTTTCCTGCGCGCCTTCGCGCCTCCCGTTTCCCGCAACTGAACATTCCCCCCGGAGTTCCCATGCGCCTCCACCGCCCCCTCCTCCTGGCCTGCAGCCTGCTCGCCCTGACCGCCTGCGGCGGCAAGGAACAGGCCGGCGCGCCGCCTCCGCCGGAAGTCGGCGTGATCGAGGCGAAGCCGCAGACCGTGCCGCTGACCCGCGACCTGGTCGGCCGCCTGTCGCCGTACCGCAGCGCCGACGTGCGCGCCCGCGTGGCCGGCGTGCTGCAGCGCCGGGTCTACCAGGAAGGCAGCGACGTGCGCGAAGGCCAGGTCCTGTTCGAGATCGACCCGGCCCCGCTGCAGGCCAAGCTGGGCGTGGCCCGCGGCCAGCTGGCCCAGGCCGAGGCCAGCTACGCCAACGCCCGCTCCAGCGCCGAGCGCGCGCGCCAGCTGGCACCGCAGAAGTTCGTCTCGCAGAACGACCTGGACAACGCCATCTCCGCCGAGCGCACCGCCGCCGCGGCGGTCGAGAGCGCGCGCGCCGCCGTGCGCACCGCCGAGATCGACCTGGGCTACGCCAAGGTGACCGCGCCGATTTCCGGCCGCGCCGGCAAGCAGCAGGTCACCGAGGGCGCCCTGGTCGGCCAGGGCGAGGCGACCCTGCTGACCACGGTCGACCAGCTCGACCCGCTGTACGCGAACTTCTCGATCAACTCCAACGAGCTGGCGCAGCTGCGCGCGGCGGCAAACGTGTCGCTGGCCGGCACCGGCAACACCCCGGTGCAGGTGGTGCTGGCCAATGGCGAGGTCTACCCGGAAGCCGGCACGCTCGACTTCTCCGACACCAGCGTCGACCCGGCCACCGGCGCGGTCACCATGCGCGCCGTGGTGCCGAACCAGGGCCTGACCCTGTTCCCCGGCAGCTTCGTCACCCTCAAGGCCAAGCTGGGCGAACTGCGCGACGTGTACCTGGTGCCGCAGGAAGCGGTGCTGCGCGACGCCAACGGCCCGTACGTGCGGGTGATCGGCGGCGACGGCAACGTCCAGCGCAAGAACGTCACCACCGGTGGCGTGCAGGACGGCCAGTGGATCGTCAGCACCGGCCTGGCCGCCGGCGACAAGGTGATCGTGTCCGGCGTGCAGAAGGTCAAGGAAGGCGCCCCGGCCACGGCGACGCCGTGGCAGCCCGGCGCCGACGGCCAGGCCGCGGGCGCCGCCCCGGCGCAGCCGCAGGCCCAGCAGCCGGCCGACGAGGCCGCCAAGTCCGAGCCGGCCGAGTAAGGATCGCCCCCGATGCCCAAGTTCTTCATCAACCACCCGGTCTTCGCCTGGGTCGTTGCGATCCTGATCTCGCTCTCCGGCGTGATCGCGATCCTCGGCCTGGGCGTTGAGTCCTATCCCAACATCGCCCCGCCGCAGGTCACCGTCAGCGCCACCTACCCCGGCGCCAGCGCGGCCACGGTGGAACGCGCGGTCACCCAGGTGATCGAACAGCAGCTGACCGGCATCGACCACCTGCTGTACTTCAGCTCCTCGTCCAGCGCCACCGGCCGCGCCAGCATCACCCTGACCTTCGAGACCGGCACCGACCCGGACATCGCCCAGGTGCAGGTGCAGAACAAGGTCGCCCTGGCGACCCCACGCCTGCCCAGCGAGGTGACCCAGCAGGGCGTGGTCGTGGCCAAGGCCAACGCCGGCTTCCTGATGGTGGTCGGCCTGGTCTCGGACAACCCGGCGGTCGACCGCAACCAGCTCAACGACATCAACGGCTCGCGCGTGATCGACCAGATCTCGCGCATCCCCGGCGTGGGCAGCGTCCAGCAGTTCGGCGCCGAGTACGCGATGAACATCTGGCTGGACCCGGGCAAGCTGCAGGGCTTCGGCCTGTCGGCGACCCAGGTGCTGGCCGCGGTGCGCGGCCAGAACGTGCAGTTCGCCGCCGGTTCGGTCGGCGCCGACCCGGCGCCGGAAGGCCAGGTGTTCACCGCCACGGTCTCGGCCGAAGGCCGCTTCACCAGCCCCGAGCAGTTCGAGCAGATCATCCTGCGCGCCAACTCCGACGGCACCACGGTGCGCCTGCGCGACGTGGCGCGGGTGAGCTTCGGCCCGGGCGCCTACGGCTTCGACACCAAGTACAACGGCAAGCCGGTCGGCGCCTTCGCCGTGCAGCTGCTGCCGGGCGCCAACGCGCTGAACGTGGCCGAGGCCGTCCGCGCCAAGATGGACGAGCTGCAGGCGACCTTCCCGCAGGGCGTGACCTGGATCTCGCCGTACGACTCCACCACCTTCGTCAAGATCTCGATCAAGGAGGTCATCAAGACCCTGCTCGAGGCGGTGGTGCTGGTGTTCCTGGTGATGCTGGTGTTCCTGCAGAACATCCGCGCCACCATCATCCCGACCCTGGTCATCCCGGTGGCCCTGCTCGGCACCTTCCTGGGCCTGTCGATCATCGGCTTCACCATCAACCAGCTGACCCTGTTCGCGATGGTGCTGTCGATCGGCATCGTGGTCGACGACGCGATCGTGGTGATCGAGAACGTCGAGCGCATCATGACCGAGGAGGGCCTGTCGCCCTACGACGCCACGATCAAGGCCATGGGCCAGATCACCGGCGCGGTGGTCGCGATCACCGTGGTCCTGGCGGCGGTGTTCATCCCCTCGGCGCTGCAGGGCGGCGCGGCCGGCGAGATCTACAAGCAGTTCGCGCTGACCATCGCCATCGCCATGGCCTTCTCCGCGTTCCTGGCGCTGGGCTTCACCCCGGCGCTGTGCGCGACCTTCCTCAAGCCCAGCCACCACGCCAACTCGAACTGGGTGTTCCGCACCTTCAACAAGTACTACGACCGGATCAGCCACACCTATGTCGGCCATATCGGCAGCGCGGTCAGGCACGCGCCGCGCTGGATGATCCTGTTCGCGGTGCTGGCGATCCTGTGCGGCTTCCTGTTCTCGCGCATGCCCGGCAGCTTCCTGCCCGAGGAAGACCAGGGCTACGCGCTGGCCATCGTGCAGCTGCCGCCGGGCGCCAGCCTGCAGCGCACCCAGACGGTGTTCGACGACATCCGCGGCCGCCTGAGCCAGCTGGAAGGCTTCGAGAGCATGATGCAGGTGTCCGGCTTCAGCTTCATCGGCCAGGGCGAGAACGTCGGCATGGCGTTCATCAAGCTCAAGCCGTGGGAGGAGCGCAAGCTCACCGCGCCGGAGTTCATCCAGCAGGCCAACGGCGCGCTGTTCGGGGTGAAGGAGGCCACGATCTTCGTGGTCAACCTGCCGACCGTGCAGGGCCTGGGCCAGTTCGGCGGCTTCGACATGTGGCTGCAGGACCGGACCGGCCAGGGCCAGGCGGCGCTGACCGCCGCCCGCAACCAGCTGCTCGGTGCCGCGGCGCAGAACCCGGCGCTGGTCGGCGTGCGCCCGAACGGTCTGGAGGACGCGCCGCAGCTGCAGCTGGCCGTGGACCGCGTGCAGGCGCAGTCGATGGGCCTGGACGTGGGCGACATCTACAACGCCATCAGCCTGATGCTGGCGCCGGTGTACGCCAATGACTTCTTCTACGAAGGCCGCATCAAGCGCGTGAACCTGCGCGCCGACGCCCCGTTCCGCACCGGCGCCGAGTCGCTGGGCAACTTCTACACGCCCAGCCCGGTCAGCGGCGAGATGATCCCGCTCAACAGCGTGGTCAGCACCGACTGGATCACCAGCCCGCCGTCGCTGAACCGCTACCAGGGCTACGCCGCGGTCAACATCGTCGGTTCGCCGGCCCCGGGCCACAGCTCGGGCGAGGCGATGGCGATCATGGAAGGCATCGTCGAGAACGACCTGCCGGCCGGCTTCGGCTACGACTGGTCGGGCATGTCCTACCAGGAGATCCTGGCCGGCAACACCGCCACCCTGCTGCTGGTGCTGTCGATCGTGGTCGTGTTCCTGTGCCTGGCGGCGCTGTACGAGAGCTGGTCGATCCCGGTGGCGGTGCTGCTGGTGGTACCGCTGGGCATGCTCGGCGCGGTGCTGTTCACCATGATGCGCGGCCTGCCGAACGACATCTTCTTCAAGATCGGCCTGATCACCATCATTGGTCTCGCGGCGAAGAACGCGATCCTGATCGTGGAATTCGCGGTGGAGCAGCGTGCGGCCGGCAAGACCCTGCGCGACGCCACCGTCGAGGCGGCCCGCCTGCGCTTCCGCCCGATCCTGATGACCTCGTTCGCGTTCATCATGGGCGTGGTGCCGATGGCGCTGTCCTCCGGCGCCGGCGCCAACGCGCGCCACGCGATCGGCACCGGCGTGATCGGCGGCATGCTGTTCGCGACCTTCCTGGGCCTGCTGATGATCCCGGTGTTCTTCATCGTGGTCCGCCGCATGCTCGGCGACCGGCTCGACGAGCCGTCGCGCGAATGGCGCGAGAAGCAGGCCCGCGAGGGTGGGCAGGCGATGCGCTGATCGCCCTTCCTCTCTGGCAAGCCCCAAAGCCCCGGCCACAGGCCGGGGCTTCTTATTGCCGTTGCCGTTTGCTTTTGTCCTGGTCGTTGCCCTGTCGTTGCCGTTGCCTTTGCTGTCGCCTTGCTGTTCCCACTCCCGTTGGAGCGAACCGAGCATCGCAGTGGCGATGGGGGCGAAGAGGCCCACTGTGTGAGCGAAGCGAGTTGTGGGCCGTCCCCCGCCGTCGCTTGCGATGCTCGGGGAAAGACGAGAACAACAGCAACAGCAATGGCAACCGCAACAGCGCTTCGCTCCCCCTTCCGGAGAGATTGGGAGAACAGCGGGATCTTCGGCGGCGCTGGGACGCCGGCCCTCTCCCCTGCCCCTCTCCCGGGGGGGAGAGGGGGTGCCTTCCCAAAAGCGAACGCCCCGGCGGGCCGGGGCGTTCGGGCGTCGCGGGGAGCCGGGAAGGCTTACCTGGTCGCGGCCTGGTAGCGGCGCTCGACCTCGTTCCAGTCGACCACGTTGAAGAACGCGCCGATGTATTCCGGACGGCGGTTCTGGTACTTCAGGTAGTAGGCGTGTTCCCACACGTCCAGGCCCAGGATCGGGGTGTTGCCCTCGCTCAGCGGGCTGTCCTGGTTGGCGCTGCTCTCGACCACGACCTTCCTGTCAGGGGTGACGCTCAGCCAGGCCCAGCCGCTGCCGAAACGGGTCAGCGCGGCCTTGGTGAAGGCTTCCTTGAACTTCTCGAAGCCGCCCAGGTCGCGGTCGATGGCCTCGGCCACGCCGCCCTTCGGCTCGCCGCCGCCGTTGGGCGACATCACCGTCCAGAACAGGCTGTGGTTGGCATGGCCGCCGCCGTTGTTGCGCACCGGGCCCTGCAGGTTCTCCGGCAGGGTCTTCAGCTTCGCCACCAGCTCCTCGACCGGAAGGTCGGCGTACTCGGTGCCTTCCAGCGCGGCATTGACGTTGTTGATGTAGGTCTGGTGGTGCTTGGTGTGGTGGATCTTCATCGTCTCCGTATCGATGTGCGGTTCCAGCGCATCGTAGGCGTACGGAAGCTCGGGGAGGGTGTAGGCCACGTTTGGTCTCCTTGTGAACGTTTGCCCGGGATGCCGGGCGCAGCCCCGACAGTGTAGGGATGCCGGCGCGCCTGACCAAGCCGTTGACGGCAATGCTGCATCCCGGCGGTTGGAGGGAAGGCACAGACTGGACGTTCCGGGGTTGCACCGGCGTGAACCGCCGCCCCGCCCCGGAGGGCCGTGTTCAACTGCGCCGGCGCGCGCTCGCGCATACTCCCGCGTATTCCGTCGCGAGCCGCACGCATGCGTTTCCAGCGTACCTACCGCCTCCTCGCCGCCGTGCTCGTGCTCGGCGTACTGGCCTGGCTGCTGCGGCCGGACGCGCAGGTGGTGCCGGCGCAGTCGCCGCTTCCCGGCGCCGGCCACGTCGCCGCCCCGGCCGCGGCCTTGCCCGCGTTCCTGCCGCCGGAAGCGGCGCCGGTGATCCGCACCATCCAGCAGGGCGGGCGCTTCCCCTACCGCCAGGACGGCAGCGTGTTCGGCAACCGCGAAGGGCGGCTGCCCGCCCGCGAACGCGGCTGGTACCGCGAATACACCGTGCCGACGCCCGGACTGGACCACCGCGGCGCGCGCCGGATCGTCACCGGCGGCGATCCGCCGGGCGAGTGGTACTACACCGCCGACCATTACCAGAGCTTCCGCGCCTTCGAGCCGGGAGCCGGAGCAACGCAATGAGCGATTCGGGATTCGACATCGGCCTGGACGACGCCACCCAGGCCGGCGTGTTCGAGGTGGACGCCGCCGACCTGTCGGCGCTGGCCGCCGCCGCGCGCGATGCCGGCCTGCTGGTGCGGCGCATCGAGCTGGACGGCTGCCAGGACAAGCAGTCGCTGCTGATGCGCCTGGGCGCGGTGCTGGACCTGCCGCCGGGCTGGGGCCGCAACTGGGACGCGCTGATGGACGCGCTGCGCGACCTGGAATGGCTGCCGGCGCCGGGCTATGTGCTGCTGTTCGAAGGCGCCGGGCAGCTGCACGGGCGGCTGCCGCACGAACTGGAGACGCTGGTCGGCATCTTGCAGGAAGCCTCGGCCTGGTGGGCCGGCTCCGACGTGCCGTTCTGGGCGTTCGTGGCGATGCGCACGTCAGCGCCTCAGGGCGCCGGCGCCGAGAGGTAATCGGCCAGCTTCCCCAACTGCAGCCCGATCACCCGGTCGACGGCCGGGGCGATGTCCTCCACGCCCTCGGGCGTATAGCCTCCGGCGCGGTAGCTCACGCTGATCCGCGTGCCCTGCCCGGCGGGCAGGACCTGCCATTCCATCACCCCGTGCAGGCCCATGCCCTGCAGCGGGCCGAGCGCGCCGACCATGCGCAGCCTGTGGCCCGGATCGATGAAGGCGACCTGCAGGTGCATCGCCTCGCGGCCGTCAGGGCTACGTTCGCAGAAGCAGCCGCCGGCACGCGGCTCGATCGACAGCGTGGACTGGGGGCCCCACCAGCTGTGGTCCTTCGACCACCAGCCGTCGACGCCGTCGACCAGGCCCTGCCAGGCGACTTCCGGCGCCACCGCGACAGTGCGCGTGTGCTCGACGGTGAAACCGGCCGGGCCGGCGTCCTTGACCTCGGCGGCAGCCGGCGCCGTCCATGCCAGCAATGCGGCCAGCAGTGCGCTGGCCCTGATCCGGTTCTTCATTCCCACCCCTCAACTGGATGCCAGGGCGTGGTGTACGCCGCCCGGCAGGTCGCCGGCAAGTGGCTCAGCCGTCCAGTTCGGCCCAGCGGGCGTAGGCATGATCCAGTTCGGCCTGGGCCTCGGCCATGCGCCGGGTGTGGGCGGCGACCTGTCCGGGGTCCTGCTGGTAGAAACCCGGCTCGGACATCGCCGCGGCCAGCGCCGCCAGTTCCGCTTCCAGCGCCTCGATCCGCGCCGGCAGCTGTTCCAGCTCGCGCGCATCCTTGTAGCTGAGCTTGCGCCTGCCGGCGGCGGGCGCGGGCGCCGGCGTGACTGCGGGCGCGGCCGTTGCCGGCGCGGCGGCCGGCTTCGGGGCAGGCGTTTCCCTCGGTGCGGGCCGCTGCCGCAGCCAGTCGGAGTAGCCGCCGACGTACTCGCCGACCCTGCCCTCGCCTTCCATCACCAGGGTCGAGGTGACCACGTTGTCGAGGAAGTCGCGGTCGTGGCTGACCAGCAGCAGCGTGCCGGGGTAGTCGGCCAGCAGCTCCTCGAGCAGCTCCAGCGTCTCCACGTCCAGGTCGTTGGTCGGTTCGTCCATCACCAGCAGGTTGGACGGCTGCGCGAACAGGCGCGCCAGCAGCAGGCGGTTGCGCTCGCCGCCGGACAGGCGGGTGATCGGCGCGCGCGCGCGCTCGGGCGTGAACAGGAAGTCCTGCAGGTAGGTCAGCACGTGCTTGCGGCTGCCGTTGAGCTCGACGAAGTCCTGGCCGCCGGCCACGTTCTCCATCGCGTTCCAGTCCTCGCGCAGCGCGGCGCGGTACTGGTCGAAATACGCCACCTGCAGGTTGGTGCCCAGCTTCACCTCGCCCGCCTGCGGCTGCAGCTCGCCCAGCAGCAGCTTCAGCAGCGTGGTCTTGCCACTGCCGTTGGGCCCGACCAGGCCGATGCGGTCGCCGCGCAGCACGGTGGTGGAGAAGTCGCGGACCATGACCCGGTCGCCGTAGGCGAAGTACACGCTCTTGGCCTCGATGACCTTCTTGCCGGAGGACTCGCCCTGCGCCGCTTCCAGGCGCACGTTGCCGGACAGCTCGCGGCGCTGCATGCGCTCCACGCGCATCGCCTTGAGCCGGCGTACGCGGCCTTCGTCGCGGGTGCGGCGGGCCTTGATGCCCTGGCGGATCCAGGCTTCCTCCTGCGCCAGCAGCTTGTCGAAGCGCGCGTTCTCCTGCGCCTCGGCGTGCAGGCGCTCCTCGCGGCGGCGCTCGTAGTTGGCCCAGTCGCCGGGCCAGCTGCTGACCTGGCCGCGGTCGATCTCGACGATGCGGGTGGCCAGGGCGCGCAGGAAGCGGCGGTCGTGGGTGACGAACACCACGCTGCCCTTCCATTCGCGCAGGAACGACTCCAGCCAGTCGATCGCCTCGATGTCGAGGTGGTTGGTCGGTTCGTCCAGCAGCAGCACGTCCGGGTCGGAGACCAGCGAGCGGGCCAGCAGCACGCGCCGCTTCATGCCGCCGGACAGGCGCGCGAACACCGCCTCGCCGTCCAGTTCCAGGCGGCTGAGCACCGACTCGACGCGGCGGTCCAGCGCCCAGCCGTCGGCGGCGTCGATCTTCGCCTGCACCCGGCCTACGGCCGCGGCGTCGTACTCGGCGGCGTGGCTGAGGTGGTGGAACTCGGCCAGCCAGCGGCCCAGCTCGCCCAGGCCGTCGGCGACGACGTCGAACACCGTGCCGTCGGTGCCACCGGGCACCTCCTGCTCCAGTCGCGCCACGCGCACGCCGGCCTGCACCCGCACCTGGCCGTCGTCCGGCACCAGTTCGCCGGCGATGAGCTTGAGCAGGGTCGACTTGCCCGCGCCGTTGCGCCCGATCAGGGCGATGCGTTCGCCCGGTTCTATGGCGAGGTTGGCGTGGTCCAGCAGCAGCGGGCCGCCGACGCTGTAGTCGACGTCCTGGAGGGTGATCAAAGGCATCCGCGCATTGTACGCGGCGGGCCGCGGCCACCGGGTGCACGCGACCTGCGACAATGGCGCATGACCGACTTCGCCTCGCTGCCCCTCTCCCCCGCCCTGCGCCCCGGCCTGGAAGCGCTGGGCTACGCCACCGCCACGCCGGTCCAGGCCGCGTCGCTGCCGCCGATCCTCGAAGGCCGCGACCTGATCGCGCAGGCGCCCACCGGCAGCGGCAAGACCGCCGCGTTCGGGCTGGGGCTGCTGCAGCGGCTGGATCCGGCCGAATCGCGCTGCCAGGCGCTGGTGCTGTGCCCGACCCGCGAGCTGGCCGACCAGGTCGGCCGGCAGCTGCGCAAGCTGGCCACCGGCATCCCCAACCTCAAGCTGAGCATCCTCACCGGCGGCACCGCGCTGGAGCCGCAGGTCGCCTCGCTGCAGGCGCACGACCCGCAGGTGGTGGTCGGTACGCCCGGCCGCGTGCAGGAGCTGGCGCGCAAGCGCGTCCTGCACCTGGGCGTGGTGCGCACGCTGGTGCTGGACGAGGCCGACCGGATGCTCGACATGGGCTTCGAGGAGGCGGTGCGCGAGATCGCCAACCGCTGCCACGGCCAGCGCCAGAGCCTGCTGTTCTCGGCGACCTTCCCCGAGGAGATCCGCGAGTTCGCGCGCCAGCTGCTGCGCGATCCGGCCGAGGTGGCGGTGGACGGCGGCGAGTCGGCGCCGGATATCGAACAGCGCTTCTACGAGGTCGATCCGCAGTTCCGGCAGAAGGCGGTGGCCGGACTGCTGCTGCGCCACCGGCCGGAATCGGCAGTGGTGTTCTGCAACACGCGCAAGGAAGTGGACGAGGTGGCCGGCTCGCTGCGCCAGTTCGGCTTCTCCGCCCTCGCCCTGCACGGCGACATGGAACAGCGCGACCGCGACGAGGTGCTGCTGCAGCTGGCCAACCGCAGTTGCAACGTGCTGGTCGCCAGCGACGTGGCCGCGCGCGGCCTCGACGTGGAAGACCTGGCGGCGGTGGTCAATTACGAGCTGCCGACCGACGTGGACGCCTACCGCCACCGCATCGGCCGCACCGGCCGTGCCGGGCGCCGTGGCCTGGCCCTGAGCCTGGTGGCGCCGCGCGAGAACGCGCGCGCGGAGATGATCGCCGCCACGCAGGCGCTGCCGCCTTCGCGCGAGAACGCGCCGCTGGCCACCGGCCGGCCGTCGCAACCGGCGCAGGCGCCGATGACCACGCTGCGCATCGACGGTGGCAAGACCGACAAGCTGCGCCCCGGTGACATCCTCGGCGCGCTGACCGGCGAGGCCGGCCTGCCGGGTTCGGCGATCGGCAAGATCGTGATCGGCGCGACGCGCTCCTACGTGGCCATCGCCAATGCGCAGGCCGGGCGTGCGCTGCAGCGGCTCGAGGCGGGGAAGATCAAGGGGCGGAAGTTCAGGGTGCGGAAGCTGTAACGGGGGCGGGGACACCGGCCCTCTCCCCCGGCCCCTCTCCCGGGGGGAGAGGGGTGTTCGCTGGTCAGTGGCGCAGCAGGGCCAGCAGCGGCACTTCTGCCGGCCAGCGGGCACGGCCGCCGAGGCCTTCAAGTTCCATCAGCACGGCGCCGCCGACCAGTTCCACGCCCAGGCGCTGCAATAGACGCGCGGCGGCAGCCAGGGTGCCGCCCGTGGCGAGGACGTCGTCGACCAGCAGCACGCGTTCGCCGGCGCGCACCGCATTGGCCTGCACCTGCAGGCGGTCGCTGCCGTATTCCAGCGCGTAGGACTCCTCGAACAGCTCGCCGGGCAGCTTGCCCGGCTTGCGCAGCGGCACGAAGCCGGCGTCCAGCTCGCGCGCCAACGCGGCGCCGAGAATGAAGCCGCGCGACTCCACCCCGGCCACCGCCTGGATCCCCGCTTCCCGCCATGGCGCGGCCAGGTCGGCCAGCATCGCGGCGAAGCCGGCACGGTCGGCAAGCAGCGGCATCATGTCGCGGAACAGGATGCCCGGCGAAGGGAAGTCGGGGACCTCGCGGATCAGCGAGGCCCAGGCAGGCGTGGTGTCGTCCATGGCGGGCCGAATACCGGTTGCGATGCTGGCGATGCTAGCGCCGTCGCGCCTGTCGTGTCTCAGGAGCTGCACGACAGCATCGAACATCCGGCGCGATGCCGCGCCCATTCCGGCCGGCGGCTGGCGTAGTGCCCGCGGCCCGGCTGGTCCTCGTAGGGACGGCGCATGACCTCGAGCAGGTCGGTGATCCCCTTGGGATCGCCCTGTTCGGCCCGGTCGATCGCTTCCTGCGCCAGCCAGTTGCGCAGCACGTAGCGCGGATTGGCCAGGCGCATGCGCTCGTGGCGCTGCGCCGGCTCAAGCGGATCGGCGGCCAGCCGTGCGGCGTAGCGCTGCAGCCAGTCGCGCAGGCCCGCCTCCACCCTCGTCCGCGCGGCCGGGTCGTAGAACGCACCCTCGAACACGGCGATATCCGATGCGGCCGGATCCAGCGCCATCAGTTCGCGGAACGACAGGTTCATGTCCATCTGCCCGTCGTGCAGCAGCAGGAGCAGCTCGGCATACAGGCGCATGTCCTCGTCGCCGCATGCGGCCAGGCCCAGCTTGCGCGCGACCATGTCGCGTTCGGCCGCGGCCCAGGCGGCGTTGAAGCGGTCCAGTCCAGCTTCCAGCGGCGCGACGCTGTCGAACAGCGGCGCCAGCGCCTGCGCGAGACGGGCCAGGTTCCAGTACGCGACCTGCGGCTGCCAGCCGAAGCGGTAGCGGCCGCCGGCCGCGTCGGTGGTGTTCGGGGTCCAGTCCGGGTCGAAGTCCTCGATCCAGCCATACGGGCCGTAGTCGATGGTCAGGCCCAGGATCGACATGTTGTCGGTGTTGAGCACGCCATGGACGAAACCCACCCGCATCCATTCGGCGACCAGCCGGGCGGTGCGCTCGCAGACCCGCGCGAACCACTCCGCGTCGCCTGCAGCGCCTTGCCCGGCCAGGTCCGGGAAGTGGTGGCGCTGCACATGGTCGGCCAGCGTGCGCAGCAGCGCGGTGTCGCCGCGCGACGCAGGCAGCTGCCAGCTGCCGAAGCGCAGGAAGCTCGGCGCCATCCGGCACACCACCGCGCCCGGCTCGGGCTGCGGATGGCCGTCGTAGAACATGTCGCGCACCACGTCCTCGCCGGTGGCGACCAGCGACAGCGCCCGCGTGGTCGGCACGCCGAGGTGGTGCATCGCCTCGCTGCACAGGAACTCGCGGATCGAGGAGCGCAGCACCGCGCGGCCGTCGGCGAAGCGCGAGTAAGGCGTGCGCCCCGCCCCCTTGAGCTGGAGTTCCCAGCGCCGCCCGTCCGGTCCCAGCGCCTCGCCGAGCGAGATCGCGCGGCCGTCGCCCAGCTGCCCGGCCCAGCTGCCGAACTGGTGGCCGCCGTAGTTGGCCGCCCACGGCTGCATGCCGGGCAGCAGCGCATTGCCACCGAACACCTGGGCGAATGCCGGATCCGCGACGTCCGACTCGTCGAGGCCCACCAGCGCTGCTGCTTCGCGCGACCAGGCCAGCAGGCGCGGCGCCGCCACCGGCGTGGGATCGACCCGCGACCAGGCGGCCGTCACCTCGCGCAGCCGCGGCCCCGGTTCCGGATCGCCGGGCAGTTCGCGCAGGAAGCTGTTGTCGAACTCGAGGTGCATGGGGGTCCAGACGCGCGTGCGCGCGGTGTCGATGCGGCGAGGATGACGCCACGGGAGGATGCGCGCCGTGAACCGGATCGCGTGGATCCCGTGCGCGCAGCGGACTACGGCGCGCCTACCCCGCCGCCAGCTCGAACGGGCCGCCCTTCTGCAGCGCCCGCTGGTAGGCCGGCCGCGCATGGATCCGGCGCAGGAAGCCGGCCAGCTGCGGATACGCATCCAGTCCGGCGCGCACCGCCGCCGCTTCGATCGGGAAGCTCATCTGGATGTCCGCCGCGGTGAAACGCTCGCCGCCGAACCACCCGCCGTTGCGGCGCAGCGAATCCTCCATCCAGCCCAGGTGCAGCTTCACCTGCGGGCCGACGAAGCCCGACATCGCGCCATCGACGATGCGCCTGGCGATGGGCCTGGCGAAGAACGGCATCGGCGCGGAGCGTATCTTCGCGAACACCAGGCCCAGCAGCATCGGTGGCATGGCCGAACCTTCGGCGTAGTGCATCCAGTAGCGGTACTGCAGGCGTTCGGGCGAATCCACCGGCGTCGGCGTGGGCGAGAACGCGTGGGTGGTGTCGTAGCGCTCGACCAGGTATTCGAGGATCGCGCCGGATTCGGCCAGGGTGTGGCCGTCGTCCACCATCACCGGCGACTTGCCCAGCGGATGCACCGCGCGCAGCTCCGGCGGCGCCAGCAGGGTCTTCGGGTCGCGCGCGTAGCGCACCAGCTGGTACGGCAGGCCGAGTTCTTCCAGCAGCCACAGCACGCGCTGCGAGCGGGAGTTCTCGAGGTGGTGGACGGTGATCACGGGCCGGCCTCCGCGGGTTGGGGGGAGCCCCATCCTCGCATCCGGGCCCGGAAACGGAAAACGCCGGAGGCTTGCGCCCCCGGCGTTCCGTGGTGACCTGCCTTGCGGCGGGTCGGCGCGATTACAGCGCCTGCACCTGGTCGGCCTGCAGGCCCTTCTGGCCCTGCACGACGACGAAGGAGACCTTCTGGCCTTCCTGCAGCGACTTGAAGCCGGTGCCCTGGATCGAGCGGAAGTGCACGAACAGGTCGGCGCCGCTCTCCGGGGTGATGAAGCCGAAGCCCTTGGCGTCGTTGAACCACTTGACGGTGCCGGTCTGACGATCGGACATGATTGCTAACTCCTCAACTTAAGTAATGTAAAAGACACCGGTCCCGGGATTTCCGGTCCGTACTGGGTTGCAGGCGTTAGGCAAAGCGGATCGATGTAGACCGACCTTTGGGATCGGTTGTCACCAGGCCACGATTAACGGTGACCCATGCAAACACAGTGGGCGCACGATACCCGGATTCCCTCTGAATAGCGAGCCCGTCCCGAACGGCCCGTTCAGCCGCCCCGGTTCCAGGCCCCGGCGGCGATCCGGTAGGACTCCAGCCGCGCCCCGTGGTCGTGGATATTGGCCACCACCATCAGCTCGTCCGGCCGGTGCCGGGCGACGAAGGATTCCAGGCCTTCGGCGACGGTTTCCGGGCTGCCGACCACGCTGCAGGCCAGCGCCCGCTCAACGCCCGCCTTCTCCTCCGGCGACCAGTAGGCCTCGATGTCGTCGATCGGTGGCGGCACCAGGCCCGGGCGGCCGCGGCGCAGGTTCACGAAGGCCTGCTGCGCGGTGGTGAACAGCCGCCGCGCCTCGGCGTCGGTGGCCGCGGCGATCACGTTCACCGCCAGGATGGCGTACGGCTGGCGCAACCGCGCCGACGGGCGGAAATCGCGGTGGTAGAGCATCAGCGCCTGGTCCATCGCGTCCGGGGCGAAGTGCGAGGCGAAGGCGAACGGCAGGCCCAGCGTGGCGGCCAGCTGCGCGCCGAACAGGCTGGAGCCGAGGATCCATACGGGCACGTCCTGTCCCTCCCCCGGCACCGCACGCACCACCTGCCCCGGCCGCGCCGGTTCGAAATAGCGCAGCAGTTCCTGCACGTCCTGCGGGAAGCTGTCGGCGGCGTCGTAATAGCGGCGCAGCGCCCGTGCGGTGGCCTGGTCGGTGCCCGGCGCGCGGCCCAGGCCCAGGTCGATCCGGCCGGGGAACAGCGCAGCCAGGGTGCCGAACTGCTCGGCCACCTGCAGCGGCGAATGGTTGGGCAGCATGATCCCGCCAGCACCCACGCGGATGCGCGAGGTCGCCGCGGCGACCTGGCCGATCAGCACCGCGGTGGCGGCGCTGGCGATGCCGGGCATGCCGTGGTGCTCGGCCAGCCAGAAGCGGGTGTAGCCCAGCGCCTCGACGTGGCGGGCCAGGTCCAGGCTGTTGCGCAGGGCCGTGCCCACGTCGGAGCCTTCGCAGACTGGCGCGAGATCGAGGACGGAAAGCGGAACGCGCGGTGTCATGGACGTCCGGGGATTACTGGCGGGCCGGCTCGCGCTGGGGCGCCGGCGGCGGGGCAGCGACCGCACCGGCCGGCAGCAGCGTGGCCACGCCGTGGCCGCGCTCGGCGAGGTATTCCAGCCACTTGCCGAGGAAGGTGTTCATGCGCAGGCGGTGACCGACCAGCTCGGCCGGCGGCGGGTAAAGGCCCATCACGTCCTGCCAGCGGCGGCCCACGTAGCAGTGGGTGGTCTCGACCTGACGCGCGTCGGTGTAGACGCGCAGGTAGGCCGAGGGGTCCGGTTCGCCGGTCAGCGGATCGCGCAGGTCGTAGGTCAGGCGCAGCTCGAGCGTATAGGGATGGCGCTCGAGCACGTCCAGGCGCACGTCCAGACCGTCGCCGACGCTGGACAGCCAGCTGCCCTCGCCCAGCCGCGCGGGTGCGAACAGGCGCTGCATGCGCGCGTGGTTTTCCGCATACAGGCCCATCAGCCAGCCGAAGCGGCTGAGCCGTGGGATCCGCATGCCGGTGGGGGTGACCTGCTGCATGCGACCGATGCTACACGCTGCAGTGTGTACGCGGCAGGATTGACCGTCGCGCCCGCCGGGCCTACCTTGGAGGAACCCTGCCGGAGCGCCGGCAGCGGTTCAGAACATCTCGCGCTGCAGGCCCAGGGTGGTCAGCACCTTGCTCGAGATCTCCTCGATCGACGTATGCGTCGTACTGAGCGTGGGGATCCGCTCCATCTGGAACATGGTCTCGGCCGCCTGCACCTCGCGCTTGCAGGTCTCCAGCTTCGCGTAGTTCGAGTTCGGCCGCCGCTCCTGGCGGATCTGCGCCAGCCGCTCCGGATCGATGGTCAGGCCGAACAGCTTGCGGCGGTACGGCTTCAGCCGCGCCGGCAGGCGGTCGCTCTCGAGGTCGCCGTCGGTGAGCGGATAGTTCGCCGCGCGGATGCCGTAGTGCAGCGCCAGGTACACGCAGGTCGGGGTCTTGCCCGCGCGCGACACGCCGACCAGGATCACATCGGCCTCGTCGTAGCTGACCGCGATGCCGTCGTCGTGGGTCAGCGCGTAGTTCATCGCGTTGATGCGGCGATGGTAGGTGTCGAAGTCGACGATGCCGTGGGCGTGGCCCACGCGTGGCTGCCGCGGCTCGTTGAGCTCGCGCTCCAGCGGTTCGATGAAGGGTTCGAACACGTCCAGCATCAGCGCCCCGCTTTCGGCGAGGATCGCGCTCAGCTGCGGGTCCACGCAGGTGTTCACCACGATCGGACGGGTGCTGTGCTCGAGGCCGGCGGCGACGATGCGGTCGCGCGCCTCGCGCGCCTTGTCCGGCTCGTCGACGAACGAGATCCGGTCGGTCAGGAAGCGGAAGCCGCTGAACTGCGTCAGCAGGCTGTGGCCGATGGTCTCGGCGGTGATACCGGTACCATCGGACACGTAGAACACTGGGCGGATGCTGGTCATGTAAGCGCTTTCCCGGGACGAACACGAAACCGCCGGCATTTTCAAGATTTGTATGCCGCGATGCTGGGGTGCATCATAACGGTTCCACATATCTCGGGACGGCGGCCATTGCCCGGCCGGGCGGTGGCTCCAATGGAGCATCGCACTTGAACCAGAACATCCTGTGGTTGCACGAACTGCGCTTGGCCGATCTGGCACGCGTTGGCGGCAAGAATTCTTCCCTCGGTGAGATGATCGGCCACCTGGCCGGTCTCGGCGTGTCCGTTCCCGGCGGTTTCGCCACCACCGCGGAGGCCTTCAAGGCCTTCATCGCCCACAACAACCTGCACCAGCGCATCTACGACCGCCTGGCCACGCTGGACGTCGAGGACGTGCCGGCGCTGACCGCCGCCGGCGGCGAGATCCGCAGCTGGGTGATCGAGGCGCCGCTGCAGCCCGAGCTGGATGCCGACATCCGCACCGCCTACGCGCAGCTGTGCGCCGAGAACGGCGGCAGCGACATCGCCGTGGCGGTGCGCTCCTCCGCCACCGCCGAGGACCTGCCGGACGCCTCGTTCGCCGGCCAGCAGGAGACCTTCCTCAACGTGACCGGGGCCGACGACGTCGTGCACAAGGTCAAGGAAGTGTTCGCCTCGCTGTACAACGACCGCGCCATCGCCTACCGCGTGCACCACGGCTTCAAGCACGAGGACGTGTTCCTGTCCGCCGGCGTGCAGCTGATGGTGCGTTCGGACGTGGGTGCCTCCGGCGTGCTGTTCACCCTGGACACCGAGTCCGGCTTCCGCGACGTGGTCTTCGTGACCTCCAGTTACGGCCTGGGCGAAATGGTCGTGCAGGGCGCGGTGAACCCGGACGAGTTCTACGTCTACAAGCCCACGCTCAAGGCCGGCAAGCCGGCGATCCTGCGCCGCACCCTCGGCAGCAAGGCGATCCGCATGGTCTATTCGGACCAGCCCGGCGAGCGCGTGCGCACCGAGGACACCCCGGCCGATCTGCGCCGCCAGTTCTCCATCTCCGACGCCGACGTGCAGGAGCTGGCCAAGCAGGCGCTGGTCATCGAGCAGCACTACGGCCGCCCGATGGACATCGAGTGGGCGAAGGACGGCGTCACCGGCAAGCTGTTCATCGTCCAGGCGCGCCCGGAGACGGTGAAGTCCCGCGGCCAGGCCACCCAGATCGAGCGCTTCGCGCTGGAGAAGCGCGGCCAGGTCATCGCCGAAGGCCGCGCCATCGGCCAGAAGATCGGCAGCGGCGTGGCCCGCGTGGTCCGTTCGCTGGACGACATGAACCGCGTGCAGCCCGGCGACGTGCTGGTCGCCGACATGACCGACCCGGACTGGGAGCCGGTGATGAAGCGCGCCAGCGCCATCGTCACCAACCGCGGCGGGCGTACCTGCCACGCGGCGATCATCGCCCGCGAGCTGGGCGTGCCGGCGGTGGTCGGCACCCATGACGCGCTGGACCGCATCGCCGACGGCCAGGAAGTGACCGTCAGCTGCGCCGAAGGCGACACCGGCTACATCTACGACGGCGCCCTGCCCTTCGAGCGCACCACCACCGACCTGGGCAACATGCCGCCGGCGCCGCTGAAGATCATGATGAACGTCGCCAACCCGGAGCGCGCGTTCGACTTCGGCCAGCTGCCCAACGCCGGCATCGGCCTGGCGCGCCTGGAGATGATCATCGCCTCGCACATCGGCGTGCATCCGAAGGCGCTGCTCGAGTACGACCGCCAGGACGCCGACACGAAGAAGAAGATCGACGCCAAGATCGCCGGCTACGGCGACCCGGTCAGCTTCTACGTCGACCGCCTGGCCGAGGGCATCGCCACCCTCACCGCTTCGGTCGCGCCGAACCCGGTGATCGTGCGCCTGTCGGACTTCAAGTCCAACGAGTACGCCAACCTGATCGGCGGCCACCGCTACGAGCCGGAGGAAGAGAACCCGATGATCGGCTTCCGCGGCGCCAGCCGCTATGTCGATCCGTCGTTCGCCGACGCCTTCGCCCTGGAGTGCAAGGCGGTGCTGCGCGTGCGCAACGAGATGGGCCTGGAGAACCTCTGGGTCATGATCCCGTTCGTGCGCACCCTGGAGGAAGGCCGCAAGGTGGTCGAGGTGCTCGCCGCCAACGGCCTGCGCCAGGGCGAGAACGGCCTGAAGATCATCATGATGTGCGAGGTCCCGTCCAACGCGCTGCTGGCGGACGAGTTCCTGGAGATCTTCGACGGCTTCTCGATCGGCTCCAACGACCTGACCCAGCTGACCCTGGGCCTGGACCGCGACTCCTCGATCGTCGCCCACCTGTTCGACGAGCGGAACCCGGCGGTCAAGAAGCTGCTGTCGATGGCGATCAAGGCTGCCCGCGCCAAGGGCAAGTACGTCGGCATCTGCGGCCAGGGCCCGTCCGACCATCCGGACCTGGCCGAGTGGCTGATGCAGGAAGGCATCGAGTCGGTGTCGCTGAACCCCGACACCGTGGTCGACACCTGGCTGCGCCTGGCCAAGCTCAAGGCCAGCTGAGTCCAGGTCGACGCCGGACCCACGAAGGCCCGCCGCAAGGCGGGCCTTTCGTTTGGTTGGGTGGCGCGGCGATGCCGGCAGAGGCTCCCGGCTTCGGACGGAGCCGCGGCAGCGCGGGGGTATGGCCCTTTCAGGGCGTAGCTTCGCTCCTCCTCCCCCCTCCCTCCGGGAGAGGGGCTGGGGGTGAGGGTCGGGTGGCCTGCGGCGTCGGAATACCTACCCTATCCCCGCGCCCCAGCCCGCGTCCGCGGGGCGCAGGCGTTCGACGGCACCCGCGCCAGTGGCGCGCGAACTGCCGTCTCACCCCGGCGGGAAGAGGCCGTCAGGTCAGTCCAGCGCCAGCCGTGCCATGTGGCGGCGGTAGTGGCGCAGTTCCTCGATCGAGTCGTGCACGTCGCTCAGGGCGGTATGCGAGGCCTGCTTGCTGACGCCGGCCAGGACGTCCGGCGCCCAGCGCCGGGCCAGTTCCTTGAGGGTGCTGACGTCGAGGTTGCGGTAGTGGAAGTACTGCTCCAGGCGCGGCATCAGGCGATGCAGGAAGCGGCGGTCCTGGCAGATGGAGTTGCCGCACATCGGCGAGGCCTTGGCCGGCACCCACTGGTTGAGGAAGGCGACGGTGCGCGCCTCGGCCTGGGCGATGGTCACGTCGCTGTCGAGTACGCGCTGCCACAGGCCGGACTTGCGGTGCTGGTTGCGGTTCCACTCGTCCATCGCTTCCAGGGTGGCCAGCGGGTGGCCGATGGCCAGCTCGGGGCCTTCGGCCAGGACCTGCAGCTGCGAGTCGGTGACCACGGTGGCGATCTCCAGGATGGAGTCGTTGTCCGTATCCAGCCCGGTCATCTCCAGGTCGATCCAGATCAGGCGGTCCTGCCCTTGGGCGATGGCCATGCGCGTTCCCTTTGTGGCGCCCCGCGCGGGGTGCGGTTTCCAGTGCAAGCGTGTCCCTGCGCCGGCGCTTCGCGGGCCCTGCGCGGGCTGGCATGATAGCGCAGTCATCCGCACGCGCCGCCCGATGGAAACCTCCGCCGACATCCATGCCGTGCTCGCCGCGATGCTGGCGCCGGCGTTCTTCCTCACCGCCACCGCCTCGCTGCTGCTGTCGGCCAACAACCGGCTGGCGCGGATCATCGACCGGACGCGCACGCTGCTGCGCGAGCTCACCGCGATCGAGGACCCGAAGGAGCGCGAGCTCTACGAGAAGCGCATCGCCCTGCAGCGGCGGCGCAGCCTGACCATCCTGCGCGCGGGCCAGCTGCTGTACGGGGCGATCAGTTGCTTCGTCGGTACCAGCCTGGCGGTCTCGATCGACACGTTCACCGGCCACCAGCTGGCCACGGCGCCGATCTGGCTGGCCTCGATCGGGGTGCTGTCGATGTTCGCCGCCAGCCTGCTGCTGGCCCGCGAGTCGACCCTCGCGGTCACCGCGATCAACGAGGAAATGGACCACCGTCCGTCGCGCCCGACATCGGCGGCGTAGCCGGGCCACGCCCCCTTCGGAAGAGCACCTCCGGCTTCATGGAGGGCGGCGAAACCGCATGCTCCCCGGATACGGCCTTCGGCCCTGTCCGGGCTACAGCGGCGGCTTGCCGCGCTTGGCGCGGAAGTAGTTGGTCAACCTGAGCCCGGCCTCCTCGCCCAGTACCCCGCCCTGCACCGCCACGCGATGGTTGTGGCGGGGATCGGCTGGCAGGTCGAAGACGCTGCCGCAGGCGCCGGTCTTGGGGTCGCCCGCCCCGAAGACCACGCGTGCGACGCGGGCATGGATCATGGCCATGGCGCACATCGCGCACGGCTCGAGGGTGACGTACAGGGTGCAGCCCACCAGGCGGTGGTTGCCCAGGCGGGCGCCGGCCTGGCGCATGGCCATGATCTCGGCATGCGCACTGGGATCATGGTCGCTGATGTTGCGGTTCCAGCCTTCGCCGATGACCTCGCCTTCGGGCGAGACCAGCACCGCACCCACCGGGATCTCGTCGTCTTCCTTCTCGGCGCGCTCGGCCAGGTCCAGGGCGTGGCGCATGAAGCGCTCGTCCGCGGCCGGATCGGCGACCACCGGGTTCGACGGTTCGCGCGCGTCCAGCAGCTTCCAGAACACGCGGGTGGCGCCGAGGCCGCCGAGCGGCTTGTAGGCGTATTCCGGGATGTCGCCGGCAACGTGGTAGCCCAGGCGCCGGTAGAACCCGGCGGCACCCTCGACCAGCGAGGCGTCCAGGGTGAGCAGGCGACGGCCATGCTCGCGCGCCAGCCCTTCCAGCGCGGTCACCAGCTGCGCGCCGATGCCCGAGCCGCGCAGCGAACAGGTGGTCATCACCTTGGTCAGTTCGGCGCGGTGCGGCTGGCTGGGTGCGGTGACCAGCGCCAGCGAACCGGTGCCGACCAGCCTGTCGCCCTGCCAGGCGCAGAGGATGAAGCGCTCGCCGTGCGCGGCCGCCTGGAGGCAGTCGTCCCAGAACGCGCGGGCCTCGTCCAGGCCGAGCGGATGCATGAAACCCACCGAGCCGTTGCCGGCCACGGTCTCGACCAACAGGCGGGCCAGCGCGTCGCGGTCGCCCGCTTCGGCCGGGGCGATGCGGAGGGGAGAAACTTCGACGTTCATTACCAGCGCTGGTGGACGTGCGGCCTGATGTCCTGCTCGTAGATCCGCGCCACCGCCTCCATCGTCTCCGCAGGCAGTGCGGGCAGTTCCGCCGCGGCGATGTTGGCCAGGGCCTGCTGCGGGTTGCGCGCGCCGGGGATCACCACCGTCACCGCCTCGTCCATCAGGATCCAGCGCAGCGCGAGCTGGGCCAGCGTCGCGCCTTCGGGCACCAGCGGGCGCAGCTTCTCCACCGCGGCCAGGCCGACCTCGTAGGGCACGCCGGCGAAGGTCTCGCCGACGTCGAAGGCTTCGCCGTGGCGGTTGAACTGGCGGTGGTCGTCGGCCTCGAAGCGGGTATCGGGACGGAACTTGCCGCTGAGAAGCCCGCTGGCCAGCGGCACGCGCACGATCACCGCCACGTCGTGCCTCTGCGCCTCGCGGAAGAACAGCTCCGCCGGGCGGTGCCGGAACATGTTGTAGATGATCTGGACGCTGACGACACCCGGGTATTCGATGGCCTTGAGGCCTTCCTCGACGCGCTCGACGCTGACGCCGTAGTGGGCGATCTTGCCGCGCTCGACCAGCCGCTCCATCCGCTCGAACACTTCCGGGTGGTAGTAGGCGTCGGTGGGCGGGCAGTGCAGCTGGACCAGGTCCAGGCAGTCGACGTCGAGGTTGGCCAGGCTGCGGTCGATCCAGGCCTCCAGGTTTTCCGCGCTGTAGCCTTCCACGGTCTGCCGCGGCNGGCNCCGGCCGGCCTTGGTGGCCACGAACGGACGCGGCCCGCNGCGCTCGCGCAGGACGCGCGCGATCAGACGCTCGGAGTGGCCGTCGCCGTAGACGTCGGCGGTGTCGATGAAGTCCAGGCCGGCGTCGAGCGCCGCATGCAGCGCGGCCACCGATTCGTTGTCGTCGACCTTGCCCCATGCCGCGCCGATGGCCCAGGCGCCAAAGCCGATCTCGCCTGTCTGGCGGCCGGTACGGCCGAACGGTCTTGAACGCACGGGACTGCTCCTGCTGGCTGGAAGGCGTGGCGGCGGCGAGGGCCGCAGGTGCGTAGTATCGCCCAGCCTCCCGGGGGACGCAGCCTTGCCGCGGCCCAGCCTGTGCGGGGTGGCGGACCGGCTGCAGGGGCAAGTCGCCACTGTTCGCAGGATCAGCCGTCGGTGGAGCGCGTCAGCGCCTCCTGTTCCGCCATCCCCGCAGCAAGCCCGGCGAGCCTGGCCCGGACCAGTTCCAGGGCGTCGCTGCCCAGCAGCAGGTGGGTCGGCGGCGAGTCGCTCTCGATCACCTCTAGCATGGCCCAGGCGGCCTTCGCGGGATCGCCGGGCGGCTTGCCGCTTCTCTGCAGGCGCGCCTCGCGGACCGGATTGAACAGCGTGTCGTAGTCCCGGATCGAGCGCGGGGAACGCACCATCGAGCGGCCGGCCCAATCGGTACGGAACGATCCGGGCGCCACGGCGGTGACCGCGATGCCCAGCGAGCCACCTCCTTGGCCAGTGCGTCCGAAATGCCTTCCAAGGCGAACTTGCTGCCGCAGTAGTAGGCAATGCCGGGCATGGTGATGAAGCCGCCCATCGAGGTGATGTTGACGATGTGGCCGCGCCTCCGCCGCCGCATCCCGGCAGCACCGCCTTGATCATCGCCACCGGGCCGAAGACGTTGACCTCGAACTGCCGGCGCATGTCCTCCAGCGGCGATTCCTCCAGCACGCCCTCGTGGCCGTAGCCGGCGTTGTTCACCAGCACGTCGACCGGGCCGACGTTCTCCTCGACTTCGGCCACCAGCCCGTCGATCGCATCGAAGTCGGTCACGTCCAGCAGGCGGCCGTGGGCGAGCACCGGATCGAGCGCCTCGAAAGCCTCGAGGGCGGCGTCACTGCGGACGGTACCGACGACGCGGTGTCCGCGCGCCAGCGCCTCGCGTGCCAGCGCCTGTGCCGCGCAAGCGACTGCCATGCGCGGCCGAGCCCCAATACGCGGCACGCGCGACTGCGCATGCCATGGGGGACGAGTCTATCGGATCGTCGGGTGGTCGGCCGGGACATCCGCCCTTGGGCCGGGCGAGGCGGAACCGGCCGGCGCGATCGCCCGCCGGGGGCGCCACATGGCCCTGCCTGCGCAGCCCCAGGCCAGCCACCACCATCAACCGGCGGTGGCGGTCGCGATCAGCTTCGCGGCTCGGGCGGCTGCCCGTCGCGCGTCGCGCTACGGGCGGCCCTGGCCTGCTTGTCCTTGTCGTGGTGCCACTTGATGGCGAAGAACATGCCCACGCCAAGGACACCGAGCTTGAACACGATGAAGACGATCGGGAACCAGTCGACCGAAGCCATGGCGATCACTCCCACTCGATCGTCGCCGGCGGCTTGCCAGAGATGTCGTAGACCACGCGGGAGACGCCGCGCAGCTCGTTGATGATGCGGTTGGAGACCTTGCCGAGGAAGTCGTACGGCAGGTGCGCCCAGTGCGCGGTCATGAAGTCGATGGTCTCCACCGCGCGCAGGGCGATCACCCATTCGTAGGCGCGCGCGTCGCCGACCACGCCCACCGACTTGACCGGCAGGAACACGGCGAAGGCCTGCGAGGTCTTGTCGTACAGGCCGGCCTTGCGCAGCTCGTCGATGAAGATCGCGTCGGCACGGGCCAGCAGCTCGGCGTACTCGGGCTTGACCTCGCCGAGGATGCGCACGCCCAGGCCCGGCCCCGGGAACGGATGGCGGTAGACCATCTCGCGCGGCAGGCCCAGCTCGACGCCGAGGCGGCGCACTTCGTCCTTGAACAGCTCGCGCAGCGGCTCGACCAGGCCCAGCTTCATGTGCTCGGGCAGGCCGCCGACGTTGTGGTGGCTCTTGATGACGTGGGCCTTGCCGGTCTTGCTGCCGGCCGACTCGATCACGTCCGGATAGATGGTGCCCTGCGCCAGCCACTTCGCGTTCTTCAGCTTGCCGGACTCTTCCTCGAAGATCTCGACGAACAGGTTGCCGATGATCTTGCGCTTGGCCTCCGGGTCGGCCACGCCCTCCAGCGCCTTGAAGTAGCGGTCGGCGGCATCGACACGGATCACCTTGACGCCCAGGTGCTCGGCGAAGGTCGCCATCACCTGGTCACCTTCCTGCCAGCGCAGCAGGCCGGTGTCGACGAACACGCAGGTCAGCTGGTCGCCGATGGCCTTGTGCAGCAGCGCCGCGACCACCGACGAATCCACGCCGCCGGACAGGCCCAGGATCACCTCGTCCGAACCGACCTGCTCGCGCACGCGGCGGATCTGGTCCTCGATGATGTGCTCGGCGGTCCACAGGGTCTGGCAGCCGCAGATATCGACCACGAAGCGGCGCAGCAGCGCCGTACCCTGCTTGGTGTGGGTCACTTCGGGGTGGAACTGCACGCCGTACCAGCGGCGGCGGTCGTCGGCGAAGGCGGCGACCGGGATGCGGTCGGTCTTCGCGGTGATGGTGAAGCCCGGCGGCGCGACCGAGACGTGGTCGCCATGGCTCATCCACACGTCCAGCCGCGGCGGCGAACCCGGATGGTCCTTCAGGCCCTCGAACAGGCGGTCGGCCGCCACCAGCGATACTTCCGCGTGGCCGAACTCGCGCTGGTCGGCCGCCTCGGTGGCGCCGCCCAGCTGCACGGCCATGGTCTGCATGCCGTAGCAGATGCCCAGGATCGGCAGGCCGGAATCGAACACCTGCTGCGGCGCGCGCGGCGAGCCGGCTTCGGTGGTCGACTCCGGGCCACCCGACAGGATGATGCCCTTCGGCGCGAACGCGGCGATCTCGGCCGGGTCGTGGTCCCAGGCCCAGATCTCGCAGTAGACGCCGAGTTCGCGGATGCGGCGGGCGATCAGCTGGGTGTACTGCGCGCCGAAGTCGAGGATGAGGATCTTGTCGCTGTGGATGTCGGTCATCGGCGGCCGGCGCTCGGCGGTCCTGTCTGGTTGCGTGGTGGTGGCCATCCGTGGCGAGGTGGATGCGGGCCCGGAGGGCCCTGCCCGTCCAGTCCCTGGCCGGGCGTTCGCGGACGCGCGAGGCAGTGCCTCGCGAACGCGTCCGCTCACCCCATCCGGTAGTTCGGCGGTTCCTTGGTGATCTGCACGTCGTGGACGTGGCTCTCGCGCTGGCCGGCGCCGGTGATCACCACGAACTTCGGCTTGGTGCGCATCTCCTCGATGGTCGCGCAGCCGACGTAGCCCATGGTGGCGCGCAGGCCGCCGATGAGCTGATGGATCACGCCCGACAGCGGGCCGCGCACCGGGACGCGGCCTTCGATGCCTTCCGGCACCAGCTTGTCGGCGTCGGAAGCGTCCTGGAAATAGCGGTCCTTGGAGCCCTTCTCCATCGCGCCCAGCGAACCCATGCCGCGGTAGCTCTTGTAGCTGCGGCCCTGGAACAGCTCGATCTCGCCCGGGGATTCCTCGGTGCCGGCGAACAGGCCGCCGATCATCACCGTGGAGGCACCGGCGGCGATCGCCTTGCCGATGTCGCCCGAGTAGCGGATGCCGCCATCGGCGATCAGCGGGATGCGGTCCTGCAGCGCCTCGGCGACCATGTCGATCGCGGTGATCTGCGGCACGCCGACGCCGGCGACGACGCGGGTGGTGCAGATCGAACCGGGGCCCACGCCGACCTTCACCGCGTCGGCGCCGGCGTCGTACAGCGCCAGCGCGGCTTCGCCGGTGACGATGTTGCCGCCGATCACCTGCACGTGCGGGAAGTTCTTCTTGACCCAGGCGACGCGGTCGACGACCGCCTGCGAATGGCCGTGCGCGGTGTCGACGACGATCACGTCGACGCCGGCGGCGACCAGGGCCTCGACGCGCTGCTCGGTGTCGCCGGCCACACCGACCGCGGCGCCGACCAGCAGGCGCGCGGAAGAATCCTTCGACGCGTTCGGGTTGTCGGTCTTCTTCTGGATGTCCTTGACCGTGATCATGCCGCGCAGCGCGTAGTCGTCGTTGACGACCAGCACCTTCTCGATGCGGTGCTTGTGCAGCAGCTTGAGGACTTCCTCGTCCTGCGCGCCTTCCTTCACCGTGACCAGCTTGTCCTTCTTGGTCATGATGTGGCGGACCGGATCGTCCAGCTCCGTTTCGAAGCGCATGTCGCGGCGGGTGACGATGCCGGCCAGCTGCCCGGCCTCGTCGACCACCGGCACGCCGGAGATGTTGCGGGCGCGGGTCAGCGCCAGCACTTCGCGGATGGTGGTGTCCGGACGCACGGTGATCGGGTCGCGGATCACGCCCGACTCGAACTTCTTGACCTTGGCCACTTCCGCGGCCTGCTGCTCGACGGTCAGGTTCTTGTGCAGGATGCCGATGCCGCCGAGCTGGGCCATGGCCACGGCCAGGCGGGCTTCGGTGACCGTGTCCATCGCCGCCGAGACGATCGGCAGGTTGATGCGCAGGTCGCGGGTGAGACGCGTGCCGAGATCGACATCCTTCGGCAGCACGGTGGAGTGGGCGGGGACGAGGGAGACGTCGTCGTAGGTCAGCGCTTCGGCCTGGATGCGTAGCATCGGCATACCCGGGTGTGGGGAAGCGCGCCATTATACCCCTGAACGGGATGTCGACGCCTGCCCGGGAATGGAACCTCGCGTTCCGGGCGGCCTGAAGCCCCTCCCCTCCGGGGGAGGGGTTGGGGAGAGGGCCGGTATGCCAGCGTGGTTGGGCACCCTGCCCTCACCCACTGCCCCCGCTCCGCCTCAGGCCCGCGTCCATGGGACGCCGGCGTTCGGCGGCAGGCGCGCCAGTGCCGCGCAAACAAGCCGCGTCACCCCGGCGGAGCGGGGTTCATACGGCAGCGCCTCAGCCCCGCTCCTGGGCCTCGACCGCCTCGAGCGTGTTCTGCATCAGCGTGGCCACGGTCATCGGGCCGACGCCGCCGGGGACCGGGGTGATCCAGCTGGCACGTTCGGCCGCGGCCTCGTAGCCCACGTCTCCGACCAGGCGGCCGTCCTCCAGGCGGTTGATGCCCACGTCGATCACCACCGCGCCGGGCTTGACCCACTCGCCCGGGACGATGCCCGGGCGGCCCACCGCCACCACCAGGATGTCGGCGTTGCGGACCGACTGTTCCAGCACCTCGGCCGGGGTGAACTTGTGGCAGCTGGTCACCGTGCAGCCGGCGATCAGCAGTTCCAGGCCCATCGGCCGGCCGACGTGGTTGCTGACGCCGACCACCGTGGCGTTGCGGCCGCGGACCGGGCGGTCGGTATGGGCCAGCAGGGTCATGATCCCGCGCGGGGTGCACGGGCGCAGGCCGAACTGGCGCAGGGCCAGGTGGCCGACGTTGGACGGGTGGAAGCCGTCCACGTCCTTGCGCGGGTCGATCCGCTCGATCAGGCCGCTGGCGTCGGCGATGCCCGGCAGCGGCAGCTGCACCAGGATGCCGTGGATCTTCGGGTCGGCGTTGAGCTGGTCGATCAGCTCGAGGATCTTCGCCTCGGAGGTGCCGGCCGGCAGGTCGTAGTCGAAGGCCTCGATGCCGACCTTCTCCGCGGCGCGGCGCTTGTTGCGCACGTACACCGCCGAGGCCGGATCGTCGCCCACCAGGACCACGGCCAGCCCCGGACGGGGGCGGCCGGCGGCGATCCGGGCGTCCACCCGCACCTTGAGTTCGTCGAGCAGGGCGTCGGCGACGCGGCGGCCATCGAGGATGCGGGCAGTCATGGGGATGCTTGCGGCTGGTGGGGCGGAATCGGCACATTGTCCCCGATTCGGCAACGGCGAGGTAGGCAGCGATGGTCGATACCGTGCAACTGGAAGCGGCCGCGTTCCGGCGCCTGCTGCGCCATCTCAACCAGGAACGGCCCGACGTGCAGAACATCGACCTGATGATCCTGGCCGGGTTCTGCCGCAACTGCCTGGCCGACTGGTACCGCGAGGCCGCGCTCGAGGCCGGGCTGGAACTGGACAAGGAACAGGCTCGCGAAGCCGTCTACGGCATGCCGTTCGCCGAGTGGAAGGCCCGCCACCAGCGCGAGGCCACGCCGGAGCAGCTGGCCGCGTTCGAGGCCACGCGCCGGCGCCACGACTGAACCCTGCCGGGGGAAATGGGCGCCGCTCGGCGCTCCTGGCCGGGTCAGCCTAGGTCCCCTGGAAACCCCGGAGCACACGCCAGCCATATGCCCTGCCCCGCCCGGCTCGCGGAGCGCTGCGACGCTCAGCCCGCGGCGTCGCCCTCCGCCGGAGGAGAGGCTTCCCCGCCCGTCGTATCCAGCCGCTTCGACGAGCGCCGCGGCGTGGTGAACGGCGTCGGCGTGGCCGGCGGTGTGTTGCCGATGATCAGCGGGCGCCCGGCGCGCACGTCGCCGGCGGCGACCTCCAGGGCGAAGCGCTCGGCATCCAGCCGCCGCACCTCTTCGGTCACCGCCGCCGCTTCGGCTGGCGATACGTCCAGCGCCTCCAGCGCGGCCTGGCCGAAGCGCACGGCCGACTCGAAGGTCTCGCGGATCTGGTAGTCCACGCCCAGCGCCACCAGTTCCAGCGCGTGCTCGCGGTCGAAGGAGCGCACCAGCACCTTGGCCTGCGGGAACAGCCGGCCGCACATCCCGGCGATCTGGGTGGCGGCGGCGCGATCGTCGATGCACACCGCGATCAGCCGCGCATTACCCGCGCCGGAGGCCCGCATCACGTCCGCCCGGCGGCCGTCGCCGTAGTAGACCTTGAAGCCGAACTCGCCGGCCGAGGTGATCATCTCGATGTCGGTGTCGATGATGGTCACGTCCACGTCGCGCGCCAGCAGCGCCTGGCTCATCACCTGGCCGAAGCGGCCGAAGCCGACGATCAGCACGCTGCCGGTCAGGCCCTCGGCCACCTCGACGCCGTCCAGCGACGGCGGCCGGTCGCAATGGGTGGAACGCCGCACCAGCAGCACCACCAGCGGGGTCAGCGCCATGGACAGCACCACGATCGCGGTCAGGTTCGCGTTGGCCGTGCCGCTGATGACGCCGGCCGCCTGGGCCGCCGAGAACAGCACGAAGGCGAACTCGCCGCCCTGCGCCATCAGCACGGCGCGGTCCAGCGCCTCCAGGTGCGGACTGCGGGTGATCCGCGCCACCACGTAGATGCATGCGGCCTTCCCCGCCATCATCGCCAGCACGCCGGACAGGATCAGCGGCCAGTTCGCCGCGACCACGGCCAGGTCCAGGGCCATGCCCACGCCGAGGAAGAACAGGCCCAGCAGCAGCCCGCGGAATGGCTCGATGTCCGCCTCCAGCTGGTGGCGGAAGGTCGAGCCGGACAGCAGCACGCCGGCGAGGAAGGCACCCATCGCCATCGACAGGCCGCCCAGGTCCATCAGCAGCGCCGCGCCGAGCACCACCAGCAGTGCGGCCGCGGTCATCACCTCGCGCGCCTTGGCCGCGGCCAGCAGCCGGAACAGCGGGTTGAGCAGCCACACGCCAGCGACCACCAGCCCCGCCAGCGCCGCGATCGCGGTGAGGATGCCCAGGCCGCGCCCGCCGCCGTCCATCTGCGGCAGCGGCGACATGAACGCCACCAGCGCCAGCAGCGGCACGATCAGCAGGTCCTCGAACAGCAGGATCGAGACGATCTTCTGCCCGCGCGGCAGCGCGATGTCGCCGCGCTCGGAGAGCAGCTGCATCACCACCGCGGTGGAGGTCAGCACGAAACCCGACGCGCCGATGAAGGCACTGCGCGGATCCAGCCCGCCAAGCATCGCCACCCCGGTGAGCACCAGGGTGCACAGCCCGATCTGCAACGTGCCCAGCCCGAAGATCTGCCGGCGCAGGCTCCACAGGTGCTGGGGGCGCATTTCCAGGCCGACCACGAACAGGAACATCACCACGCCCAGTTCGGCGACGTGCAGGATCGCCTGCGGGTCGTTGAACCAGGTGAAGCCGAATGGACCGATCAGCAGGCCCGCGCACAGGTACCCCAGCACCGAACCAAGGCCGAGGCGGCGGAAGATCGGGACCATGACGACCGCCGCGCCCAGCAGGGCGACGACGTGGAGCAGCTCGCTCCCGGTGGGGCCTTCTGCAGCCATGCACTCCTCCTGCATGCCGGCCCGGGGCCGGCGATGTCACTGGGTCACTGGGTGGCGCCGCGCTGGCGGCGCCTCAGATAGCGGTGCCGCAGAACCGAGCGTAGTCGATGTAACCGGGGAATGGCCGGCCGGGCGCGCAGACCGGGCAGTCCGGATCCGGCGCCAGCTTCACCTCGCGGAAGCGCATGGCCAGCGCGTCGAACTGCAGCAGGCGTCCGGCCAACGGCTCGCCCAGCCCCAGCAGCAGCTTGATCGCCTCGGTCGCCTGCAGCAGGCCAACGATGCCGGGCAGCACCCCGAATACCCCCGCCTCGGCGCAGTTCGGCGCGAACTCCGGCGGCGGCGGTTCCGGGAACAGGCAGCGGTAGCACGGGCACTGCCCGCGTGCGCGCCCGGCATCGAACACGCTGGCCTGGCCGACGAAGCGCTGCACCGCCCCGTACACCAGCGGCTTGCCCAGCTTCACGCAGGCGTCGTTGAGCAGGTAGCGCAGCGGGAAGTTGTCGGAGCCGTCGAGGACCACGTCCACGCCCTCGAGCAGCGCCTCGACATTGGCCGAGGACACGCGCTCGCTGACCGCTTCGATCTCCACCCGCGGGTTCAGCGCCGACAGCCGCTGCCGCGCCGACTCGACCTTGCGCACGCCGATGGTGTCTTCGACATGCAGGATCTGCCGCTGCAGGTTGCTGCGGTCGACCACGTCGTCGTCCACCAGGCGCAGATGCCCTACCCCGGCGGCAGCCAGGTAGAACGCCGCCGGCGAACCCAGTCCGCCCGCACCGACCACCAGCACGCGTGAGCCCTCCAGCCGGCGCTGTCCTTCCACGCCCACTTCCGGCAGGCGCAGGTGGCGCGAATAACGCTCGAGGAAATCTGCCTCGTCCGGTTCCAGCTGCGGCCGCACCAGCGGCAGGCCATCGGCGGCCCAGCGCGTGGTACCGCCTTCGACCGAGGCGACGTTGCGGTAGCCGGCCGCGTGCAGCGCCTCGGCAGCCGCCAGCGAACGCTTGCCGGCCTGGCAGATCAGCAGCACCTCCGCATCCGTATCCGGCAGGTGCCGGCCAGGATCGGCCTCCAGCTCGGCACGCGCGATCGCCAGCGCGCCCTCGGCCTGCCCGGAAGCACGCTCGTGCGGCTCGCGGATATCGATCAGCAGCGCACCCTGGCGCTGGCGCTCCCGCGCCTGTTGCGGCGTTGTGAGGGGGATGGACATGGACCGGATTATGGGTGGCGGCTTCCGGCGGGGAAACCCGCCGTCGCGAGTCGCAGTGTTTTGGGTACGGTCCTGCCGCACGTATTCCCCGGATGCGCTTCGCTTATCCGGGCTACGCCATGAGCCCCGCTGCCACCGGACGCCCGCGTTCCATGGGCGCGGAGCGGGGTTGGGCAGAGGTGTTCCGACGCCGCTGGGCGCCCGACCCTCACCCCCTGCCCCTCTCCCGGTGGGAGAGGGGAGAGAACGAAGCCACAACCCCAACGCGCCGAAAGACGCGGTAGCGCGGGGGTATGGCGCAAGC
>NZ_AZUZ01000031.1 GCF_000513955.1 Pseudoxanthomonas suwonensis J47
AGTCCTCCCAGACCCACCAACTCTGGATGTAAGCGCACATACTTTTATACGGATCGGCGTTGAGGCCGGTGCGTGTTCTTTAATAACTTGTGATGTAGCGAGCGTTTGAGATGACTATCTCGACGTGTCGTTGAGGCTAAGGCGGGGATCGCAAGATCCCTAAAAATTGAGTCGTTGCAATTCGCGCCTGGGGATTTGTACCCCTGGGCACAGACGACCCCGAGGCGACTTGGGGTTATATGGTCAAGCGAATAAGCGCACACGGTGGATGCCTTGGCGGTCAGAGGCGATGAAGGACGTGACAGCCTGCGAAAAGCGTGGGGGAGCTGGCAATAAGCATTGATCCCGCGATGTCCGAATGGGGAAACCCACTGCTTCGGCAGTATCCTGCAGTGAATACATAGCTGCTGGAGGCGAACCCGGTGAACTGAAATATCTAAGTAACCGGAGGAAAAGAAATCAACCGAGATTCCCTAAGTAGTGACGAGCGAACGGGGACTAGCCCTTAAGCTGGCGTGGTTCTAGGAAAACAACCTGGAAAGGTTGGCCATAGAAGGTGACAGCCCTGTATTCGAAAGGGCCACATCAGTGAAGACGAGTAGGGCGGGGCACGTGAAACCCTGTCTGAACATGGGGGGACCATCCTCCAAGGCTAAATACTCCTGACCGACCGATAGTGAACCAGTACCGTGAGGGAAAGGCGAAAAGAACCCCGGAGAGGGGAGTGAAATAGACCCTGAAACCGTGTGCGTACAAGCAGTAGGAGCCCGCAAGGGTGACTGCGTACCTTTTGTATAATGGGTCAGCGACTTACAGTTCGTGGCAAGCTTAACCGTATAGGGGAGGCGAAGGGAAACCGAGTCTGAATAGGGCGCATAGTCGCGGGCTGTAGACCCGAAACCGGGTGATCTAGTCATGCCCAGGGTGAAGGTGCGGTAACACGCACTGGAGGCCCGAACCCACTCCCGTTGCAAAGGTAGGGGATGAGGTGTGATTAGGAGTGAAAAGCTAATCGAACCCGGAGATAGCTGGTTCTCCTCGAAAGCTATTTAGGTAGCGCCTCATATGTATCCTCTCGGGGGTAGAGCACTGTTATGGCTAGGGGGTCATCGCGACTTACCAAACCATTGCAAACTCCGAATACCGAGACGGACTGTATGGGAGACACACGGCGGGTGCTAACGTCCGTCGTGAAAAGGGAAACAACCCAGACCCACAGCTAAGGTCCCAAATTACCGCTAAGTGGGAAACGATGTGGAAAGGCACAGACAGCCAGGAGGTTGGCTTAGAAGCAGCCACCCTTTAAAGAAAGCGTAATAGCTCACTGGTCGAGTCGGTCTGCGCGGAAGATTTAACGGGGCTAAGCGGTAAACCGAAGCTTGGGGTGCACACTTCGGTGTGCGCGGTAGAGGAGCGTTCCGTAAGCCTGCGAAGGTGGATCGAGAGGTCTGCTGGAGGTATCGGAAGTGCGAATGCTGACATGAGTAACGATAATGCGGGTGAAAAGCCCGCACGCCGAAAGCCCAAGGTTTCCTTGCGCAACGTTAATCGGCGCAGGGTGAGTCGGCCCCTAAGGCGAGGGCGAAAGCCGTAGTCGATGGGAAGCAGGTTAATATTCCTGCACCTCGCGTGAGTGCGATGGAGGGACGGAGAAGGTTAGGCAGGCCGGGCGTTGGTTGTCCCGGTGAGAGAGTTGAGGCGGTGCCCTTAGGCAAATCCGGGGGCGCAACGTTGAGACTAAGGACCAGCCCTATAGGGCGAGGCTGCTGATATCACGCTTCCAGGAAAAGCTCCTAAGCTTCAGCTCACGAAGACCGTACCGAAAACCGACACAGGTGGGTAGGATGAGAATTCTCAGGCGCTTGAGAGAACTCGGGTGAAGGAACTAGGCAAAATAGCACCGTAACTTCGGGAGAAGGTGCGCCTCTTCTGGTTCATAGCTGGGGGAGGCCGAAGTAACCAGGCCGCTGCGACTGTTTATCAAAAACACAGCACTCTGCAAACACGAAAGTGGACGTATAGGGTGTGACGCCTGCCCGGTGCCGGAAGGTTAATTGATGGGGTCAGCCGCAAGGCGAAGCTCTTGATCGAAGCCCCGGTAAACGGCGGCCGTAACTATAACGGTCCTAAGGTAGCGAAATTCCTTGTCGGGTAAGTTCCGACCTGCACGAATGGCGTAACGACAGCGGCGCTGTCTCCACCCGAGACTCAGTGAAATTGAAATCGCTGTGAAGATGCAGCGTTCCCGTGGCAAGACGGAAAGACCCCGTGAACCTTTACTATAGCTTTACACTGAACGTTGAGTTCGTCTGTGTAGGATAGGTGGGAGGCTATGAAGTGTCGGCGCCAGCTGGCATGGAGCCATCCTTGAAATACCACCCTGATGTGCTTGACGTTCTAACCTGGGCCCGTAATCCGGGTCGGGGACCGTGTATGGTGGGTAGTTTGACTGGGGCGGTCTCCTCCTAAAGAGTAACGGAGGAGCTCGAAGGTACGCTCAGCGCGGTCGGACATCGCGCACTGTGTGCAAAGGCATAAGCGTGCTTGACTGCAAGATCGACGGATCAAGCAGGTACGAAAGTAGGACTTAGTGATCCGGTGGTTCTGTATGGAAGGGCCATCGCTCAACGGATAAAAGGTACTCCGGGGATAACAGGCTGATACCGCCCAAGAGTTCATATCGACGGCGGTGTTTGGCACCTCGATGTCGGCTCATCACATCCTGGGGCTGTAGTCGGTCCCAAGGGTATGGCTGTTCGCCATTTAAAGTGGTACGCGAGCTGGGTTCAGAACGTCGTGAGACAGTTCGGTCCCTATCTGCCATGGGCGTTGGAGATTTGAGAGGGGCTGCTCCTAGTACGAGAGGACCGGAGTGGACGAACCTCTGGTGTTCCGGTTGTCACGCCAGTGGCATTGCCGGGTAGCTATGTTCGGAAGCGATAACCGCTGAAAGCATCTAAGCGGGAAGCGCGCCTCAAGATGAGATCTCCCGGGACACAAGTCCCCTGAAGGAACCATCAAGACCAGGTGGTTGATAGGCTGGGTGTGTAAGCGCAGTAATGCGTTGAGCTAACCAGTACTAATGATCCGTGCGGCTTGACCATATAACCTCAAGTGGCCTTGGACTCGACGACAACGTCGATAGCCATCCGCCGCTCCCTACATCACAAGTCCCTATGCGAGACGGTGCGGTACCTGTCACAGGCCACCTGCACGCTCCAACCGTCTCCCTGGTGAAATTAGCGTTGTGGAACCACCCGATCCCATCCCGAACTCGGAAGTGAAACGCAACAGCGCCGATGGTAGTGTGGGCTTCCCATGCGAGAGTAGGTCATCGCCAGGGTCTTTACCCGGAACCCCCAGCCAATGGCTGGGGGTTCTTCTTTTAGTGCGGACACCGTGTGTCCAACGCCGGCAAAACAGGGCTCCATCGCCTGACGCCGGAAGCCAGTTTCCCCGGTGCGGGGTGGAGCAGTCTGGCAGCTCGTCGGGCTCATAACCCGAAGGTCGCAGGTTCAAATCCTGCCCCCGCTACCATTATTCCCGGTGCTCGAACCCGGAAAGAAGACAACGCAACGGCGCGCCTGGAAACGGGTGCGCCGTTTTTGTTTCCTGGTCGGAATGACGGGCGCCAATAACTCTGTTGCGCTGACGACCCAATACGGTGCGCGGTGCCCAGCCAGACAGGGGCCGCCGGCCACTCCCGAGGGAGTGGGGCGCGCGTAGCCCGGGTAAGCGAAGCGCACCCGGGGATTGCCCTTGGTGCGCCTGCGGGCAGGTTCGGGTGGCGGAGACCCCGGATGCGGCTTGCGCCTTATCCGGGCTGCATGCCGGTTGCAGTGGGCGTCCGGCAAGGCCTCCGCCTGGTTCCTGTGACCGACGCTGATGTTGGCATCCGGCCCTCAACCCCCTTCCGACGGGAGAGGGGATCCCTAGGCGGGCAGGGCGCGGTTGCGGCCTTCGGCCTTGGCCCGGTACAGCGCGCTGTCGGCTGCGTGCAGCAGTTCGTCCGGGCTGCCGCCGCGGGCCGGGCGCAGGCTGCCGGCGCCGACGCTGACGGTGATCGTGTCGGAGACGCTCGATGCGCGGTGCGGCAGGCCGAGGGCGCGGATGGAGGCGACGATCTGCCGCCCCAGCGCGAGCGCGCCGGCGGTGTCGCAGTCGGGCAGCAGCAGCGCGAACTCCTCGCCGCCGTAGCGCGCGGCCAGGTCGGCGCCGCTGCGGACCTGCGTGGCCATATGGCTGGCCACGGCGGCCAGCGCAGCGTCGCCGTCCAGATGGCCGTAGCTGTCGTTGTAGGCCTTGAAGTCGTCGACGTCGACCAGCAGCACCGCCAGCGAGGCGTCGCGCCGGGCATGGTCTTCCCAGGCCTGCAGCAGGCGGCGGTTGAACTCGCGGCGGTTGGCGATGCCGGTCAGCGCGTCCATCGCGGCGATCCGCTGCAGCTGCGCATTGGCCTCGCGCAGGGCGTCGGTACGCTGCGCCACCTCGCGGGTCAGGCTGCGTTCGCGCTCGCGTGCGGCGCGCAGGCGCAGCCATACGCCCAGCATCACCAGGCCCAGTGCTGCCAGCACCACCAGCGTGCGCAGCCACCAGGTCTGGTGCCACAGCGGCAGCAGGGTGAAGCGCACGCGGGCGCCTGCTTCGTTCCACACGCCGTCGTTGTTGCTGGCCGCGACCCGGAACTCGTAGTCGCCCGGCGGCAGGTTGGTGTAGTACGCGGTGCGGGTATTGCCGACGGTATTCCAGCCGCGATCGAACCCGACCAGCTGGTAGCGGTACTGCACCGCCGAAGGCGCCACGTAGCTCATCGCGGCGAAGTGCAGCTCCAGGCGCTCGACGCCCGGACCGAGCTCTCCAGGCGCCAGCGGGTCCACGTCCTTGCCGTCCACCAGCATGCGCTCGATTTCCACTGGCGGTGGCTGCGGGTTGCCCTGCATGCGCTGCGGATCGACCACGACCACGCCCTTCGCCGTGCCGAACCACAGGCGGCCGTCGTCGCTGCGTCCGGCGGGCGTCTGCGAGGCGCCGTTGCCCTGGGCGTTGAGCATGCCGTCGGCCGTGCCGTACCAGCGCGGCTGCACCGCAACGGCCTTGCCGCTGTCCAGCGCGGCCAGGTCCGCCTGGGCGATATGGCCGATGCCGCGGTTGGAACTGAACCAGAAGTTGCCGCGGTCGTCGTCGAGCAGGGCGAACACGGCATCGCCATGGAAGCCGGCGCGCTCGAAGTAGCGCGTCACCACGCCGTCGCGGATCCGCGCGATGCCGACGCTGGTGCCGAGCCAGAGGTTGCCGTCGGCCGCCTGGTGGAAGGCGAACACGCTGGTGCCGGCCAGGCCGTCGGTGCCGCAGGCGTCGAGCACCTCGCCGCGCAGGCAGCGCAGGCCGCTGCGCAGGCCGATCCACAGGCGGCCGGCCGGGTCCTCGTAGAGCGCGCGCACGTCGTCGCCGCGCGTGTCTTCGACGACATGCACCTGGTCGCCGTCGATCCGCGCCACGCCCTGCAGGGTGCCGGTCCACATCCCGCCCTGGCGGGCCGGGGCGAAGGCGAACACGATCGTGCCGGGCAGGCCTTCGACCAGGCCGAAGCTGCGCGCCTTGCCGTGGCGGTCGAAGCGGGTGACGCCCTCGGTGCCGGCAACCCACAGCTGGCCCTTCTCGTCGGAGAGGATCGAGCGCAGCAGCTGGCTGGGCAGCTGGCGGTTGTAGTCCTCGGCCGGTTCCAGCACCGGATCGCGGTAGCGCGCCAGGCCCCCGCCGTCGGTGCCGATCCACAGCGGGCCGCCGGGTACCTGGTGCACGGCACGCACGGCGTTGGAGGCCATCCTGCCGGTCACGGTCACCAGCTTGGACTGGCTGAGACGGTGCAGGCCGCTGGAGGTGGTGCCGATCCAGAGGTTGCCTTCGCGGTCCTCGAACATCGAGCGCACGGTTTCGCCGTACATGCCGGCGAGGCTGTCGTCGCAGGCGAAGCGGTCGTCGCTGAGGCGGCACAGGCCGATGCCCAGCGGCGCGAACCAGACCGTGCCCTGGTGGTCGCCGTAGAGGGTGTAGATGCGCTTGCCGTCGAGGTAGGCGGCGCGCGGGTCGCGGTGGAAGCGGCCGTCGCGGAAATAGGCGGGCCCGTCCTGGGTACCGACCCAGGCGGTGCCGTCGCTCTGCATCGCCAGGCTGTAGGCGGCGTTGCTCGGCAGGCCGTCGTCCTCGTCGTACATCCGCGTGCGGCCGTCCCGCCAGTTCACCACGCCGACGCCGTCGGTGGCGATCCAGATGCCACCGGCCGGATCGGCGACGATGGCGCGGTAGAAGCCGCGCGGCGGGAAGCCGTCGCTTTCGCCGAGCAGCTCGGCCCGGCCGTCGATGATGCGGGCCACGCCGGCATTGGTGGTCAGCCACAGCGCGCCGTCGCGGTCGGTGACCACGCCGAACACGCTCTCGATCCCGCCCGGCAGCGGTACCTGCTCGAGCCTGCGCTGCCGGTAGTGGTACAGGCCGCCATTGAGGGTGCCGACCCACAGGCCGCGCTCGCCGTCGGTGGCCACCGCGGTGATCGCCGAGCTCTTCAGCGCCGGCGCCACGCGCGGATCGATGGTGTCGAAACCTTCGCCGCTGTGACGGACCAGGCCGCCGTAGGTGGTGAGCCAGATGGCGCCGTCGGCGTGCTGGGCGATCGAAAGCACCGTGCCCTGCGGCAGCTGGTTCTCGTACCAGACGTGGGTGAACTGCCCGATCGCGCGATCCGGTTCGAGCGCAGGAAGAGGAGAAGGCAGGAGCAGGAGGACCGGAACGACGCACAGCAGCAGGACGCGCCATGCGCCACGGATGATGCGACAACCTGACATCGCCCCCCCCAACCGGTCGGACCCGCATGGTACCAGCATCCGGCATCGCCGCCGGAGTGGACTTTCGGGGCAAGGGCCTGCCAGGCGCGCGGCCGGTCCTGCGCGCAACCACCGTAGTCATGGCCATCGACGCCCAGTGGGCTGGCGCGGAGGCACAGGTGGACTACTCGCGGTATCCGATGGCGCTGGTCGAGGACATCGTGCGCCTGCGCCGGCGCATCGCCCGGGCCGGGCTGCCGCCGCGTCGCACCGACGCCAACGTCGTGGTCGGCACCTGGAACCTGCAGAAGTTCGGTGCGCTGTACCAGGACTGGGACGAGAACCCGGGCAGCCCCAAGCGCAACCTGCGCTGCCTGGCGGTGATCGCCGAGGTAGTGCGCTGCTTCGACGTGGTGGCTTTGCAGGAGGTGCAGCGCGAGACCACGGCGTTGCGCGTGCTGATGGAGCAGTTCCTTGGCCCGCACTGGGCGGTGCTGCTGTCGGACGTGACCGAAGGCGACAAGGGCAACTCCGAGCGCCTGGCCTACCTGTACGACACCCGCCGCGTGGTGCTGTCCGGACTGTCGGGCGAGATCGTGCTTCCGCCGCATCCGGACGGATTGCCGGAGCAGTTCGACCGCACGCCGTACATCGCCGGATTCCGCGCCGGGCAGGAGCATTTCACCCTGCTCACCGCGCACGTCCGCTACGGCGACCTGCCCGCGCAGCGCATCCCGGAACTGCGCCGCTTCGCCGCATACACCGCACGCGAACTGAGGGCACGGGCAAAGTCGGGGCAGAGCCGCGAAGAGCCCAACCTGCTGGTGCTGGGGGACTTCAACATCGACCGGCGTCAGGGCAATCCGCTGTTCGACGCCTTCGTCGAAACCGGGCTGTGGGTGCCCGAGGCCTTGCAGTCGGTGCGCACCACCACCGGGGCGGTGGCCAGGCACTACGACCAGATCGCCTGGTTCCAGGGCGACGACTTCGGCCTGCGGCCGACCGGCCGCGCGGGCACGGTGGATTTCGCCGGCGCGGTGTACAAGGGCATGGCGCAGTCGCGGGTGTCGCCGCGGATCAGCGACCACCTGCCACTGTGGGTGGAGTTCGCCACCGACCGCAGCGAGGAGGCGATGGCGCGCGTGCTCGGACTGGACATCGACCGGCCCGATCCATTCGCGGTGGTGCCGGACTGACCGGCGTCGCGGCACTCAGCCGCGCAACGCCCGTTCGATCGTGGCGATGTCCAGCTTGCGCATGGTCATCATCGCGTCGAAGGCGCGCTTGGCCGCCGCCGGGTCGGGATGGTGCAGGGCTTCGACCATCATCCGCGGGGTGATCTGCCAGGACACGCCCCAGCGGTCCTTGCACCAGCCGCAGGCGCTTTCCTGGCCGCCGTTGCCGACGATCGCGTCCCACAGGCGGTCGGTTTCCTCCTGGGTGTCGGTGGCCACCTGGAAGGAGAACGCCTCGCTCTGCCTGAAAGTCGGACCGCCGTTGAGGCCGACGCAGGGGATTCCGATCACGGTGAACTCGACGGTGAGCACCTGGCCGGATTGGCCCGAAGGGAAATCGGACGGCGCATGCAGGATCCGGCCGACCGAGCTGTCGGGGAAGATGCTGGCGTAGAACTGCGCCGCTTCCAGCGCTTCGTGGTCGTACCAGATGCAGACGGTGTTGGGGGCGATCATGGTGGAGCCTCCCTTGCGTGTGGTTCGCCGGATCGAAGCCGGCATGGACGGCATCAGGGCCACGCCCAAGGATACGCGCCGGCGCTTGCCCGGGGTTGCGCATTGGCTGGCCGCCACCGGGGCAGGTTGCTAGGCTTGCGACGGTTCCACGCAGATCGCCACGCCATGCACAGAAGGCAGTTCCTCGGAAGCACCCTGGCCGCATCGCTGCTGTCGCTGGTGGGCAGCGGCACCGCACACGCCGCAACGACGGCTGCGCGTGGACGCCTGCTGCCGGTCCCGCTCAACCGCGGCGACACCATCGGCCTGGTCAGCCCTTCGTCGGCCACCGACGACAGCATGGGCCTGCAGCTGGCGCGCGAGGTGATCGAGGCGCTCGGCTTCAGGGTCCGCACCGGCGCGCATTACGACGGCCGCCGCGGCCACCTGGCCGGCACCGACGAGGAACGCGCCGGCGACCTCAACGCCATGTTCGGCGACCGCGAGGTGAAGGGCATCGTCTGCGTGCGCGGCGGTTCCGGCGCCGCGCGCCTGCTGCCACTGCTGGACTACGCGCTGATCCGGCGCAACCCGAAGGTGCTGCTGGGCTATTCGGACATCACCGCGCTGCACGCGGCGATCGGCCGCAAGACCGGGCTGGTGACCTTCCACGGGCCGATCGGCGCCGGCAGCTGGAACAGCTTCAACGTCGACCAGTTCCGGCGCGTGCTGGTGGACCGCGAACTGGTGGAGTTCCGCAACGTGCCGGAGACCGGCGACGAGCTGGTGCCGCGCGGCAACCGCATCCAGACCCTGCGCGGCGGCAAGGCCAGCGGCGAGCTGGTCGGCGGCAACCTGTCGGTGCTGGTGGCGCTGGCCGGTTCGCCGTACATGCCGGAGTTCGACGGCCGCATCCTGTTCCTGGAAGACGTGTCCGAGGCCCCGTACCGGGTGGACCGCATGTTCAGCACGCTCAAGCTCAGCGGCGCGCTGGAGCGCATCGCCGGTTTCGTCTTCGGCGAATGCACCGATTGCATGCCCGGCGATGGTTATGGCTCGCTGACCCTGGAGCAGATCCTCGACGACTACATCCGTCCGCTCGGCGTGCCGGCGTATCGCGGCGCGATGATCGGCCACATCAAACGCCAGTTCATCCTGCCGGTCGGTGGTCGCGTCGAACTGGACGCGGACGCGGGCACGCTGCGGATGCTGGAACCGGTGTTCCAGGGCTGAGGCGCGGTTTCGCGCTCCGCTTTCCCGCGGATCGGCGCCTCGTGGTCACTGCGCCGTCGTGCGCGGTACCGCCAGGCGCAGGTCGCTCTCGCGCAAGGTCATTTCCGAGAACACCAACTGGGTCTGGTCCGGCGACAGGTCGAAGCCCCAGCCCTCGAATCCGCTCGGCAGCGGCGCGATGTCGGTGACGTTGCCGCCATCGGCATCGGCGTGCGCCAGTCGCGGCGCTTTGCCCTGCGGACGCCGCACGAAGTAGACGCCGTCGCGCGCCGGCGCCCAGTTGGAGCTGTCCTCCGGCGCCAGCCCGGCCAGCAGCAGCTGTTCCTGCGCGGCAGGGATCGCCTGGCTCCAGTCCTGCCGCGGCACGCGCCACAGGCCGCGCAGGCCGGGTTTGGTAAAGAGCAGGTGGCGGCCGTCGACCGATTCGCGCGCATTGCTGCCGGCCCCGGGCGTCACCGCCACCGCCTCGCCGCCGGCGGCCGGTTGCGCGTAGACCTGCCATTGCCCGCTGCGGTTGGATTCGAAGTACAGCCAGGCGCCGTCGCGCGACCAGGACGGATTGCGGGCATCGCCCGGGCCGTCGACCACGCGCTGCGGCGCGCCGCCTTCGGGAGAGACCACGTAGATGGCGACGCGGCCGTCCGGGCTGCCATCGAAGGCGATACGCGTACGAACACCAGCGAGCGGCCGTCGCGGGCGAACCGCGGATCGATGTCGCCGAGCGTGCCCGGTGCGGGCGAGGTGAGTTCGCGGCGCGAGCTGCCGTCCAGCGCCGCAAGGAACAGGCGGTACGGCGCATCGGCGGCCTCGCGGGCGGCATAGACGACGTGGCGGCCGTCAGGCGACAGGCCCAGGCCGCGGATCTGCTGCATCGCCGGATCCTGCAGCACCCGGGTGATGCCGCCGCCCAGTGCCGACACGCGCAGCAGCGAGATCCCGTCGGCGCCAGTGCGCGCGAACAGCAGGGCGCGGCCATCGGGCATCCAGGCCGGATAGCGTTCGTCGACGGCGCTGCGGGTGAGGTTGAGGATGTCCTCGCTGCCGATGGTCTTCACGTAGACGTCGAAGGTGCCGGTCCCGTCGTGGATGAAGCCCACGCGGCTGCCGTCCGGCGACAGCGCCGGTTCCAGCTCGCGGCCGACCAGGCTGGTGAGCGGGCGCACCTCGTAGGCCTCGGCCGGCGGAGGTGGCGGGACGGGGCGTAACGCGTACACGGCGATGGCCAGGCCGGCGATACCGGCAGCGGCCAGGGCTGCGTAGCCGTAGCCGCGGCGGCGCGGCGCGACGGGCAGCGGCGGCGAGGCGCCGGCGCTTTGCGATTCGGGCGCCGGTGCCGTGGCGGGAGCGGGCGAGGGGGGCGGACCCTCAGCCGGTGGCGCCTCGTGCGGTGGCAAGGCCACGGCCGCGGCGACCCGCGCCGGCGCCACCGGGGCGATCAGGCGGTAGCCGCCCTTGCGTATGGTTTCGATGTAGCGGGGTGCCTGCGGATCGTCGTCGAGGATCTTGCGCAGCTCGGACACCGCGCGGTTGAGCAGGTAGTCGTCGGCGATGGTGCCGGCCCAGACGATCTCGAGGAAGTCCTCGCGCGGGACCACGGTGCCGGGACGCCGGGCCATCAGCACCAGCACCTGCATCACCTTCGGTTCGACCTGGCAGACCCGGCCATGGATCGAGATGCGGTTGAGCGACGGCTGGACCAGCGCCTCGCCGGCGCTGAAGCTGCCCGGGAGCCAGCCCCCGTGGCCGGTGGCCGTCCCGTCGATCCTGCCGATGGCCGTCTGGTCGCTCATCGCCACACCGTCCGCGGCGCTGCGGGCGCGCCTGCAGCGAATCTATAGCAAAACTCCAGCTTCCCTCCATCCAGCCCGGCCGCCGGTTCCGCTTTTCTGGCGCCATCGACTGACGCTGGAGGACGGCCATGCTGACCATTCCCCTGTTCATTCCGCTGGTGATCCGCGGCGCGCTGGCCGCCATCCTGCTCGCCGCCGCCTTCCCGGCCCCGGGCCAGGGCCAGACGCAGGCGCAGGGCGAGGCCCTGTTCCAGCGCAACTGCGCCTCCTGCCATGGCGCGGACCGGCAGGGGACCGGGCTTGGGCCGCCGCTGTCCGCGCAGACCTACCGCTATGGCGGCACCCGTGGCGACCTGGCCCGGATCATCCGCAATGGCATCCCCTCGCAGGGCATGCCGGCCTTCGGCCAGCAGCTCGGCGCGGCAGAAGTGGAGGCACTGGTGGCCTTCCTGCCGGCCCGCGAGAGCACGCAATCCGGGGAGGAGGCGCCGCCCCCGGAGCGCAGCTTCGATCCGGTGCCCGGCGTGGTCGAGACGCTGGACTACGCGGTGCGCACCGAGTTGTTCGCCGACGGCCTGCAGACCGTGTGGGCGATGGCCTTCATCGGCGCGCGCACCGCCCTGGTGAGCGAGCGCACCGGGCGCCTGCGGATCATCCGTGACGGCGTGCTGCAGCCGCAGCCGGTGTCCGCCACCCCGGTGGTCTATGTCAGCAGCCACCGCTGGAACCAGGGCGGCCTGCTCGACGTGGCCCTCGACCCGGACTACGCCGACAACGGCTGGATCTACCTCAGCCACAGCCACCGCATCCCCGGCACCGGCCCGGAAGGCCAGCCGCTGGCGATGCTGCGGGTGGTGCGCGGCCGCATCCGCGACAACACCTGGGTGGACGAGGAGGTGCTGTTCCAGGCCGCGCCGGAAACCTATGGCGAACCGTTCTGGCACTACGCCGGGCGCATGGCCTTCGACAACGAGGGTCGGCTGTACTTCTCGGTCGGCGACCGCTGCGTGCAGGAGCTGGCGCGCGAACCCGGGCGGCCCACCGGCAAGATCCACCGGATCATGCCCGACGGGTCGATCCCGGCGGACAACCCGTTCTGCAACCGCGACGGCGCGCTGCCGACGGTCTACAGCCTCGGCCACCGCAACCCGCAGGGCATGGTCTTCGATGCCGAAAGCGGGCGCCTCTGGTCGACCGAGCACGGCCCGCGCGGTGGCGACGAACTCAACTTGGTCCGCGCCGGCGCCGATTACGGCTGGCCGGTCACCACCTACGGCATCAACTACAACGGGACGGTGCTGACCCCGCATACCCGCGCCCCCGGCGTCACCCAGCCGGTCCACTACTGGCGCCCGTCGATCGGCGTCTCGGGCGTCACCGTGTACCGCGGCAGCCAGTTCCCGCTGTGGGAAGGCAAGCTGCTGGTCACCGGCCTGGGCGCGCGCGAACTGCGCCTGCTGACCCTGGACGGCGACCGCGTGCTGCACGAGGAAACCCTGCTGCGCACCCAGGGCCGTCCCTACGAACCGGTGGTCGGCCCCGACGGCGCGATCTACCTGGTCACCGACGATCCCGGCCAGATCCTGCGGCTGGGCATCGAGGAGGAACGCCGGCGCTAGGCCTGGTCCATCCCCACGCACGCCATCCGAGGAGGAACCGATGAAAGCGACCCTGCCCGTCGTCGTTGCCGTCGCCGCCAGCCTGGGCGCGGCCATTGCCCCGCTGCACGCGCAGAGCCTGCGTCCCGCGCTGGATTTCGCCACCGCCGATGCGATCCGCGACCACTGCCTCGCGGCGGCCGACCGCGCCGGGTACACCGTCGCCGTGGCGGTGTTCGACGCCGGCGGCGACCTGGTCAGCTTCGGCAAGGACCGCACCTCGCCGGCGGCCGGCGCGGTGGCGCAGTGGAAGGGCCGCTCCGCCGCGATCTATGGCTATTCCACCGCGCAGACCGCGACCTGGAACATCCCGGCGGCACCGATGATCTCCACCGCGCAGGGCGGGGTGCCGATTTTCACCACGGACGGACAGGACCTGGGTGGTGTCGGCGTGTCCGGCGCGCCGTCGGAGTTCGACGAGGCCTGCGGGACTGCGGCGGTGCAGGCGGCAGGACTGCGGGTGACGCGCCCGTAGCGGCACGCGCGGCCCGCCGCGACAGCGGCATGGTGGCGGACATGGTGGAGCCTCCCCTCGCCATGCCCGCGCCATGCTGCTGCCGGGCGGGTCGCGTTGTTCGGGAAGTTCGCTGCGCAATCGGCATGCTGGCGACGTCAGCACCGGATGCGGTGCGGCGCGACCGGCCCTCTCCCCCGGGCCCTCTCCCGGGGGGGGGAGAGGGGAGCTGGGTCAGCCGGCGCGTTGATGGAAATAGACCTGGCTGGCGGCCCAGCGCAGGGGCGGGGAGTGCAGCAGCAGGTCGAACGGCCAGTCGAACTGGATGCGGTCGTAGGCCCAGCGCAGGGCGCGCTTGAAGCGGAAGCGCGGCGCGGAGTCGATCGCCACCTGTTCCGGTGATGGTCCGCCGTCACGCAGGTGCGCGGCGACCGCGCGGCCGACCGCCCAGCCGTGTTCCCACGCCGAATGGATGCCGCCGGCGGTGACCGGCGAGACCACGCCGGCCGCGTCGCCGACGAGGATGGCGCGGTCGCGCGCCATGTCGAACACCGGGCCGCTGCACGGGATCAGGCCGGCGCGCGTGGTGCCGGGACGCAGCAGGCGCGGCAAGCCGCCGGCCATGCCGACGCGCAGCAGGAAACCGCCGATGTCCGGCACGCGCGCACGCGCCGGATCGTGGCGCAGGGCCAGGCCGGCCTGGATGCCGGTGGGGTTCTGCGCGATCCAGCCGATGTAGCCGGGCGCGTAGCGCTTGCTGATGAAGCAGTGCAGGGCGTCGGGCTTTTCCAGGACCGCGCCGGGGAACTCGTATTCCACGCCATAGAGGAACTGGCGCACCTGGCCGAGGCCGCAATGCCGCGCGACCCGCGAGCGCGCGCCGTCGGCGCCGACCAGGTAGCGCGCGTGGCCGACACCGTCGATGCGCCAGCCAGCGGGGCTGCGCTCGCAGCCCGTGAAAGGCTGCCCGAGCCGCAGGTCGACGCCGTGCTCGCGCATGCGCTGCGCCAGCCAGCGCATCACTCCGGGCGTGTCGGTGGTGAGGAAGTAGTAGCCGGGCGCGGCCAGCGCGACCTGCTTGAGGCTGGGCGCATACAGGCGCACCTGTTCGATCCGCCGCACCAGCGCGGAGGGCAGCTGGTTGAGCAGGGTGTGCTCGGCTGCCTCCTTCACGATGATGCCGGTGGTGTGCAGCTTGTCGCCGGGGTCGTGCTTGCGCTCCAGCACGCACACGTGCAGGCCGCGCTGCGCGGCGGCGATGGCGCAGGCGGCGCCGGCGAAACTGGCACCGACCACGACCAGGTCGGGACTGGGATCAGGCATGTCGTTCTCCACGCTCCACGGCGGAGCGCGGGCAGCATGGCGGCCGGCGGTGGGCAGGACATGGGGCGTCCGTGAAGCGGGCACGAAGTCGGACCGCCGCGAAACTGAACGGGACCGCGCCGGCGCCGCCCAGCGGGTCAACTTCGCGCCTCCCCGGGAGTTCTTCCAGGTACGAGGGAGGCTTCCGCCTCCGTGAGGACGCCGGAATGAAGAAGATGACCACGATGGTGATGGCCCTGGGCCTGCTCGCCGCGCCGGCGCTGGCGTCGGCGGCCGATGCGTGGACGCGCGAGGTGGTCAACCTGCGCAGCGGCCCGGATATCGACTATCCGGTGGTGGTGACCCTGGATCGTGGCGTGTCGCTGGAGGTGTTCGGCTGCATCGAGGAATGGACCTGGTGCGATGTCGCCACCGGTCCGTACCGCGGCTGGATCTCGGCCGGCTACCTCGACTACGAGTACGACGGGCGACCGGTGCGGGTGAGCGAATACCGCACCGTGCTGGGCCTGCCGATCGTGACCTTCATGCTGGGCAGCTACTGGGACCACCACTACCGCCACCACGCCTGGTACGTGCAGCGTCCGTACTTCGAACGCCGTCATCCGCTGCACGTGATGCCGCCGCATCACCGTCCGCCGCCGCGCCCGCTACCGCCGCCGCGCCCGCACCACGTGCAGTCGCGACCGCAGCCGGTAGCTGCGCATCGTCCGCCTCCGGGACCGCCGCGCCCGCCGCAAGCGCATGCGCAGCCGCGTCCGGTGCACGTGGCCAACCCGGGCCACGGCAATGCGCGTCCTTCGGTACCGGCGCCGCGCCCGTCCACGCAGGGCCCGTCGCGTCCGCAGCATCCGTCGTCGAGTGGTCCGTCGGGACCGCTGCAGGCGCAGGTGCGCCCGGCGCACCCGCCGCGCGCGCAGGCGCAGCCGCGCCAGGAGTCGCGTCCGCAGGCGCAGCCGGCGCAGCGCCCGCAATCGCGGCCGGAGCCGGGACGGCAGGCGCAGCCGCCGCGTGCGCAGCAGCGCGACGAGGGACAGGCGCGGCCGCAACCGCAGTCGCGCCCGCCCGAACGCAAGGATGTGGACCGGAAGCCGCATTCGTCCGAGCACAAGGAACGGCCGCAGCCTTCGCGCCGCGATCGTTGAGCGCCTGATGTCCCTGTTTGGCCAGGATCAGAAATTCCTGACACGGCAGGACGAGGTAATCCGCTGTGACCGGCACGCCGCGTGCGGCACGCTGTCCCTGCACAGCCACCGCACGCGGCCTTCGCGGCCCACCATCACCGTGCGGGTGCTGTGAAACGGCCGGAGTCCTTCCCCTGGGCGCCGGTGGCACCCGGACCACCCCTGACGGTGCAGCGCGGCCGCCTCATGGCGGCCGCGTTCTTTTGTGCGCGGGTCGGAACCTTCAGTCGTGCGACCGGGGGCGTCTGGCCAGCCAGGCGTCGAGCGCGGCGGCGAAGGCCTGGCGGTCGCGGGCGTGGAAGCTGGACGGGCCGCCGGTCTGCACGCCGGCGCCACGCAGCTCTTCCATGAAGTTCCGCATCGACAGGCGCTGGGCGATGTTGTCGCGCGTGTAGCGCTCGCCGCGCGGATTGACCGCCTCGGCGCCGCGCTCGAGCACGCGTGCGGCCAGCGGAATGTCCTGGGTGACGACCAGGTCGCCAGGGCCGGCGTGCCCGGCGATCATGTCGTCGGCGACATCGAAGCCGCCCTGCACCTGCAGCGAACGCAGCCAGGGCGAGGTGGGCAGGCGGATCCACTGGTTGGCGACGAAGGTCACCGGCACTTTGGCCCGTCCGGCAGCGCGGACCAGGATCTCGCGTACCGGCCCGGGACAGGCGTCGGCGTCCACCCACACCTGCGGCCGGAGCGCTTCGGCATCCGAGCCGCCACTCATGTCGCCGGCGCGTCCCCGTTGCGTTCGGCGGCGGGCGCCGCGGTTTCGCGGGCGGCGCGCTTGCGCGCGTCCTTTTCGTCTTTCTTTTTCTTCTTGGCCAGCTCACGCTGGCGTTTCTCGAAGGAATAGTTCGGCTTGGCCACGGGGCTCCTTGGGTTGTCTGGGGGAATGGGGCAGGCGGAACTCAGCTGCCGCTTTTCTTGTCGCCGGCCTCGTCGACCTTGGTCAGCACCCGGGTGGTACCGAGTACCTCGATGCGACCACCGGCCTTGCGGAAGGCTTCAAGGTCGCTGGAGATGCGCTCGCTGGTCAGGACGACGCTGGATTTGCCCGAGGCGGGGCGGGGCGCGGGAATGCGGGCGGTCTTGCGGTTGGCCATGGTGTCCTCTCGTCGGGATGGGAGTGGAAGCCAGCGGTGCCGTGCACGGCGCGTGGCAGGGAGCCGGTTCCCGCACGGACGCGCGGGAGCGGAAGGGACGCGGAGGCGCGATGATGCGCGCTTGCCGGTGGGAGGTGGCGCGGCCTGGATGCCGGCCAATGGGCGCCCGCGCTGCGGCGGAGTGCGGCGGTCGATGGCCGTGGAAGGCCGGCAGCGGGAGAGCTCTGGAGTTGGATGTCGTCGCCTTGCTGGCCGCCGCCGGTGGGCGACGGGGGCTGGAGGGCGCGCTGGAGCCGGAATCCTGCCCGCGCGCGAGCACCCCCAGCATACGCGAGAAACGCCGGCCTTGCCCGGCCGCCGTTCAGGCGCGGCACATCCGGGGCGGCGTCGTCAACATGCTGCGAGCGTGCAGCGATCTGGTAGTCTGCGCGCCACTTCTCCTGTATCGATCGTCGATGTCCCTGCTGTCCTGGCTGCGCGTGGCCCTGGTGCTGTTGCTGGTGGTAACCAACACCCTGGTGCATGCGTTGCCATTGCTGGGGGCCGCGCTGGTCAAGGCCGTGCTGCCACTGGCGCCGGTGCGCCGGGCCTGCAACCGGATCCTGACCGGCATGGCCGAAAGCTGGATCGCGGTGAACAGCGCGATGATCGACGCCTTCACCGGCACCTGCATGCAGGTGGAGGACGACACGGTGGTGCAGCGCGACGGCCACTACCTGGTGCTGGCCAACCACCAGAGCTGGGTCGACATCCTGGTCCTGCAGAAGGTGTTCAACCGCCGCATCCCGCTGCTGCGCTTCTTCCTCAAGCGCCAGCTGTTCTGGGTGCCGGTGCTGGGCCTGGCCTGGTGGGCGCTGGATTTCCCGTTCATGGGCCGCTACACGCGCAAGGAAATCGCGCGCAATCCGGAGCTCGGCCGCCGCGACATGGAGGCCACCCGGCGCGCCTGCGGGAAGTTCCGCGACATCCCGGTGTCGGTGATGAACTTCGTCGAGGGCACCCGCTTCACCGGGGCCAAGCACGCCGGGCAAAGCTCGCCGTACCGGCACCTGCTCAAGCCCAAGTCCGGCGGCGTGGCCTTCGTGCTCGACGCGATGGGCGAGGGCCTGCATTCGATCATCGACGTCACCATCGCCTATCCGGCGGGGCGCCCGTCGATGGTGGACCTGATGGCCAATCGCGTGCCCGCGATCCGGGTGCACGTGCGCCAGCGCCCGATCCCGCCGGAATTCGTCGGCGGCAACTACCAGGACGACCGCGCCTTCCGCGCCCGCTTCCAGCAGTGGATGAACGGGCTGTGGCAGGAGAAGGACGCGGTCATGGACCGGCTGATGGCGCCACCGCGCTGATAAAGTGGGCAGCTTCGCAGTTGCCTGGATCCCGGCCTTGGACACGATCGAACGCTTCTATCCCATCGGCACGCCCGGCCAGCCCTGGGGCGAGGCCGAGCGCGCGCAGTGGCGCGCCCGTCAGGTCCGCCAGCGCAGCCATGCCGGCGACGTGGTCGCCGCGATCGAAAGCCTGCGCGCGCGCTGGGAGGTGGAAGCCTACGGCCAGCTCGACTATGCGCCCGACCGCTACCCGCTGCTGGCCCTGCGCAGCCGCGACTGGGACGACGCACTGCCGGTGGCCCTGGTCACCGGCGGCGTACACGGCTACGAGACCAGCGGGGTGATGGGCGCGCTGCAGTTCGCGCGCGAACATGCGGACCGCTACGCCGGCCGCCTCAACCTGCTCGTCGTGCCCTGCGTGAGTCCTTGGGGTTACGAGCGGATCCAGCGCTGGAACGCCGAGGCGGTCGACCCGAACCGCTCGTTCCGCGAGCCGTGCCCGGCGGAGGAAGCGGCGGCGCTGATGCGCCTGGTCGAACCGCTGCGCGGGCGCTTCCTGGTCCACATCGACCTGCACGAGACCACCGACAGCGACGAAGGCGAGTTCCGCCCGGCGCTGGCCGCGCGCGACGGCAAGCCGTTCGAGCCGGGTGGCATCCCCGACGGCTTCTACCTGGTCGGCGACACCGGGAACCCGCAGCCGGAGTTCCAGCAGGCGATCATCGCCGCGGTGGAGCAGGTGACCCACATCGCCCCGGCGGATGCGGAAGGGAAGATGATCGGCACGCCGGTAGTCGCCCATGGCGTCATCAACTATCCGGTGCAAGCACTGGGACTGTGCGCCAGCGTCACCGGCGCGCCGTTCGTGACCACCACCGAGGTGTATCCGGACAGCCCCGGCGCGACCCCGGAACAGGGCAACCAGGCGCAGGTCGCGGCCACGTGCGCCGCGCTGGACTACGCGCTGGCGCACCAGCCCTGACCGCTTCGCGAACCGCACCGCGCTCCAGGCCGGAGCAGGGTGACTCGCATCACGGCCCGCGCTTGCGGTAGGTGATCTCCATCATCTTCGCTTCCTTGCCGTCCGGGCCGGGGCCGTACATCTCGAAGACCTCGGTCGAAGCATCGGTCCAGCGCGTGGTCATGCGCGCGGCACGTCCGGCTCCGCCGACCGGATCGTTGAAGCGGCCGGTGAAGCTGCAGTTGCCCTTCGCATCGCATTCGCCGTCGCTGAGCATCACGCCGGTGCCCATGCTGTCGTTCCACACCGACCAGTAGCGGCGGGTGACATTGTCGTAGCCGTGCAGGCCCTGGCCCTGGAACGGCTGGCCCATCATCGTCGCGTCCACGTCCTCCACCATCACCCGGTTGCCCAGGATCATGCGGCGGGTCGCCGTGCCCTTGTCGGTGGCCGGTTCGCCGGGTCCGTACCAGCTGCGCACGGTCATGTCGTAGGTGCCGGCCATCGCCGCCAGCTGCGCATGCTCCGGGCCGGGCGCGGCCGCTTTCTGGTAGGCCTCCATCGCCGCCTGCTCCTCCGCGGACGGTGCAGGTGGCTCGGCCGCTGACGCCGGGAGCACCAGCGTGGCAAGGACGACGAAGGCCTGGATGCGCATGCGGTTCATCGCGAGCTTCTTGGCAGGCACGGCCTGCACGGGACGGGTCCGCGGACTCTTCCCCTGCGTCCGCTCAGCCGGCGTGAAGGCCGCCTGGGGCCCGGCAGGGCATGACTTTCGACCTAGACAATCTTGTCTAGACAAGATTGTCTGGAGGGTGCAGGATGCCGGCGTACCCCGGAGAACCGCACGATGACCCGCAAGCCGTCCCGCCCGCGCCCGCCCCGTCCCACCGCCGCCGAGCTCGACCTGCTGCGGGTGATCTGGCGGCAGGGACCATCGACCGCGCGCGAGGTCCACCAGGCGCTGCAGGCCGAGCGCCCCGACGTGCAGCAGGCCACCGTGCTGCGCCTGCTGCAGGTGATGCACGGCAAGGGCCTGGTGGTGCGCGACGAGAGCCAGCGCTCGCACGTCTACGCCGCCGCGCATCCGCAGGACGCACTGCAGACCAACCTGCTCGACGAACTGATCCAGAAGGTGTTCTCCGGTTCGGGCAAGGCGCTGGTGATGGCTGCGCTGGACACGCATGTCAGCGATGCCGAGCGCGAGGAGATCCGCCGGCTGCTCGAGGAACCGGAAGCCACCGCTCGCGGCGGCGGCAAGGGAGGGAAGGGCCATGCATGAGCTGATCGCCAGCGGGATCCCGGTACTGGGCAGGACCCTGCTGCATTTCCTCTGGCAGGGCGCGCTGGTCGGGGCGTTCGCCGCCCTGCTGCTGCAGCTGCTGCGCGATGCACGGCCGCAACTGCGCTACGCGGTGGCCTGCCTGGCCCTGCTGGCCTGCGTGCTGGCACCGGCGGCGACGCTGCTGCTGGAGCTGGCGGGAACGTCCGGGACAGCGGCGACAGGCGCGGTTGCTGCGCCCGCCCAGCCCGATGCCGGATTCGCCGTGCTGCCGCCGAACGCTCCGCAGTCAGGCTTCGCCTTCGCCTGGCCGGCCATCGACCAGGCGTTGCCCTGGATCGTCGCCGCCTGGGCGGCCGGCACCTGCGTGCTGTCGCTGAGGCTGGCGGCCGGCGTGTGGTGGCTGGGGCGTCTGCCCGACGTCGGCGAAAAGCCGCTGCAGCAGCGCTGGCAGCAGCGGCTGGACCGCCTCGCCGCGGCCTGCGGCGTGCGCCGCCCGGTGGCGCTGCGCCTGGTGGAGGCGCTGGATACGCCGGCCGCGGCCGGCTGCTGGAAGCCGGTGGTGCTGCTGCCGGTCGCGGTCCTGGCGCGGCTGCCGGTGGAGTACGTGGAAGCACTGCTGGCCCACGAGCTGGCGCACGTCCGCCGCCACGACTACCTGGTCAACCTGCTGCAGGGCGTGGCCGAGGCCCTGCTGTTCTATCACCCGGTCACCTGGTGGCTGTCGCGTCGCATCCATGCCGAACGCGAACTGGTCGCCGACCGGCTCGCTGCCGGGGCCATCGGTGAACCGCGGCGGCTGGCCCTGGCCCTGGCCGCCCTGGCCGACCATCACGCGGCGCTGCGCGCCGTTCCGCGGCCGGCCCTGGCCGCTCTGTCACACGGAGGTCAACTCATGTCCCGCATCGAACAGCTGGTCCGCCCGGGCCGGGTCCGCGGCAGCGGTCGCCTGGTCTTCCCCCTGCTGGGCCTGGCGGCTGCCGGTCTGGCCTTCTACGCCCAGGCTCAGCGCGATCCGGCCGTGGCTCCCGCGCCGGCACCTGCTGTCCAGGCAGCCCCCGCGGCGGCTCCGACGCACGCGGCTTCGCCTGCGCCGAAGGCCGTCACTGCCCGCAGCCGCAGCCTGGCGCCGGAACCGCCGGCCGCCCCGGAGGCACCGGCCAGACCGCCGGTGCCGACGATCGAGGCGCCGCGCGTACCGGCCCCGCCGGCCAATCCCCCGGCGCCGCCGTCGCCTTCGGTGATGCACGTCGGCACGGGGCGCAATGGCGATGCCTACGCCCTGGTGCGCAGGAAGGACGACTCCTACCTGGTTTCCGGCACCAATGGCGACCACGACCAGATCGAGGCGGCCAGGCGCGCCATCGACGGCGACTTCCTGTGGCTGCGCCAGGACGGCAAGGCCTACGTGGTGACCGATCCGGCGATGGTCGCCCGTGCCCAGCGCAGCTGGGCCGAGACGGCGGCGATCGGCGAGCGCATGAGTGCGATGGGCGGGCGCATGGAAACCCACGGCCGCCAGATGGAGGCGATCGGCAAGCGCATGGAGCAGGCCGCGCTGCCGAAGCAGGCCACCCGTGGCATCGACGAGGCGGCGAAGAAGATGGAGGCGCTTGCGCGCGAACAGGAAGCCCTGGCCCGCAGGCAGGAACAGGTGGCGCGCCAGTACGCCAGCGCGCCCGGCGACGCCGCGCGGTCGGCCGAGCTGGACCGGCAGATGCAGGCCCTGGATCGCGAAATGAAGGCGCTGGGCGCGCGCATGGACGCGCAGTCGCGCGAGCTGGATGCCCAGGTCGCCAGCCAGGACCAGGCCATGCAGGCGCTGTCGCGGGAGATGGAGCAGGCGAGCAAGCCGATGGAGGCCCTGTCCGCGCAGATGGAAGGACTCAGCGCCGAGATGGAGAAGGCCAGCCAGCGCGCCGAGGCGGAAATGCGCCAGCTGCTCGCCGAAGCGATGGGCAAGGGCCTGGCCAGGCCGCTCCGCTGCGGCAGTAAGCGATCCGGTAACGCGCACGCCGGTCAGCGCCGGCGGGCGTCGTGGCAGGTCAGGGCAGGCGCGCCTGCAGCGCCTGGACCATCGCCCGGCGCGCGAACAGGAACTGCCACTGGCTGCCGCCGAGCTGGCGCCACAGCATCGCGGAACGCACGGCCGCCAGCAGCAGCGCCCGGATCTCCGAGACCACGCCGGGCTGGCCGAGGTAATGCGGATTGCCCTGGACCATGATCCGCGGGCGCAGGTGGCTGATGGTGTCGGCGTAGAGCGTGCCCAGCGCGGACAGCACGTCCGGATGGGTGCTGCCCAGTTCCTCGGCCCGCGGCGCGATCCCGGCGATGCCGTTGCCGACCGCCTGCAGGGTGGCCGGTTCGGAGGCGAAGCGCCGCTCCAGCTGCAGGGTGGCCAGCGCCAGCCGCGGCAGCAGCGGATCGGCATCGCGGCTGGAGAAGTAACCGTCCAGCGTGCGCAGTCCCGGCTGCAGGGCGCGCGCGCCGCCATACACCGCGGCGGTGGACTCGGCGTCGATGCGGAACACGCTGTCCAGCACCGGGCGCGCGGCGCCGGTCTCGCTCTGTCCGGTCTCGGCGATGCGGCGCACCTGCTGCAGCGCCTGGGCCAGGCCGGCCAGGGCCAGCACGCGGTCGTCGTAGGAATAAGTCATGCGCGCATTCTACCTGCAGGCCTGCTTCAGTCGCGGCCGGGCACGGGCGCGTCGGTCGACTCGATCACCGCGCCGCCGAGGCATTCGGGGCCGTCGTAGAGCACCAGCGACTGGCCCGGCGTGGCCGCGCGCTGCGGCCGTTCGAAGCGCACGGCGACGGTGCCGTCGTCGTTGACCCGCACCCGGCACGGCTCTCCCGCCTGGCGGTAGCGCACCTGCGCGGTGCAGTCGAATTCGATCGCCGGCGGCGCGCCGGCGATCCAGTGCATGGCCTCGCTGCGCAGCCCGCGCGACAGCAGCCACGGACTGTCGCGGTCCTGGTCGACGTAGAGGATGTTGCCCGCCACGTCCTTGCCGACCACGTACCACGGCGCCGCCGCGCGGCCGCGGACGCCGCCGATGTTCAGGCCTTCGCGCTGGCCGAGGGTGAAATAGAACACGCCGGGGTGCTCGCCGATGCGCACGCCCTGAGGGTCGCGGATCTCGCCCGGCTGCGCCGGCAGGTAGCGGCCGAGGAACTCGCGGAAGTCGCGCTCGCCGATGAAGCAGATGCCGGTGGAGTCCTTCTTGGCGTGGGTCGGCAGGCCGGCCTCGCGGGCGATCGCGCGCACCTGCGCCTTGGGCAGGTGGCCGATCGGGAACAGGGTCGCCGACAGCTGTTCCTGGCCGAGCTGGTGCAGGAAATAGGTCTGGTCCTTGTCGCGGTCGGCGCCGCGCAACAGGCGCCAGCGCCCGCCCTCGAACGCCACCTGCGCGTAGTGGCCGGTGGCGATGCGCCCGGCGCCCAGCTCGCGCGCCGCGTCGAGGAAGTGCTTGAACTTGACCTCCCGGTTGCACAGCACGTCCGGGTTGGGCGTGCGCCCGGCGCGGTACTCGGCCAGGAAGTGCTCGAACACACCGGCCCAGTACTCCTTCGAGAAGTCGCGGAAGTGGAACGGGATGCCGAGCCGCCCGCAGACCGCGACCGCGTCGCGGCGGTCCTCCTCGGCGCGGCATTCGCCGCTGCCGTCGTCGTCCCAGTTCTGCATGAACAGCCCGGCCACCGGCTCGCCGGCCTGGACCAGCAGCCAGGCGGCGACCGAGGAATCGACGCCGCCGGACACGCCGACAACGGTACGGGGCGCGCTCACGGCATCCATCGCAGCAGCGACAGCGGATGGCGGCGGCCGGCCAGCCAGTCGGAGGCGACCTGCCAGACCAGCGGGCTGCGGTGGCGTTCGGCCTGGGCCTGCAGTTCGGCCGGGGTCAGCCACACCGCGCGCTCGATGCCGGTATCCAGCGGACGGGCCGGGTCATGGGCCAGGGGCTGGCCGCCGAAGGCGAAGCGCAGGTACTGGCGGCCGCCCGGCGCGTGCCACTGGTAGGTGCCGATGAAGCAGTCGATGCGGATGTCCCAGCCGGTTTCCTCGAGGGTCTCGCGCACCGCCGCCTCGACCAGGCTCTCGTCCGGGTCGAGGTGGCCGGCCGGCTGGTTCAGCACCAGCTGGCCGTCGATGCGTTCCTCGACCAGCAGCAGGCGGCCGTCGCGCGCGACCACGCTGGCGACGGTGACATCGGGGTGCCAGGAGTTGAGGTCGGCCATGCTCAGTACTCGTCGCTGGCCGGGTCGCCGGCCAGTTCCTGTTCCATGCCGTCGGCGCTGGACACGGCGGCGGAGATCGCCTCGTCCAGCTCCGCAGCCGCAGCGCGGGCGTCGATCTTCACCACGAACACCGCGTGCGGGCCCTGCTTGACCCAGGCGCCGAGCTTGAGCTCGTTGGAAGCCTCCAGCAGGCGGTTGGCGACCGGGCCGGGGAAGGCGCCCGACGGCGAGGCGTAGGCCGGCGACCAGATCTCGCGGATGCGGTGGTGGCCGAAGGTCTCCACCGGCGAACGCACGTACACCAGCTGGGTGCGCCCCTCGCCGTCGACCGGCACGACCAGCTTGTAGTCGCCGTCCTCGTCCACTTCGTAGTCGTAGCCGAGCTGCTCCAGCAGCACGCCCACGTGGGGATCGGGCCGCGCGGGGGCGGCCGCCACGGCCGGGCAGAGGGAGGCGAGCAGGAGCGGCAGCAGCAGGCGGGAGCGGAGCGGCATCGACGGGGGATTCACGGCGGAAAGGCTCCATTGTCCGGCCCGGCCTTCGACGAGTCCATCCGCGCGGCTCCGTATAATGGCGCACATGCCCAATACCCCACGCCACGAACACGAACATGGCGCGATGGTCGAACCCGGCAAGCCCGAGGTCGCCCCGCCGCCGATGTACCAGGTGATCCTGCTCAACGACGACTACACCCCGATGGATTTCGTGGTCGCCGTCCTGCAGCAGTTCTTCGGCCTGGACCTCGAGCGCGCCACCCAGGTGATGCTGCACGTGCATACCCGCGGGCGGGGCGTCTGCGGCGTCTTCACGCGCGAGGTGGCCGAATCCAAGGTGGCCCAGGTCAACGAGTTCTCCCGGATGAACCAGCACCCGCTGCTGTGCACCATGGAGAAAGCCTGACCGGCGTCGCCCGGAGGGCCCGGCGACGCCCCGCCGCCGGCTGAACGCTGCGATCCGCAGGGGTTGTGGAAATCCGGACGGAAGGCCGCATATTGTTGGCAAAGCTCCGGAGTCCGCCATGTTCAGCAAAGACCTCGAACAGACCATCGGCCAGTGCTACAAGCGCGCCCGCGAAGCGCGCCACGAGTTCATGACCGTCGAGCACCTGCTGCTGGCGCTGCTCGACAACCCCTCGGCCCAGGCCGTGCTGCGCGCCTGCGGCGCCGATGCCAACCGCCTGCGCGTGGACCTGGAACAGGCCATCGAGGCCTCGGTCTCGCGCCTGGCCGACGACGACGGCCGCGATACCCAGCCCACCTTGGGCTTCCAGCGCGTGCTGCAGCGGGCCGTCTACCACGTGCAGTCCTCGGGCAAGAAGGAAGTCACCGGCGCCAACGTGCTGGTCGCGATCTTCGGCGAGAAGGACTCGCACGCCGTCTATTTCCTGAGCCAGCAGGACGTCACCCGGCTGGACGTCGTCAACTACCTGTCGCACGGCATCGCCAAGCTCGGCGACGAGCAGGAAGGCGCCGCCCCGGCGCCGGGCGAAGGCGAGGGCAAGGCCGAGAACGGCGAGGGCGAAGGCAAGGCCGACGCGCTGGCCGAGTACGCGGTCAACCTCAACGAGCAGGCCCGCAACGGGCGGATCGACCCGCTGGTCGGCCGCGCCGACGAAATCGAACGCACCATCCAGATCCTGTGCCGCCGGCGCAAGAACAACCCGCTGTACGTGGGCGAGGCCGGCGTGGGCAAGACCGCGATCGCCGAAGGCCTGGCCAAGCGTATTGTCGATGGCGAGGTGCCGGAGGTGCTGGCCGACGCGGTGATCTACTCGCTGGACCTGGGCGCGCTGGTGGCCGGGACCAAGTACCGCGGCGACTTCGAGAAGCGCCTGAAGGGCGTGCTGTCGGCGATCAAGAAGATCCCCGGCGCGATCCTGTTCATCGACGAGATCCACACCATCATCGGCGCCGGCTCGGCCAGCGGCGGGACGATGGACGCCTCGAACCTGATCAAGCCGGCGCTGGCCTCCGGCGACCTGCGCTGCATCGGTTCGACCACCTTCCAGGAATACCGCGGCATCTTCGAGAAGGACCGCGCGCTGGCGCGCCGCTTCCAGAAGATCGACATCGTCGAGCCGACCGTGGGCGAGGCCTACGAGATCCTGCAGGGCCTCAAGCCCAAGTACGAGGCCCACCACGGCGTGACCTACGCCGACGACGCCATCCAGGCGGCGGTGGACCTGTCGGTCAAGCACATCGGCGACCGCCTGCTGCCGGACAAGGCCATCGACGTGATCGACGAGGCCGGCGCCCGCCAGCGCCTGCTGCCGGAAGGCAGCCGCAAGGAGCTGATCGACGTCGAGGAGATCGAGACCATCGTCGCCAAGATGGCGCGGATCCCGGCCAAGCAGGTCAGCGCCACCGACAAGGACGTGCTCCAGCACCTGGAGCGCAACCTGAAGATGGTGATCTTCGGCCAGGACCAGGCGATCGAGACCCTGGCCTCGGCGATCAAGCTGGCGCGCAGCGGCCTGGGCAACCCGGACAAGCCGATCGGCAACTTCCTGTTCGCCGGCCCCACCGGCGTGGGCAAGACCGAGGTCACCAAGCAGCTGGCCCTGCAGCTGGGCATCGAGCTGGTGCGCTTCGACATGTCCGAGTACATGGAGCCGCACTCGGTCTCGCGCCTGATCGGCGCGCCCCCGGGCTACGTCGGCTTCGACCAGGGCGGCCTGCTCACCGAGAAGATCGTCAAGACGCCGCACTGCGTGCTGCTGCTGGACGAGGTGGAGAAGGCGCACCCGGACATCTTCAACATCCTGCTGCAGGTCATGGACCGCGGCGTGCTGACCGACACCAACGGGCGCGAAGCCAACTTCAAGAACGTGGTGATCGTGATGACCACCAACGCTGGCGCGGCCCAGGCCTCGCGGCGCTCGATCGGCTTCACCCGCCAGGACCACTCCACCGACGCGATGGAGGTCATCCGCAAGAGCTTCAGCCCGGAATTCCGCAACCGCCTCGACGCGGTGGTGCAGTTCCAGCCGCTGGGCTTCGACCACGTCCTGCGCGTGGTGGACAAGTTCCTGATCGAGCTGGAGATGCAGCTCAACGAGAAGCACGTGGCGCTGTCGGCCTCGCCGACCGCCCGCGAGTGGTTGGCCCAGCACGGCTTCGATCCGCTGATGGGTGCGCGGCCGATGGCCCGCGTCATCCAGGAGAAGATCAAGCGCCCGCTGGCCGACGAGCTGCTGTTCGGCAAGCTGGTCGATGGCGGCCGGGTCAACATCGACGTGGTCGACGGCGAGCTGGTGGTCGAGAGCCAGTCCGAGCCGGAGCGCCTGCTCCCGGCCACGGTCTGACCGTGGCGCAACAGCAAAACCTGCGCAAGAAAAAAGCCTCCGCCAGTCCATGGCGGAGGCTTTCTTTCTGGCCGGGTCGCCGCCGGCCGCCACGACGAGTAGACGGGCGGCGGGCGACCGGCGCAGGCGGTCAGCGCGCGGCGCGCTTCTTGCGGGCGGCGAACTGCTCGGCGTCGATCGACTCGACCTTGCCGACCTGGCAGTTCTCGCGCTTGGTCTTGACGATGGTGCCGGTGGCGCACAGGCGGTTGGCGGTGCCCTCGGTGATGATCTCCAGCTTCGAGGTGGTCGGCAGCGAGGCGCAGTCGCCGCGGAAGCCGACCAGGTAGTGCTCGTCGCCATCGCGCAGCAGGAAGTTCTGGGTGCCGCCCGAGCGCACGATTTCCTGGTTGCTGCCCAGGTCGACGCAGTCGGTCAGGGCGTTGCCATTGGCGGCGGACGCATTGGCGGCGAAACCGGCGAGCATCGCGGCGGCGGCGAGAATGAGCTTCTTGTTCATGGGGAAAGGGTTCTTGGTCCGGTCCGGATTGGACCGTGCACAGGCTATGCGCCGCGCTTCGGCGGCAAATCTGCCTGAGGTGACAGTGACCTTGGACACTGCGTCGCAGGTCCCGGTGACTTGCGGCACGCGCTGGCGCCAGCCCGCGCAAAGGGCAAGAAAAAAGGCGGCCAGGTGGCCGCCTTTTCTACTACGGATCCGGCGCGGTGCGCCAGCCGTCACTTCATGCGGTAGGTGATGCGGCCCTTGGTCAGGTCGTAGGGCGTCATCTCGACCTTCACGCGGTCGCCGGTCAGGATGCGGATGTAGTTCTTGCGCATGCGGCCGGAGATGTGGGCGATGATCTCGTGCCCGTTCTCCAGGCGGACCCGGAAGGTGGTATTGGGCAGCGTCTCGATGACGGTGCCTTCGAACTCGATGGAATCGTCTTTCGACATGCGGTTCCGGTAAGCGCTTCTGGGGCGAAAGCCCGGCATTTTACGCCAGGCTGGCGGCAAAGGCAAAAAATGTGTTAACGGACGCTGGATGACGCGGCCAGGCCGGCCGCCGCCATGGTGCCGAAAGCCCCGGTCCAAGGGCCTTCGCGCCCGGGCTGGCGGACCAGATTGGCCACCTCGGCGAGAAACCGCGGCCGCGGCCAGGCCTCGGCGCCGAGGAACTCGAGGTGCGGATTGGCTACCTGGGCGTCCAGCAGCGGCCAGCCCCAGTCGTGCAGGCGCCGCGCCAGCGCCGCCAGGGCGATCTTCGAGCCGCCGGAGCGCGCGCTGAACATGCTCTCGCCGAAGAACATCCATCCGACCGCCACGCCGTAGATCCCGCCGGCCAGCACGCCGTCCTCGTCGTACACCTCCACCGAATGGGCGTGGCCGAGGTCGTGGAGCCGGCGGTAGGCCTGCTGCATTTCCGGCAGGATCCAGGTGCCGTGCTGGCCCGGCCGCGGGATCGCTGCGCAGCGGGCGACCACCTCGGCGAAGGCGGTATCGGCGCGCACCTGCCAGCGGCTGCGGCGCAGCTCGCGGCGGAAGCGGCTGGACAGGCGCACCCCGTCGGTACGGAACACGGTGCGCGGGTCCGGGCTCCACCACAGGATCGGCTGGCCCCGCGAGTACCACGGGAAGATGCCGTGCCGGTAGGCCTGCAGCAGGCGCGGCAGCGACAGGTCGCCGCCGATGGCGAGCAGCCCGTCCGGCTCGTCCAGCGCCTGGTCGGCGGGAGGGAAGGGCGCGTGCGGGTCGTCCGGCAGTACGAAGGGCAGGCGGTGCATGGCGATCAGGGGGCGGGGCCGGCGGCCTCGCGGAAGGGGCTGTGCCGGGCCAGGCTGGCGGCGTAGCGGCGGGTCGCCTCCGCCTCTTCGGCGCACCATTCGCGCAGCGCCCCCCGGAACGCCGGATCGGCGATCCAGTGGCGGCTGCGCACGAAGGCCGGCAGGAAACCGCGGGCGATCTTGTGCTCGCCCTGGGCGCCCGGCTCGAAGCGGGCCAGGCCCTGCTCCAGGCAGTACTCGATGCCCTGGTAGTAGCAGGTCTCGAAGTGCAGGCCCGGCAGCACCGCGTCGCTGCCCCAGTAGCGGCCGTACAGGGTGTCGGTGCCGCGCAGGCACAAGGCGCCGGCGATGGGTGACCCCCCGAGATATGCAAGTATTATCAACAAGTTGCGCGACATGCTTCGCGCAAGATGTCCGATGAAGTCGCGGGTAAGGGCGGGCGCGTTGCCGTACTCGGCGAAGGTCTGCCGGTAGAAGTGGTGGATGGCGTCCAGCTCCACGCTCGAGGCCTCGTCGCCATGCAGGCGGCGGAACTCCACCCCGGCCCGCGCGACCTTGACCCGCTCCTGGCGGATGTTCTTGCGGTGGCGGTGGTCCATGTCCGCCAGGAAGGCATCGAAGCCGGTCCAGCCGCGGTTGTGCCAGTGGTATTGCACGTCGCTGCGCGGCAGCCAGTCGTCCCCGAACAGTGCGTCCTCGCCGTCGGTATGGAAGTTGACGTGGGCCGAGGGCAGGCCGGCGGCCGCGCTGTGTCCGGCCATCGCGGCAAGCAGCTCGCGCCGCCAGGCGTCGTCGCGGGCAAGCAGGCGCGGACCGGTGACCGGCGAATACGGCACGGCGAACAGCCACTTGGGGAAGTAGTCCATGCCGTGCCGGGCGTAGGCATGGGCCCAGGCATGGTCGAACACGAACTCGCCGTGCGAATTGGTCTTCAGGTAGCCCGGCGCCGCGGCCACCAGTTCGCCGCCGTCCCACAGGGTGAGATGGCGCGGGGTCCAGCCCCAGTCGCGGCGCAGGCAGCCGTGGCGCTCCAGGCCTTCCAGGAACGCGTACGCGACGAACGGGTTGCGGCCGTCGTGCAGGGCATCCCACTGCGTCGCATCGATCGACGCCAGCGCGTCCAGTTCGCGGACCTGCAGGGTCACGGCCTCGCCCTCATCGCGGTGCCCGGCCCCGCAAGCGGGGCGCGGCAGTTGCGGCCGCGGCGCCGGAGCGTCGCCGCGACCTGGCAGGCATCAGGCGCCCTTGTCGAGGTAGCGCTCCGCGTCCAGCGCGGCCATGCAGCCGAAGCCGGCGGAGGTGATCGCCTGGCGGTAGTGCTGGTCGGCGACGTCGCCGGCGGCGAACACGCCCTCGACCGAGGTCTGGGTGGCGTTGCCGCCCAGGCCCGAGCGGATCTCCAGGTAGCCGTTGTTCATCGCTAGCTGGCCTTCGAACAGGCTGGTGTTCGGGTGGTGGCCGATGGCGACGAAGAAGCCGTGGCACGGGATCTCGCGGGTGCTGCCGTCGAGCGCCGACTTCACCCGCACGCCGGTGACGCCGGCGTCGTTGCCGAGCACCTCGTCGATGGTGTGGTGCCAGACCGGCTCGATCTTGCCGGCCTCGACCTTGGCGAACAGCTTGTCCTGCATGATCTTCTCCGCACGCAGGGTGTCGCGGCGGTGGACCAGGTAGACCTTGCGGGCGATGTTGGACAGGTACAGCGCCTCTTCCACGGCGGTGTTGCCGCCGCCGACCACGACCACGTCCTGGTCCTTGTAGAAGAAGCCGTCACAGGTGGCGCAGGCGGACACGCCGCGGCCCTTGAACTTCTCCTCCGACTCGATGCCCAGGTACTTGGCGGTGGCGCCGGTGGCGATGATCAGCGCGTCGCAGGTGTAGGTGCCGTTGTCGCCGACGAGGGTGAACGGCTTCTTCGACAGGTCGGCGGTGTGGATATGGTCGAACACGACCTCGGTGTCGAAGCGCTCGGCATGGGCCTGCATGCGCGCCATCAGGTCCGGGCCCATCAGGCCGTGGGCGTCGCCCGGCCAGTTGTCGACCTCGGTGGTGGTCATCAGCTGCCCGCCCATCTGCAGGCCGGTGATCACCACCGGCTTGAGGTTGGCGCGGGCCGCATAGACGGCGGCGGTCCAGCCGGCGGGGCCGGAACCGAGGATGAGCAGGCGCGAGTGCTTGGTGGAGGTCATGCAGTCCAGGAAGGGGTCGGAAGGCAGCGCATAGAGTGGCGGCCGTACGGGGGCGAATCAAGGCGAACATCCGGACACAGCGTCGTCGGTGCATGCATGCGCGGTCGCCATGCAGTGCTCCGGAGCGCGGGTATGCGCCGCGTCCGCAGGCCGGTAGGATGGGCCGGCGGCGCCATGGGGCAGGGGAGCCCGGCCAGCGGGGACAGCGCTAGGCAATGGCGGACAGAAGCATTTAAGATCAAGGCCTAACATCGCATTCTGCGAGCAACTTCCAGAACCGGGACGACGTGGCCAAGGCATTGACGGAACGCAGCAAGTCCAGCCGTGGCGCAGCCCCACGCGCCGACGCGTCCGCGGCCGGCGCGCGCCGGCAACGCTTGTGGCGCGACCTGGCGCTGATCGTGATCGCGCCGCTGCTGCTGTACCTGCTGGCATGCCTGGCCAGCTATTCGCCTGACGACCCGGGCTGGTCGCACAGCGGCAGCCTGACCGCGCCGGTGCAGAACCTCGGCGGCTTCGCCGGGGCCTATATCGCCGACGTGCTGATCCAGCTGTTCGGCTACGCCGCCTTCGTGCTGCCGGTGATCCTCGGCGCGGTGGCGTGGATCGCGCTGTTCGGCCTGGGCGAGGAGGACGAGCTCGGGCCGGCGCTGCGCCTGGTCGGCATCGTCGGTTTCCTGATCTCGCTGACCGGCCTGCTGCACCTGCGCCGGATCGGCGCGCTCAACGTAGGCGACCCGGGCCAGGCCGGCGGCGTGATCGGCCAGCTGGTCGGCAAGTCGCTGGCCACCGGGTTCGGCGAGCTGGGCGGCAACATGTTCCTGGTCGTGCTGCTGCTGGTATCGGTGACCCTGGCCACCGGGCTGTCCTGGTTCTGGGTGATGGAGAAGATCGGCGCCTTGGTGCTGGCGCTGCCGGATATGGTCCGGCGCAAGACCCAGCAGGCCGAGCAGTGGAAGCGCACCCGCGACCTGCGCGAGGAGCGCGAGGAGACGCGCAAGACCGAGGCCGTGCGCCAGGCGCGCCGCGAGCCGGTGAAGATCGAGCCGCCGGCTGCGCCGGTGGTGGAGAAGAGCGAGCGCGCCAAGCGCGAGACCCAGATCCCGCTGTTCCACGGCGCCGGCAGCACGCCCGACGGCCTGCCGCCGCTGGCCCTGCTCGACGATCCCAAGCCGCAGGCGCGCGGCTACTCCGAGGAGACCCTCGAGGCGCTGTCGCGGCAGATCGAATTCAAGCTCAAGGACTTCCGCATCGACGTGCAGGTGGTCGGGGCCTACCCGGGCCCGGTGATCACCCGCTTCGAGCTGGAGCCGGCGCCGGGCGTCAAGGTCAGCCAGATCAGTTCGCTGGACAAGGACATCGCCCGCGGCCTGTCGGTGAAGTCGGTGCGCGTGGTCGACGTGATCCCGGGCAAGTCGGTGATCGGCCTGGAGATCCCCAACACCAGCCGCGAGATGATCTTCCTCTCCGAGCTGCTGCGCTCGAAGGAATACGACAAGTCCGCCAGCGTGCTGACCTTGGCCCTGGGCAAGGACATCGCCGGCCGGCCGACCGTGGCCGACCTGGCGCGCATGCCGCACCTGCTGGTCGCCGGTACCACCGGCTCGGGCAAGTCCGTGGCGGTCAACGCCATGGTCCTGAGCCTGCTGTACAAGGCCACGCCGAAAGAACTGCGGATGCTGATGATCGATCCGAAGATGCTCGAGCTGAGCGTCTACCAGGACATCCCGCACCTGCTGGCGCCGGTGGTCACCGACATGAAGGAGGCCGCCAACGGCCTGCGCTGGTGCGTGGCGGAGATGGAGCGCCGCTACAAGCTGATGAGCGCGGTCGGCGTGCGCAACCTGGCCGGCTTCAACAAGAAGGTCAAGGACGCCCAGGACGCCGGCCAGCCGCTGATGGACCCGCTGTTCCGGCCGAACCCGGAGCTGGGCGAGGCGCCGCGCCCGCTGGAGCCGCTGCCGTTCATCGTCATCTTCATCGACGAATTCGCCGACATGATGATGATCGTCGGCAAGAAGGTCGAGGAGCTGATCGCGCGCCTGGCGCAGAAGGCCCGCGCCGCCGGCATCCACCTGATCCTGGCTACCCAGCGTCCGTCGGTGGACGTGATCACCGGCCTGATCAAGGCCAATATCCCCACCCGCATCGCCTTCCAGGTCTCGAGCAAGATCGACTCGCGCACGATCCTGGACCAGTCCGGCGCCGAGACCCTGCTGGGCCACGGCGACATGCTCTACCTGCCGCCGGGCACGGCGATGCCCGAGCGCATCCACGGCGCCTTCGTCAGCGACGACGAGGTGCATCGCGTCGTCGAACACCTCAAGGCCAGCGGCCGCGCCGACTACATCGAGGGCGTACTGGACGAGGTCCAGACGCTGGGCGACGGCGTGGTGGTCGGCGCCACCGGCCTGCCCGAGACCAGCAGCGGCGGCGACGAATCCGACCCGCTGTACGACGAGGCGGTGCGGATCGTCACCGAGACCCGGCGCGCCTCGATCTCCGGCGTGCAGCGCCGGCTGAAGATCGGCTACAACCGCGCCGCGCGCCTGATCGAGGCGATGGAAGCGGCCGGCGTGGTCAGCGGGCCGGAGCACAACGGCGACCGCAGCGTGCTGGCCCCTCCGCCGCCGCGCGACTGAGCAAGGCAGTTCCCCGGCGGCATCGACGCCTGTTCAGGTTTCCCGTCGCACACTCCCGCCATCCGATCACGACTCCGGTCATCGCCATGCATCGCACTCCGCGCAACGCCTTCCGTCTCGTCCTCGGCCTTGGGCTGGGCCTGCTGCTGGCCGGCAACGCCAGCGCCGGCGCCCGCGACGAACTGGTCCGCTTCACCAGCGGCCTCAAGGGCCTGGAGGGGCAGTTCAGCCAGCAGGTGTTCGACGCCAATGGCCGCGCCAAGGAAAAGAGCAGCGGCACGGTCGCCGTAGCCGCGCCGCGGCTGTTCCGCTGGGAGTACACGAAGCCGTTCGCGCAGCTGATCGTCGCCGACGGGCAGAAGGTCTGGATCTACGAGCCGGACCTGGAGCAGGCCACGCTCAAGCCGCAGGGCGAGGAAGAGCGCAACAGCCCGCTGGTGGCGCTGTTCGACCCGGCGCGCCTGGACCGGCAGTTCGACGTCAGCGAGGAAGCCGCCGCCAGCGACGGCCTGCAGTGGCTGACCCTGACCCCGAAGGTCGGCGCCGAAACCAACTTCCAGATGGCGCGCCTGGGCTTCGGCGCGCAGGGCCTGGCGCGGATGCAGGTGCTGGACCTGGTCGGCCAGAAGACCGAGATCAGCTTCCAGGGCTGGAAGCGCAACCCGGCCTTCGCCGCCACCACCTTCAGGTTCACCCCGGGTCCGGGCGTGGACGTGGTCGGCGAATGATCCACGGCGCCGCGGTCGCGGCCTGCGCGATCGCAGGCGCTAGGATGGTGGCATGAGCCGTCCGCGCCGCGCCGCTTCCACCGATACCGACCTGCTGTCCGCCGACTCCGCGCGGCAGGAGGCGATGCGCCCGCTGGCCGAGCGCATGCGCCCGCGCACCCTGGACGAGATGGTCGGCCAGCGCCGGCTGCTGGCGCCGGGTTCGGCGCTGCGCCGCGCGGTCGAATCCGGGCGCGTGCATTCGATGATCCTGTGGGGGCCGCCGGGTTGCGGCAAGACCACGTTGTCGCTGCTGCTGGCGCAGTACGCCGACGCCGATTTCCGCGCGATCTCCGCCGTGCTCTCCGGCCTGCCGGAAGTGCGCCAGGTGCTCGCCGAGGCGGCGCAGCGCTTCGCCGAGGGCCGCCGCACCGTCCTGTTCGTGGACGAGGTGCACCGCTTCAACAAGACCCAGCAGGACGCGTTCCTGCCGCACATCGAGCGCGGCAGCATCGTGTTCGTCGGCGCCACCACCGAGAACCCGTCCTTCGAGCTGAACTCGGCGCTGCTGTCGCGCTGCCGCGTGCACGTGATGGAGGCGGTGTCGGTCGACGACATCACCGAGGCGCTGCAGCGGGCGCTGGCCGACGGCGAGCGCGGCCTGGGCGGGCAGGGCATCGCCGTCGAGGAGCCGCTGCTGCGCGAGATCGCCTCGGCGGCCGACGGCGACGTGCGCCGCGCCCTGACCCTGCTGGAGATCGCCGCCGAACTGGCGCTGGACGAAGGCGGCCAGGTCACCGAGCAGACCCTGCTGCAGGTGCTGGCCGACCGCACCCGCCGCTTCGACAAGGGCGGCGAGCAGTTCTACGACCAGATCTCGGCGCTGCACAAGTCGATCCGCAGTTCCAATCCCGACGCGGCCGTGTACTGGCTGGCGCGGATGCTCGACGGCGGCTGCGATCCGTCCTACCTGGCGCGCCGGCTCACCCGCATGGCGGTCGAGGACATCGGCCTGGCCGACCCGCGCGCGCTGCAGATGTCGGTCGACGCCTGGGACACCTACGAACGCCTGGGCAGCCCGGAGGGCGACCTGGCCCTGGCCCAGGTGGCGATCTACCTGGCCAGCACGGCCAAGTCGAACGCCGCCTACGCCGCCTGGAACGCCGCGCGCGCCGACGTGCACAGGTACGGCACGGCCGAGGTGCCGATGCACCTGCGCAACGCGCCGACGAAGCTGATGAAGCAGCTGGGCTACAACAAGGGCTACCAGTACGACCACGACGCCGCTGGCGGGGTGGCGCTGGACCAGACCGGCTTCCCCGATGCGATGGGCGAGCGGGTCTACTACGAACCGGTCGAGCGCGGGCTGGAGATCAAGCTCAAGGAAAAGCTCGACCGGTTGCGGGCGGCGCGCGCCGAAGCGCGCCGCGGCAAGGGCTGAGCGACGGCACCGCGGCATCCGAAGGGGGAGCAGGGCAGTGGAGATGGTGCGTTCCTTCATCGCGGTGGGCGCCGGCGCGGCGATCGGCGCGTGGATGCGCTGGGGTCTGTCGGTGTGGCTCAACCCGGCGCGCGCGCCGGTGCCGCTGGGCACCCTGGCCGCCAACCTCGTCGGCGGTTACGCCATCGGCCTGGCGATGGGCTTCATCACCTCGCGACCGGGGCTGGCCCCGGAATGGCGCCTGTTCCTCGTGACCGGCCTGCTCGGCGGGCTGACGACCTTCTCCACTTTCTCCGCGGAAATCGTCCAGCAGTTGCTGCGCCAGCAGTACGGCAGCGCGGTGCTCGGCGTGGCCCTGCACCTGGGCGGCTCACTGCTGCTGACCGCGCTGGGCCTGTACACCTGGCGGGTGCTGAGGTTTGGCGCCTGAGGACGCTTTTCCGGATGCTGAAGCGACCCGGCATTGCCACGACGGCGCACTCACGCCGGCGGTGTCAGGGTCGCACCACCTTGAATTCCATGAACCGTTGCATGCGCCTGATCCCGCTCCCTGCCGTCCTGCTTTCCCTGCTGCTGTTGCCGGCCAGCCCCGTCGCGGCCCAGGACATCTCCCGCAACATGCCGGTGCCAGTGCTGGACCTGGAGCGCTACGCCGGGACCTGGTACGAGGTGGCGCACCTGCCGATGTTCTTCCAGCGCAAGTGCGTGCGCGATACCACCGCCACCTACACGCTGCAGGACGACGGCACGATCGAGGTGCGCAACGCCTGCACCACGGCCAAGGGCAAGCGCATCGAAGCGCTGGGCGTGGCCCAGCCGGTGCCGGGCAACCCGGGTTCGCTGCGCGTGCGTTTCGCGCCGAAGTGGACCTCCTGGCTGCCGATGACCTGGGCGCCCTACTGGGTGATCGGGGTCGATCCGGACTACCGCTGGGCGGTGGTCGGTGGCCCGGATCGCGACCATCTCTGGATACTCTCCCGCGATCCGGTGATGGATGCGCAGCTGTACGCGACGCTGGTCGAACAGCTCGGCGCGCTCGGCTACCCCGTCGACGAACTGGTACGCGGAGCGCAGACCCTGGCATCGCCCTGAGGGCGGGGCCGCGGCCGTTGGCCCAACCGCAAGAGGAGAAGCACGATGCGCCTGTCACTCTCCGCTTTCCCGCCGCTCCTATGCAGGAGCCCTCTGCCTGGCCCTGGCCGCGTGCGGACGCGCGGCTGAGCAGGGCGCGAGCGAACCCGCCGCGTCCGTCGATGCCGGCGCCGCCGCGGACGAGCCCGACGCGCGTACGCCGTCGCTGCAGGACGAACTGGTCCTGCTCACCAACGAACCGTTCTGGCAGGTGCGCACCGACGGACCGAAGCTGGCCTTGACCAGCCGTACGCAGGCGTCGGTTAAAATGCGCGGCCCCATAGAACGGACCGCCACGCATGGCCGATTTCCCCGCCTGCCCGCAATGCGGGCTTGAGAATGTCTACGCCGATGGCGCGCTCTGGATCTGCCCGGACTGCGGCCACGAGTGGTCGTCCGTCGCCGAGGCGGCCGAAGGCGGCGTGGTGGTGCGCGACAGCAACGGCAACGTGCTGTCCGCCGGCGATTCGGTGGTGGTGATCAAGGACCTCAAGGTCAAGGGCTCGTCGATCCCGCTCAAGCAAGGCACGGTGATCCGCAACATCCGCCTGGTCGAGGACGACCCCGAGCACATCGAGGGCAACTCCGACAAGATCAAGGGCCTGGTGCTCAAGACCATCTTCCTGCGCAAGGCCTGAGGGCCCGGGCCGCGCAGCGCCAGGTTGAGCTGGTCGACGACGATCGCCCAGTCCGCGTCGTCGATGCGCTCCTCGCGCAGCAGCTGCGCCTGCGCGGGCGTCCAGAACGGCGCTTCTTCCAGCCGCAGCTGCTCCGGCAGCGGCGCGTGGGTGGCGATGAACGCCTCGATCGCCGCGCGGTCGTCGGCCAGGCCCAGCTGGGCGAACAGTTCCGAGAAGGGGTGGTAGGTGGCTTCCATCGATCGCTCCGGCCGGTGACGTACGGCCAAGCGTGCCGGTCGCCGCATCAACGCCGGGTGTTGGGCGGTCTGGCCGGAGGGCATGCCGGGCGGCCCCCCGACTTTCGTCATGGGCGCCGGCACGGGGCACGATGCTTCAATCCCGTCGATCGGGAGGCCCGCCTGTGGCTGCTCCCGCAGACAGGAGAGACCCATGCGCACCACCCGTCGTGACCTGCTCCGTATCGGCGCGCTCGCCGCCGCCAGCGCCGCTCTGCCGTCGTGGGCGCCGATCGCCCGCGCCGCGCGCCCGCTGCGCATCCTGATCCTCGGCGGCACCGGCTTCACCGGTCCGTTCCAGGTCCAGTACGCGCTGGCCCGCGGCCATCAGGTCACGCTGTTCAACCGCGGCAAGCGGCCTTCGCCGGAATGGCCGGGCGAGGTCGAACAGCTGCACGGCGACCGCGAGACCGGCGACCTGTCCGCGCTCAAGGGCCGCACCTGGGACGTGTGCATCGACAACCCGACCAGCCTGCCGTCGTGGGTGCGCGACGCCGCCCAGGTGCTGGCCGGCAACGTCGGCCACTACCTGTTCATTTCGACCATCTCGGTCTACGCCGACGGCAGCCGGCCGGGCATCGACGAGGACGCGCCGCTGGCCCAGTACCGCGGCAAGGACGCGATGGCCGAGACCCGGCAGACCCTGATCGCCGACATGGAAAACCTGTACGGTCCGCTCAAGGCGCTGAGCGAGGCCGAGGCGTTCCGCCAGTTCGGCAAGGCGGTGACCATCGTGCGCCCGGGCTACATCGTCGGCCCGCGCGACGAGACCGACCGCTTCACCTACTGGCCGCACCGCGTGGCGCAGGGCGGCGAGATGCTGGTGCCCGGCGACGGCAAGGACCCGATCCAGGTGATCGATGGCCGCGACCTGGGCGAGTGGATGATCCGCCTGGCCGAGAACCGCACCTTCGGCACCTTCAACGCCTGCGGCCCGCGCGACACGCTGACCATGGACGCGATGCTCGAGGCCAGCCGCAAGGCCACCGGCGGGCAGCCGCGCTTCACCTACGTCGACAGCGCCTTCGTCGAGGAGAAGCAGATCGAGCTGCCGATCTGGGTGCCGCGCAACGAAGGTCCCTACGGCGGCTACGGCCAGGTCAGCAATGCCCGTGCCGTCGCCGCCGGCCTGATCTTCCGTCCGCTGGAGACCACCATCGCCGACCTGATGGACTGGTTCGGCAAGCTGCCGGCCGAGCGCCAGGCCAAGCTGCGCGCCGGGATCAGCCGCGAACGCGAGGCCGAGCTGCTGGCGGCGTGGCACCAGCGCGGCACGCGTACCGGGCGCGCCTGATCTTCGCAATGGCCGGCGTGCGGGTTGAACCGCGCGCCGGCATCCGGCCGGGCGTTGCAACCGGCCGTGTGTCCTTCACGGCGGATCGCCACCGGTCCCGCTAGCGTCACGGCATCGCGACCTGCGATCCAACGCCAGCGAGGAAGGACATGGCCACCGCCACCGAGAAGCGCGAACAACTGCGGGGCCTGATCAAGGGCATCGACATCGCGATGTTCACCACCTGGGGCGAGGGCGGCTTCCCGGTGAGCCGCCCGCTGAGCACCCAGGAGGCCGAGTTCGACGGCAAGGTGCTGTGGTTCTTCACCCGCCGCTCCAGCGCCAAGGTCGACGAGATCCGGCGCAACCCCAAGGTCAACGTCGGTTACGCCTCCAAGGAACGCAACGTCTACCTGTCGGTGGCCGGCACCGCCGAACTGGTCGACGAGCAGGCGTTGATCGACGCCTACTGGAACGACGCGATGAAGGCGTTCTTCCCCGGCGGCCGCACCGATCCGGACCTGGCCCTTATCAAGGTCACCGTGCACACGGTCGAGTACTGGGACGGTCCGTCGACGCTGCTGGGCAAGGCCATCGCCTTCGTGATCTCGCGGGTGCGCAAGGACGATTCGGCCATGGGCGACAGCGGCCAACTGCGGATGGAGGCGGCCAAGAAAGCAGGTGGCCGGGGCGGCGCAGGCAAGTCGGCAGCGGCACGGAAGACGACCGCAAAGAAAGCCGCCACCACGAAGACCGCGCGCAAGGCTCCCGCGAAGGCGGCGAAGAAGGCGTCGACCGGTACGGTCCGCGCGACCACGCGCACCTCGGGTGGTCGCAAGGTCGCCGGCGACGGTCCGGTGCGTGGTCCAGGAACGACGGCTGGCGGCGGAAGGGCGCGCAAGGCCGGGACGGGCAGCCGTTCCGGGCGGGGCCGGGCGGGTTGAATCCCCCTCCCGGCGGCCACATGCTGTCGGGGAGAGTGAGGGCTGGAGGACGGACATGGCGACAGGCTGGGCAGGCGACGGCGCGGTCAACGACCAGATCGACGCGACGGTGAAGGACGCGGTGGAGCGCGCGCGCCGGCAGCTGCCGCAGGGCCCGGGCCTGGAGCGCTGCGAGGAGTGCGACGCGCCGATCCCGCTGGCGCGGCGCCGGGCCATGCCCGGAGTGCGCCTGTGCGTGCCATGCCAGGAAGCGCACGACGAGGAGGCTGCGTTCAGCGCCTACAACCGCCGTGGCAGCAAGGACAGCCAGCTGCGCTGAGCGCCGATCCGGTCGCGCGCCTCAGCGGCTTTCCTGCGACGCCGCGTTGGCGGCCGGCGTATCCAGCCACCTGGTCGGAACCGTGGTCCCGCGCCAGCGTCGCACGGTGCGCTGGAAGAACATGCTGTTGGGCACCTGCAGCACGCTGCCGGTGTCCCTGGCGTCGGGCCCGACCTCCTGCAGCGTGCTGTAGATCAGGTTGATGTCCACGACCCGGCCCTTGAGCCCCGGCTTCTCGCCGTTCTCCAGCACCTCGACGTAGTCGCTGAGGCGGAACAGCCGCGTGCTGAAGATCAGCACCGCGCAGAAGATGTTCGACAGCACGCTCCAGGCGGCGAAGAACGCGACCGCGCCCACTGCGGCGAAACCGGTGAAGGCGGTCCACAGCACGGTGCCGGACACGCCCAGTCGATCCAGGACCAGGAGCACCGCGCCGAAGCTGATCAGCGTCGCCGACACGCGGCGCATCACCGTGGCCATTTCCCGGGGCAGTCCGCGGGTGTTGCCCAGGCGGACGATCAGGGAGCGCATCAGGCGCTGCAGCAGCCACGCCCCCAGCAGCACCAGCACGACCTCGCCGACCGGCACGATCACGTCCAGCCAGTCACGCATCCAGGTGGGCAACGCCTGCTTCATCCGTCCTCGTCCCGTCGTTCCCGCGGCGTTCGCGCCGCCTGGCCGGCATTCTAAGGGCGCGCGGGCGCTTCATGCCGCGGCGGCGGTCCAGATCAGGTGCGGGGACGGGGCAGGGGAGAGGACCCGGGCGCGGGGCGGGCTCAGTCGACGGGCGCGGTCACGACGTGGATCGTGGTGCCGTCGAGTTCGACCCGCTGGCCCTCGCGGATCTTGCAGGTCTTGCGCCATTCGACCTCGCCGTCCACGCGGACCAGGCCGGCGGCGACCAGCTGCTTGCCGGCGCCGCCGCTGTCGCACAGCCCGGCCAGCTTGAGCAGCTGGTTGAGTTCGACGTATTCGCCTTCCAGTTCGAACTCCAGCGTATCGGTCATCCCTGTCCTCAGTGTTGCAGCCGGGTCGAGGCCTGTTCGCGCCAGCGACGCAGGCTGTCCAGCTTCTGCTTGTACACGCTGCGCACCTTGTCGTTGTCGCCGAGGTTGAGCGCGCGGCCCAGTTCGCGCTGGGCCGCGCCCAGGTCGCCGGAGAGAAAATACACGCGCGCCAGCCCGAAGTGGAACTGGTGTTCCTCCCCCTGCAGCGCGATCGCGCGCCGGTAGCGGGTGATCGCGCACTCGTAGTTGGCGTTGTGCTCGCATTCCAGGGCCAGCATGAACTGGTGGAACGGGTCGGTGCGCTGCACCCGGTCCAGCCGCCACTCGTAGCGTCGCTGCTGGCGTTCGTCGCCGGTGCGGCGGTACAGCGAGACCAGGTTGCTCAGCGTGGCGGCGTGTTCGCGCTTGTGCCGAAGCCCGGTCAGGTACGCGTGCTCGGCGCCCTGGGGGTCGCCCATGCGCAGCAGCAGCACGCCGTAGTTGTTCCAGGCCGGGACGAATTCCGGATCGTCCTGCAGCGCCGCGCGCAGGGCGAGGTGGGCGGAGGCGAGGTCGCCGTCGGCCATCAGCTCGGCGCCGCGGTTGTTGTGGAAGTGGGCCATGGCGCGGCGGTCGTCCACCCCGAACGGCCGGTTGCGCGCCGCCAGGATGTTGGTATCGACGTCCACCACCTGCCACTGCGCGCCGGTGCGCACACCGACGTTGACATGGTTGGCGTTGTAGATCACGCCTTCGTCCTGGTACCAGGCCAGCACTTCGCCCACCTCCTGGACCTGCGCGTCCAGCCCGGCCTCGCGCGCCAGGGCCACGAAGAGCAGGGTGAAGGACAGGCAGTTGGCCTTGCGGTCCCGGTACACCTCGGAGACGGTGCGGGTGTAGTCGTTGTCGTAGTCCAGAGCCAGCCCGTCGTCGCCGAACACGTAGGCCGCCAGCAGGTCCAGCTTGCGGCTGCGCGAACCGCCGCCGGGTTCGACCACGCGTTTGCGGACTTCGGCGCGCAGTTCTTCCGGCACCGCCATGACCTGTTCCATGGTCAATGGCGCGATCGGGGTGACCGGTACCGAGGGGATATCGGTGATGTCGGGCAATGGCGAGGCGGGCGAGGCCGGAGCCAGCGCCAGGGCTGCCGCGAGGGTCAGGCTTGCGAACATGGCAACCTCCCGAATGCCTGTCTGCAGCGCCAGTGTATGCCGCCAGCCTCGCTGCTGGCTGAAGACCGGAGGCCCTGCGTTCCCATTGGTCGGAAGCGCAACTTCGGGCAATTCCGCGCGCGCCTGGCCGGCCCCGATTCGCGGTCGAGTGCGTAGGAGCCGGCATCCGGGGCGAGGCATCGGAGGCGCGCCAGAACCGGCCGGAAGCGCCGCGTTGTATGCTGCGCACGCTCTCGCATCCCTATTCAGGAGTTACCCATGATCCAGCGTTTCGAGATCGGCCCGCGGCTGTCGGAAATGGCCATCCACAACGGCGTGGCCTACCTGGCCGGCCAGGTGCCCGAGGACCCGACCAAGGACATCGTCGGCCAGACCCGCGAGGTGCTGGAAGCGATCGACGCGCTGCTGGCGCAGGCCGGCACCGACAAGTCGAAGATCCTGCGCGCGGAGATTTTCCTGGCCGACATCGCCGACTTCCAGGGCATGAACCACGCCTGGGACGAATGGGTGGTGCCGGGCCACACGCCGCCGCGCGCGACCGTGCAGGCCAGGCTGGCGCGACCGGAATGGAAGGTCGAGATCGTGGTGACCGCGGCGATCTGACCAGCCGGCTTGAGCCTGGCAGCCGGCCGCTGTCGTGCTTGCGAGGCGGCAAACGCCCGCCACAAGCAATCGAATCATCAACGCCCGGCAATGCCGGGCGTTGGCGTTCGAGGACTGAAGATGGAGAGACGGGGGCAGTCGCGGGCGGGATCGTCGCGGCGGCTGTGGATTCAGAGCGTCCGGAAAGGAGTTCCGGGCCAGAGGGGAACCCGGACGGTGAGCCATCCTGCTTATTACATAATGTGCATTATGCGAAATTAACTTAGGGCCTTGGAGAGGGATCCTGCCCGGCCACAGGCCGTCTGGTGCTCTGTTCGCCCCTGAAGAAACCGGGCTTTGCCGCATGCGGCAAAGCCCGTCCCCAGGCCGAGTCTTCTGATAGCACACGACCGGGGTTTACCTGGCCTCGGCGGCCCATTGCTCCGCATCCGCACCAGCGGGAATGTAGAGCGGCGCCGCCGGATCGGTCGCCGCGCGCCAGACCGCCTCGGCAACGTCCCGGGCACGCGTCCCGGGACCGACCGAGCTGGCCATGCGGGCGATGGTGTCCTGCATGAACTGGCCGTACACCGGGTCGTCGAAACCGCGCAGGCCGCTACGCGCGGATTCGCGGAACCGGGTCTCGCCGGAGGATCCAGGCAGGACCAGGTGCGCGCGCAGGCCGAACTGGGCGATCTCGGCGGCCAGCGATTCGGTGATGGCGTTCACCGCCGCCTTGGAGGCGCGGTAGGCGCCGTTCAGCGGCAGCGGCTTGTAGGTTGCACTGGAGGTCACGTTGATGATGACGCCCGACCCGCGCTCGCGCATCTGCGGGAGCACGGCCTGGGCCATGGCGATGGTGCCGAAGGTGTTGGTTTCGAACAGGCCGCGCACGGTCTCCATGTCCTGCAGCTCGAACGGCGCCGGCGCACCGAAGCCGGCGTTGTTGACGAGGACATCGATCTCCCCTGCCCCGGCGACCGCGGCCCGGATGCTGTGCGGGTCGGTGACATCCAGCGGCAGCACCCGCAGGTCCGGCGATGCCGGGAACAGGTCTTCGCGCGGGGTGCGCATGGTGGCGACGACGCGCCAGTCCCGGCCCAGGAAATAACGGGCGGTGTCCAGCCCGAAGCCGGAGGAGCAGCCGGTGATCAGTACGGTCTTCATTCGGGTTCTCACGAGTGGTGGGCTAGTCACCAAGGTATGCACCCGTGTCCGTACTTCCTACAATCCAGAGTCCTTTATCCGTTCGCGGGAGTCCGGAAATGGTTGATCCACTGGCGGAGATCGTCCTGCTCCTCAAGCCCACCGCGCGCTTCTCCAAGCAGGTGGTGGGTGCCGGGCCCTGGCGGGTCAGCCGATCGGATGGCGGGGACCCGTTCTATTGCGTCGTGATCGAGGGCGGCTGCCGGCTGGTGCTCGAAGGTAGCGGGCCGGTGGTCCTGCAGGCCGGGGATTTCGTGCTGGTCCCGGCCGCCTACGGCGTCACCATGTCCAGCCTGCACGAGGTGGACTCCACGACCCACTCGATTCCGGTCGAACTGGACAAGGGCTTCTACCGCATCGGGGCGCAGCACGGACCGGCCGACATGCGCATCCTGGCCGGGCACTGCAGCTTCGATTCGCCGGACGCGGCCCTGCTGGTCCCGTTGATGCCGCAGCTGATCCACATCCGCGGTGAGCACCGGCTGGCCACGCTGGTGCGCATGCTCGGCGACGAGTCGCGCGAAAGCCGGCCGGCGCGCGACGTCGTGTTGGCCCGGCTGCTGGATGTGCTGTTCATCGAGGCCCTGCGTTCGGCCACCGGGTCGGGCGTGGACCGCGGCCTGGTCCAGGCGCTGTCGGATCCGCGCCTGGCCGCGGCGATCCGTGCGATGCATGCGGACCCTGCCCGGAGCTGGACCGTCAACGAGCTGGCCAGGGAAGCCGCCCTCTCCCGCTCCGCCTTCTTCGACCGCTTCAACCGGGTCATGGGCATGCCGCCGATGGAGTACCTGCTCGCCTGGCGCATGGCGCTGGCCAGGGACCTCCTGCGGCACGGCGACATCGGCGTCGCCGAGGTCGCGCAGCGCGTGGGCTACAGCTCGGCCAGCACCTTCAGCGTCGCCTTCTCGCGGCATGTCGGGAGTCCGCCGGGGCGCTACGCACGCAGCGCGGCAGCCGGCTTGCAGGAGCAGGAAGAGCCAAACCTGGATCCGTTCGAGGCGGGCCGGAAAGACCGGACGGAAGGCGCTGCCGCGCTCCGCGCCTGAGCGGGAACAGTGCCGGTCCTCGCGTCTGCCTGCGGCTAGAACTTGCAGGCGGCCTGCACTTCCTTGTCGAGGGCACGGCGGTACTCGATCGACGGTCGCGGGCCGGCTTCGTACAGCAGCCGGTCGCGGCGGGCCTTCGCGTCCCGGCATTGGCTGCCGCCGGTTACCGGGATCACGCCGCCCTGGGAGGCGCTGCGACCCGCGTTCGACACGCGCACTGCCTGCGCAGGCCTGGCCTGGCGTTCGTAGGACGCGATGCGGGCGTTGGCCTCGGCCGCCGACATCCGGTCCCGGTCATTCGGGTTGCCGGTCCGATCGAATTCCCGTCGCCACTCCTCGGCCGTGGCCGGGCATGGCGAAGAGGAGTACGCCACCTTGCCGGTGACCGGATGCGTGCACTTGTTGATGGCCTGGCCGAAGGCCGGCGCCATCGCCAGCAAGGTGACGCACAGACTGGATGCAGCAAGCCTGCAGGATGCCATGGGTCTCTCCTTGACCGTGTGATGCTCCGCCGGCGGATGCTAACAGACGTTCCCGGTCACCCACACGCCGGTTTCGTGCGCGGATGACGCAGCCCTGCTCCTTCTCCAGCCTGCCCTCCAGTCCGCTCAGCCTGGAATTCCTCCGGGCTGACTGGTCATGCCCCCCTGTGCTAGAACACAATAGGGGACAGGGGGCTTCATGAAAAACTTGCTGGTATTTATTTCCTCCACGTTCAAGGACATGGAGGACACGCGCAGCTGTCTGGTCAACGGGGTATTCAAGGAACTTGAACAGTACGCAGCTGACCGCGGCGTCCGCCTGGGGGTCATCGACCTCGTCTGGGGCATTCCCGACTCCAGACCCGGCACCCAGGCCGAGATCATCCGGCGTTGCCTGGATCTGGTCGACGAAGCCAAGCCCTACTTCCTGGGCCTGATCGGAAACCGGTACGGCTGGACACCCGCACCGGAGACGCTTGATGCGCTGGCCCAAGGCCGCGAGCGCCCCGAGGACGGGACCAGCGTGACCGAGCTGGAGGTGTACCGCTACTTCGCGCCACCGCCAGGCACCGATGCCGGCCCCAGTGGTCTCTTCATCCTCAAGAATGGGGGCGAGGACGACTCCAGCAGGCTTCCTCGCCTGCGTGCGGCGATCCGTGCCTATGCAGGGGCGCAGGTGCTCGACGTCCAGGAGATATCGCCGACCAACACGGAGATGCTGGCCGGGATCCGGCGGTTCTTCGAGGACCGGATCGATGACCTCGCGGAAGCAGCGTCGCGTGAACGTCGCTTCCCGGCGCAGATGGTTGGCCGCCTGATGTCCCGGCAGCTGCAGGTAAACAATGCCTGCGAGCGGCTTTGCCTGGAGGACGGCGACGGGAACGCCCGGCGCATCGTTCTTGTCGATGCCGATGACGACCTGGCGCGGGTGTCTTTCATTGACGAAGTCTGCCGGCAATGGGCGGCAGCGAATCCAGGCGGCACCTATGAACAGGTCCATCTCGGCGCCGAAGGCATCCTTTCCTACAAGGGCCTGATCGAATTCCTGGACCGGATCGGGGCATTGGCGGAGGAACCGCTCGAAAGCCCACGGCTGGTCGCCATCGATGGCTTCGAGGACATGCCGATGTGGCGTGCGCCCGAAGACATGTTCATCGAGGGCAAGTACTGGATCTTCGGTCACATCTGGAAGGCCGAGCGCAACGGCGTGCGCTGGCTCGTCGGGGCCGACTTCAGCAAGCGCCCTGCACTGCTGTCCGGGCTCGAATCCAAAGGCTGGCTGCCGGGGTGCGAGCTGGTCCGACTCGATACTGCCGAAGGCACCGACGAGGAGTTCGTCGACCGGTACTTCCGCGCTTTTGGCAAGGAAGCCGCTCCGGCGCACTCCGGCATGATCCTGGGTACCGTCCGGCAACTTAGACTGTCGCCTACGGAGACCTTGCTGCTTTGCGACCGTATCCGCCGCATCAGCCGCATCAACCGCCAGCAGGATGTGCTGTCGCAGGACGAGTTCATGGGCGCGCAGATAGGCGCCATCCTGCCCGCGTCGCGCGAGCAGCTGTACTCGGCGACCGTCGCCGAGTTGAAGGAGCAGTTCGGCGACCGCGCACAGGTCGCCGAGCGCGCGCTAGGCCTGGTCTGCGCCTCGGTCTACGGGATCGGCCTGGCCGACTTGCAGGACCCGGAGTTCGCCGACGGCACCGAACCCATGAGCACGTGCGAATGGTCGCTCTTCCGCGCCATCCTGGGCCCCCTGCTCGTCGGTACCGTCAGGCGCGTCCGGATCGCGGACGACGAAGCCCGCCGGCTCGTCGGCGAGGCACTGGGTGCCCCGGTCGTGCAGGCGGCCCGCTACCAGCTTCTTGAACAGCTGTTCCGGAAGGTTGCATCGCTGAGGAACCTCGTCGAACTGGTCGACCTGGATTCGGCACTGACCAACGAGCTGCCCGAGCTCATCAACCGGGTTGGGTGGGATAGCCCGCACGCGGCACAGTTCTTCGACCCGGCGATCTTCCTGTCCTGGGCCATCTACGACACCTCGCTACTGGCCTACCAGTTCCAGGTGCTGGTCGAATCGGCGCTGCCCGCCGAGGCAATGGACGATCCAGTCTTCGCCAACGACCCGTGGCAAGGCATCGATCGCCTGTGCGCGCTCGTGGCCGCGACGGATTTCAGCTCGGAGGACGGCAGGCGTCTCGTGGATGCCATGGACCATGCGCTGCGCGACATGGACCTGTATCCGGGTTCGGTGGAGTACAGGGACGATGCCTTTGGTGCAAGGGCCTTGGCCTGCATCTATGGCGGGATGCGCGCGCGCGTGCTCATGCGCACGATGGTGGAAGGCCGGCCGGACGGCCACGAATGCACCCGTGCGCTTTCGAGCGCAATCCAGTGGCGCAACAGGCTCATGTCGATGGACGACGCGCCTGCAGCGGCCATCGCACGCGCCTGGCAGGAAATTGCCGCCTGTCTGCTGGCGCTGGTCGACGACTGCGAGGATTGCAACTGGCAGCATGTGAGGACCCTGCTGCCCGCTATCCGCAACCTGCCAGACGCACAGGTTCCTCCCGCGCTCGGGCAGCTGGTGGAAAAGATCCATGAGCTGTGCGTGGCCCAGGCGAACCTTGGCGCCGATCTGGTCCCTGATGCTTCGACGACGGCCCGTTTGCGCGACTGGCTCGAAGCGGTCACGGGTGTCGCAGCGCAGCCGGGCCAGGGATTGCGCGTCCTCTGCGGCGAGCTGCCGGTGCGGGTAGCGGCGCAGGAGCCCTGATTCGGGACGCGGACAACGTCCATAGGTGCATGGCCCGGACGCAGATTGTGCTGGCGCCGCGCGACGGCCATCCGCTCAGCCTGCGGCGGCGGCCAGCCGCCCCAGCAGCCGCGACAGCGTGATCACGTCCTGCCGGTTGTGCGCCAGCACGCGCCGCAGCAGTGTGCTGCCACCGCCGCGGATGTAGCCCAGCCATGCCGCCGGCGCCTCCGAACCCGGCAGGTCGTCCTCGCGCACGATCTTGAGCACATGGCGTTCGATGGTGGCGAGGCGGCAGTTCTCGTAGACGCCGCGGTAGCTGCGGCGGGTCGGGTACAGCAGGTCGACGTGGCGCAGGCCGGGCAGCGGACTCGCGCGCCTGGCCAGGCGGTAGCGGGTGTTGAGCAAGGGCGCGTCGTAACACTTGCCGTTGTAGCTGCACAGGATGGTACGTGGCTGCAGCCAGCCGGCGAAGGTGTCGAGCATGGCCTGTTCGGCGCCCATGCTGGCCAGGGTGAGCTGGCGGATGCGCAGGCGCGGACCGCACCAGTCGGCCGCGCCGATCATGAAGGCACGGGTACCGGTGCCACCGGCCAGGCCGGTGGTTTCGGTGTCGAAGAACAGCACGTCGCCGGTCGGGATCGGTTCGCCGCGATCGAAGCTCCCGTCCAGCGCCGCGGGCACCTCCGGGTCCGGCAGGAATCCCTCGACCAAGAACAGGCCCGGCGCGATCTCGGTACCCGGCAGGCTGCGGTCGCCGCGGACCACCGGCTCCGGGCCGCGGGCACGCACGCGCAGCAGGCCGCGCAGGTGGTCGAGCGAAAGGTTGTGCGCGGAGGCCTGCTCCGCGCGCGACGGACGCGCCGGTGCTGCGCCGGCCTGGCGCTTGAGCTGCTGCACCTTGGCCAGGGAAACGCTCACGCGGCCTCCAGCGCGGCCAGCACGCGCAGCGCCAGCGCACGCGGCGTGGCCTCGGCGTCTTCCTGTGCGGCCAGCACCGGGCCGACGCAGGCCGGGCAACCGCCCTTGCAGTCGCAGCTCTCGACCAGCTCGCGTGCGCGGGTCACCAGTTCGCGCTGCCGATGCCACAACGGCTCGCTCTGGCCCATGCCGCCGGGATAGTTGTCGTAGAGGTAGACCGTGGGCACGAAGCTGTCGTGCCGGTCCGGGTTCACCGCACTGCCGTCGAGACCGCGCAGTTGTCCCCTGCCCCGCCCGTCGGCGGTGGCGAACCAGGCGCCGTCGCCACTGCCAACCGCCTTCTGCAGGTCGGCCGAATCGGCCATCACCGCGACCTTGGCCACCACGTGCAGCGCGTAGCCGGCGCCGAGGAACCCGTCCAGCGCGTCCTGGCGCGAACCGAAACGTTCCTCCAGCACCGCCTGTGGCAGCTGCCACCACAGCGCCGAGGTGTGCATCTCCTGGTCGGGCAGGTTCACCGGGCCGTAGCCGATGTTCTCGTGGGTGTAGTAGCGGATCTTCTTGTAGCCGGCGACGCGGCGGACCACGTGCACCTCGCCGTGGTGGCAGGTGCCCTGCCCGGCGATGCTGCCGTCGAAGCGCTCCAGCACCTTGAGCTTCGTGTAGTCGATCGCGTCGGTGTAGTAGTCGACGTGGGTGCGGGTGACGTAGGCCTTGCGCCCTTCCCAGTCCAGCCGCTCGACCTGGTACGGCACCGACTGCACCATGTGGATCGCGCCTTCGTAAAGCATCAGCGGCGCGGAGCTGAAGTCGACCTCGGCGATGATGGTCTGCCGGCCGTCGGTCCGGTCGACCACGACGAAGTTGCCGTCGGCCACCGAGCGCAGGCTCACCGCGTTGGCCGGGTAGCTGTCGGCGATCCACTCCCAGCGGCCGCCGTCCGGATGCACAACGCCATCCTCGGCCAACAGCTGCAGGTAGACCTCCGGTTCCACATGACCGAAGCGCTCGCCCTGCAGGAACGGCAGTTCGAAGGCGGCGCAGCGGATGTGGTCGAGCAGGATCACCGGCTGGTCCGGGGCGATGCGCGCGTGCTCCGGCGGCGCGGCGCTGAAGAACTCCGGGTGCCGCACCATGTACTGGTCCAGTGGATCGGAGCTGGCCACCATTACCCCCAGCGAGGCCTGCTGGCGGCGGCCGGCGCGGCCGAAGCGCTGCCAGGTCGCGGCCACCGATCCCGGATAGCCGTTGAGCACCACCAGGTCCAGGCTGCCGATGTCCACGCCCAGCTCCAGCGCCGAGGTCGAGACGATGCAGTCGATCTGCCCGGCGCGCATCGCCTTTTCCGCCTCGCGCCGTTCGGTGGGCAGGTAGCCGCCGCGGTAGGCGCGGACCCGCGCGGGCTTGCGCGGATCGCTGTCGAATACGTCCTTCAGGTACTTGGTCAGCACCTCGACCATGGTCCGCGACTGCGCGAACACCAGGGTTTTCAGCCCGGCCTTGAGCGCGGCCCTCGCAATACGGTTGGACTGCGAGCGCGCCGAGGCGCGCAGGCCCAGGTCCGGGTTCACCACCGGCGGGTTCCACAGCAGGACGTGGCGGTCGCCGCTGGGCGCGCCGGATTCGGTGATGGCGTGGACCTCGTCCTCCAGCAGCGCCTCGGCATGGGCCTTCGGATTGCCGATGGTGGCCGAGCACAGGATGAACTGCGGCTTCGAGCCGTAGAACGCGCAGACACGCTTCAGCCGGCGCAGCACGTTGGCCAGGTGCGAGCCGAACACGCCGCGGTAGCTGTGGATCTCGTCGATCACCACGTACTGCAGGCCTTCGAAGAACTGGGCCCACTTGGTGTGGTGCGGCAGGATGCCCTGGTGGAGCATGTCCGGGTTGGAGACGACGATGTCGCCATTGAGGCGGATCGCCTGGCGCTGGTCGCCGGGGGTGTCGCCGTCGAAGGTGGCCGGCTTCAGGCCGAGGTCGCCGGCGCGATTGAGCTCCAGCAGCTCGGCGACCTGGTCCTGCGACAGCGCCTTGGTCGGGAACAGATACAGCGCCTTGGCCTGGCGGGTCATCACCCCGCTGACCACCGGCAGCGTGTAGCACAGCGATTTGCCCGAAGCCGTCGGCGTGGCCAGCACCACATGACCGCCGCGCGCCACCACCTCCCAGGCCTCGGCCTGGTGCGCGTAGAGCTGCTCGATACCGCGGGCCCGCAGCGCCGCGGCCAGCGCCGGCGACAGGTCGGCCGGCAGCGGCGCATAGCGCCCTTCCCTGCCTGGCTGCACGAAATGCCCGGTCACCCGCCCGCTGTACTTGCCCGCCAGGCGCATGGCGAAGCCGCCTCCATCGGACGGCGCGGCAGGCAGGCGTGGCGGTTCGAACGCGGTCAGTGCGGACATGGATGGCTCCGGATGGGAGCCCGCTTTTCTACGGGGCCGCTATCTCAGGCGGTGAGATTGGAGGAGACCGCGCGAAAGAACGGGGCCAGGTTCGCTCCCCGGCCGATGGCCTCGTGACCGGGAGTGAATGCACGCCGCAGTCCCGCCAAGCGGCCGATCCCGGCCACGCGCTCCGCATGCAGCTGGATCCCACCCCGCTTCGAGCGGGGCCAATGGAATCGCCCGCCGGCCTACGGCTCTCCGGAGATCACGCTTCCAATCCAGTCGAGGTAATGGCTCAGGCGCACATTGCAGGTCTGCTGGCCGTAGCGGCCGTACCTGCCAGTCAACATATGCCCATCGATTTCCTTCCAGGAGGCCAGCCCGGACAACAGCCACTGTGAATCGCCCCGGCTTCTCCGGAGGCCATTTCGTTTGAGTCACGCCGCCATGGCGTGACCCGGGTTGCNGGCGTAGAACGCCGCCTCGGCTTCCGCCGGGGGTATGTTGCCGATCGACCCCAGCAGTCGTCGGTGGTTATACCAGTCGACCCAGTCCAGGGTCTCCCATTCCACCTCTTCCCGGCTGCGCCACGAGCGGCGGTTCGTGACTTCGGTCTTGAACAGCCCGATCACGGTCTCGGCCAGCGCGTTGTCGTA
>NZ_AZUZ01000032.1 GCF_000513955.1 Pseudoxanthomonas suwonensis J47
AAGACGCGGTAGCGCGGGGGTATGGCGCAAGCAGGCCATGGATGGCCTGCGTTCGCGCGTTGGAGCCATGGACGGCGGAACCGCGCGATGCGCCATACCCCCGCGCTGCCGCGGCTCCGTCCGAAGCCGACGCCCCAAAGCCGTTGCTGTCGCTGTTGCTGTCGCTGTCGCTGTCGCTGTTGCTGTCGCTGTGGCTGTGGCTCTTGCTGCGGCCGTGCCCCACCCGCTCGCATCGCCTGGTTCACAGGCAAGTGCGAAGTCGCGTAGGTTTCGATGCACGACACGACCCGAACGGGCCATACGCCCCGGTCAAAGCCCCGGCGGCAGCGTCACTTCGAAGCGGGCGCCACCCAGTTCCTGCGAGCGGCCGACCTGCAGCTCGCCGCGGTAATCGCGGACCAGGTCCTGCACGATCGACAGGCCGATGCCGTGGCCCTGCACGCGCTCGTCGCCGCGCACGCCACGCTGCAGCACCTTGGCCACGTCCTCCGGCGCGATGCCCGGACCATCGTCCTCCACCGCCAGCATCAGGCCCGCGCGACGGTTCGGCGCCGCCGGGCCCGGACGCGCCGTCAGCAGCACCCGCCGGTTCGCCCACTTGAACGCGTTCTCCAGCAGGTTGCCGAGCAGCTCCTGCAGGTCGCCGGCCTCGCCGTAGAACTGCACCCCCGGCGCGATCTCGAACTCGCACAGCACGTTCTTGCCCGCGTACACCTTCTCCAGCCCGCGCACGATCTCCTCGGCGGTGGACTCGATCGGCACCGGCGCCGAGAACAGCTTGTGGCCGCCGGACGCCGCGCGCGCGAGCTGGTACGAGACCAGGTCGTTCATGCGCTTGAGCTGCGCGTCCAGCTCCTGGCGCAGCGGCCCCTCGCCGGCGCCCGCGTCCAGCTGCGTGCGCAGCACCGCCAGCGGCGTCTTCAGGCTGTGCGCCAGGTCGGCCAGCGTGTTGCGCTGGCGCTCCAGGTTCTCGCGCTCCGAATCGATCAGTGCGTTGATGCTCTCGGTCAGCGGCTCCANCTCGCGCGGATGGCGCTCGCTCATGCGCTGCAGCTGGCCGCGCTGGACCTTGGTCAGCTCGGCGATCACCCGCTGCAGCGGGCGCAGGCTCCAGTTGAGGATCACCACCTGCAGCAGCAGCAGGAACAGGCCGGCGCCGCCGAGGTACACCCACAGCGCGGCGCGGAACACGCGCACCTGCGCGGCCAGGATCTGCGCGTCCTCCATCACGAAGATGGTGTACGGGAATTCCGCCTCCGGGCCGCGCTCGGCCCAGACCAGGCCGATGCCGTAGCGGTAGACCTCTCCCGGACTGCCGTCGATCTGGGTCATCGCCAGCGGCCCGTCGAAGCGCTCCTCGCGCGGCGCCAGCTGGCCGGCGACCTCCGGCAGCAGCGGACCCTCGGCCGACTGCGAGGCCCAGTGCCCGTTGGGCATCAGCACCTCGGCGTAGAGGCCGCTGCCCGGGCGGTGGAAGCGCGGGTCCGGGCCGACGTCAGGCGTGTACAGCGAACCGTCGCGGCCGAAGTCGATGTTGTCGACGTAGGCCATCGCGTAGCTCTTCAGGCGCTGCCGCAGGTTGGCCTCCGCCGTCTCGGCGAAGGCCCGGTCCAGCGCATAGCCGGCGAGCATGAGGAACGCGACCAGGCTGATGCTGGCCGCGGTGAGCTGGCGTGCCTTGAGCGAGCGCGGCCGCCATGGCCGGAACCCGAATCGACTGCGCTCCACCTGTTCCCTGGGCCTCCGCCGTGCCGCGGATCAGCCGTCGGTACGCGGGATCGCGAACCGGTAGCCGCGACCGCGCACGGTCTCGATCGGCTTCAGCTCGCCGTCCGGATCCAGCTTCTTGCGCAGGCGGCCGATGAAGACCTCCAGCACGTTGGAGTCGCGGTCGAAGTCCTGCTGGTAGATGTGCTCGGTGAGGTCGGCCTTCGACACCAGCTCGCCGGCGTGCATCATCAGGTACTCGAGGACCTTGTACTCGTAGCTGGTCAGGTCGACGTTGCTGCCGTTGACCGACACCGTCTGCGCGGCCAGGTCCAGCGCCACCGGGCCGCACTCGAGCACCGGCTTGGACCAGCCGGCGGCGCGGCGCACCAGCGCGTTGAGGCGCGCCAGCAGCTCCTCGACGTGGAACGGCTTGACCAGGTAGTCGTCGGCGCCCTGCTTGAGGCCCTCGACCTTGTCCTGCCAGCTGGAACGGGCGGTCAGGATCAGCACCGGGAAGTTCTTGCCCTCGTCGCGGAGCGCCTTCACCAGCTCCATGCCCGACATCTTCGGCAGGCCCAGGTCGATGATGGCCACGTCGAACGGGACCTCGCGGCCCATGTACAGGCCTTCCTCACCGTCCTGGGCGGCGTCGACCGCGAAGCCTTCGCGCTTCAGGCGCGCGGCGAGCGTCTCGCGCAGCGGGGCTTCGTCTTCGACCAGAAGGATTCGCATGCACTCTCCCTGTTGCGGTTTTCTGTGTGGGATCTTGCCAGGGCTTCCCCTGGGCCGGCCCCAGGCGGCACCGGCCAGTCTCTATGGCGTGTCGTTATCGGCGCGTCGCGGGCGTCGCTCCGACGTCCCTGGAGCGTCCATATAGCGGACCCGGCCCCGCTCGTCCATGTACTTCACCCGGGTGATGTTACGACCCTCGAACGGAACCTGCTCGGCGCTGAGGATCTGGCCGCCGGTGGCGCGCTGCACGTGGCGGATGGCGTCGGACATCGAACGCCGTTCCTGCGCCTGCGGCTGGGCCTGCGGCGGCGGTTGCGGGGCGTAGGACGGTTCCGGGTCGCGCCGGCGCGGCGGCTGCTGCATCAGCGATTCGCGGGGGCGCACCTCGCGCGGGCCCTGGCTCGACACCTGGACCTGCGGACGCTCCATGTGCGGGCCGCCACGGCCGCCCGGACGGGCTTCCTGCGCGCCCACGGTAGCCGTGCCCAGCGCGAGCGGGAGCATGGCGATCATCAGGCGGAACAGGCGTGGCATCACGACTTCCTAACGGACTCTGGCGGCAATGGCAAATCGCCGTGGAACGGCGGGTTCCGCCAATGCATGGGGCTGGGCGAAGATGGTCGTTAGAAAGCGGTGAATCCGGTCTGAACTTATCCACATGGCGGGACGCCCCGGTTCAGCCTGGTGAGCGGCAAGTGGACACGCCCCATACCGTAACGTGCCGCCTCGCGGATGCCTATACCGCCCTTCCGCGGCCGTTGGACTCAGGCCGCCGCCCGCCGCGGGCTGGCGGTGGCCTGCAGCGCACGCTCGACCAGCTCCCAGCCGGCGCCGTCGCGGTGCGCGCCCTCGCTGACCACCTGGCGGAATGCCCGACCGCCCGGCTGGCCATGGAACAGGCCCAGCACGTGGCGGACGATGTGCTTCAGCGCCACCCCGCGGCCCAGCTGGGCCTCGACGTACGGCCGCAGGGCGCGCAGCAGTTCCTCGCGGGGGCGCAGCTCGCCGCCGCCGTGCAGGGCCACGTCCATGGCGTGCAGGACGTAGGGGTCGTGGTAGGCGGCACGGCCGACCATCACTCCGTCGACGTGGGCCAGCTGGGCCCGGGCCTGCTCGACCGTGGCGATGCCGCCGTTGACCAGTACCTGCAGGCCGGGCCGCTCGGCCTTGAGCCGCCAGGCCCAGTCGTAGCGCAGCGGCGGGACCTCGCGGTTCTCCTTCGGCGACAGGCCCTGCAGCCAGGCGTTGCGGGCGTGGACCACGAAGGTCGCGCAGCCGGCCGCGGCCACGGTGTCGACGAAGGCCAGGAAGCGCTCGTACTCGTGGTCGTCGTCCACGCCCAGCCGGCACTTCACCGTCACCGGCACCGGGCTGGCGGCGGCCATCGCCGCGACGCAGTCGGCCACCAGCGCCGGCTCGCGCATCAGGCAGGCGCCGAAACGCCCGGCCTGGACCCGGTCGGACGGGCAGCCGCAGTTGAGGTTGACCTCGTCGTAGCCCCAGTCCGCGCCGATCCGCGCCGCCTGGGCCAGCACCTCCGGCTCGCTGCCGCCCAGCTGCAGGGCCAGCGGATGCTCGACCGGGTCGAAGCCCAGCAGCCGCTCGCGGTCGCCCAGGACTACCGCGTTGGCGTGGACCATCTCGGTGTACAGGCGGGTGTTCGGCGCCAGCAGGCGGTGGAAGACCCGGCAGTGGCGGTCGGTCCAGTCCATCATCGGCGCCACGCTCAGGCGCGCCTGCGCCAGGTGGCGCGGGCTGGCGGCCGGAGCGGGGGTGGTGGCGGGAACGTCGGCGACCATGGGGCGTACTGTGCGGCGGGACGGGAGCCACGGCACGGCGGGGCGCCAGGGCGCCACGGCCGGTGGCGTGGAGGGGCGCTAGGTTACACGCCCGCGCCTGTCCGCCGGCAGACCGGCGGGATCAGCGGGCCCGGGCGCTCGCGCTGCCCTTCGATGCAGCGGCGGCCTTCGAGGCGGCGGTGGCCTCAGCTTCGCGTTCGCGGAGGGCGCGCCTGAGCGCCGCGTCGGGCTGCAGCGGGCGGTCCCAGCGGCGGTAGCTGTCGGCCAGGGCCAGGCGCACGCGGGCATAGGCGTCCGAGCCGGGGGCGGCATCGAACTCCGCCGCGACCGCTTCCCAGTCGGCTTCCGGGCCGAGACGGGTGCGCGTGCGCACCACGCTGCGGCAGGTGGCCTGCACCGCCCGGGCCAGGAAGCAGGCGAACCAGGCATCGCCGCCGGACCAGCGCGGTTGCGCGAGCAGCCCGGCGACGTAGGCGCGCGGCACGCCGGCGTAGCGCTCCAGTTCGTCGGCGAAGGCGTCCGGGTAGCGCGCGGCGTAGCGGTCGATGTCGGCCAGCCACTCGTCGAGCCAGGCGTCACCGGTGGCGCGGGCCGGCGGCGCGGCGGGGGTGGTTTCCGCCGCCGCAGCGTTCGCTTCCTGCGCGCCCACGGGGGCGGTGGCGAACCCCACCGCCAGCACCAACAGGCCGGCGCGCAGGGCCGGGGCGGTCATCTTCCATCGCGACAGGCTGGACATGGCCCGATTCTGCCGCAGCGGCAGGCGTGGCGTCAGGCCGCGGGGTGGCGCCCGCGCCCGGCGATGCCCAGCACCGCCTGCGGCAGCTGCGAGGCATGGGCGACCGACTGCACCCGCGGATGCTCTTCGGCCAGGCCGTGCTCGGCCTCGTGCGCCCAGGTGATCGCGTAGGGGATGTGCACCCCCCAGCCGCCCAGCCGCACCACCGGCTCGATGTCCGAGCGCAGCGAATTGCCGACCATCACGAACTGCGAGGCGTCGATGCCGAACTCCGACAGCACGCGGGCGTAGGTGGCCGGATCCTTCTCCGACACGATCTCGATGCGCGGGAACAGGTCGGCCAGCCCGGAGGCGGCGATCTTCGCCTCCTGGTGGAACAGGTCGCCCTTGGTGATCAGCACCACCGGCAGCTCGGCGGCGATCTGCTCGACCGCGCCGCGGATCCCGTCGATCAGCTCCACCGGATGCTGCAGGGTGGCGCGGCCGATCTCGACGACCTGCTGCAGGTCGCGCGCGGCGATGCGGCCATCGGTGAGCTCGATCGCTGCCTCGATCATCGACAGGGTCATGCCCTTCACGCCGTAACCGAACACCTGCAGGTTGCGGCGCTCGACCTCCAGCAGGTGGCGCAGGGTGCCGGCGTCGTGCAGGTCGATGTAGCGGCCGATGATTTCCTCGTACTGCTTCTCGGCGGCGCGGTAATAGTCCTCGCTGCGCCAGAGGGTATCGTCGCCGTCGAAGCCGACCAGGCGGATGTTGTTCATGGGAATCCTGCGCCGTGCGGGGACGCGCAGGATACCAGCGCCGCGCGTCAGCCGAGGCGCGCCCGCCACGGCGGGCTGTCGAGCGTTGAATGAGGAAGAGCGGGCATCCCGCCCGCCCCGCGAGGGCATCGCGGCGGCGTGGCACGTCGGCCACGCCCCGCCCGTTCCTTACTGGCCGGTCGCGTTGGACTGCTGCTTCTCGACGAAGGCGCGGTACTCGTCGGCGGTCAGTTCGTTGTCGCCATTGGTGTCGGCTTCGGCGAAGACCGCGGCCAGGCCGGCATGGCGCTGGGCCTCGGTCTTGCTGAGGTTGCCGTTGCCGTCGGTATCGAGGTCGGCCCAGCTCAGGCCCTGGCCACCGGACGACTGCGACTGCGACTGCGCGGCGGCATCCTGGGTGCTGCTGCCCGGGGGCGACTGCTGGCCGTCGGTCGGCGTGGTCTGTTGGGCGAACGCCAGCGGCGCGGCGGCCATCATGCCGAGGATGAGGAAACCGGAAGTGATGCGCTTGGTGCTGTGCATGTGCTGCTCCTGACTCGGGTCGAAGTCGTGGGCACCGCGCGGAAGCCGCACCGCAACCCACGGCCCGCACCCTGCCAGCGCCGCGATGAACGGTGCTTGCGCCGCAACCGGCGCCTGCACGCACCATTAACCACACGCCCTTCGAATGCGTTTACGCCGGTGGTTAGCGATGCGTGGGCGCCGCGTTAGCCCCCGGTTCAAACGTGCGCTGCGGCACTCTCCGCGGCCCTATTCCGGCGTATTGCCGCTGTCATGGTGGCCGTGTCGGCCGCTGAACAGCCACCAGCCGACCACCGTGCCGGTCAGCGCGCCGACAACTTCGAACACCACGCGCGTGCCGAGCGAATCAGCGTCGTGGATGCCCTGCAGCGCCAGCCGCGCGTACAGCGGCGATTCCAGCCGCGACACGCCCAGGTAGAACAGGTTCCAGCTGTCGATGCCGGCGGCGATCACCACCGCGATCGCCGCGCCCCAGCCGATCGCGTAGCCGATGCCCCAGCCGCTGCGCCGGCACACCCAGGCCCACAGGCCATAGACGAGCAGGCCGACGAAGAAGGCGATCAGGCCGGCTTCGAGGGCGCCAAGCAGTCCGGTGTGCAGCGACAGGTTCATCGGGATCAGGGTCGTGGAGGCCGGGGAAGTCTAAACGAGGGGCGCCGGAAGCCGGGCAGGACTGCGCCGCTCAGGCCTCGTCGTCGCGCCGCAGCTCCACCTGCGCTTCGCCGTCGTGGTCCACGCGCAGGCGCACCGCGATCGGCCGGCAGCACACCGCGCAGTCCTCGATGTAGTCCTGGTCGCCGTCCTCCGGCGCGAGGGCCAGCTCGACGGGCTCGCCGCAGTAGGGACACTGCCGCTGCACCCAGCCGGCCATCAGCGCACCGGGAAGTCGTAGGCCGTGCCCGGGTCCGGCTCGGGCTTGAGGGTGAAGTGCCACCACTCGCCCGGATAGTTGGCCAGGCCTTCGGCTTCCATCGCCGCGCGCAGGCGGTCGCGGTTGGCGCGCGCCTCCGGCGGGGTGCCGGGCGCGTCGGTGTGCGCGGACGGATCGAAGAAGTCGTACGGCGTGCCCATCTCCAGCGGGGTGCAGCCGGCGGCGTCGCAGCGTTCCATGGTCAGGTCGACGGTGGCGCCGCGGCTGTGGCCGGAGGTCTCGGCGATGTAGCCGGAGGTCAGCGCCGACTTGTCCACGTTCGGGTACCAGCGCGCCTTCAGCGCCGGATCGTCGGGCGCGGCCACCCAGCGCATGAAGTGCTGGACCGACTGCACCGGCCGGTAGCAGTCGTGCACGCGCAGGCGCAGGCCGTCGGCCTCCAGTGCCACCTGCACCCGCGCCAGCGCCTCCGCGGCCGGGCGCAGCAGGTAGCAGCGGTTGGCCTCGTAGCCGGGCACCGGCGCGCCGGTGAAGTTGTTGCTGCCGGAGTAGCGCATCTCCACCTCGATACCCGGCGCCAGCGTGGCGACGTCGACCATGCCGGCGGCTTCGGCATCGGCCGCCGGCGACACGACCGGCGGATCGGCCGCGCCGGCCATGCCTGCGACCAGCACGAGGCCGGCCGCGCACGCCGGCGCGAGCCGGCGGCGCGAAGCGGTGGACGCGCGACCGCGCTCAGGGACAGTCGCGCTGGCGGGTGAAGGCGAGATCGGCATAGTCGTAGCTGAAGTCCGCTTCCGGATCGACATGGGACAGGGCGAGGGTAGCGCCGGCGGCGGGCGGGTGCAGCCAGGCCGGGGCTTCGGCGTCGATGGCGGCATCGTCCCACGCGACCAGCCAGCGCTCGCCCAGGCGCATCAGGCGCCCCTTCATCAGCGGCGAACGCGCCGAGGCGAAACCGACGCCGTCGGGACGGCGGCAGATCGACACTTCGCCGAACCACGGATCGCGCCACACGCCGAGCAGCTCGCGCGCCTCGGCCGCGGTGGCCGGGCGCCGCGCCGAGATGTCCGGCACCGGCTTGGCCGCCACGCGCTGCGCGCGCTCCTGGTCGAGCAGGCGGGCGAAGTGGGCCACGTCGTGGCCGGCCTGCGGCGCGGTGAAGCGCTCCATCAGCACCTGCCCCAGCGCAGTGCGCGCGTGCTCGCCCTCGCCGTTGATCAGGATCATCACGCCCGAGCGCAGGTCCGGCAGCAGGATCAGCGAGGAGTACATGCCCGACAGCGTGCCGGTGTGCGCCACCTTCCAGTGGCCGTGCACGTCGGACAGGCGCCAGCCGAAGCCGTAGGCGGAGAAGTGCGTGTTGTCCCAGGCGCGCATGCGCGCGCTGACGGGCATCGGCATGTGCCCGGTCCACACCGCACGACGCTGCGCCGGCGACAGCCACGGATTGGCCGGATCCAGCCAGGCCTGCATCCACTTGAGCATGTCGTCGACACCGCAGCGGATGCCGCCGGCGGCCATCGAGGTGATGTCCGGCACCACCTCCCCGTCCTCGTCGATGGCCACGTTGCGGCCGTCGACGCGGCGGTGCGGCTTCGCCACCGGCCCGGCCTCGGCGGCCTTCCAGCTGCCGACGCGGCAGCCATCCATCCCCAGCGGCGCGAAGATCTCGCGGCGCACCAGTTCCTCGTAGGGCGCGCCGCCGGCCGCGGCGGCCACTTCGCCGGCGACCACGTACAGCAGGTTGTCGTAGGCATAGCCGGAGCGGAAGCTGGTCACCGGCTTGAGGTGTTCGAGGCCGGCGATGATGTCGGCGCGGGTGAAGTCGTTCGGTTCCGGCCACAGCATCAGGTCGCCGGCGCCCAGGCCCAGGCCGCTGTTGTGGACCAGCAGGTCGCGCACCTGCATGTTCGCCGTGACCCACGGGTCGTGCATGCGGAACTGCGGCAGGTGCTTCGTCACCGGGTCGTCCCAGCGCAGCTTGCCCTGGTCGACCAGGCGCGCGAGCACCGCACCGGTCATGGCCTTGGTGTTGGAGGCGATCTTGAACAGCGTGTCGGCCGTGACCGGCTCGCCGCTGCCGGCGGCCAGTTCGCCGCGGGTTTCCACGGCCACCACCTTGCCGTCGCGGATCACGCCGACGGCGATGCCGGGCAGCCCGTAGCGCTGCACCGCATCGTCGACCGCGCGCGCGATCGCCGCGGCCTCGTCGCCGTCCTGCTTCGCGAAGGCCGGCTGGAAAAGAAAAGCGGCCGCCAGTGCGGCCGCAAACGGGAGGATCCTGCGCATTTCTCTATCCCCGAATCCGGAGGCGCGTCCCCCGCCGGGGACGCGCCTCCCATGTCAGCCGGTCAGAAGTTCCAGGTCAGGACCAGCTGGGTGTAGCGCGGCGACTGCCAGCGGGTGCCGGTGCCGAAGGTGTCGCGACGCTGGCCGGGCTGGCCCTCGTAGCGGGCGCTGACGTTGATCACTTCCTGCTCGTTGAGCAGGTTGTAGACCGACAGGCGCGCCTTCAGGTCGATGCCCGGGACCGGCAGGGTCCAGGTCACGCTGGCGCCCAGGTTGTAGGTCCACGGCAGGTTGCCGAAGGCACCGCGCGGCGACCACTCGTACACGCGCTGGTCGTACGAACCGGAGCAGTTCTGCACGCACAGCCAGCCGGTGCCGCCGCCGCTGCCGGTGGAGGTGTAGCTGGCCACCGCCAGATTCTCGTCGGGCCAGGTCACGCCGAAGGCGGTGATCGGGCCGCCGGACATCGCGGTCAGGGTGCTGCCGAACTGCCACATGTCGTTCAGCTTGTAGCTGGCGCGCAGCTTGACCTGGTGGCGATGGTCGTTGAACAGGACGCCGTAACGCTCGTTGTTGGCCGGATGGTCCCAGTGCTGGGTCATGCCGGTGTCGCCGTAGTTGGTGTCGGAGTTGACCGGGCCTTCGAAGTTGCCCTCAGACTTCGACCACAGGTACGACGCATTGAACGCCCACTTGTCGTCCCACGCGCGGTCGATCTGGAACTCGACCGCCTTGTAGGTACGCTTCGGATCCTTGTAGCCGATGATCCGATTGCTGCCGGCGGTGATGTAGCCCTCCTTCGAGGTGTCGATCGTCACCCAGCCGTCCTGGGCGCAGCCCTGGGCCTGGGTGCCCCAGATGGTCAGCTTGTCGCCCGGGTTGGCGATCGGCCACAGGTTGCCGTGGCGCACGCCGCACAGCGCGTTGATGCGGATGTCGCCGAGGTCGTTCTCCATGCGGCGGTAGGTGGCGTTGACGCCCCACGACCAGGCCTGGTTGATCATCTGCTGGAAGCCGAGGATCGCCTCGTCCTGGTACACGGCCTTCAGGTCGCGGTCCACGCTCTGGCGGGTATCGGCCGCCGAGATGTTCATCGAGGTGTCGGTCGGGCCGATCTGCTGGCCGAACACCGGGGCCATGTACGAGGCGCCGGTCACTGGGTTGGTGGCCGGGGCCCAGCCGTCCAGCGCCCAGTAGGTGTACTCGTCGGTCAGGCCGCCGGCGAAGTTGTAGTTGATGATGCTCGGGATCGGCAGGTAGTAGCGGCCGACGTTACCGTACAGCTTGGTGGTGCCGTCGCCCTTCATGTCCCAGGAGAAGCCGAAGCGCGGCGCGACCAGGTTGTCCTGCTTGATGAAGGTCTTGCCGGTGGCGTCCATGTTCTCGAACGTATCCACGCGCACGCCGAGGTTCAGCAGCAGGTTCGGCGTGACGTTCCACACGTCCTCGATGTAGAACGCGTTGGCGGTGGTGTCGAACTCGCCGCCGTCGAAGCGGCGACGGCCGGTGATCACGGCGTTCACGCCGGCCGGCACGTTCGCGCCGTTGGCCAGGCGGTCGCCCGGGTTCTGCGCGGTCACGGTGTAGCGGAAGCCGTCGCCCGGGTACTTGGTGAAGCGCTCGGTGTTCATCTCCTCGCGGTCGAAGCCGAAGCGCAGCAGGTGGTCGCCCAGTGCCCATTCGAAGTCGAGGCGGCCGACGGTACGCTCGTCGTGGTGGTCGACCACCGAGCTGGAGGTGCTCGGGTGGCAGGACACCGGCGGGCGGCCCATCGCGGTGTACACCGGGTTGTACGTGGTGTTGATGATGACCTGCGAGCAGAGCTGGTCGGCTGGCGAGTAGGACAGGCCCTGGGTGCGGTTCACGCCATACATGGCCTTGGCGGTGAAGTTCTCGCCGAAGTGGCCGGTGTAGGTGATCGAGCCGTTCTTGCCGCCGCTCTCGCTGGTGGTCTTGCCGACGTAGTTGCCGCGCTCGCGGGTGGCGAAGTCGTACTGGTAGTTCTCGGTGACGCTTTCGCCTTCGTCGGAGAACGCCAGCAGCTCCAGCAGGTGGTCGTCGTTGATCTGCCAGTCGAGCTTGGCGCCCCAGAAGCCGTTGCCCGAGTCGGCGTAGTTCATGCTGGTGCCGAGGGCGTTGGTCGCGCGCGAGTCGTTGTCGCGGTACTCGTACATCGCGAACAGGAACAGCTTGTCCTTGACCAGCGGACCGGACGCCCAGACGTTGGTCTTCATCCAGGTCTGGCGGTCGTGGCTGCCGAGCGAGTTGATGCTGCCGTCGGCGTAGTAGCGGTCCTCGGTGTGCGAACGCAGCGCGGCCGGCTCGTAGGTCACCTCCACGCCGCCCTGCAGCTCGTTGGTACCGCGGCGGGTCACGGCGTTGAGCACGCCGCCGGTGCTGCGGCCGAACTCGACCGAGTAGCCGCCGGTCTTGACCTGGAACTCCTGGAAGAACGCGAACGGCGCGGTCGAGAAGCTCTGGCGACGGTAGAAATCGGTGACGTTCAGGCCGTTGATGAACACCGAGTTCTCGGCGATCGACGAACCGCCGAAGGACAGGCCGCCCAGCGAGGAGTTGCCGCCGACCACGCCCGGCGCCAGCAGCGCGACCGACCCGAAGGTCTGGTCGACCGGCATGCGCGCCAGTTCCTCGCGGTTGACGGTGGTGACCGACTCGGTCGAGTAGACGTCGACGCGGTTGATCACGCGCGAGCCGACCACCTCGACGGTGTCGAGGTTGACCAGGTTGCCCTCCGAGCCGAGGTTCACCGAGGTGGTGCCGCCGAGGCCGACGTTGACCGTGGCGCCCTCGCCGACCGGCTGGCCGTCGCGCAGCAGCTGCAGCTTGTAGTCGCCGACCGGCAGCTGGGTCAGGCGGTACACGCCGTCCTTGCCGACCGTCACGGTGCGCGACGCGCCCGTGGCGATGTTGGTGACCACGATCTGGTCGCCCGCCGTGGCGCGGCCGGCGACCGCACCGGTTGCGCTCTGCGCCATCGCCACCATCGGCGTCATCGCGCCGAGGCACGCTCCCAGCGCCACGTAGAGCGCCGCCTTCCTGAAAGTCCTGCTCTTCATCCCCGTGTCTCTCCCACAGTGGTGTTGGTGTTATTCGCCCGCGCTGGTGGCGTCATTGCCTGGTGGCAGCAGCTGCCATTCGAACCGGTAATCCCATTGGTCGAAATAGAGGTTCCCGCCCCGCCATTCCGCCTCGCCGCGTTGCGAATCCACGGTCTCGGAGCGGAAGTGGCGCTTGGCCGGAACGAAATCCCCGGAAATGGCGTCGTTGAACGCGATGCGGTACGCGTCCAGGCCGCCCAGGTAGAACCAGCGCAACGCCGGGTCGTCGCTGGCCAGCTGGCCGGTGGTCACGTCCATCGGCACCCAGCCGTACGGGGCCAGGTACAGCCAGCCCCAGTCGTGCATGTTGTCGTAGCCGACCTCGTCGTCGGAATAGACCCAGCCGGACTGCCAGCGCGCAGGGATGCCGTTGAGCCGCAGCAGCGCGATCAGCAGCAGGGTCTGCTGGCCGCAGTCGGCGTGGCCAGCGTGCAGCGCGTAGTCGCTGATGTTGGAAATCGTCGAGTACTCGCGCGCGCCGGCCCAGGGGATGCGGTCGACCGCCTCGAACAGCTTGCGCGCGATGAGGTAGGGATTGGTCTCATCGCCCACCACCTGGCGCGAGAATTCGCGCAGCTGCGGGGTGAACACGATGTGCGGTGCTTCCTCGGCCAGGAACGGCGCCAGTTCCGCGTCGGCCGGCGTGGGTAACACGCGCGCCGGGTCGATGTCGAAGTGGCGGGCGAACACGGTCAGCTCGTAGCTCACCGAGAACTCGACCGGGGTGCCGGCCTGCGCGGTGCGCTGCATGTGCACGGTGCGCTGCAGCGCCGACTCCGGCGCCAGCTGTCCGCCCTCGGGCACGGTGCCAAGCAGGCGGATGCCTTCCTGCTGCCCGGGGATCGCGCGCGGGAACGGGATCCAGGCGCTGACCACCTCGCCGGCCGGCACCGCGTCGGCGTCCACCACCAGCGACTGGGTCACGCGCAGGCGCCGCGGGGCCACGCTGGTGGCGCCGTCGCCCGCGGCGGCGAGCACTTCGGCGTGGTGCGGATGCAGGCTTTCGAACGGACCCTCGTTGAACGGCAGCACCGGCGGCGCACGGCGCGCCGCCGCTTCCGGGCTGAGCCGGAACAGGTTCGGGATGGCGCGCTTGAAGTAGCGCGGCTCCCCGTCGATATCCATGCGTTCGATCAGGCCGGCGCGGTCCCAGGCGTCGAACTCGTCCTCGCGCAGGTCGGGGATCGACTTGCGCAGCTGCGCCAGCGCCGCCGTGCGGTCCAGGCTGAAGTCCAGGCGGATGCGGCGCATGCGTTCGCGCTGGTATTCCAGCGCCTCGCGCTGCGCCGCCGGCAACGCCGGATCGGCCAGCGCGGCCGCGATCCGCGCCTCGGCGCCGCGGAAATCGCCACGATCCACCGTCGCGACCAGCTCCGCCGGCGCGGGCGCGGGCACGCGCGCGCCCGCGGAAGAGATCGTCATGGCCAGCAGCAACGCGGCCGCACCCAGCGGCGCCAGGCCCCGATGGGACCTGCGCGCGGCCTGTGGTGCAGGACGCTGGCGGCGGCGGTGTTCCACGGCGACACTTCCCCTTTGTGCGGTGGTAGGCGTGATGTAACACGGCCCCGGTAGCGGGTCAATAATTTATTCTTGACGTCGCCGATATTCGGAATAACTATTCTTCCGCAACCCGCCTCAAGGGGAGGATCCGGCGACATGAGCGCCCTTAGTCACGCGCCCGCGGCCCGTCGCCGTGCGCACCTGCCGCGCGCCTGGCTGCTGCTGGCCGCCCTGCTGCCGGCCACCCTGGCCGCCCGCGAACCGGCGCCTGCGCCGGCCACGCCCACCGCCGTCATCGGCGTGACCCTGGCCGACCTGGCGCCGGAGCACTGGATCGCGCAGCTGCCCGATCCGGACGCCCTGGTCCTGGATCGCGCCCAGATCGAGGCGCAGAACGCGCGCATGCGCGCCGGTGATCCTTCGATCCACGACATCGCCGCTCTGCCAGACCCGTTGCCGCGGGCACTGGTGCGCGAGCGGGTCGAGGCGCTGTCCGCGGCCCCGACCCGCACCCTCTACGACGTGCACGGCAAGACCGTGCCGAAGCGCGAACTTGATGCGCTGCAGCGCGCGATCGCGCTGGATGCGATCCCGGCCAGCCAGCCGCTGCGCTTCGGCCTGGTCGTGCACCGCGCCGCCCTGCGCGCGTTCCCGACCTCGCTGCGGGTGTTCAGCTCGCCCGGCGACACCGACATCGACCGCTTCCAGGAATCGGCGCTGTTCCCCGGCGACGCGGTGGCCGTGCTGCACCGCAGCCGCGACGGCCAGTGGCTGTTCGTGGCCAGCGAGCGCTACGAGGCCTGGATCGAAACCCGCCACGTCGCCATCGGCGAGCGCGAGGCGGTGCTCGGCTACGCCAAGCGCGCGCCGTACATCGTGGTGACCGGCGCCACCGTGCGCACCGCCTATACCCCGGAAGAGCCGCGCGTCTCGGCGCTGCAGCTGGACATGGGCCTGCGCCTGCCGCTGCGCAGCGACTGGCCGGCCGACCAGCGCGTCAACGGCCAGCATCCGTACGCCTCGCACGTGGTCGACCTGCCGGTACGCGACGCTAATGGCCGCCTGGAGTTCGTGCCGGCGCTGGTGCCGCGCTCGGCCGACGTCGCCGACGACTACCTGCCGCTGACCCGCGCCAACCTCATCCGCCAGGCCTTCAAGTTCCTCGGCGAGCGCTACGGCTGGGGCCATTCCTACGATGCCCGCGACTGCAGCGGCTTCGTCTCCGAGATCTACCGCAGCTTCGGCGTGCTGGTCCCGCGCAACACCCGCGACCAGGCGGTGAGCCCGGCGCTGGACCGGATCGCGTTCGAGCGCGGCGACAGCCGCGACAGGCGCATGGAGGCCGTGCGCGGCCTGCAGGCCGGCGACCTGGTCTACATCCCGGGCCACGTGATGGTGGCCATCGGCCACCAGGACGGCAACGCCTACATGATCCACGACACCAACGGCGGCAGCTGGCTCGGCGCCGACGGCCAGCGCGTGCGCGCCGGCCTCAACGGCGTGTCGGTGACCCCGCTGGAGCCGATGCTGTTCGGCGACGAAGAAACCTACGTGGACCGCATCACCAGCATCCAGCGGATGCGGCCCGTGAACCCGGAAGCCCAAGCCTCTCCATGAAGATCACCGACATCGAACTGGGCATGCTGCGCGTGCCCTTGAAGACGCCGTTCAAGACCGCGCTGCGCACCGTCGACACGGTCGAGGACATCGTCGTCCTGGTCCGCACCCACACCGGCCACACCGGCTACGGCGAGGCGCCGGCCACCGCGGTGATCACCGGCGATACCCATGGTTCGATCATCGAGGCGATCGACCGCTTCATCAAGCCGCGCCTGATCGGCCAGGAGATCGCCAACCTCAACCGCATCTGCGCCCTGATCCAGGGCTCGCTGGAGCGCAACACCAGCGCCAAGGCGGCGGTGGAAATCGCCATCTACGACCTGTGGGGCCAGCTGTACGACGCGCCGCTGTACAAGATGCTCGGCGGCGGCGATCCGGTCATCACCACCGACATCACCATCTCGGTGGACCACATCGACAAGATGGTCGCCGACTCGATCGCCGCGGTGGACCGCGGCTTCGACTCGCTGAAGATCAAGGTCGGCAAGGACATCGGCCTGGACATCGAGCGGGTCAAGGCGATCCACGCCGCGGTCGAGGGCCGCGCCCTGCTGCGCCTGGACGCCAACCAGGGCTGGACCGCCAAGCAGGCCGTCTACGCCATGCACACGCTGGAGAACGCCGGCGTGCTGCTGGAACTGCTGGAGCAGCCGGTCAAGGCCGCCGACATCGAGGGCCTGAAGTACGTCACCGACCGCGTGCACACCCCGGTGATGGCCGACGAGAGCGTGTTCGGGCCGAGCCAGGTGTTCGACCTGATCCAGCGCCGCGCCGCCGACATCATCAACATCAAGCTGATGAAGACCGGCGGCATCTCCAACGCCATCCGCATCGCCGACATCGCCTCGATCTACGGCGTCCAGTGCATGATCGGCTGCATGATCGAATCGGCGGTCTCGGTCGCCGCGGCCGTGCACGTGGCCGTGGCCAAGGCCGACGCGATCAGCAAGGTCGACCTCGACGGTCCCTCGCTGGGCCAGTTCAACCCGGTCGAGGGCGGGGTCATCTTCAACGAGTCGGAGATCAGCATCACCGACGCGCCCGGCCTGGGGATCAGCGAGATCCGCGGGCTGGAGCTGCTGGCGCGCTGAGCGCCGGTTGCATGGCCGCCGTCGTCCGGACCAAGATCGCGCCCATGCCGCCACTGGTGAAGATCCGCTCGGAACGCGACCACATGTCGGCGATCGAACGCCGCATCGCCGACTTCATCCTCGACAACGCCCACCTGCTGCGCGACTACTCCTCGCAGCAGCTGGCCAGCGCGCTGGGAGTGAGCCAGTCGTCGGTCGTGAAGTTCAGCCAGAAGTTCGGCTTCCGCGGCTACCCGGACCTGAAGTACAGCATCGGCCAGGCGGTGGCGCGCAACGGCGCCGACGCGCCGGCCCAAGCCGCGCCGGTGGCCGACGAGGGCGACGATTTCGCCCGCATCGAGGAAAGCCTGCGCCGCAGCAAGATCGCCGCCGAGGAGGAAACCCGGCTGCTCAACCCGCGCGCGCGGATCGAGGAGATCGTCGGGCTGCTGGATGGCGCCGGCAAGGTGTTCGTGTTCGGCCTCGGCGACGACGGCCTGTTCGCGCGCGAGTTCTCCATGCGCCTTTCGCTGCTGGGCGTGCTCACGGTGCACCACGCCGACCCGATCCTGATGATGGCCAACCTGTCGGCGGCACGGCCCGGCGACGTGATGCTGCTGTTCTCCGAGTTCGGCCAGCTGCCGCAGCTGTCGCAGATCAGCCGCCAGTTCCAGGCCTGCGAAGGCAAGGTGGTCTCGATCACCCGCCACACCGCCAACCCGCTGCGCGCCCACGCCGACGCCTCGCTGGTGGTGTCCGCGCACGATCCGCTGCCGCACGTCGAGGCGCTGTTGTACCGTTCCTCGCTGCAGTACCTGCTCGACTTCCTGTTCGTGCTGCTGTGCCATGCCAACCCGGAGCGGCACCGCCAGCTCGGCATCAACCTCGAACGCATCCGGCACCTGCTGGATACCTGACGGACCGAACCGCATGGCCCACCCTGCCGACCGCTCCCGTTCCACCTGCGCCGGCGGGCTCGGCGCCCGCCTCGGCACCCTGCTGCTGGCCCTGTGCGCGAGCGCGGCGGCCTTGGCTTCCAGCCCGCTGCAGGGCGCGCGCCAGCTGGTGCTGGTGACCACCGCGGACTGGGACGCCAGCCAGGGGACGCTGCGCTACTACCAGCGCGAAGGCGACGGCGACGCCTGGCGTGAGGCCGGCGGCTTCGCCGTGGCGATCGGTCGCAACGGCAGCGCCTGGGGCACCGGCCTGCACGCCGCGGCCGACCTCGGCGAAGGCCCGCGCAAGCGCGAGGGCGACGGGCGCAGCCCGGCCGGCGCCTTCGCGATCGGCCCGGCCTTCGGCTATGCCGCGCAGGCCGACACCGCCGTGCCCTACCTGCCGATGCAGGCCAGCCACCGGTGCATGGACGTGCCGGAGTCGCCGCACTACAACCTGATCGTCGACGCGCGCGAGGTCGGCGAGGCGGCGGTCGCCGGGTCCAGCGAACCGATGCGCCTGGACCTGCATGCCAAGGGCGATCCGCGCTACCGCCTGGGCCTGGTGATCGGGCACAACCCCGACAACGTGCCGCAGGGCGGCAGCTGCATCTTCGCCCACCTGTGGCGCAAGCCCGGCGAGGCCACGGCCGGCTGCACGGCGATGGCCGACGCGGACATGGAAGCGCTGCTGGGCTGGCTGGAGCCGGCCGCGCAGCCGCGCTTCGTGCTGCTGCCCGAGGCCGAGCGCGCGCGGCTGGCCGGCGACTGGCAGCTGCCGGCCGCGCAGGAGGCCGGGCGATGAGGTGGCCGGGCGCGACCGCGCGGGTCCTGATCGCGCTGCTGGCCGGCGCCGTCGTCGGCCTGGCCCTGGCCCACTGGCATCCGGGCGCGGCGGCCACCGCCGCCAGCATCGCCCAGCCGGTCGGCAAGCTGTGGCTGAGCGCGCTGCAGATGACCGTGGTGCCGCTGGTGCTGGCGCTGGTGATCCTGGGCGTGGCCACCGCCGCCGACGCCGCCTCGTCCGGACGCGTGGCGCGGCGCGCGCTCACCACCTTCGTGGTGCTGCTGTCGCTGTTCGCCGCCTACGCGGCGCTGGTGGCGCCGGCGCTGCTGTCGCTGGTGCCGCGCAGCCCGCAGCTGGCCGCGACCCTGCAGGCCTCGCCGGCGGCGATGGCGGTCGGCGAGGCGCCGACGCTGGCGCAGTGGATCGGCAACATCATCCCGTCGAACGCGATCATGGCCGCCGCGCAGGGCGCGATGCTGCCGCTGGTGGTGTTCGCGCTGTTCTTCGGTTTCGCCCTCACCCGCGTGGCGGTGGACCGGCGCGCTCAGGTGGTCGGCCTGTGCCACGGCATCGCCGACACCATGATCGTGATCGTGCACTGGGTGCTGCTGGCCGCGCCGCTGGGCGTGTTCGCGCTGATGCTGGCGGTATGCGCGCAGGCCGGGCTTGGCGTGGTCGGCGCGCTGGCCGGCTACATCGTCCTGCAGTGCGCGATGTACATCGGCGCGATCGCGATCTGCTACGGACTGGTCGCGGTATTCGCGCGGCGTTCGCCCGCTGCGTTCGCCAGCGCGATCCTGCCGGCGCAGGTGGTGGCCGCCAGCACCCAGTCCTCGCTGGCCTCGCTGCCGGCGATGCTGGAAAGCGCGCGCGAGCGGCTGGGCCTGTCGCCCTCGGTGGCGGCGCTGGTGCTGCCGATGGCGGTGACCCTGTTCCGCATCACCTCGCCGATCCAGTACCTCGTCGCCGCCGCGTTCGTGGCCTGGGCCTACGGCATCGAACTGACCGCGCTGCAGCTGGCTGCCGGCTCGGCACTGGCGGTGGTGATCAGCCTGGGTTCGGTGGGCCTGCCCGGCCAGGTGAGCTTCATGGCCACGGTGATGCCGGTGACCCAGTCGATGGGGCTGCCGGTGGAACCGCTGGGCCTGCTGCTGGCGGTGGACACCATTCCCGACGTGTTCGCCACCACCGGCAACGTGACCGGCGACCTCACCGCCACCGCGATCGTGGCGCGGCAGAGCAGCGACATCGCCGACACCCCGCCGGCATCGTGACATCTCCGCGGCGAGGCTGAATCCCGCCCCGCCGCGATCACGCGTGGATCACCGCCGCGGCCGGACATTGGCGCCCTTGCCAACGACGGAGCGCGCGATGAAGACCCGACGCATCTACTCGACCCCGAACCTGGCCGCGGCGCAGGCGGCGCTGGCCGCCGCGCACGAAGCCGGCATCGAACGCGATTCGCTGTCGCTGATCGCGCGCTCGGACATCGAGATGGAAGCGGTGCCCAGCGACCTGCGCGAAGCGCATACCGACATGGTCCCCGCAGCGCTGCGCGGAGCCGCCGGCGGCGGTGCGATGGGGCTGGTCGCCGGGCTGGCCGCGGTCGCGATCCCGCCGCTGGGCATCACCCTCGCCGGCGCCGGGATCATGGCGGCGGTGGGTGCGCTGGTCGGCAGCTGGTCCTCGGCGCTGATGGGCGCCACCGTGCCGGATCCAGTGCGCCGCCGGTTCGAGGACGAGATCGAGGCCGGCCGCATCCTGCTGGTGGTCGACGCCGAGGACGGGGAGCTCCCGCGTGCGGAAGCGGCGGTGCTGCGGGCCGGCGCCGCGCCCATGCCCTACGACGCGCCCAGCGCGGTCAGCTGAACCGCGCCTGCGCATAACCTCGCGATCACGCCGGCGGACACCGGCGTTAACCGCCGCGTCGCTACGTTGCAGGCTCATCCGATGAACATGAGAGACGCCATGGCCCCGCAGCAACCCGGTTACCAGATCCCCGGCCGCGAGCCGGTCGACTCGTTCACCGATTCGAGCTACTGGCAGCAGCAGTACAACCGTGAGCCCTACTACCTCGAAGGCGACAGCTACGAGGACTTCGACCCGGCCTACCGCCTCGGCTACGGCGCGCGCCGGCGCCATCCGCAGCACGACTTCGCCAGCCTCGAGGCCCAGCTGCAACAGGAATGGGAAGCGAGCAAGGGCCCGTCGCGCCTGGACTGGAACCGCGCCCGCCACGCCGTGCTGCGCGCCTGGGAACGCGGCGAGCCGCACGGTATCTGACGGTAACGAGGATTGCGGACGGACGCCGGTGCGCCGGGCGCGTCAGCGTCCGTCCGCCGGCGCGAGCAGCTCGAAGCTCGCCGGGGCTCCCGCGACCGAAGACGGCGCAATCCACACATCGAAGGCACCCGGCTCGGCGCCATGGGTGCCATCGGCCCGGGTGAACGCCAGGTCCGCGCGCGACAGGGTGAACTCCACGTCGCGTGATTCGCCCGGCTGCAGCAGGATCTTGCGGAAGCCCTTCAGCTCGCGCACCGGGCGCACCCGGCTACCGACGCGGTCGTGCACGTACAGCTGCAGCACTTCCTCGGCCGCGCGCTCGCCCGTGTTGCGCACCGTGCAGCGCACGGTCAGCGCGCCGTTCCATTCCAGTGTCGCAGCATCGACGCGGGTCTCGCCGTACTCGATCCTGCCGTAACCCAGACCGTGGCCGAAAGGATACAGCGCGGTGTTCGGGTACTCGCGCCAGCGCGCCTTGAATTCGGACATTTCCGGCGTTTCAGGGCGGCCGGTGCGCGGATGGTTGTAGAAGTACGGCTGCTGCCCGGAATCGTGCGGGAAGCTCACCGGCAGCCGGCCCGACGGGCTGTACCCGCCGAACACCACGTCGGCGATGGCATGGCCGGTCTGGCTGCCGAGGAACCAGGTCACCAGGATCGCCTGCGCATCGTGGATCGCGCCTTCCAGCGCCAGTGCGCGGCCGTTGCGCAGCAGCACCACCACCGGCGTGCCGGTCGCAGCCACCGCCTCGGCCAGCGCCTGCTGCGCCGGCGGAATGACGATACGGGTGCGCGACTGCGCCTCGCCGCTGTAGCGCTGCGGTTCGCCCACCGCCAGCAGGACCACGTCTGCGCGGCGGGCCGCGGCCACCGCCGCCTCGATGCCGCCTTCGATCGGCGCTTCCAGGCCACAGCCATCGACCACTTCCAGCGCACCGCCCGTTCCGTCGAGCGCGGCGGCGATGCCCGTCTCGAGGGTGACGTAGCGCGAGCGGTCGCCGAACAGGGTCCAGCAGCCTTCGATGTTGTCGCGGTCGCGCGCGAACGGGCCGACCAGGGCGATGCGTGCATCACGCCGCAGCGGCAGCACGCCGCCGTCGTTCTTCAGCATCACGATCGAGCGCCGGGCCGCATCGCGGGCCAGCGCCTCGTGCGCCTCGCGGTGCGAGGTATCGGCTTCGCGCGCCGGATCCAGGGAACGGTACGGATCGTCGAACAGGCCGATCGCCGCCTTCACCGAAAGCACCCGGCGTACCGCCTCGTCCACCGCCTCCACCGGCACCACGCCTGACTCCACCAGTGCCGGCAGGTGGGCGGCGTAGTGGCCGCTCTGCATGCTCATGTCCATGCCGGCGGCGAACGCCAGGCGGGTCGCGTCGCGGTCGTCGGCCGCGTAGCCGTGCGCGACCAGCTCCATGTCGGCGGTGTAGTCGGACACCACCAGGCCGGGGAACTGCCATTCGCCGCGCAGCAGCGTGGTCAGCAGCGCATGGTTGGCGCTGGCCGGGATGCCGTTGATGTCGTTGAACGCGGTCATAACCGTCAGCGCGCCGGCGTCGAACGCGGCCTTGAACGGTGGCAGGTGCACGTCGCGCAGGGTGCCGCGCGAGATTTCCACGTAGTTGTAGTCCATGCCCGCGGCTACCGCGCCGTAGGCGGCGAAGTGCTTGGGCGTGGCCAGCAGCGAATCGTGCGCGCGCAGGTCCGGGCCCTGGAAACCGCGCACGCGCGCGGCGGCAAACGCGCAGCCCAGATGCACGTCCTCCCCGGCGCCTTCGGCGACGCGCCCCCAGCGCTGGTCGCGGGCGATGTCCACGGCCGGGGCAAAGGTCCAGTGCAGGCCGGCCGCGGTGGCCTCGATCGCGGTGGCGCGCGCGGTGCGCTCGGCCAGCCCGGGTTCGAAGCTGGCCGCTTCGCCCAGCGGGATCGGGAACACGGTGCGCATGCCATGGATCACGTCGGCGGCCAGCAGCACCGGGATGCCGAGCCGGCTTTCTTCCACCGCCACGCGCTGGATCTCGCGGCCCTGCTCGGCGCCGACGCCATTGAACAGCGCGCCCACGCGGCCGGCGCGCACCTGCTCGAGCACTTCGGCGGCGTTGCGGACGTTGGTCTCCGGATTCACGTCCGGCGCGAAGGGACGGACCATGTCCGCGAAGATGCCCAGCTGGCCGACCTTCTCTTCGAGGGTCATGCGCGCCAGCAGGTCCTCTACCCTCGCGTCGGTGGGCTTCGCTTCAATCGGCATTCGGCGGGGTACGGCGTGGGGAAGGGGGCCGATTCTATCCGAGGCGCCCGGAACGGCCAGCGAAGCCTGGCGTGGCCCGTGTAACGTTCTGTAACAGGCATCACCCGGTGCCGGAAAAGAAAGCGGCGCGGAGTCCAGAAGGACTCCGCGCCGCTTGGCGCGCCGTCGTCACCCCGGTGCGCCAGAACCTTCGCGCCGTCAGCGCGAACCGGTGACCTTCACCTTGGTGGTGTCGACCTTGGACACGCCGTCGATGCCCTTGGCGATCTCCTTGGCCTTGTCGGCCTGGGCCTGGGTCTCGGCGGTACCGGTCAGGTAGACCACGCCGTCGACGGTGTCGACTTCGAGCTTGGTGCCGGACACGTCGCTGTCGGCCAGCAGGCTCGACTTCACCTTGGTGGTGATCCAGGTGTCGTTGACCGGCTGCGACGAATCGGCGTCGGCGGCCGGCTTCTTCTCCGGCTTCTCGTCGTTGGCCAGCGCCATGTTGGCGCCCAGCGCGGCGACCAGGGCAACCGCGAAAATCGATGCATTCCTGCACATTGGCGAAACTCCTTTCCTGTGGATGTGGGGCGCAGTCTCCCGATCCGCGCGTCTAGCGTCGGTGAATCCTGGCGTGAAGGTTGTGCAGGATTCAGGCGCGCGAGGCTTGCCGGAAGCACGCCCGCACACGTGTAATCCATACTGGTTCCAGCAAGGACACGGACATGGCCACCATCGAGGTCGCACTGGTCGGTTACGGCCTGGCCGGTCGCGTGTTCCACGCGCCGTTGATCGAGGCGACGCCCGGCCTGCATCTGCACACCGTGGTCTCCAGCGACCCGGCCAAGGTGCACGCCGCCCTTCCGCAGGTGCGCGTGCTCCCGGAGCCGGCCGCGGCCTTCGCCGATCCGGCGATCCAGCTGGTCGTGCTGGCCACGCCCAACGACACCCACGCACCGCTGGCGCTGCAGGCGCTGGCCGCCGGCAAGCATGTCGTCGTCGACAAACCCTTCGCCCTGGACACGACCCAGGCGCAGGCGATGGCCGAGGCCGGACGCGAACACCGGTGCGTACTGGCCGTGTTCCACAATCGGCGCTGGGACGCCGACTTCCTCGCCCTGCGCGGACTGCTCCAGGCCGGCGCGCTGGGCGAAGTCGCCGAATTCCACTCGCACTTCGACCGCTTCCGCCCGCAGGTGCCCGACCGCTGGCGCGACCGCGCCGGTCCCGGCAGCGGCCTGTGGTACGACCTGGGTCCGCACCTGGTCGACCAGGCCCTGCAGCTGTTCGGCACCCCGCTCGCCGTGCAGGCCGACCTGGGGCTGCAGCGCGACGGCGCCAGCGCGGTCGACTACTTCCACGTGCAGCTGCGCTATCCGCGCCTGCGCGCGGTACTGCACGCCGGCTCGCTGGTCCCCGGACACGGCCTGCGCTTCGCCGTCCACGGCAGCGGCGGCAGTTGGATCAAGCACGGCCTGGACCCGCAGGAAGACGCGCTGCGCGGCGGTGCCATCCCCGGCGGCGCGGACTGGGGCCGCGATCCGCGCCCGGGCACCCTGCTGCGCGTGCAGCCGGACGGCAGCGTGCGCGAGGAAGCCTCACCGACGCCGCCGGGTGACTACCTCGCCTATTACGCACAGCTGCGTGATGCGATCACCGATGGAGCGCCGCCACCTGTTTCAGTGGAGGACGCGCTGGCGACGATCCGGGTGATCGAGGCGGGGCTGCGCAGCAACGCCGAGCGGCGGGAGATCGCGCTTGCCTGAAGCAGGCAGGGTAGGCGTGCGTTGTCGGGTTGCCGACCCTTTCCCCCCTGCCCCCGCTCCGCGCCCCGGCCCGCGTCCAGAGGACGCGGGCGTTCGACGGCATGCGCGCAAGTGGCGCGCAAACATGCCGTCTCACCCCGGTGGGAGAGAGAGGAGATAGAAGCCATGACCTCAACGCGCCGGAAGACGCGGTAGCGCGGGGGTATGCCGCAAGCAGCACATGGATGTGCTGCGCTCGCGCGTTGGAGCAGGACGCGGAACCGCGCGATGCGCCATACCCCGCGCTGCCGCGGCTCCGTCCGAAGCCGGCCAGCTCAACGCCGTTGCCGTTGCTGTTGCCTCGCTGTTGCTGCACCCGCCGTTCCGCCCACCCGCCGGCACTACTCGCGTTTCACCCCATGCCCGCCAAAACGGTCGCGCAGCGCGGCCAGCAGGCGGTCGCTGAAGGACTCACGGTCGCGCGAACGCAGCCGCTCCAGCAGCGACAACGTGATCACCGGCGCCGGCACGTCCAGCTCCACCGCCTCGGCCACCGTCCATCGGCCCTCGCCCGAGTCCGGCACCCACGCCGCGATGCCTTCCAGCGACGGGTTGTCGCGCAACGCATCGGCGGCCAGGTCCAGCAGCCAGGAACGGACCACGCTGCCATGCCGCCAGATCTCGGCCACATGCGGCAGGTCCAGCGCCAGCTCCTCCTTGCGCTGCATGATCGCGAAGCCTTCCGCGTAGGCTTGCATCATTCCGTACTCGATGCCGTTGTGGACCATCTTGGCGAAGTGGCCCGCGCCTTCCGGGCCGACCCGGCCCCAGCCGCGATCGGGCGCCGGCGCCAGCGTCTCGAACAGCGGCCGCAGCCGTTCGCAGGCTGCCGCATCGCCGCCGACCATCAGGCTGTAACCCTCCTGCAGGCCCCACACCCCGCCGCTGGTGCCGCAGTCGAGGAAGTCGATGCCCTGCGCACGGCACTGCGCCGCGCGGCGCTGGCTGTCGCGGTAGTTGGAATTGCCGCCGTCGACCACCATGTCGCCGCCCTGCAGCAATGGCAGCAGCGTAGCCAGCGTGGCGTCGACCGGCTCGCCCGCCGGGACCATCAGCCACAGCGCGCGTGGCGCCGGCAGCGCGGCCACCAGCGCCTGCAGCGATTCCACCGTCTCCAGCCCGTGCGCCTGGGCCGCCCGTTCGCGCGCACCGGCGCCAGGGTCGAAACCGACCACGCGGTGTCCGCCGCGCTGCAGCCGCGCGGCCATGTTCGCGCCCATCCGGCCCAGGCCGATCATGCCGATATCCATGCCACCTCCGTTCGCGTGGGCCGGCGGCCGCGCACGTGCGGCGCGCCGGTCCGGTCTCTCAACGCAGCCAGCCGCGGGCCAGCGCCCGCCGCGCATAGCTCCACAGGAACGCGGCAATGACCAGCAGCAGCAGCGGCATCGCCAGCCCCGCCGCGCCATAGGCCGCCCATGCCGGCGTCACCAGGTAGGCCCCGAGGAACTGCACCAGCAGCGCCAGCAGCGAGATGCCGAACATCGTCACCGCCCAGCGCCGGCGTACCAGCAAGCCGATCGCGCCAAGCAGCCCGCCGAACACGGCGAAGGCGAAGGCCACGTCCACCCACGCCGGCGTGGCCTGGTACACCTGCCGCTGCAGCTCGGTCAGGGCCGCCAGGCGGGTGTCGTCCATCGTCACCTGCATGTAGAACATCGCCACGCCGATCAGGTTCCAGACCAGCGCCAGGATCGCCACCAGCCAGTACGCCGGGGGCCTCGAGGCTACCGTTTGCGTCTGCATGTCCGCCTCCCCTTCCGCGGCGCCAGTGCCGCCGGGCCGAGCCTACGCCCATGCCGGTGCGGGTGGCAGTGCCTGGGCCCAGGGACCGGTCCGGGCGCGTCATCGCGGCCTCCGCGCCGGCGGACGCGGGTTGCCCCCCCTCCGTGTACGCGGGCGGCGCGTAGAAGTTGAGCGTGCGCAGCGGGGTGCGCCCGGTGTTGCGGATCTCGTGCGCCTCGCCGCGCTCGATCAGCAGCAGGCTGCCCTCGCCCGGACGCCGGCGTACGCCGTCGACGATGGCCACGCCGCTGCCGGACACCACGTACAGCCACTGCTCGACGGCGCGATGGCGGTTGTCGGGCCCGCCCTCGCTGTCACCAGGGGCGATCACCATCTGCGCGGCCTGCACGCCGCGGCATTCGGCCACCACGCGGAAGCCACGGCCGAAACGCAACCGGCGCTGCTGCATCGGAACACTCCTTGCGAGGACGACCACCGGATCGTCGCGCAGCGCGGCGTTAACGATGCGTCGCGCGTGGCTGAACGCGACAGTTTCCATGCGCGCGAACCGGCCATGTTTCACGCCGCCTTGCGCGCACGACCGGTGCAATCGGCTTCCCCCACCCCCACGGGCCACACCGATGCTGATCCGCCTCGGGTTCGAGATCGCCTACCGCTTCCTGCAGCCCACGCCGATGGTGGTGATGCTCGACGTCCACGGTTCGCGCAGCCACGACATCGTCGACATGCAACCGCTGTCGACCTGGCCGCTGCTGCCGACGCGGCAGTTCCGCGACGCCTTCGGCAATACCTGCACGCGCCTGGTCGCCCCGGCCGGCCTGCTGATGCTCACCGCCGACGCGGTGGTGCGCGACAGCGGCCTGCCCGACCGCCAGGCGCCGGACGCGATGCAGATGCCGGTGGAGGCGCTGCCGGACGAGACCCTGGTGTTCCTGCGCGCCAGCCGCTACTGCGAGACCGACGTGCTGATGCAGTACGCCTGGGACCGCTTCGGCCACATCCCGCCGGGCTGGGCACGGGTGCAGGCGATCTGCGACCACGTCCACGAGGCGATCGAGTTCGGCTACCACCACGCCGACCCGACCCGCGGCGCGCGGCGCGCGCTCGAGGAAGGCCGTGGCGTGTGCCGCGACTTCGCCCACGCCGCCGTCGCCCTGTGCCGCTGCATGAACATCCCCGCGCGCTACTGCACCGGCTACCTCGGCGACATCGGCATCCCGCCGGTGGACGCGCCGATGGATTTCTCGGCGTGGTTCGAGGCCTGGCTCGATGGCGACTGGTACACCTTCGACGCGCGCCACAACACCCCGCGCATCGGCCGCGTGCTGATCGCCCGCGGCCGCGACGCGGCCGACGTGGCGATCAGCAGCACCTTCGGCCCCAACACCCTGGAGCGCTTCCAGGTGTGTACCGACGAGACGCGCCAGCCGCTGCTGGCCGCGCCGGGCGAAGCCGCCGGGCTCGCCCTGGCCGGCTGAACCTTTCACTCCGTGCCAGCGCCGCCTTGCCGCGCAGGCAACGTCGCGGCACGGAACATGGGGGGGCACGGTGCATTCGCGCCTGTCCCTGCACCACCGCAGCCCCACGGGAGGAACCGATGAAGAAGATCCAGCTGCTTGCCCTTGCCGCCCTGACCGGCGCCTTCGCCGCCGGCACGGCCTTCGCCGGCGACGGCAACATGTCCAGCACCGACAAGGTGAAGAAGATGGACACCGATGGCGACAACCGCCTGAGCCTGGCCGAGTTCACCGCCGGCGGCCGCAAGACCGCCGACGATTTCGCCAAGTACGACGTCAATGGCGACGGCTATGTCACCGACGAGGAAATCGATGCCGGCAAGGAACGCGGCATGACCCCGGGCGAGAAGAAGGACGCGCGCGCCAAGGCGCATCCGGTGCCCAGCACCAACCCGAAGTCGCCGACGCCGACTCCTTAAGCGAGCGGTGCCGCGCGCCCGCGCAGCGCGGGGGCGCGGCACCTGCAGGTGGACGGGCCATCCGTCCACCGCGCGCAACTCCGCTTCCTCCAGGCCTGCGGCGTGCCACGCCGCAGGCTTCGCGCGCTCAGCGCGCCTTCGCCGGCAGGGACTCCAGCGTACGCGTGGCGATCGCATCCAGTCGTGCCTGCGTGCCGTCGCCCGGGTGCACCGTGCCGCTGTTGAGTACGCTCCACAGCACCCGCAGCGATTCCGGTTCCACCACCTCCACGTGCAGGCCGCCTTCGGTGCGCTCGCTGGCGACGAAGCGGTAGCGCGAGACCGGCGCGCCGCTGTCGTTGCGCACGACCAGCTGCGAGCAGCGGCCACCGCGGCATTCCACCGCCGCCATGCGCGTGCTGCCGCCGGCCTGTTCCTCAACCGGCAACACCTGGGTGAGATCACGCACGCCGACCCGGTAGGCGACCAGGAAATCCGCCGCGCCATCGCCGGCGGAGCGGTAGCCCTTGGCCTGCAGCGCAGTGGACAGCGCCTGTTCCAGCCGCATGCGGAACTCCTCGTCCTGGACCCGCGCGTCCAGCTCGGCGCTGGTCGCCGGCAGCAGCGGCACGAAGGCGAACGAGGGACCCGGCAACGCCGTGGCCGGCATTGCCACGGTGACCTTGCCGGCCGGCGCGGGGCGCGCGCTTCCCGCGGTGCCGGCACATGCGGCCAGGACCAGCACGGCGAGGCTGCAGGACAGCGCGCACAGCGCGCGCAGGACGAACCTGGAACGGGCGACGGGGCGCATGGGCGTTTCCTCGGACGGGCCGCGCCCAGCATAGCCCCGCGGTGGCGGCGGTGGGCGGCGGTGGGCCATGCTCACGCCCACTGAACCTTTCCTGCGCAGACTGGGGCCGCCCCTTCTTCACGGAGCCCGTCGCATGGAAACCAGCGAACTGCACCGCGGCCGCCTGATCGACCACCTGCAGCTGGTGGTCCGCGACCTCGACGCCAGCCGCACCTTCTACGGCGCGGTACTCGAGGCTCTGGGGATCCCGATCGGCGGCGAGGGCGAGGACTGGTTCTGGGCCGACGAGCTGTTCGTCTCCACCGCCGGCAGCGAGGCGGCCACCGGCCAGCTGACCGGCCGCCACCACCTGGCCTTCCAGGCCCGCGACCGCGCCATGGTGGAAGCGTTCCACGCCGCGGCGCTGGCCAATGGCGGCCGCGACAACGGCGCGCCTGGCCTGCGCGGCTACCACCCCGGGTATTACGCCGCGTTCGTGCTGGACCCGGACGGCAACAACATCGAGGCCGTGTACCACGGCCCGGCCGAGCGCAGCGCCGACTCGGTCCGCATCCGTTTCGAGGGATAGCCGCTATCCCGCCCCTCGCCGGAGGACGCCCGCATGAAAGATCCCACCGCACTTCCCCTGGCCCTGTACCGGGCCAACAGCGAGCTGCAGTCGCGCCTGGCCGAACTGGTCCAGGACAGCGCCCTGATGTGGCTGGAGTTCGGCCAGCGCATGATCAACGAGGGCCTGGTCGACGGCAGCGCCGACGTGCAGGAGATGCTGCGCACCCAGGACTGGCAGAAGCTGCTGTCGCTGCCGGCGGATGCTTTCTGGCGCCAGCTGCAGCAGCGCTTCGGCGACCACCAGGCGGCCGCGGAGATCGCCCTGGCGGCGCAGGCCGGCTTCGCCCAGGGCGTGCAGGAAGCCCTGCAGGCCTGGCACCGCGACACCGTCGCGGCGCTGGACGAGGCCGGCCTGGCCTCGGCGGCGCCGGCGTTCGATCCAGCCTGGGCCAGTGTTTTCGAAGGCTGGGACGCCTGGCTGCACCCGCACGACGTTGCCGCCGCCGGTGCGAGCGACGGCGCGGCCAGGCGCCCGGCCACCAGGCACGCGACGGCGGCGAAGAAGAAGCCTCCGGCGAAGAAAGCCCCTTCGCGCTCCAGCAGCACCTCCGGCAAGCCCGCCCGGCACTGATGCCGCTGCGGCAATGCATCGGAAGATCGCGCGGCCACGCGGCCACTTGCACAGGCGATACTGCCCGGTCACAGGCAAGGAGGTCCCATGCGCCGTATTCCCGATGCTTCCCGCGTGGCGCTGGCCGCGCTGCTGGCCCTCGCCTGCGCCGGCGCGCAGGCCGCCACGTCCCATCCGGCGCCCGCGCCGCTGTGGGTGGCCGAAGGCTTCAGCACGCCCGAATCGGTGGTGTTCGACCCGCAGCGCAACGTGTTCTATGTGTCCAACATGGCCACGCGCGGCGAAGACGCGGTGCCGGGCGACGGCTTCGTCAGCCGGCTCGATGCCGACGGCCGCATCCTCGACCTGCAGTGGGTGACCGGCCTGGAGAACCCGAAGGGACTGGCGCTGGCCAACGGCCGCCTCTACGCCGGCGACGACGATGCGCTGGTGGAGATCGACACCGAGGCCGGCAGGATCCTCGCCCGCCACGCGCCGGCCGATGGCGGCCCGGGACAGTTCAACGACGCCACCGCCGATGCCGACGGCAACGTCTACGTCTTCAGCCGGCGCCTGGACACGGTGTTCCGCCTCGCCGACGGCCACTTCGAGCCGTGGCTGGAACTGGATCCGGCGGTGACCGGCCGTCCCAACGGGCTGCGCGTGGACGGCGAGCGCCTCCTGATGGGCAGCTGGCAGGTCCCGCCGGACGGCAGCCAGCTCGGCCACCTGTCGACGGTGGCGCTGGCCGACCGCACGCTGGGCCGCATCGGCAGCACGCCGATCGGCCATATCGACGGCATCGAGCCCGACGGCCAGGGCGGCTGGACGATCACCGACTGGACCCGGGGCCAGCTGCTGCACGTGGACGGCGAAGGCAACGCCACGCCGCTGCTCGAACTGGTGAAGGGTTCGGCCGACCACCTCTACCTGGCCGGCCGGCAGCTGCTGGTGATCCCGTTGCTGCTGGACGACCAGGTGCGCGCCTACCGCTGGGCGCCGGCGCAGGCGGAGTAGGCGCCCTTAGCGCGGCCCGCGTCCCCACGGATGCGGGCCGGGCGGCGGGCCCATCCACGCCCCGGGCAGCGCGCCATCGAAGGTGCCGACGTCCAGGCGCAGGTTGAAGCTGCGCGGATTGCCGTCGTCGTCCGCCGATTCCTTGCAGTAGTTCAAGGAAGCGGCCTGCCAGTTGCTGTTGCCGAACCGCGAGGAATGGCCGATGCCGGCGCTGACGCTGCCGGTGACGTCGCGCTCGCTGCCATCCGGCGCGGTCGGGCATGCGCTGCGACGCGCCACGGTCGTGCTTTCGCTGGCCGGCACGCCGGAGGTGTCGCCGTACCAGGTGCCCGGCGGATCATTGCGGTAGGCCTGGTTGGGCAGCGACAGGTCCAGCGCGTCGAGCTCGCCCGGCTGCATGGCTTCGCCGGCGAAGGCCGGCATGGCGGCCAGCGACAGGATCAGGGCACAGGCGATAGTCGGGCGCATCGTGTTCCAGGTTCCCCGCGTCCCCGGAGGGGACGGTATCGAAGCCATGCTGGCAGGCCTGGCTTGAACGGCGGCTGGCCGCCGGCATAGGCGCCGGGAACCTCCGCGCCGATCAGCGCTTGCGCAGGCGCCGCGCGTTCGCGCCGGCCTTGCGCCGCACCGGCGCCAGGCCGCGCCCGGCGATGCGTTCCAGCGCCGCCGCACCCTGCGCGAACTGCGCGGCCGGCCCCGCGCCGGACAGCAGCGACAGCGCCAGCTGCTGTTGGGCGATCGCGGTCTCGGTCCACATCGCCATCCAGGCCTGGGCGAAGGCGAAGGGCTTCTCCATGACCATGCCGGCGAACTCGCGGCGGTCGCGCGCCGAGGGCACGGCCCCGGCCTGCGCGATGCGCTGCAGCCGTGCGGCCATCACCTGCGGCACCGACACGCCCAGCTCCAGCAGCTGGGTGGCGGCGGCAGCCGGCTTGCGCGTGCGACGTGGCATCGGCGGTTCCTCGCGTGGACAGGCACCAGCCTGCCAGAGGCGATGGAAGCGCCGGTGAACGCCTCAGTGCGCCAGCGGGTAGGTCTTCTCGCCGGCGGTGATGCGCAGCGGCAGGCGGTTCTCCGGCGGCGCGGTCGGACAGACCACGTGGCCGTTGAGCGCGCACGGCGGGTTCTGCGCGCGGTTGAAGTCCAGCACCACGGTGTCGCCTTCGGGCGCCGGCACGTACAGGAAGCGCGCGCCGCCGTAGGTTTCGCGGCCGCTGGTGCGGTCGGCGATGATGAAGAACAGCTCGTCGCCTTCCTCCTCCTGCACCGGCAGCAGGACGTGGCGCTGGCCATCGAGCTCGAACTCGGCCTGGCCCGGCACGCGCGCCGGTTCGATCGTGCCGTTGGTGGTCACCAGGTCCAGGGTGCGCGCCGGCTCGAACGCGGTCCACTTCGCCTCGATGCGCCAGGCCGGATCCACCGGGAAATGCGGCACGCCGTCGAACGCCTTCAGCGCGGGCGATTCCGGATCGCGGTAGCGCCAGCCGTACACCTCGCCGGTGCGCACCAGGTAGAAGCGCTGCGCGCCGGAATGGATGCCGGTGGGGCCGCCCTCGTCGAGCTGGGTCAGCAGCGGACCGCCGGCGAAGGGCTTGCCGTCCACCTGCAGCCCGGCATCGGCGGCCGGCTGGAACACCGGCGCGCCTTCGGCGGGCACGGTCAGCACACCCCAGTGCGCCGGACCGCCGGGCACGACGATGTCGTTGTCATTGGCGCTGCCGACGCGGTGCCTGCCGACGGCGACCTGGCCCGAACCGGTGAAGCTGAGCCAGCCGTCCGGATCGCGCAGCCTGGCCTCACGCTCCTGTCGCCACTGTTCGACCGAGGCGAGATAGGCCTGGTCCGTGTCTGCGGTGGCGGTGACCGCATCCGCGTCGGGTGCGGCGCTTTCCTGCGCGGGCTTGCAGCCGGCCAAGGCGAGCACGGCGGAGACGGAGACGGCGATCAGGCGGACATGCTTCATGGTGGCGTGGGCGTCGGGGGGAAACCTTGCCCACGATACGCCGTCGGCCGGCGCGCGCCCAATCGCCGCGTGCGCCGGTCACATGCTTCGATGTCATCAGCGGAGTGGCGCCACGGATGCGTGGCGCCATGCGTGCGGACCGCGCATGCACCGTCGCGATCCCATGCGGGCGTCCGTCAGCCGCCCAGCTCCGGATCAAGCAACAGCAGCGCCGCGGCGGCCGCAGCGAAATACACGCGCTGGTCCTCGTCCAGGCCGCGGACCAGGTGCACGCGGCCGCGATTGACCACGTCCACTACCGCCAGCGTGGTGTCGCCATCGACGATGGCGTAGCCGGTGGGGATGTTGGAAGCGACCGGCGTGCTGTCGTAGGCATGGATCGCGCGCACCGCGTACTCGCGGCCCCACGGCGCGACCAGGCGGCCGTCGTAACGTCCGGCTTCGCGCACGATCTGCAGTGGCTGCGCTTCCTGCCCGTCCAGGCTCAGGCCGCAGGCCAGCAGCGGCCCGGCCATCGCGGTCAGGTCCACTTCCAGGCGGCGCGACTCGCCGCCGCTACTGGCCGTCCACGCGCGCGCATGGCACTGCACCTGCACCGGCGGCTGCTCGCGCGCCACCAGCGTGTACGCGTACGGCCTGGAGGTGCGGGTCAGGTCGGCGACCAGCGCCGGCACCGTCCAGGAGAAGGTCGAGCCTTCGCGCATTTCCAGCGCGCTGTAGGGACCGAAGCGCACAGGCTCGCCGAAACGGCGCGGCGAGTGGCCGCTGACTTCAAAGGCCTCGGCCTGGTCGGAGAACCCGGCCGGCAGCCGGACCTGCGCGGTGGTACAGGCCGACAGCAGCAGGACGAGGGCGACGGCGGGCAGAGCGGCGACGGGCGTGCGCATGGAGGATCCCCCTGGATTCGGCGCCAAGCCTAGACCGGGTCGGGGCGCGGCTGCCCTGCCATTGGTTGGTGCACGCGGCGAGCGTTCAGTCGCCGTTGCCGGCGCGGCACTGGCCGCCGCCGGTCATGGCGCCTGTCCGGGCTTCGGCTTCGGGTGCCACAGCGCGTTGACGATGATCCAGCGCTCGCCGAAACGGCCCATGTGGAAGAAGTCGACGAACCATGGCGTCTCCGCACGCACCACCGCGGCATTGCCGGCCACGTCCAGCACCGTGCAGCTGCGGTCCCATTGCTCCTTCGGCGTCTTCAGCACGCCCTGCCGGGTCAGCGCGACCAGCTCCTCCTTGCCCATCCGGCGCAGGCCCAGGCGCTCGTCCGGCGTATCGCCCAGCACCGCGCGCTTGGCCAGGTCAGGATGCAGCGCGCGCGCCACCCGCGCCGGGTCGCCTTCGAGCTGGCCGTCGACGTAGTCGAAGCAGGTGGCCTCGATCGCCGCGCGGGTGGCGGGCTCGATGGACGGTGCGGCCGACGCCGCGGCCGCGGCGATGACGAGGGTGGCAAGTGACACGGGACCTCCGGATGGGGATGGATGGAATGGATGCGGCTCAGCGCTGCGTTTCGGCCTCGCCCTGCACCGCCAGCGGCCGCACCTGCTCCAGCAGGCTGACCAGGGTCCTGCCCGGCTCCTCCCACGGGATCATGTGCGCCGAGCGCTCGAACCACACGCCGGCCTTGTACGGCGCCTGCACCTGCGCCAGCCAGGCGGCGGTGGGTTCGGACGGCGTGGTGTAGTCGTGGCGGCCCATTAACATCACCACGGGGATCGGGAAGCGCTTCACCCCGGTGAAGTCCACCTGCAGGAACTCGTCCAGCAGTCGCCCCAGGGTGAACACGCTGCCGGCGTTGATCGCGCAGCGCGCCGCGTCGTCGTAGTCCGGCGACAGCCGCGGCCCCCGGAAGAAGTACTTCGACTCCTCGCGGAACGCGCTCATCCCGCCGTAGTACTGCGGCCACTTGCGGGCGATAACGATGCGCTCGCGGGTAATCGGCTGGTCGCCCGGGTACGGCGCGATCGACTCCATCTCGCGCACCGCCTCCCGGTTGCCGCGCTCGCGCGCGGTGCGCAGGCCGTACTCGAAGCTCAGCTGCTCGTTGGTGCGCACGTTGATCACCTGGCCCATGCCGACGTAGGCATGGAACAGGTCCGGCCGCTGCAGCGCCGCGTGCATGGCGACCACCGTGCCCCAGCTGTGCCCGGCCAGGACCAGCTTGCGCTTGTGGTAGCGCATGCGCAGGTACTCGGCCAGCTCGATGGCGTCGTCGACGTAGCGCTGGATCCTGATCGTGTCGGCGGCGTCCTCCGGTGGATTCAGCAGGAAGGTCCTGCCGGCGCCGCGCTGGTCGTAGTTGGCGACGGTGAAGTACTCCTCCAGTGGGCGCTGGAACTGCCACAGCGTCGGGATCACCGGCGAGGCCGGGCCGCCGTGCACCAGCAGCAGCAGCGGATTGTCGCGATCCTGGCCGCGCACGTTGACCCACTGCTTCAGCCCGCCGATCTCGACCGCGTACTCCTCCTGCACGCCGGTCGGCGCGGTGATGCGGCCGAGGTCGGCGATGATCTCGCGCGCCGGCGCGTAACTGGAACGGTCGGGACATTCCTCGGCCAGCGCCGGCGAAGCCAGCACCGGCAGCAGCAGCGACACCAGTGCACCCAGCACGCGCGCGGGACGACGGACCGTGGGGGACAGCTCGGACATGCGACCTCCGCTTCGATGTGAACGGCGGTGCCAAGCGCACCGGCAAGATGGATGCTGGGACAGATGCAGCAGAACCGGCGTGGGCCGTTGGTCATTCCCGCGCGTGACCCGCGTCCGCGTTACGTGCGGCGTTCAGGAAGCCTGGCGAAGGTTGCGACGGTTTGCGGACCGACGACGTACCCTTGGCAGGCGCCCGATCAGGCGCGCTCCCGCCGGCACGCCGGCGGCACCCGGTCCACCATCACCAGGGAGTGGTCATGAGTACTGTGTGCACGCGCATCCTTCTTGTCCTGCTGTCCTGCAGTCCGCTCGCCGCAGTCGCGGACGACGCCCCGATCGAAGGCGACGACCTGGAGGTCATGCAGACGCAGGCCTTCCTCAACGCGCATCCGGACATGAAGTACCGCACGGAAGGCTGGCAGGCCTATGCCGAAGGCGATTTCGCGCAGGCGCGGACGCTGCTGGAGAAAGCCGCCAGCTATGGCGACAAGCCCGCGCAGGCGCTGCTGGCCGAGATGGCGTGGAAGGGCCAGGGCCAGCCGGTGGACCGCGCCCTGGCCTATGCCTGGGCCGACCTGGCCGCCGAGCGCGGCTACCGGCTGTTCGTGGCCCAGCGCGAGAACTACTGGCGGCAGCTCGACGGGGGCGAGCGGGAGCGAGCCGTCGAGATCGGACAACCGATGCTGGCCACGTATGCCGATGAAGTGGCCACGCGCAAGCTCAACAGCCACCTGCTGCGGGAGCGCTTCAGCTCGGCCAACTGGCGCCGGCGCAAGGCCCTGGACGTCGTGGTGCCGGGGCCCGACGGGCTGCGCATGGTGATCCGCGGCCACGCGTTCTACCAGGACAAGTTCTGGGAACCGACGAAGTATCGCGAGTGGGTCGACGCGGTGTGGACCGATCCGCCGAAGACCAACGTGGAGGTGGGCGACCCGACGCCGGCCGGAGGCCGCTGAGACTCCGGCCGCTTCAGCTGCTATCGCTCAGGACTGCGGATCGAACCCGAATACCCGCAGCTCCTGGGCGCAGCGGCAGGCCCTGGCGATCCGCGCCGCCCAGGTGATGGCGGCATTGCGCGACGGCAGCTCCAGCACGGTGAAGCCGCCGTTGAGCGGCGGCGCACCCGGATAGCCGCCCTCGCTCACCTCGCCCGCCGCGGACACCAGCACCGGCGGCACGGATTCGTCGATGCCGCCGCCGAACACATACACGCCGGCAGCTTTGGCTTCCCCGATCACCGCATGCGAATCGCGGACCACCGCATCCCACTCGCCGTCGGGCACCACCATCGCGGCGGCGGGAAAGGAGATCAGGTACTTGGCCATCGCGTCCCTCCTCGATACACGCAAGGTAGCACCGAACCACTCCCCTCTCCCCCCGGGAGAGGGGCCGGGGGAGAGGGCCGGCAGCCCAGGCCAGGTGGGGCACACCGCCCTCTCCCCAACCCCGCTCCGCGCCCTGCGTCCAGCGAAATGCGGGCATTCGCCGGCATGCGCGCCAGTGGCGCGCACATGCCGTCTCCCCCGAGGGGAGAGGGTCGGCGCCTACTTCTGCCAGGTACCGCCGCCCATGCGGCAGCTGTCGGGCAGCGTGGCCAGGTCGTCGGGCCGGCGTTCGTAGTAGAACGCGTGCATCGTCTTCTGGCCGAAGATGCCGCGGCAGCTGCCCTGGTTCGGGCTGGGGCAGGCATCCATCCAGGTGATCTCGCCGGCCTTGCCGCCCAGCTGCGCCGAGGTCTGCGCCAGCGATTCGCACAGCTCGCGGTGTGTCGCCTCGGGAATGTCGGGGCCTGCCTGGAAGCAGTCGCGCGACCGCAGGCGCTGGCCCAGGATCTCGAACTCGCCGGCGATCATGCATGCCCGCGTCTTCCCGCTTCCCACCGTGGCGGCCCCCTGCCCGCTTCCGGCGGCCCACGCCGGCGCGCTTGCACCTGCCAGCATCGCCAGGACCACACCCGCAACGTAAATCCTTCCGTTCCCCATCAGCTTCCTCCCTGTTGAAGGCGCACCGTCGCGCCACCTTAGTACTTCAGCAGGACTGGCGGATCAGGGGAACACCCATGCGTGCTGCGGGCCGATCGGGCTTCGATGCACGACGGGGCGTCGGGCTCCGGCCCGTTCCCCTGCCCAGCCCCCTTAGGGAGAAGGGATCACGGGCACCTGGGAGAGCGTGGCCGCACCGTAATGCGGCTGCAGTGGACGGCCGAGGATGAAGTCGGCCATCGCCTGGAAATAGCCCTCGGGCTGGCGGGTGGAGAGGCGCTCGCCATCGGCGGCCACTTCGAACTCGTACATGCCGTGGTCGGCGCCGGGGAACACCACCGTGGCGATCGGCCGTCCGGCACGCTGCAGCGCGGCGAGACGTCGCACGCTCTCGCCGGGCGGCGCATCGCGGTCCTCGCTGCCGAACAGCCACAGCTGTGGCACGTCGAGGGTTTCCAGCACCGGCATCGGGTCGTAGCGTGCCGGTATGCTCCGGACCAGGCCCGGCGCATCGCGGCGGATGGCCTCCGCGTCGTTGGCGAGCAGGTAGGCGGTGAAGTTGCCACGCACCGCTGGATACCAGGGCGCATCGCGATACTTCGCCTTCACCACCTCCAGGTGCGCGAAGCCGTCGCTGAAGTCGCTCTCGATCAGGCGCGCGGTGGCGTCGGCAATCTCCATGGCCCCGGCCATCGCCTCCGGCCCGAAGCCGCCGCGCGCCATGTCGCCGGCGATCGCCTCGCGATCCTCGTCCAGCGGCGACACCGCCAGGCCGAAGCTGACGATCACGAAGTCCACCGGCGCGATACGCGCCGCCAGTGGCGCCACCCAGCCGCCCTGGCTGCCACCCTGGTAGCCGATGCGACCCGCGCGTGCTCCGGCCAGGCGGCGGGCTTCGCGAGCGGCGTGGATCGCATCGGTGGCGAGAGTCAGGTAGTCCTGCGTGTAGTCGCCGCCTGAAGCGCCGGTGCCGCGCTTGTCGTAGGCGAACACGCCGATGGCAGCGCTGGCGAACTCGCGCTGCAACGAGTAGCGCTGCAAGGCCGAGTCGTGCTCCGCGCCATGGACCAGCACCACCAGCGGCACTGCACCCTTGCCCGGCGGCAACGTCAGTCGCCCGGCCAGCTGCGTGCCACCGCTGCCTTGAAATCGGGTTTCGACCTGCACCAGCGCGACGCGCAGGCCAGCGACGCCGTCGAACTGGATGCCGCCGCGGCCGCAGTCTTCGATCACGACGCGATGTCCATCCGCGCGCCCCGTCCAGCCCAGCGTGCTGGTCCAGCTGCCATCGCCCGCCGGCGACAGCGCGCCGGTGCGGCCATCGGGCGTGCGCCAGCGCAACCGGCCTTCGCCGCCCGGGCCGATATCCAGCGCGCGGCCATCAGCCAGGCGGTAACTGCCCACCGCGCAGTCCGCGTCGCTCGCGTGGACCGGAAACGCGCATGTGGCTGCCAACAGCATGGCAACGCCGCAGAGGATCGAGTTCGCATGCTTCATGGCGCATGTCCGCATCGAGGGAACCCTCGCAGGCTCGCACGGTGGTCCTTGGCGAACCACCGGTTCCCGACGGAACCTGCCGTGCGGCGACGGAACACGGACCAGGGCGACCGGGCCATCGGGGGCGACTTCACCCCTGGCGCAACACGCGCGCTTCGCGTGCGCAAGAAAAGAACGGGAGGCGCGCCGCGCCTCCCACAACAACGTTATACAAGCCCCCGGGGCTTGCGGCAACGCCCTACGCGCGGTGCAGGATCGCCGCCCTGCCGTTCCGGCAGGAAGAAGGAGCGAAGGAATGAGTGAAGCGCAGACCTACTACCACGGCACCAAGGCCGACCTCCGCGTGGGCGATCTGATCGCGCCCGGCCGTCCCTCCAACTTCGGCAACCGCAAGCCGTCACGCTACGTCTACCTGTCCGCGACGCTGGACGCGGCGGCCTGGGGCGCCGAACTGGCCGAAGGCGAAGGACCGGGGCGCATCTACATCGTCGAACCCACCGGCCCCCTGGAGGACGACCCCAACCTCACCAACAAGCGCTATCCCGGCAACCCGACCCGGTCGTACCGCTCGCGGCATCCGTTCCGCGTCGTCGGCGAGCTCACCGGGTGGACCGGCCATACGCCCGAACGGATCGCGCAGATGCGCGCCTTCATCGCCTCGCTGCCGGCGCACGAGGCCGATCCGATCGAGGACTGAAGGACAGGATCGATGGCTGCGGGCGCACCACGCCCGCTTGCCACCTGCGCTGCACGCTCGTCAGCCACCGGTGCAGCGCTGCCAGCCACCATCTCTTGCCGATACCTGCTCCCAGCCGTTCGGGATGCGACGGAAAGCCTGGCCGCCAATGCAGGCGTAGCCCAGCTCCTTCGCCTCGGCCGAGCCCATGGCCGGCAGCGTCACCACGCTGCGCGATGCGGCCGGTCGCCCCTGCATTCGCGCTTCGCTGGACAGCACCATGTACTCGATGCTCTCGCAGAACCCGACCATCCCCGGGTGCGGGTGCCGTCGCCACTGCTCGCAGTTGAACGGCGTGGTGTCCTTCGCGGCGGAGTTGTACGGCTGTGGCGGGCGGTAGGCCGGCTTGGCCGGGGCGCTGGGCGCCACATGGGCCTTGATGGTCTGGGCCGACGCGCCCATGGCGAAGGCCGCCAGGCAGGCGGCCGCGATCAGGCGAAACATTGCGAACCCCCTATTCGCAAACCGTCGCAAAGTTATCCCTTTCGAGCGCTTCCGGGAAGCATGTCGCGGGCCGCCGGGCACCAGGCGCTTGGGACGAACCCGGCCAGCCCCTAAGATCGCGGGAACGAATCGGGGATGCAGGCGCATGGGCATGTTCTCGTGGACGGAAAAGTCGCCGGCCGTCCTGCAGGATGGCGGCGTGATCGGGCCGGACGAGCGGCTGCCCTGGGGCCAGACCGGGTTGATGGGCGTGCAGCACGTGGTCGCCATGTTCGGCTCCACGGTGCTGGCGCCGATCCTGATGGGCTTCGATCCCAACCTGGCGGTGCTGATGAGCGGCATCGGCACGCTGATTTTCTTCCTGGTCACCGGCGGCAAGGTGCCCAGCTATCTCGGTTCGTCGTTCGCCTTCATCGGCGTGGTCAACGTGGCCACCGGCTACGTCGCCAGCCAGGGCGCCAACGCCAACATCGGCCTGGCGCTGGGCGGGATCATCGCGTGCGGCCTGGTCTACGCGCTGATAGGCGTGGTGGTGCACCTGGCCGGCACCGGCTGGATCGAACGGCTGATGCCGCCGGTGGTGACCGGCGCGGTGGTGGCGGTGATCGGCCTGAACCTGGCGGCGATCCCGGTGAAGAACATGGCCGCCGGCAACTTCGACGCGTGGATGCAGGCGGTGACCTTCCTGTCGGTGGCGCTGGTGGGGGTGTTCACCCGCGGCATGGTGCAGCGGTTGCTGATCCTGGTCGGCCTGCTGCTGGCCAGCCTGGTCTACGCCGCGCTGACCAACGGCCTGGGCCTGGGCAAGCCGGTGGACGTGGGCGCGATCGTCGCCGCGCCGTGGTTCGGCCTGCCCTCGCTGCACACGCCGGTGTTCGACACCCGCGCGATGATGCTGATCGTGCCGGTGGTGATCATCCTGGTGGCGGAGAACCTGGGTCACATCAAGGCGGTGACGGCGATGACCGGCCGCAACCTCGACCGCTACATGGGCCGCGCCTTCATCGGCGACGGCGTGGCGACGATGGTGTCCGGCGCGGCCGGCGGCACCGGCGTGACCACCTATGCCGAGAACATCGGGGTGATGGCGGCCACGCGCATCTACTCGACAGCGGTGTTCGTATGCGCGGCGACGATCGCGATCCTGCTGGGCTTCTCGCCCAAGTTCGGCGCGCTGATCCAGGCGATCCCGCTGCCGGTGATGGGCGGCGTGTCGATCGTGGTGTTCGGGCTCATTGCCGTTGCGGGCGCGCGTATCTGGGTCGACAACCGGGTGGATTTCTCCGACCCGAAGAACCTGATCGTCGCCGCGATCCCGCTGGTGCTGGGCACCGGCGAGTTCACCCTGAAGTTCGGCGAGTTCGCCCTGGGCGGCATCGGCACCGCCACCTTCGGCGCGATCGCGCTCAACGCCCTGCTCTCCCGCGCCCGCAGGTAGCCCGGGCAAGGCCGGAGGCCGCCCCGGGGTCTGGCCGGGCCAACGGCCGCCGCATGCCGGTACAGTGGCCTCTACACGTCCCCTTCCCCGACGAGGACCGGCGCATGTGGACGATCCGACTGTTTGCGGTTGCACTGGCCACGCTGGCCCTGGCCCCGCCCGCCCCGGCACAGGAGCCGCCTGCCAGCGCCCGCGCCGAGGCGGTGGGCGTGATCCGCGAACTGCGCCGGATCGTGGCCCCGCAGGGCGTGGAGCGCTACGAGTACGTGCGCATCGGCGGCATCGACCAGTTCGTCTCCATCCGCGGCCAGGACCGCGCCAACCCGGTGCTGCTGGTGGTGCACGGTGGCCCGGGCTTCCCCACCTCCGGCATTGCCTGGTGGGCCACGCGCGGGCTGGAGGAGTACTTCACCGTGGTCCACTGGGACCAGCGCGGCGCCGGCAAGACCCACCTGGCCAACGACCCGGCCCGGGTCGCGCCGAGCATGCGCCCGCAACGCTTCGTCGACGACACCGAGGAGCTGGTGGCCTGGCTGCGCCGCGAGTTCGCCCAGGACAAGGTGTTCCTGCTGGGCACCTCGTGGGGCAGCTACGTGGGCCTGGAATTCGCGCTGCGCCGGCCGGAGTGGCTGCATGCCTACATCGGCATGGGCCAGGCCATCGACAGCCCGGAGAGCGAGCGCCGCGGCTATGCCTATGCGCTGGAGCAGGCACGCCGCGACGGCAATGCCGGCGCCGTCGCCGAGCTGGAATCGATCGCGCCGTACGCGCGCGAAGGCGAGCCGATCCCGCTGGCGAAGATCGCGCTTGAACGGAAGTGGTCGGACTACTACGGCGGGGTGATGGCCTGGCGCCAGGGCCAGGTCGACGGCATCGCCGTGCGCCTGGCGCCGGAGTACAGCGACGCGGAAGCCGCGCGCGCGTACGAGGGCAACGGCTGGTCGCAGGAGTTCCTGCTCAGCGACGTGCTGTCCGTGGACCTGGGCGGGCAGACGCGTCTGGGCTGCCCGCTGATCATCCTCGCCGGCCGCCACGACCGCAGCGTCAACTCGCAGGTCGCCTACGAGTGGTTCGGGCGCGTGCAGGCGCCGTACAAGCACTTCGAGTGGTTCGAGCACTCGGCCCACGAGATCCTGGCCGAGGAACCGGGCAAGTTGCTGGTCACCCTCGTCCAGCACGCGCGGCCACTGGCGACCCGGTAGCCCGGACAAGGCCGAAGGCCGCGTCCGTGGCCTCGCGCACCTGGGTGCGACCAGGTCCGGCCCGGAGTGTGGACGCCTCCCTGCGGCTCCCCCGGGGCTGCCGCGTTGCATGAAGCGCAAGCACCGTCGTGCCGGCGAAAGCCGGGCATCCGCTGACCTTGCTTGTTCGGGCCATGTGGTTGCCACCCGGACTGTTGTCCGACAGGGCGGAAACTCAGGCATTGCGTCTGCGTGTTTTCAGCAACCAGCCGATCCGGTTTCCCATCCAGCCGCCGAGCACCACAACCAGCCAGGCGTATTCCTCGTAAGGAACCTGCTGGGAGACCAGGCCAAGCAACACCAGGCAGGGCAATCCGGACAGGAAGACCATGAAATTGCGGTTGGCACGCCAGGCCCCCAGCGTGCCGTCCTCGTCCGGGCGGGCGAGCAGGTAGATCACCGCTCCCATGGTCACGAAGCCAAGCAGGTACCCACGCACAAACCGCGGCGCCAGATCCTGCTCAAACAGCAGGATGTACAGGACCACGAATGACAGGGCCACCGCCTCGATCCTCGCGCCCAGCTTGAAGCCTTCGCGCAACTGCATCGATCCTCCTCCGGAGGTACGCGCCCTCCCCGCCGCGGCGGAGAGGGCGCGCAGGAATCACTTCTGCATGAGCGCATCCTGGATCTTCGAGCCGGCGTAGCCGCCGACCGCGCCGCCGATAAGCGATCCATGGATCAGGCCGACCGTCGCGCCGATCAGGCCGCCGGCCACGGTGCCCACGCCCGGGATCACGCTGCCGATCGCTCCACCGATCGCCGCGCCGGCGGTCACACCACCGTAGCGGCCAGCGATACCACCGACGATGCCACCGATGGCAGCACCGCCTTCGCCGCTGCCGCTCACACTCGCCACTTCAAGCTCCTGCAGTTCACGCATCGCGCTTTCTCCTGTGAAGTGTAGCGCACTTCCCTGCGCCCGGGTTCCGGATAGCCCGGATCTCTGTGATACGCGCATCGGTAGGAGATTGCGTTGGGCCCTGCGCAAGCGTCAACGCAAGTATCAGTTGCCTGCAAGCCAGGTATCGGCCCATGGGCCAAGCCGCACCGCGGCGGCGCGGTGCGCTTCGCTTACGGGCTGCGCGTCCGCGCGTTCGCTCCCGGGGCTGCCCGGCTCAGTCGGCCAGCAGCGCCGCGGTGTCGAGCAGGCGCAGGTTGGGCTGGGCGGCCAGGTGTTCGCGCAGCCAGTAGCCGTGCTCGGCGCCGACCAGGACCACGATGCGCTTGCCCGGGTTCTCCGCGGCCGCGCGCACGACCACCTCGAGGAAGTGGCGGTTCCAGGCCTGCCAGCCGGCGCGCTCGCCCTCGCCGACCAGGCCTTCCTGCAGCGCGTGCTTGGCGCGCAGCTGCTGGTCGGTGACCGCGTCGTTGACCCGCGCCGGACTGGTCCAGTAGTGGCGCAGCGCGGCGTAGATCGCCTGGCCATAGGCCGAGAACGCGGCCGAAGCCTCCGGCTGGCCGGACGCGAAGGCCTGGAACGAGGCCATGTAGGCGCCGCCGATCTGGTCGTACAGCGGGTTCTCCGGCTCCATCGGGTAGACCTTGTAGTGGCCGGCATCGATCAGCGGGTAGATGGTTTCCGGGTACTCGACCTTGGTGGACTCCGGGGCACGCTGGGCGTACTTGTCCGGATTCACCTCGATGCACAGCACGTCCGCGTCCAGGCGGCGGATGCTTTCGGCCAGCACCTCCTGGTTATACGTCGGCACCTGCGCGTGCAGGCGGTGCAGGGTGGAGAGCACGGCCACCTCGGCCGGGCGCGGCGCAGCCGTGGCCACCGTGGATGCCAGGCCCAGTACCGCTGCCAGCAGAAGACGCATGCCCTACCCCCTGTAGTCGTGGCGAGGGCGGCAGCATGCGGCAGGCGCGCACCTGGCGCGCGCGCCGGAAGTCATGCCGGCAGCGGGCCTGGCGTCGTTCCCCGGGCGTGTCGGCCTGCATGCGCAGCAGGTCGGCGCGTAGCGAGGCGATCTGGTCGGTCTGCTGGCGCTGCAGGCCGATCAGGGTATCCAGCCGCCCCTTGCTCCCGAACACGGCAAACGGCAGCACGAACCACAGGATCGCGGGCCTTCAACCCTGCGCGTTCGCCTCGCGCATGCGCAGCAGCTGGTTCTGCAGCGCCTGCACCTGGGCGCGCAGCTGCTCGTTCTCGCGCTCCAGCTGGGCAACGCGGCGCTGCAGGGTCCGGACGTCCGGCTCGGCCGCGGCCTCGGGGGCGTCTTCGCCGCCCTCGGCGGCGGCGGGCACCGGTTCCTGGCGCGGACGCTTCTTCGTCTCGCGCGCGCGTCTTGCCGCCTGGCGCAGCTCGGCCTTGCCGCCCTGGGCGGCGCTGCGCTGTTCCTCCACCGGCAGGCTGGCCACCGCGGCGGCGGCGCTGATGGAGATCTCGCCGGCCTTCAGCGCCTCCACCACCTCCGGCGCGGCCTGGGTGTGGATGCGCTCGATCATCGCCACCTGGTTCGGGCTGAGCTTGGCCTCGCGCGCCAGTTCGGCACGGCTGACCGGCACCGGATCCCACGGCGGCAGGTCGTCGGGCTCCGCCCTGGCGTTCAGGGCCTCGGCGGCTTCCGCGGCTTCGGCCTCGGCCGCTTCGGCGGCGGCAGCGGCGGCCTGGGCGGCACGCAGCGCCTCCAGCTCGGCCTCGCGCTGCGCCTGCAGGCGGCGGGCCAGGATCTCGCGCTTGCGCAGCGCCAGCACGCCGCGCTGGTAGTCGGAGACGCTGCGCCGGCCCAGGTGCTGCTCGATCATCCACAGGTGCACGTCTTCCATCGACTGGAAGCGCGTGTTCTGCACCGTGTTGAAGGGGATGCCATGCTTCTGGCAGATGCCGTAGCGGTTGTGGCCGTCGACCAGGATGTTGCCCCACAGGACCAGGGAGTCGCGGCAGCCCTCGGCCAGCAGGTTGCGCTCCAGTGCCTCGTACTCGTCGTTGGTCAGCGGATCGATATAGGCCTTGAGCTCTTCGAGTACGACGATGTCCATGCACTGCGGGGGAAAACGGGGGCGCGCATTGTAGTGCTTCGGTTCCGCGGCCAGTAGCCGATTGACGGATGCGCGGAATGGTGCGCAGCCATCCCTCAAGGCACATCGTCCCCGGGTGCGCTTCGCTTACCCGTACATATGGCGTGGCGGCGAGTCCGCTGGCGCGTGGCGACGCGCCGAACCTCGCCAGCGCCTCGACCATGCGGGGGCGCGGTGCGCTTCGCTTACCCGGGCTACGCCCTGTTGGTACGCCCTTTGCCTGCTTTACGGGTTGCGGCCGACGTCAGGAGTTAGCTCAACCCCCATAATTACAGACGACACGAAGTCCCGCATCAGCGCTTTGTCCTCGGAGTCCATCGCCAGCACGACGTTCGCGACTTCGTTTTCATCCGCCTCACCGATAGACGCCAAACGCCTGATGCCTAGATAAATAGTCGGCAACGGAATCTTCGCATCTTGCCCCACTGGATCGTCGTCGGCCCTATCTATTGTCCGAGGCACCACCCTGGCGCGCTTCTCTTTTACGCGCCGAGTCATTGCGCACCGCTTACGCACCTCCACTCCGCCGACCTTTGCGGTAACCGTAGGTGGAGCCGACCGACCGTCTTGCGCGAGATCCACCTCATCGATAGACAAATAGACGATCTTCTCTATGTTCGCGTAGAAGAGATCTCCTTGGACCATCTTTATCAGTTAATCCGAAGGTATTCGAAACCAATCCGAGAATTGTCGACTTGCCAATTCCGTTGTGACCCGCAATTAGCTTGAGACGCTCGGCAAAATCGATACGAAAGCCACCCAACTTCCGAAAGGGCGGCGAGCCGAACTCTATGGATCCCACAACGATGTGAGTTGCCTCCTGAACCATCCCCTGCGTCCTCGAATCATCATGCCTCACAAAAAAATGGTTCTTCTCCCAACTAAGGGGAGAGAGGCACACGGCCGACCCGGCAGACTTGCTGGTGTCGAAGCAACAAACTGGGGCCGGCCGTGGCCGAGTTGGATTGTATGTCCCCGCTGGGAGGCTGGGCGGGATATGGCGTAAGCCGCTGGCATCGCGAGCCGCGCGGCGGCCAACGCTGGCTGGTGATCGAGCTTGATCCGCAGGAGGGCGTGCGGCGTTGCTGCAGCGGCTGCGGCCAGCCCGTGGCGGCGATCCACGACCGCACGGTGCGGCGGATCCGCGACCTGCCGGTGTTCGAGGAGTCGGTGGAGCTGCGGGTGCAACGGCTGCGCCTGGCCTGCCCGCGCTGTGGTCCCCGGCTGGAGCAGTTGGACTGGCTGGACCGGCATGCCCGGGTGACCCGGCGTCTGGCCCGCAGCGTGGCGCGCCTGTGCGCGGTCACCTCGGTGCGGCACGCCGCGCAGTGGCATGGCCTGGACTGGAAGACGGCCAAGGCCATCGATTACCGGTACCTGGAGCGCACGCTGGGGCCACCGGACCTGGACGGGGTGCGGTTGCTGGCCATGGACGAGTTCGCGATCCAGAAGGGCCATCGCTACGCCACAGTGGTGGTCGATCCGCAGCGCAAGCGGGTGTTGTGGGTGGGCCGCGGCCGCAGCCGGGCCGAGGTGCGTCCGTTCTTCGAACTGCTGGGTCCGCAGCGCTGCGCGCAGATCCAGGCGGTGGCCATGGACATGAACACCGCCTATGACCTGGAGGTGCGCCAGCACTGTCCCAACGCCGAGGTGGTCTACGACCTGTTTCATGTGGTGGCCAAGTACGGCCGCGAGGTGATCGACCGGGTCCGGGTGGACGAAGCCAACCGGTTGCGTGGCGACACGTCCGCCCGGCGCGTGGTGAAGACCTCGCGCTGGCTGCTGCTGCGCAACCGGGAGAACGTACCGGCGGACAAAGCCGTGCACCTGGACGAACTGCTGGCAGCCAACCGCGCCTTGCTCACCGTCTACCTGCTCAAGGACGACCTCAAACAGTTGTGGCGATATCGCAGCCGCGCCTGGGCGTTACGCGCCTGGAAGCAGTGGAAGCGCCGGGCCCTGCGCAGCGGGCTGGAGCCGCTGAAGATCTTCGTCCGGCGCCTGGAGCCCTACCTGCCCGGCATCCTGGCCCACTGCCGGTGGCCGCTGGGCACCAACCTGGTCGAGGGCATCAACAACAAGATCAAGGTCATCAAGCGCATGGCCTACGGCTTCCGCGATGACGCCTACTTCTTCCTCAAGATCCGGGCGGCCTTCCCCGGAGTTGGGTGAAGAACCA
>NZ_AZUZ01000033.1 GCF_000513955.1 Pseudoxanthomonas suwonensis J47
GAGAGCAAGCTCTCCTGTGCTGCCGTTCGACTTGCATGTGTTAGGCCTACCGCCAGCGTTCACTCTGAGCCAGGATCAAACTCTTCACTTAAAACTGCAAAGCCCGAAGGCCTAAAGCTTTTAGCTGCAGAAGTTCTACCCAGCNACGAATCGCTTGCTTAAAGCAATTGACTTGTTGCTGTTTCAAACGTCTGCAAGATGGACAGTCATCCTTCCTGCAGGCGTCCGCACAAGTTACCTGCGCACATTCTCAAAGAGCCCCGGAGTCGGCCTCAGCGCCTTCCTCCGTGTCCCGACGTTTCCGTCGAGGTGAGCCGCACATTCTGTGCAGCTCGTTTCGGAAGTGTCAACACCGCGCCAGCGGAATCTTCAGCTTCCGTTGACTTCAGCAGCGAACCGCTTCCGTCGAGGTGAGCCGCACATTCTGTCAGCTCGTTTCGAAAGCGTCAACATCGCGTTGCGATCTTTTCACTTCCTTCCCGCTTCACTCGAAGCGCTTTGCAGCGCGTCCTCGTTGGCGGGGCGCGCATTGTAGCGAGCCCGGATCGATCCGCATAGCCTCCGCGCGACAATTTTTTCCGCGCTGCTTCCTTGCGTGTGAACGCGCCGGCGGAGAACGCCGCGCGGCCCACTCACATAGACTGCGGACACCGCCACGGCGTACCGGGAGATGCCATGTTCCGCACCCTCGCGCTGTACCTGCTGCTGCCGGCCGGCAGCGCCCTCGCCGCCTCGCCCGTCTTCGACGTCCACGTCCACCTGCGCGACGGCGCCACTTCGCTGCAGGCATATGAAGCGGAGGTCGCCAAGGCCGGCATCGAGCTGTCCGGCATCGGTGCGATGTGGTTCGGCGGCCCGCACCAGGCCCGGGCCGGCGACCTGGAGGCCATCCGCGCCGGCAACGACAGCGTGATCGCCCTGGCTGCCGCGCATCCGGAAGTATTGCCCATCGCCACTGTCCATCCCTATGACGGGCAGGCCGCGCTGGACGAACTGGCCCGCGTGGCCGCCGCCGGCGTGAAGGTCCTCAAGCTCCACGCCCACACCCAGCAGTTCGACGTGGACGACCCGCGGGTGGAGGCCACGGCCCGCCGCGCCGGCGAGCTGGGGATGAGCGTGCTGATGGACAACGCCGCGATCCTGCCGGGCGACAACCAGAAGCTGTTCAACCTGGCCGTGCGCGTCCCGGGCACGAAGTTCATCTTCGCGCACATGGGCGGGCTGGAGTTCCGCTTCTGGAACATCCTCGTCCTGGCCCGTACCGCCGACGGCTTCGCCATGGACAACGTCTACTTCGACATCTCCGGGCCGGTGCTGCTGGCCGCCGGTTCGCCGCTGGAGGACGAGTTCACCTGGACCCTGCGCAACGTGGGCATCGACCACATCCTGCTGGGCTCGGACTATCCGCAGATCAGCCTGGAGAAGATGGCTGGCGCGCTGGAGCAGCTGGACCTGACGGACGAGGAGAAGGCCCGGATCCGCTCGGGCAACGCGCGCCGGCTGTTCGGCTTGTAGACGGCGACGCCCCTGTACCGATCAGGTGGCAGGTACAGGCATGCCCAGCGCGGCGACGTCCCCCTGCCCGCCCAGCGCGGCCGGCGCCGGCACAGCCACTTCCACGGACGCGATGGCCGCCGGCCGCATCAGGATTTCCCCGATCGCCACCGCGCAGCTGCGCGCCTGCCCCAGGACCAGGCCGTTCAGGGTCTCGGTGGACGCCAGCACCGACAGGATCAGCAGCCCGGAGCGCTCCGGGATCCGCACCAGCACCAGCTTGCCCAGCCGGCCTTCGACCAGGACGTGGTCCAGCGTCCCCGCCGACAGCTCGGTCAGCACCGTATTGCCCAGTGCCACCATCGCGCTGGACATCGCCGCCAGCTTGGCGGCGTCGACCTCGCGGCGATGCCGGTGCACGAACGGCCGTCCGTCGCGCATCGCCAGCGCCGCCACCAGGAATCCGGAATGGCGGTCCACCAGCCGGTCCAGTTCGTCCCTTGCCGCATCGCGATGCGCCGCGTCCAGACTCATGTCATTCAACCCCATGCAGTTCTTCAGCCACGCGTTCGTTGTAGGTCAGCATCGTGAGGATCAGCTCGGCGATGCACACCGCATCCTCGCGACGGCGCGCATCCACCCGGATCACCGGGGCCAGCATCCGGTGCGCCTGCAGGCGGGTGCGGCAGGCGTCCGGCAGTGCCGGGTCCATGTCGTCTGAACGGTTGAGCGCGACCACGCACGGCAGGCCGCGCAGGTCCGACGCGTAGGTCCGCAGGGTTTCCTCGAATCCGTCCAGGCCGGCCGGCGACGAGGCATCCACCAGGAGCACCACGCCGACCAGCCCGCTGCGCACCACCTCGAACATGAAGCGGAAGCGCGACTGGCCCGGCAGGCCGTACAGGTCCAGGCGGCCGTGCTCGCCCAGGTCGACCACGCCGAAGTCCATCGCCACGGTGGTCGTGGCCTTGCGCTCGGCCAGTTCGTCGGTGCAACCGACGTCGGTATCCACCGGCGGTGTGTCGCTCAGCGCGGCGATGCAGGTGGTCTTGCCACTTCCCGGCTCGCCGAGGAAGGCGAGCTTCATCTTCGTCATAGGGAAAATCCCAGTCGCCGGCCCAGGCCGCGCACCAGGCCACGCCACGCTGCCTGCGGCGGTGCCTGGCGCGGCGCCGCGGGCGCCTCGCCGGCCACCTGCTCGTCCAGGCCTTCGCGCCGCAGCGCCTCGATTTCGGACGCGACGGCCGCCGCGTCCTCGCCAATCCGTGCCGCCAGCGTGCCCACGCTGGCCGGGGCGAAGGTCAGCACCGCAAGTACATGCAGGCGCAGCCGTGAAGCCCCTTCCAGGTCCAGCGGCCAGGCCAGCAGGCGAAGCGGCGGCCCGGCCTGCGTGTCACCGGCCGGTTGTGCCGGTGTCGCCTCCGGCCCGTCGCCCTCGGCGAACGCACGGCTCGTTTCGGACAGCACCGCCAGCAGCTGCGGCACCCGCAGCGGCCGGTACAGCGTGCCCTTGGGGAATTCGCGCGGTCGCGCGGCGCATCCCACGCGCCGCGCGCCGCCGGCGGACGCCGAACCGGTGTCCAGGCTGACCAGGCACAGATCCGCGTCCCGCGGGTCGTCGACCAGTTCCCAGGAAGCCCTGAGATACGGTCCCAGCCGCGCCAGCGTGCCGCGCAGCGAATCCAGGTCGGATTCGCTGAAGCCGGCGCAGGCCAGCCGCAGGGGCCGATGGCCGACGACCGGTGTCATCTCACACCGCCGCCTCGACCGCCGGCAGCGCCGCGCGGGCCTTCATCAGCACCATGCCGACGTTGGCCGAGCCGCGGGTCACGAACACCGCCGCATGTTCCGGGTAGCGCCGCGAACGCAGGAACACGTGGATCAGGCTGGTGCTGAACACCACGATCTCGTTGAAGTAGTGGCCGCCATCGTTCGGCGACAGGCCACGGGCTTTTCTTGAACAGGTTCTCCACCTCGACCACGTTCCTGCCCTGGAACAGGTCCCCAGTAGCTGCCGCCACCAGGTCGAGCACTTCCGGCGGATGCGAGTCCACCGTGCGCACGCCCAGCAGCATGCCGGTGGCCATCTCGACGTAACCGGCGGCCACGCATTCGGGGATTTCGGACTGGCTGGCGGCCAGGGCTTTATCAAGCGACATCTACGACTCCTTGCTGAGGACGGGTGGGTGCCACGATGGGCGCCACGGGGTTCCAACCCGCGATGCGCCCGGAAAACGCATGGATGAACTGGTGCTGGGCGCGCGACTGGATCGCCCGCGGCTGCGCGGCGCGCACGCGGGCGATGGCGACCTCGGCGCTGTCGCCGAACCAGGCCAGCACCGCGGCGAGGGCGGCGCCGGTGCGGCCCAGCCCGCCCTGGCAGTGCATCGCCACCGCGCCGCCGCGGCGGATGCAGGCTTCCGCCGCGCGGCACAGGGCCAGGGCCTGGTCGAAACTGGGCGGCGCCATGTCCGGCACCGGCACGTGGTGCAGGGCGATGCCGCGGGCGCGCAGCGCCTCGCGGTCCCAGGCCACCTCGGTTTCCAGGCAGAACATCTCGCGCACGCCGTGCGCGGCCAGCGCGTCGAACTGCACGCCGGCATCGGCGACCAGGCCCGGGCGCGACAGCCCCGCCAGCATCCCGGGCACCGCCCACCAGATGCCGTGCTGCACCGGCCAGGCCGGCGAGGATTCGCTGCAGCTGCCGGAGGCGACGTAGTCGCGCCCGGCGGCGCTGGCGGGATTGGCGAAGAACTCGTGGACCGGCGCGACCTCGAGGACCCGGCCGCCGCCGAGCAGCACCAGCTGGCCGCCCAGCGCCAGGCAGTCGCGACGGTTGTGGGTCACCACCACCACCAGGGCATGGCGGGCGCGGGCGGCGATGGCCTCGCGCACGCGGGCGGCCTGGGCCTCGTCGAGGCCGGCGGTGGGTTCGTCGAGCAGATACCAGTCGGCGTCGCGGGCCAGCGCATCGAGCACGGCGCCGGTACGGCGCTCGCCCGCGGACAGGGGCACCAGGTTCTGGGCCGCGCGACTGTCGCGCTGGCCCAGGTAGACCGGCCGGGTCGGCACCTCGCCCGCAAGCCGCAGCTCGCCTTCCAGCGGACCGAGGCCCGCCATGCCGCGCAACAGGCTGGACTTGCCCGCCCCAGCCGGACCCACCACGAACAACAGACCAGGTGCCGGCGCCTCGAGATCGATCCCCGCCAGCAGCGGGCGACCCGATGCGCTGACCACCGCGCCCCGGCGCAGCGACAGCATGAACCACCTACCTCTGTTCGACGCGCCCCCCTGACGCGTTTGCCCGATCCTAGGCACAGGTCACACTTCGAACCTATCGGGGGCCCCCCGATGCCCCACCTTCACTTAACTGTTAATGTTCGCCCTCGAAGCTGGGAGCGGAATGGATACTGGCTCGGCAGATGAAGTGCCGCACGTCGGCGCATCACGCAATGCCCGACGGCGCTGCATTCGTCCAGGTATCCCGCAATCCCGATGGCAACAGCAACATTCCGTCGTACCGGTCCGGTCCGGATCATGCTCGCCCTGCCCGGACTGCTGGCCATGCTGGGCCTGCGCCAGCTGATCGAACGCATCCCCGGCGCCGAAGTCGCTTCCACCGTCTCCACCCGCGATGCCCTGCTGCGCGCCCTGCGCGAGCAGCGCCCGGACGTGCTCGTGGCGGACCCGGGCCTGCTTGCGGAAGAGGTGTCGCCAGGCATGCTCGTCGGCATCCGCGTGCTGCACATTTCCCCGCATCCGCATGCGCGGCCGGCGACGCGCAACCACGCCTGCGGCTTCGTCAGCGAGCGCAGCGACCTGGAGCGGGTCTGCGAGGCGCTGGAAATCATCACCGACTGCACGGTCGCCCACGGCCAGCGCGGCGATTGCGTGTCCTGCCCGCTGAGCAAGTCGCTCAAGCCGGCGCCGCTGCCGGTGCTGACCCGCCGCGAATCGGAAGTGTTCGCCCTGATCAGCCGGGGCAAGGGCCCGACCGCCATCGGCCAGGAGCTGGGCCTGAGCATCAAGACCATCGAGACCCATCGCGAGAACATCAAGCGCAAGCTCGGCCTGTCGTGCTCGATGGACCTGGTCGACCTGGCGCGGCGCTGGAGCCGCGGCGAATCGATCGACGATGCGTTCCCGGCGCGGCCGGCGCCCAACGGCGCGCGGCGATCGCCGGCCTGAGCATCGGCGCATAGCGCAACCGGCCGCTTCCATGCGGCGCGGCGACGCCTCGATCAGCGGTAAGGCCCCGGCCCGCGCCAGACCAGTTCGCCCAGGTGGTAGACCGCGATCACCACCACCACCTGGCGCGCATCGCCGATGCCCTGCATCTGCGGGTCGGTGGGGTCCAGCAGGCGGCACTTGCCCGAACCGCGGCGCAGCGCGATCTCCAGCGGGCACACCATCCGCGATCGCATGCCCGGCAGCGGGAAGGAGATCTCCTCCATCCCCTGCTCCTTCCACGAACGCAGGCGCTCCTCGGCCAGCAGGTCGTAGATGATCTGGTAGCCGCCGACCTCGACGCTGGGCTCGGCCGCGTCCAGGTCGTGCCCCCTGCCCGGCTTGTTGGCCGGCCCGCGCGCGGGGCCGCTGACCGCCGGGCCGGTTTCTTCCTCCAGCATGCCCGGCGGGCGCCCGGTCCATTCGTGCGGGCGGCGCTGCGCCTGTGCGGGGCTGGAGGCCGGCGGGCGCACCGCCTCCCTGCCCGCGGTATCGCTCGGGCGGGTGCCGGCCTCCGGCTGCGGCTCTTCCTCGCGCAGGATGTACTTCGCCTGCGCGACCGGCTTGCGCGGAGGCTGGGGCTTGCGGGCTTCGCGGGTCGCCGGCTTCGGTGGCGCGCTCGGCGCCGGGCTGGGCGGGGCCTGCGTTTCCGGGGACTCGGCCGGCTCGCCGAGGAAGTTCACCCGCACCCGCCCGCCGCCGGCCGCGCCCTGCGGCGTGGTCACCACCTCCTGGCGCGCCGCATGCAGCACCAGCAGCAGGAACAGCACATGCAGCAGCACGCTCAGCAGCGCGGCGATCCAGCGCTGCAGGCGTTCGTTGCGTGGCGTCGTGTCCGCCGTCGGCGTGGGGGTGCGATCGGTCATGCCGCCATGCGGGCGTGGGAATTGCGGGCCCTCATGCGGGAACCACGGAGCGAGGGGGAGCTGCGCATGGTAACGCCTGCGACGGCGCAGGCCGCGGCATACAGCATCCCGCCGACGCAGCCCCGGCGTCCGCGGCGGCATCACCCGTGCCTCACCCCGCGCCAACGCGACCTTGCAGCGGGCGGTGCTAACAGCGGACGCATGGCACGTTCCCGCATCCTCCCCGCCCCGCCCTCCGGCCTGCCCGGCGCGCTGCGCTGCCGGCGCAAGTTCCTGCGCCAGTTCCCGGGCGGCTTCCGGGACCCCACCTACCTGGACTGGGAACGCGACTACAAGGTCGAGAGCCATCGCCGCTGGCGCGAAGCGCTGCCGCGCGCCACCTTCCGCGCCCTGCTCGACGCCGGCCAGGAAGCGGAGGTGGCGGCGCGCGCGGTTCGGGTGGAACAGCGTTCGCGCCACAGCATGCTGTTCTCGTTCGAGAAGATGACCCTGCGCGACGCCCTGCGCGATCCGGACGGCGCCCATGCCTTCGCGCATGGCCTGTACGATTTCCTGCACGGCCGCAGCGCACTGCCGGCGCGCTTCGATCGCTGGGTCGCCGTCCTCGACCGCCTGCCGCGCCGGCAGACCCGCGTGCTGACCTGGCCGCTGGCGACCGTGTTCGGCTTCATCGCCCACCCGCGTACGCACATGTTCATGAAGCCCAATACCGTGCGCGCCGCGGCCCGCGCCTACGGCTACGACCTCCCCTACCGGTCGCGCCCCTCCTGGGAGATCTACCAGGGCCTGCTCGATTTCGCCGACCTCGTGCGGCGCGACCTTGCCGACCTGCAGCCGCGCGACATGATCGACGTGCAGTCGTTCCTGTGGGTGCAGGGGTCGGACGAGTACTGAACGCCGCCGGGAGGCTGGCCGTTTGCCCGAAGGCCCGCTCGCTCCCTACGGCACTACCTGCTGCTGGCGGTCGCGTCTTCGCCGCTGCGTTCCAGGTACGCCTCCGCTTCCTCCGCGTAGGCCTCGTAACCGGGCGCCAGGTACGGCAGCAGCAGGCGCACCCAGGCGCGGCTGGCGCGGCGGGTTTCGCGCGGGCAACCAGCGGCGCGGGCGGCGGTCAGGTCGCCGGCCTCGACCATCCCCGCGAAACCTTCCGGGTCGGTGCCGTAGACCAGGCATTGCAGGTTGAAGTAGCGCTGCTCGCCCAGCGCATGCTCGTCGGCGTAGGCGTCCAGGTTGTAGGCGCCGGTGCTGCGCGAGAGCAGCCAGTTCGCGGCCAGCTCCAGGTTCTCCGCCACCTCTTCCGGCGACTCGTCCAGGCCGGCGAAGCGCAGCATCAGGATCGCCGCCAGCTGGTCGACCGCGTCCTCCTGGCGCCCCGTCACCGGCAGGTCCAGCAGGTCGACCAGGGCGTGGCCGGTCTCGTGCAGGACGATGAAGCGCACGTTGGCGCGCACGTAGCGCAACGGATGGTCCGGGCCCAGGCCAAGCGCCTGCTGGTGGGCCTGGCCATGCTCGTACAGCGTGCGCAGGGTCTCGTAGCACAGCACCACCTCGGTGCTGTCCGGATGGTAGAAGGCGCCGAACTCGCCGCACTCGGCGGTGACGAAGCGCAGCCGCCGCGGCAGCTCGAACATGCCATCGATCGCCTGCACTTCCGGCAGCCGCCGCAGCAGGTCGGCTTCGCGGACGCGGCGGTAGATCGTCTGCAGGTCGTCCGCGGCGGGCGCTTCGTAGACGTACTCGAAGGCGTAAGTCGGGTTGCTGCCCTCTCCCGTCGCCTGGACCACAGAGCGCGGCAGCGGCGTCGCGCTGTCTTCCGCTGCCGGGTCGTCGGTGACCGTCGCGGCGACGGCAACAGGACCGGCGCAAGCCAGCGCCACCAGCATCAGCCATCCGGTCATGCGGTTTCTGGTGGCCATCTCGCCGCCTCGTTCCCCGATCGGCCAAGCTTAGGCGATCAGCGGCCCGGCGCGGCGGCGTGGCCGGCATCAGGTCTGCAGGATCCGGTGTTCCGGGCTCGCAGCGATGCGCCTGGACGGACCGGGCACCGAGCTGTGCGCTGGCTCACCTCGACGGTTCGGCGCCCGCTTCGCGGCTGTAGATCGGTTCGCCCGCGCGCAGGGTATGGACCACATCGGCGAAGGCCGTGGCGTCCTGTTCGGGCGAAGTGCCGAGGATGACCAGGTCGGCCACCGCGCCCGGTTCGATCCGTCCGCGCTGGCTGCCTTCGCCGAAGAACCCGGCCGGTGCGGTAGTCAGGCTGGCGAGGATCTGCCGCCAGTCCAGGCCCGCGTCGCCAGCAGCTGCAGCTCGCGGGTGGTGTCGAAGGCCTCGACGTAACCGGCATCGGTGCCGAACAGTATGGTGCCGCCGGCCCCGGCCAGCGCCGCGACCTGCTGCTGGCCGTTGCCGACGAAGCGCTCCACCACCGCCGGCGGCGCCGGCTCGCGCTGGATCTCGATCTCGAACATCGCCAGCGTCGGCACCACGGCGACGCCGTCGCGGACCAGCCGCGCCACGATCCCGTCGTTCCAGGGCCCATCGGCCGGCGTGGTATGGGCCAGAACGTTGGCCCCTCCGTCGATCGCGATCTCCATCCCGCGCACGGTGGTCGGATGGGCGAAGACGGGCTTGCCGCGCGCACGCGCCACCCCGCCGACCGCCGCGGCCACCGGCGCGTCCATCAGCTTGACCCCGTCGCGGCCGAGGATGGCGCCTGTAAACAGCTTCACCCCGTCCAGGCCCTCGTCCAGCTGGCGGATCGCTCGCGCGCGGCCTTCTTCGGCGATGGCCACCTCGGGACTGGACACGCCGGCCTCCTCCAGCAGCTGGCGGGTATAGACCGGCGTGCCATCCAGCGGGAAGAACGGCATGCCGACGCTGAGCAAGCGCGGGCCGGGCACCTCGCCGGCCTCGATGCGCTGCTTCAGCGCCGGCGCATCGCCGCCGAACGAGGCCAGGTCGAACACGGTGGTGAAGCCCCAGCGGCCGTACTGCTCCTGCAGGACGGCGGCGAGCTTGCCGGCCGGCTGGCCGGGCACGTCCCGGTAAGGCTCGCCGAGCAGGTGCATGTGGCTGTTCCAGAACCCGGCCACGACCACCTGGCCGCCGGCTTCCAGACGCGGCGTGCCGTCGGGCACGGCAACCTCGCCGGCGCGGCCAACTGCCTCGATGCGGCCGGCGTCGACCAGGATGACGCCATCGTCTACCGGCTCGGCGTCCGGCGCGGGAATGATCCTGGCGCCGACGATGGCCAGGTCGGTGGCGCCGGCCGGTGCCGCGCATGCCAGGCCCCCAAGCAGTACCGCAAGCAGAATCCCCGTCCGCATCTCCATCCTCCTCGTGTCCGCAGCGCCCAAGGCGGCCCCGCGGCCGGATTATCGAAGCGCGTGGGGGGCCTGCAAACCTGCCTTACGGCAGGGTAAGGCGGCTGCTGGCTGAACGGTCGCAGCGCGCCGCCCCGCCCGCTCACGGTGCCGCGACGGCTGTTGTCGGAAGGTCTACGTTCCCACCGAGCAAGCGGACACGACCATGGCGACGCGCAACATCCTCACGACCCTCAAGGCCGAACACGACGAGCTGCGTGGCCTGTTCGACGAAATGGAATCCACCACCGATCGCGCCGCCAAGCGCCGCACCGAGCTGCTGGCAAAGATCGAGGCCAACCTGCTGCCGCACGCCAAGTGGGAAGAGACCGTGTTCTACCCGCAGTTCGCCGAGCGCGCGGACCGCGAGGGCCTGAAGATCCACGCCGAGGCGGTGGAGGAGCACCGCGCCGTCGAGAAGACCGTGATTCCGGATGTCCACGCCGCGGACGTGGCCACCCCGCAATTCGCCGGCCGGGTGAAGGTGTTCGGCGAGCTGATCGACCACCACGCCAGGGACGAGGAAACCGAGATGTTCGAGCAGGCGCGCCAGCTGTTCACCGCCGAGGAGCTGGCGGAGCTGGACGAAGCCTACGAGGAATGGAAGGCCTCCTCCGCTTCGAAACTGGTGTCGGCGATGGCGGCGGCCAAGACCGAAGCCAAGGCGACCGTGCGCAAGGTGACGCGGCGCGCGCAGTAAACCGCGCCGCAACGGCAATGCAAGGACGCCCGGCCATGCCGGGCGTCCTTGTTTGTGCATCGCCTGGATGGATCAGAGGTCCCGGATCACATGTGCCCTGCGATCCTCCCACAACGTCATGAAGTCGACGTCGGGGCGCTGCCAGCCATGGCGGAGTACCTGGGCCAGCAAGTGCTCGCGTGCCTGCTCTTCAAGGCCCGTATGGCACGCATCGCGGACGGTCCTGGCCACCGCAACCTCGGGGTGCCCAGCTCCACGGAACCCTTCGATGACAGCGAGCGCTTCATCCAGGCTCGCCTTCCCATCCATCTCCGCGCCCGTCATCAGACGGGCGGCGGCACGGGCCCAGACCGTGCGTGCGCGCAATTCCGGTCGCGTGTCTGCGCCATCCCAGAACCCCATGGCGTCATCGAAATACCTCAACGTTTCCGCCAGAGGCCCTCGCGCCTGCTCCCGACCGACTGCGGCCACGGCCTTGATGACACCGAGCATGCCGGTGTCGTGCCTGATGCACGCACGGAGCCATGCGGGTGTGTCATCCCGAACGGCCACACCTGCCAGCGCACGGGCCGTGGTAAGGGCACGGGCGTACCCCACGGCGTGCTGCAGGTACTCTTCGTCCCAACGGTCCAGGCCGCTTTCCAGCAGCGCGCAAAGCCACCCCACCACCGCGGCGTGCAGATACGCCCCCCACTTCTTGTCCTCCTGCTTCAGCTGATCTACCAGCGGCTCGTAGATGTCGAGGGCTTCTTCCGTTCGGCCAAGCGCATTGAGCGCGTCGGCCGCGCGCAGTGACAGCCGCGCCGCCTGGATGCCGCCCACCCGCTTCGATGGGAGGCCGGACTCCAGGGCCAGTCGAACAACGTCCTCGTACCGTCCTTCCGCCGCCAGTGCGTCTGCATGCACGCGCGCTGCGAAGACCTGCACTGCCTCGTCGCCCAATGCCCGGGCGAGCGACTGGCACGCGGGGGCGTACTGGAGCGCAACTGCTGAATGGTCGGTCCCCAGCAGGCCATCCAGCAGGCGCAGGCACAAGCCAAGCATCCTGCCTGCCTGCGGGAAGTCCGACACGGAGGAGGAGGTCCCGATGAACTCCAGCACGCGCGGCGCCAGCTCCTTCGCGTCGCGGAACTCGCCCGCGAGCTCCCTCTGTTCCACCAGGAATTCCAGCAGCGCCAGGACATCCTCCCGCGCCCCGGCCGCCAGGAACGTGGCCAATGCCGCATGCACCTGGGCAAACATCATGTCGCGCCGCATCCGGCCCATCCTGCCCGCCGCGATCCATTCCTTCACCGTCCCGGCGCGCGCCATCTCCACCGCGCTCCCCTGCGCAACGCGGGCTCGCAGGTACTTTTCTGACTTCGAGTAGATCGTGCTCGACCTGAACTCCATGCGCGCGTCGTCCAGCGAGGCCGCCAGCACGAACGGGCGCTCGGCCTCGGCCAAGGCCTGCGGAGGCAGGCGTTCGTCGGGCAGTTTCTGCGCCACATCCAAGGTGAACTCCCGTACGAACTGGTCTCCCTGCAAGCTGGACAGGCCCAAGGCCAGGCGCACCTCGCTGCTGGCCCGGTCGAAGCGCTTTGCCTCCAGTTCTTCGATGGCCAATCCGGGCTTGCGGTTCTCCTGGAATCCGAAATCGGTCAGGGGCCCTCGTACGTCGCCACCCACGAACATCTCCGGCTGCCCGCGCAGGTACAGGCCCAGCTCCACCACGAACCTCGGGTTGCCCGACGCCGCACGCAGGAAATGCTCCCTCTGCTCCGGGGTGAGCCCCGGCAACTCCCGATCCAGCAGTTGGGCCATCTCCGCCTGTCCCAGCTTCGGCAGCGGCACAACCTCCAACTCTGCGCTGCTGCCGCCGCGCGACAGGAACCAGGAGGCGAAACCCTCCGCCTGCCCTTCCGCCTTGTCGCGCAGCAGCCATTCCCGCTCCCAGTGGGTCACCACCACCAGGAGCCGCCATTTCCGCTCCGTGGCGGCGTTCCACAGGTCGCCGAGGATGCGGACCGTCAGGGGATCCATCCACTGCGTATCGTCCAGAAACAGGACTACCGGCAAGCCCCCGCCGTCTTCGCCGACCTTCTCGAGCATCGTGGCAAAGACAGCGACGATCTGGGCCGCTTCCTCGGCGTAGCGCCTGTCCGCGTCCTGTCCGCGCTCGATCCTTGCCCGGTAGTCCCGGCCGATGTTCACGGCCTCGACGATATCCAGGGCCGCGTTGACAGCCGTCGATAGCGGGCCGAGGACGGGGATCGCACCGAGAATTGCCTTGCCCATGCTGCGAGCGGCAGCCTGCGCACTGGCGCGTCTCTCCAGGTGGAACCGCAAGGCATCGATGTGGTGCCGCATCGCCGGGTCCGCATACGACTCCAGCAGGCGCCCCCTGCTGACCGACGCGTTGTGCATGGCCGGGTCAGGCCATCTCACCCCCCACCAGAACCAGGGCATGTCGGCACGTTCGGTGACCGACTCGAGCGCTGGCATCACCCGCAGGCTGTTCTGGTCGGCGAGCAGGTGGGGCGGCCAGTAATCCCGGGGGTCGTAATCCGTACTGAGCCGGGAGTACAGGGCCTGCACGAGTCGCGTTTTCCCGTAACCGGAGTCCGCAACCACCACCCGTATCTGCGGCTTCCCCTGCAACGCCTGCTTCCATGCCTCTTCCAGTACCGCCAGCTCCTGCTCGCGCCCCAGCAGCTCCGATGCCGTCATGGCTCCCCCTTTCCTTCCAGTAGTCAGCAACCGCCGCCGCAACGAACGCCATCCGATCGTGCGAGCGGCCCCCTCGTGCCCGGCAGCATAGAATCGATCCTTGCCCCGGGAAAAGGAGCAGCGTCATGTCCAGGCAGATGCGCAGCGCCAGCAGCAGCCGCAAGCCGCCGGAACCTTCCGATGACCACGCCCCCATCGCGGACTGGATGAAGACCGCGATGCCGGCCCTCCAGCCGATCCTCGAGCACCTGGACGGACAGATCCGCAAGACGCTGCCCGGGGCGAAGTACGCGTTGAAGTGGAAGAAGGCCTACTACGGCCTGCCCGACCGCGGCTGGGTCATCGAGGTGGTGGCCTACGACGTGTCGGTGAACATCGTGTTCTTCGCCGGCGCGAAGTTCGATCCGCCGCCGCCACAGGGCGAGGGCTCGCGTTACGTCAAGCTCAGGTCGCTGGAAGAGGCGCAAGCGCCCGAACTCCAGGACTGGATCGGACAGGCCCGCAAGCATGACGGGTGGCGGTGGGAGTAAACCGTCCGCGTGGCTGATGCCGCGACGCTCACCACGACGGATGCCTACCTGCGCCAGGGGCGCGATGTCCTGGATCCTGGCGGGGCTGCCGCCACCGGTTCGTGATTCCGCCCAAGCCCTCCACGGGGAAGCGGCTTCCCGAAGCCTGCCTCTCCCCGGTGTGGCGGGGCGACCATGCCCCAGGTCCCTGTGACCTCCGGCCCGTGATCCCGAACGGGTGCTGCGGAAGGATGCCCAAACCCACTGCCACGGAGAGGCCGCCATGCACGCCGCGCGTTCCCTGACGCCCGCCACAGCGTCGCCCTCGTGGACGCTTGCCGCGGCGGTGGCGTACAGCGTCGCCACCGGGCTGTTCGTGTTCTCGCCGGTGTTCCCGATGCACAGGCTGCAGGGGCTGCACCAGGCCACCGGCGGCTGGATCAATCCCACCCTGCTGCTCGCTGCGCTGCTGGGTACCGGCACCTTCTTCCTTGCCTTCGGCCCGGGACGGCAGCGGCCGGCGGACGTGGGCATGCGCTGGGCGGCGCTGCCGTTCGGCCTGGCGGCCACGTTCGCCATGTGGCTGGCGATGAACGCATCGACCGCGTTGGCCACCCATGCCGCAGGCCTTCCGCTGGCCCTGCAGGCGGACTGGTCCGGCGGTGGCCTGCTGCCCGGCAGGCTGCTGGCCCAGCTGCTGGGCACCGCGCTGGTGGAGGAAACGGTGTTCCGCGCGTGGTTGTGGCCGCAGCTGGCATTGCGCCTTGGCCGCGGTGCGCCGCGCTGGCCGGCCTGGGCCGCGGCCCTGCTGGCATCGCAGGTCATGTTCGCGCTGCTGCATGTGCCGATGCTGGTGTCGGCTGGCACCCCTGGCCCTGCACTGGCCGGCGTGCTGGTGAACCTGTTCGTGTTCGGCGTGGTCGCGGCGCTGCTGTACGCGGCCACGCGCAACCTGCTATTCGTGGTCGGCCTGCACGCGCTGGGCAACGCGCCGACGCTGCTGATGGAGGTCCGTGGCCCGGCACCGACGCTGGTGATGCTTGGCGCCGCTATCCTGATCGCCGCGGTTACGTACGCGGCACGTCGCAGGCGTGGGCTGCCGCATCAGGCACAGCCGGCCGGCGCCTGACTGGCACCGGCAGGGGTGCCATGCCGCAGGCCCGCGGAGTCAGGCGCGGGCACCTTGCAACCCCCGAGGCAGACCGATGACCCTGCAACTGAGCATTCGCGACATCCGCCCCGCCGAGTACGAGGCGCTGGGCCAGCTGATGGTGCGGGTGTACTCCACGCTGGACGGATTCCCGGCCCCGGCCGAGCAGCCACGCTACTACGAGATGCTGGCCAATATCGGCCGGCTCAGCGAGAAGCCGGCCACCCACGTGCTGGTCGCTACCACCGCCGACGGCGAACTGGTCGGCGGCATCGTCTACTTCGACGACATGGCCCAGTACGGCTCCGGCGGCACCGCCACGCAGGAGAAGGACGCCGCTGGCATCCGCCTGCTCGGCGTGGACCCGAAGTTCCGCGGCGCCGGCGCCGGCAAGGCGCTGGCCCAGGCCTGCATCCGGCGGGCCCGCGAGCGCGGCCACGCACAGGTGATCCTGCACACCACCGCGGCGATGGGCGTGGCCTGGAAGATGTACGAGCAGCTGGGCTTCGTACGCTCGGAGGACCTGGACTTCCTGCAGGAGCAGCTGCCGGTGTTCGGGTTCAGGCTGAAGCTGCAGCTTTGAGCCAAGCCATACCAGCCGATTTCCATCCTGAGCGAAGTCGAGAAAATCCGGACCATATCGGCTCCGACCCATTCTGCGTCACCATCAGGCGCTGCTAGGTGGTGATACGCCGGGACGTGGAAAACACGCAGAGTGATTTCAGGTTATGGGGAGAAGGTCCAAGGACAGTGCGCTAACGCAATAAACTGCCGCGTTCCTGAAAGCCCCCAAACTGCGCAGCACGGCGGGAGGCGTATCGCCGCCCACCGGTGAGGAAGTTACTGATAGGAGGGAAACGCCTCGTCCACCAGCGAATCAACATCTTCCTCGGACAAGGCTGTCACATCTTGGAGCAGCAGGCGCATTCGAACTCGGATCATCGCCACCCTAAGCGATGCTTCCCCGCCACCCAATTCACGCCACTTGCGGACGATCGTACGGACCAAATGGTGGTTACGGGACACACGCGAACGCTCAAGAATCGCAACATGGGCATCTTCATTCACCAGTCTCAGAGTCCTCCACGGCTCCTCTCCAGGCTCCCTCATGACGTGAGCGCGGAACCACAGTCTTCCGAGCGCGTTTCGCTGAAGGATTCCACAGTACCTAGCCAGTACAGCCGGTTTGCGCGATGTCCCCCAACGCCAATGGACTAAATGGGGCGCCAGATGGACAGCTAGCCAGCTCCATGTATCCGGACGGATCGCCTGGCCAACGGGCAGGTCAAGCCCTCCCAAGTAGATGGAGGCATCACGATCGAACAGGCGAAAGCCCACTTCCGAACGGTTGGGATAGTTGGCTGTCTTCGCGATCGCCGTGAGCTCGGATCGAACCGACTGCAAATAATCTGCCGTCGCCCTCGCCGGCCCGGTCGGAGCAAACTGCTCCGTCTCTAGATCGGGCAATCCAATACGCTCGAGTTCATCGAGCTGCAGCAATCCCCTCGCCGCCAGGATCCTTTCGGCCTTGGCAGCAGCCAGCCGTGGCAACCGGATGGTCATGGCCGCACCTCCCCCGCACTGAACTTGTCCTTCATGCCCACCCACGATTGGATCCGGACCTCGAACTCCGAAAGCCCGGATCGGTGCATACTCAGGATATCCTCGGCCTTCTTTCGTCCCAACACGGACCGGGACCAAAGCTGCCATTGATAGCCAATGGAGCCGACTGGGTACTCTTCTGTAGGCGAGAACGCCATCTCCGCACCGGCAACGATGACACGCCGAACCACGGCATCCCAAAGTACGCCTGTCGCCCGCGGCTCCTTCCTCGAAACGTCCTCGATAAACCGCTTGGCTTCCGAGTTGAGGTAGACGACAAGCCCCTGTTCCACCTCAAGGAATGGGTCATCCGCGACCACCACGTGAACGAGGGCGCCCGATGCCTTCCCTAAACCAAAATACCTGTTGAAGTCGATTGCTTCTATCGCAAGGCGTGCCCGGCCGCCCTCAATCCGGCCCCTCCAGCAGGCACCCCAAAGACGGGCTCCCCTGAGCCTAGGCGTCAACTGGTCGCCGCCGTTCAATGGACTCCCAAGAACCACCGAGAGATGAACGCTCAGATCGCGCGCGAGGCGCGTGCCGTCGAGTTCAAGTTCAACGTTGCACCAGTCCTCGGCCGTTAACGAGAGTGGATATACCGAACGTGCCGCAACCTCGAGATCCCGCCCGGTATAAGCCGTCACCGCCAGGCATAACCTCATTTCCGGATGTTGATCGGCTAGCAGTCTGTCGCCGGCGCTGGGGGCCAGCCTTACCGAGTTCGACACCCTGATCGGCATCCCCGGCTCCCATCCGATGACTACGCCCCCGTCCTCGACAAGCTGGGTCCCTCCGCTCCCGCACGTCACTTCCCAGCCAATTCCCAGCCGCAGAACGACGTCCTCACTCCACAGGATGCGATGAGGGGGAATGGGGCGCCTAGCCATTCACATCACCTCCAAGTTCGACATCAACCGTGACGGCATACGAGCCTCCAAAGCTGACCGCGAACTCGTAGTTGCCCGGCATGGAAGCACTGCACAGCCCCCCCTGTGAACTGGTCCCATCAGGCTTCGTCCATCCGATGACCCGAGGAGGAGTCATCTCCGGCGGGAGCTCAGCCGTGGTTCCTCCTTCGATCGCAACCGACGTAGTAGCCTGTATTGCCTGGTCGAGCTGCCTCCTTACCTCAACCCGATACCTCGCGACTGTCTTCCCGCCGACCACTTCCAGCCCAATGAACTCGGGGGCGGAGATGGGGTTGCGGGAACGCCCCGACGCTCCACCGCCGGCCCCGCCCACATGGCCGGCGGCAGAGCCATCTCCAGCTAGGAACTGTTCGGAAAAATAGTCCGCCGCATCTGCGAGGGACGGGGCGTCTGCTGCGGCCACGAGAGGTTGCGCGCGGATGCCTAGGCAAGCCCTGACGCCCTCCGACAGATACTTGAGCGTCATGCGCACTGTGGTCGCTTCAGCACCCTTCAGCTTGGCAGGATTCCAGTCATCATGGGCGGGCGGCTCCGCCGCGGCGAATGCAGACGCATCGGCGGGTGAAGACTCAGCAAGCACCACGCCAACCCATGGCGCGCATTCCGTACCGATATCGACCTGCTTGTAGGTAACCACGAGCTCACTCGCCCGCATCAACGCGACGTGCGCGAGACCTCCCCTGAATTCCGCCAATGGGTCCGGCCAGTGCGGATCGCCCAGCCCCTCTCCGATCATCACGTGGGGAGCCAAGATTGCACCGACATGTGCAGCCGGATTTCGCCTGGTCTTGGGCCCAACCCCGGCTGCCGGCGGCGTTCGCCGAGTACGTGCCATGGCCAAAGCGGTCGCGAAACACTCATAAACCGGATGCCCACCGGCCAAGCTCAGGCTACGCTCACCGTCACCCAGGTCGACGCGCAGTTCCATCGGTGTGCGCCCATCCACTGGCACCAGCTTCGGCCATAGGTTGTGATACAGGATCTGCGGAATGCAGTGGGCAGCTGCATCCATGCTGATCTCTGGCCACGGTATCAGGATCGACGTTCCCGCATGGGCCATCCCGTCCCGGCGGGGAAAACCGACAGCTTCCGAAATGTCCACCGCCTGTCGTCCTTCGATCGGGCGGATGGAACGACCGTCGACTGATGCACCCCAAAAGTGACGGCCCGTATGACGATTCCCCCGGCCCTCACCCGAAGTGGCGACATACGAATCACCCAGCCTGCATGCCATCACCCTCCGAGGCCCATTTGCTCCTGCGACCTGGGAGTCGACCAGGATCGTGCGTGCCAAGCCTGCGAGATAGAGCGATGCTCGCCCGAAGCCATAGGTCCCCCCGGTGCTGCCATCGAAATGGGGACTTCCGATGTCAAAGAAGAACCGCACGAACCGACTACTTTCCTTCACAGGGTCAGGTGATCCGCTCAGTCCGTGCGTACCGAAGTCGCAGATCTCAAGGACAGGAATCTCCTCACCTTTCCCAAGCCGAGGTGTGAGCTGGTCAACCTCCGGCGGCTCACCAGAACTCTCGCTTCCCGCCAGCAGCAGCGCCCGTAGGGCGTCACGCTGAGGCCCGCGAAGAGTGCGGACACGGACTAGTAACGACGGGGCTTGTCCCTCCAAGCGGGCGTCCCAGGCATTCTGGGCGGCTTCCCTAAGCACCAAGGTGATGGGGTCCATTGTCGGCGCCCCAAGTAGATTCGCCAGACCTTTGGCTTGTAGACCACCGCTAGGAGATACGGGCTCCGAGTACCGCACAACCACACTCATGAAGATGCTCCTAGCAAAGCTTCAAGCGCCGCTTCGATCGGCACTTCAAAGTTCCTCGCAGTCTCAAGGGACAGGTCATAACTCACGTGACTGACCCCGGGGTCGAGTACCCCACTCGTCAGCTTCGCGGCGGTCAGCCGCGGAAAGTTGTCCTGAACGTGGTAGACAACTTCCTCGCGCAGTTCGAACCGGGCGCGCCCGTCCAGCTCACCAAGGCTGGCAAGACATTCCTCGAAAGCAATGGCACCAGCCGGGCTGAGGCAAGCGCGGATCTCTTCCACCAACGAAGCCACACCAAGACTGCCCTCCATTGCCTGTTCGAGCCTGACCAGGCAGAGATACAGGCTGCCATCGATCGGAGGGTCCAGCTGGTCAATATCGGAAATCCGCACCCTGCGGTCACGAACCTCGGACCGCACCGTAGTTTTCACTTCGATCGCAACCGGACCGCGGCGGAAGTCATGGCGGGCCCCCTTCGGCCCCGACCAAGCGAAGACCATGGAAGATTCTCGCCTTACCAGCTCCCGCAATAGCCAAAGCTCGCCAACAAGCCCGATCGTCGCCCCGGACTCCCTCTCGCTGGACACAGCAAGCAGGCGCCGGAACTCTTCATTGCAACGCTCCAGCGCCGAAGCGACCTCCTCGTAGCCCACGGAGCGCCAGAGCAATGCGCAGAACGCTTCGAATGCCTGGTCGGCATTGTGGTCCCGACACCAGACATGGATGAAACGACGTTCCCCAACTTCCGGGACCTCAAAGTGCGCGACTTCGCCTGCCAGTGCCGCACCATTTCTGACACGCAAAGCCCGAGGTATCGAGATCCGTTCCCCAGGATGCGTCCCGAGCAGCAGACCACGTTCCCCCGCCGCATTCAAAGTCGCGCGAACGAACCGCGGGGCCTCCTCCAGCGCGTAGACACGAAGCCCTTCTGCCCTTTGCGGCGAACCACGCAGCACTTCCCAAGCCTCCCTCAGTCGCCCGATCCGGTCACTCATCCTTCAAGGAGCTCCCGGGCAATCTCGTCCATTGGCTCTTCATCCGGCTCAATGGGAGTCAGGTTCGTCGTTACGTAGTCGTAGCTTCGTATGGGGTCACCGGGCAGGAAGACGCCGATACCGAGCACATCGTGTACGGCATCCAGCTTTTCCCTGTCACTGGATGCGGGTGCGTGCGGCTGCGAGTTCCTGTCGATTGGATACAAGAGCAACAGCGGCCCAGAACTTCCGCGCAGCTTCTTGACATCTTCCCAGCTCGCATCATTGTCAATGGATGGTACTGGGTCGAGGTCCAACAACAGGTCACGTTTGGACATCAACGCCTTGATCGAGACGTCGTCGCTGCCGCCTCTCATCGCACTGCGGTTGACACACCTCACGGGCACGCCCCCCAGCGGTACCCCACTCTCACTCCCGTCCGCCGTGGTCACCACCACCACATTCCAGCGATCCAGAGAACCATCGGTGGCTTGCCGCAGGTACTGGGCGAGTAGTGCCCCGTCCAACCCCGAATTATCGGAATGAACCGAGTACTCGCCGAGAAAGGCCAGAACGGCATCCAAGTCCGCCTGATAGGTGGCCCGCCGGTCCTTTACCTTTCGTGACCGTTTGAGCAAACGGTCACCGGCCCTCCAGTTGTTGGAAAGCCAGTTCTCGTTCCACCTCAAGAACCGGATGGTCTGCAGATGGCGTCCGGCATAACCCACCTGGGCCTTGACCGTGTGCCTCAACCGGTTCCGGTTGGTGATCATCATTCCCGGGATCTTTCGGATGCGCACCGCAAATTGCGCGGGCGTTACGTTATGACGGCTGTAATAGCCGATGTCGCGACGAATTTCTTCCTCAACCGTAGCCAGCTGATAGAAGGCATTCTGGATACCAGCCTCCATCCAGATTCGCGGCATATCCTCGAATCCGCGGCGATACCCGAACCAACGCCCCATCTGCATCAAGGTGTCGTACTGGCTCGAAGTCCTCATGAAGAAGCTAACCACCAACCCTTCTAGCGTCAGCCCTCGGGCAAGGACGTTCCCTCCGATAACCAAGTACCTCCTGCCAGGAACGTCATAGTCGATCCGGTCGGTGCTCTCCCAGTTCTCGACCTTGATCTCGATGGACTTTGCGCACGCAAGGATGCGCGGCTCCAGTTCATCAAAACTGACTTCCGAGCGCCCGAATCGCGATGCTGGAACCGCTTCGGATTCCGTTTCCCATAGTTCCCTGAGCTGCCCTTGAAGCTGTGCATCACCACCAACCAAGCGGGCTATCAGCGAGTTCAAGTAGGCCGAGATGGCGCCTCGTGCCATCTCGTGCACGCCGGTCAGCATGGAGGTATGGACCAACATGGAAGCGTGATCCCCACCCAGTCCCCTGATCTCTTTGGCAGCCAGACATAGGACAAAGTAGTGGATTGCCGTGCGCAAGCTTGCTGAAACCTCAAAAACGAAAGGCGTTGACTTCCCAACAGGCCGCAGGCTGGATACCTCCTTCGGATCCACCACGCGGATCATTGAGTACCCCTCCTCTTCAAGTTTGCTCGCATCACCCTCGAGCGCCGCCCTGCCGAAAAGCTCCTCCGCGCCGAAGTAACCAACGGCTTTCGACAAAGGGTGGATAAAATCCCGTGGGTACAGATCGTCTTCGCTGCTGGTATTGATCAGGACGTTGGCATAGGGCGTTGCGGTGTAACCGACGTATGCCACCCTGGGGAGTTCGGCCAAGATCTGCCGAATCAGGTCATTGATCACGGTGACTGCATTGTCTACAGCAGCCGAATTGACGCTCGCCTGGTCGCATTCATCATCAATCATCAAGAACGGGGTTTGCTCGCGGAGCGCTTTAGGCGTATTGCGTAGCGCGCGAAGGAACCGCCTGAGCACTCCCGCATTCTTCTTCATGACCGCGAGATGCCGGGTCTCACCCAACAGCTGAAGCGAGCCTCCGGGTGGCAATGTGAAGTCACCCTTCTCGACCACGCCGTCGTTGCGTATAAGGTCTGCACGAGTCTGACGTTGCCAACGCCCAGGTCTGGCCAGATTGAGAATGTCCGCATCCAGACGCTTCTGCGTCTGGTTGCGGAGGCTGTCAGTCATGCCTGAGAGGACGATAAAGAACTTGAACGGAGTGCCGGCCGCTTTAGCGAGCACCGCCGCCATGTTTCCGGTCTTTCCGCTCTGGACGTATCCAACCACAAGGCCGCGGGTCGAGAACCGCTCTTTTCCCGGGTTATCGATGAGGTTAAGAATCGCGGTGCTTTCTTGGTCAACAGCGTCAATCGTCTCCTGATCCCGCCCTAAGCTCCTGAGGCGCTCCACGAGACGATTCCACTCCTCAGCATCATTGGTGGGGCCGTTGTACCAAGCCACGCGTCCAGCTTGGAGGGTGCACCTCGTATAGAACGAGACCCTTTTCTGCTCCTCCTCGATCCGGAGCCACGCAGCCTCAAGACTTTCACGCATCAACGTAGCCATAAACTGGCTGGTTGCTGCCACTGGCTCGTGCTGTTCCTTTACTTCTTGAAAAGCCTCCTCGAAAGACTTTCCGCCAGTCATGACCAATGAGCGTATCAACCGCTCATGCACTTGACTGTAGTGCTGAACCATCTGCGGGTCGACAACTGCTTCGGACATTACTGCCCCCTGCTAAGCATCCGGGCACGCCCCCCTGGCGTGCTTCCCCAGCGCGTGCGATCCTGGCACACTTTCGCCAAAGCAGCCCACCCCCCTCGCATGACCATCCCTGTTGTTGACATCTTTGCCGGACCCGGTGGCCTTGGCGAAGGGTTCTCCTCCTATGTCCCGAACGGGCGGAAAGAACCCGCGTTCAAGATCAGCGTCTCGGCCGAGATGGAGGCCAATGCGGCCCGAACCTTGCGCCTCCGGGCCTTCTTCCGGCAGTTCCCGCCCGGTGAGGTTCCCGAAAGCTACTACGAGTACGTCCGCGGGAAGCGGGATACGCCATGGACGGAGGCCACCCGAGGCGAGTGGAAGGCCGCCTGCGAGGAGGCGCTACAGCTCACTTTGGGGATCGCAGAGCACGACCGGATTCTTGCCGACCGCGTGGCCAAGGTTGCCGGGCAGGACCAGCCGTGGGTGCTCGTGGGGGGGCCGCCGTGCCAGGCCTACTCCCTGGTCGGCCGCTCCCGGAACAAGGGCAACCGGGATTACCTCCCCGAGAAGGACGAGCGTCATTTCCTGTACCGCCACTATCTGGAACTGATCCGCAAGTTCAGCCCGGCGGTCTTTGTCATGGAGAACGTCAAGGGAATCCTTTCCTCCAAGGTCGGCGGTTCCCTCATCTTCCCGCAGATCCTGCGGGACCTTTCCCAGCCCGGAGGGCACGGCGGCCCCCGCTACCGCATCCTGCCGCTAGTCACCCCGGACCCGGGAACCGAAGACGACAGCTCGCGGTTCATCCTGCGCGCCGAGGAACTGGGTGTTCCTCAAGCGCGGCACCGTGTGATCCTGCTGGGCATTAGCGAGCAGCTCAGCGACGGATATACCCCCATTACCGCTCAGCCGACGCAGACCTACGTGGAGCACGTCCTCCGTCATCTGCCGCGCCGCAGGAGCGGCATCACCAAGCAGAAGGTCCAAGACTGGCGCAGGGACGCCGAACGCATACTTGTGGCCACGGCGAAGCTCGTCCAGCGGACCCAGAAGGACGTGGCGGATGAACTGTTTGCTGCGGCACACCGACTCCCGGCGACCGATCCCGGCTCAGGCGGGCGCTGGATGCGCTGGGCCGGAGACTACGGCCACCTGCCAGACCACCTGAAGGACTGGCTGCACGATCCCCGCCTGGGCGGCATCCTCAACCACGAGGTGCGCGCACACATGGCCGAGGACCTCAAGCGCTATGCCTATACTGCGGCCTTTACCAAGGTGCACAAGCAATCGCCCAAGGGTCCGGATGAGTTCCCGACCGCCCTCTATCCGGACCATCTGAGCTGGGGAAGCGGCGGCTTCTCCGACCGGTTCAAGGCCCAGGCATGGAAACGTCCAAGCTCGACAGTGACCAGCCACCTGTCGAAGGACGGGCACTACTTCATCCATCCGGACGCCAGCCAGCTCCGGAGCATCTCGGTGCGCGAGGCAGCGCGCCTCCAGACCTTCCCGGACAACTATTTCTTTGAGGGATCGCGGGGGGCCCAGTTCAGACAGGTGGGCAATGCCGTGCCGCCGTGGATGGCCCGCCAGATTGCCGAAGTGGTCTACTCGGCCCTCACTTCGAGGTGATCGCCGCCGGATGCAAGGTCCACGTACGTGGCTCCGCCCCGGATCTGCTCGAACAGGGTTTCGAGGGTCGCCGTAGTGTGGTCACGCATGGCACATTCCCAGACCACCAGAACGCGCCATCCCAGGTTTCTGAGGCCATCCTCGGCACGCGCATCCCTCACCGCATTTCCGCTGATCTTCGTCTTCCAGAAGTCCGTCCGGGTGGCAGGTAACCGGAAATAGCGGCATTGCTCGTGCCCATGCCAGAAGCAGCCATGGATGAAGATCGCGGCGTTCCATTTCGGCAGCGTAAGGTCCGGCCTGCCCGGCAGGTCCCGGCGATGGATCCGGAACCGCATTCCGCGACCATGGAGATACCGGCGGACGAGCATTTCCGGTTTGGTATCCCTGCCCCGGATTGAAGACATCATCCGTGAGCGCACTTCGGGATCAACAATGTCCATTGGAATAAGGTAACAGGCTCGGAAGTCCGGTCTAAGCCGACACCTGTCGGACTGATCAATCGCGTCAGAGCGGAACGACTCTGTCCTCTGCGCCCGTACACACCATCAGCGCCCCCGCCCCTTTGGTTTCCCCCACAGCCTGCACCTTAACCCCCACCTTCAACGTCTCCACATCCACCGGCTGCGCCTTGCAAAGGTTCCACCGCGCCGGCAGCTGCACGGCAACTCGCCCTTGGTTGGGCACATCCACCTGGATCATGGCATGGCCGTCATAGGTCCACGGCTGGAGGTCGATGGAAGCGATCGTGCCCTCGATGGTCGTGGTGCCGTTCGCCGCGGCGGGCTGCACCTGGGGAGCGGCACAGGAGGTTGCGACCACCGCGGCACCGAGGACGGTGGCGAGGAGTGGAACGTCGGAAGTTCGCTGCATGGATGCTCCGGCCTGGACTTGAGGGCGCGGTCACAACGTCCGGATAGTCTCACCACCCTGCCCCGCCAGGAATGCCTGGGCGCAGGCGCTCTGGTCGTCGTCGAAGGCGTGCACCACCACCGCGTAGCGGCCTTCGCCCAGGGCCTCGCCCACCTTGGCCAGCAGCGGGGTGTGGTCGGGGCGCAGGGTGACCAGGCCGCCGGCCAGCAGGCCTGCGAACCCGCCCAGGAGGAGGATGGCCATGGCCGCCATCCCCGGGGAGTTCACCACCGCAGGCACGTCGCGGGTGTGGAGCGAGATGAACACCAGCACCCCAAGCACCATCCCGACCACCCCGAGCTTGAAGTGGGCGATCAGCGCCGTGCGGAAGATGCCGCGGCCTTCCGGCTCCAGCTTGCGGCCGGGATGGCTGTCCCGCGGGGTGACCACCTGCACCTGGGACGGCCGCAGCCCCAGCACGGCCCGCGCCTGCCGCGCCACTGCGCGGGCCAGGCGTTCGTTGTTGAACACCCCGGCGACCTTGCTGTCGGACATCTCGCCGGTAAAGGTGGATAGGACGTTCATGGGGCCGCTCCGGATACCTGTCTGGGGCGATCCTGCGGCTGGGGCGATCAGGCGGACGTGCAGGAAAGGCGCCTCCGATTCCCGGGTTAGCGGCGCTTCATGGGAATGAGGCGGGCGTGGAGCTGGCGCTGCCGGGCGGCGCGGAGCTGGGCCCTTACGTGTTGGCTGCATGGGCGACCTCACCAGCCGCGGGGTGCGCTGGGGTGCCCGGCTGCCCGGCCCGGCGGCAGCACCCCACCCAATGTCGATCCGCCCAGCCCCGCCCGTCGCAGGATCGAAGTACACCCGCCCCGTCAGGCGTCCGCCCGGGGCAGCCCACCCCAAGAGACGACATGAAGATCGTGACTAGCCTCAGCTTCCGCGGGCAATGCCGCGAAGCGTTCGAGTTCTACGCCAAGGTGCTTGGCGGCAAGATCACCACGGCCGTTCCGTACAGTGCCATGCCCGAGGACGAGGGTTTCGACCCGAAGTACAAGGACTGGCTGATGCACTGCTGGCTGGACGTCGGCGACCAGTCTCTGATGGGCGCGGACATGGACATCCAGTGGACCCCGAACATCGACAAGCCGAAGAACGGCTTCGATGCCACCCTGCACACCGAAAAAGGGGACGGAGGGAATTAAGAGGGATTGCGAGTTTTCCTGACGCCCCCTGATTGCAAAAACTGATCGCCGACAGGGCGGCGCTGCGGCACCTTCGAGGCACATCCCCAGCCTCGACCGCGATGCCTCGTCAGCCCAGACTCGAACTGCCCGGCGTCCCGCTGCACGTCACCCAGCGCGGCGTGAACCGCTGTGCCATCTTCCTCGACGACGAGGACCGTCATCACTACCGCCGTGTGCTTCGCGAGGCGTGCCGCCGGCACGGGGTCTGCGTCCATGCCTTTGTCCTGATGGACAACCATGTCCACTTGCTGCTTTCAGCCCTGCAGAGCGGCGTGATCTCCCAGGCGCTCCGCCGCGCGGGCCAGGCCTATGTGCAGGCGTTCAACCTGCGACACGGGCGCTGCGGCACGCTCTGGCAGGGCCGCTTCAAGTCCAGTCTGGTGGATTCGGACGCCTACGCGCTGCGCGTGATCCGCTACATCGAGCTGAATCCGGTGCGGGCGGCCATGGTGGAACGCCCTGACCACTACAGGTGGTCCAGTGTCCACACCCACCTGGGCACGGCACAGGATCCTCTCCTGACTCCGCATCCGGTTTACCTCGCCCTGGCTGCGGACCGTGCCGGCCGTGCAGCGGCGTGGCACCGCTGGCTCAACGCCCCGCTCGACCCGGAAGAAATCGCCCGAATCCGGGCCTACATGGCACAGGAGCGTGCGCTTGGCGAGCCCCGTTTCCAGGCCATGGTGGAGAAAGCACTGAACAGGCCCGCGAGCCTGCGACCGCGTGGACGGCCGCCGCTTCGGCGGCCGAACGGGGGCGCGGCGGGAAGCTAGTGCCCTCTGTCCCTCGCGTTCCCTTAACTCGGGGTCTTAATTCCCTCCGTCCCCTTTAGCTGTCCCCTTTAGCTCAGCCAGCGCCGGCGACGCTGCGAGCGCCAGGGATACCGCCAGGAGAAAAGCAAGGACCGGCATGCACTACCTCCTTGTAGTCGATTGGGGCCCCGGCTCGGCTACGCGCGTCGAGCCGCGTGAGGTGCATCAATCAGTGGGGTTGTCCCTGACACCATTTTTGCTTCGCGCTACTCGTCTCTGCCAACTTCCTTCTCGGCGTCCGGGAAAAACCCCCGCCAGTAGAAAAAGCCCCGTTCGAAGCGGCTGGAAAACGTGTTCAATGCCCCGCCGCTCGCAGACAGAGCGTCAAGTTCCGCATTCTCTGGATGGGCCATGGCCCCCATCAGCCACGGGCCATGGGCTGCCGAAGCGTCGTTGAACCAGTCCCGGTTGAAACGCCCCATGTCCACCCAGGCCTGGACATCGCCACTCTCGACACGATGATCCAGATAGCCTCGGAGCAAAGGGAAAACCCATTCCCGTTGTTCCTTCGACAGTGATCGGAACGACGCCGGGTCACGCACGTACCGCATCCATATGGCCTCGGCCGCGTGCTGTTGCACGCTGGAAAGCCGGCTCCACAAGGGCTCCCCCGAATAGACAACCAACTGCGGCCGCGCCGGGAAATACCGGGACAGCAGGGATGTGGTCCTCTGTTGGGAGAACGCCCGGACCTGGGGATCCGTCGTCGCGTAGTGAGCGGCGGAGATGGCCTGCGTGGAAAGTGTGTGGGCGTCGATCCCCCGATGGGATGGCGCCAGGTACCAGCCCGTTGCAGCAACGGCCAGAAAGGGCATGAGAAGCACCATCGCCGCCCAGAAGACAATCTTTGCCAGGATCCCAACCGTCCGGCCAAGAGCGCCGAAATCGAAAGAGGCGGAGGGAAGCACCCCGGCGGTTGCCGCGGCCCGCACTGCCGCCTCCTCGCGCATCCTCCGGAACATGACCTCATTCTGTTCGGCGGCCATCTTTACGGCTTCGGATGCGCCGGAAGCGTGTCCGCCAATCGTCCCCGCCCTGATCGCTTCGTCGAATGTCGCACCCGACATCGCCCTGCGAAGCCGGTCCTCCTCCGTCTCGATCATGCCCGCTCCTTTCGATGGTCAACGCCCGCGTCCAGTCAGCCGCGATAAAACACCTTGGAGAATCCCACCACGCGGCGATCAGCCGGGTATGTCACCGGAAATGCCCCTGACACCTTTTTCCTGTGACACCTTTTCCTGACGCCTTTCTCCGACACCTTTTTCGACCGTGATCGGGTGGATATGTGCCTGACACCTCATTTCCAGGCACAGCGCGATGCCACTACTGCCAACAAGTCACTTTTCTTGCGCGTTCTGAACCCTGTGCTACGAGCGTACTGTCTTTACCCGCCGAAAAACCAACAATCCATGGAAATCCATGCGGCTTCAGATATTCGTCAATTATTTCTGCACGAATGGCATCGTTTTTCGCAACCAAGACGGGATTAATTCTTGGAACTGGGCGCTGCGCGCTCACAAACTTTCACCTCGTGCGTGCTGTGATGAATTATCGAAATATTCTTTCACAAAATATGACCACATGTGTTATAAGCGGCTGCCCTGAGCCAACCGGAAGCAGGGGGCGTCACGTCACCCCTTCCGGCGTTACGCGAAATCGCATCTACATATTACGCCGATACTCCCCACCCACGTCATACAAGGCATGACTGATCTGCCCCAATGAGTGGGTCTTGACCGCTTCGACCAGCGCCTCGAAGACGTTCCCCCGTCGACGCGCGGTGTCCTGAAGATACGCCAGGCCATGGCCGGTGCGGACCTCGGTCACGGTTTCATCCTCAACCACGTGGGTGTGGCCCGTCTCGCCCTCCGGCGCCAGGCCGTTGCGGTTGGCCTGCCAGGCCCGGACGTTGGCGATCTGCTGGGCCTTCTCGGCCTCGGTGGAGCGGATCAGCTCGATCTCGGTGGCCACCTCGCCGCCGTGTTCCTTCGGCAGGAAGGTGTTGACGCCCACCAGCGGCAGGCTGCCGTCGTGCTTCTTGTGCTCGTAGTACAGCGACTCTTCCTGGATCTTGCCGCGCTGGTACATGGTGTCCATCGCGCCCAGCACGCCGCCGCGCTCGCTGATGGCCTCGAATTCCTTGTAGACCGCTTCCTCCACCAGGTCGGTCAGGTAGTCCACCGCGAAGCTGCCCTGCCAGGGATTCTCGCAGTAGTTCAGGCCCAGCTCCTTGTTGATGATCATCTGGATCGCAACGGCGCGGCGCACGCTTTCCTCGGTCGGCGTGGTGATGGCCTCGTCGTAGGCGTTGGTGTGCAGGCTGTTGCAGTTGTCGAACAACGCGTACAGGGCCTGAAGCGTGGTGCGGATGTCGTTGAACTGGATCTCCTGCGCGTGCAGCGAACGGCCGGAGGTCTGGATGTGGTACTTCATCATCTGGCTGCGCTCGTTGGCGCCGTAACGCTCGCGCATGGCGCGGGCCCAGATGCGGCGGGCGACGCGGCCGATGACGGTGTACTCCGGGTCCATGCCGTTGCTGAAGAAGAAGCTCAGGTTGGGCGCGAAGTCGTCGATGTCCATGCCGCGGGCAAGGTAGTACTCGACGATGGTGAAGCCATTGCTCAGGGTGAAGGCGAGCTGGCTGATCGGGTTCGCCCCGGCCTCGGCGATGTGATAGCCGGAGATCGACACCGAGTAGAAGTTGCGGACCTGGTGCTCGACGAAGTACTGCTGGATGTCGCCCATCATGCGCAGGGCGAATTCGGTGCTGAAGATGCAGGTGTTCTGGGCCTGGTCTTCCTTGAGGATGTCGGCCTGCACGGTGCCGCGCACGGTCTTCAGCGTGTCGGCCTTGATCTTCGCGTAGGTCTGCGCGTCCACCAGCTGGTCGCCGGTGACGCCCAGCAGGCCCAGGCCAAGGCCGTCGTTCCCCGGCGGCAGCTCGCCGTGGTACTGCGGGCGCTGCCTGCCTTCGAAGAACGCGTCGATCTTCTTCTGCGCCACCGCCCAGCGGTCCGCGTCGGCCTTCAGGTACTTCTCCACCTGCTGGTCGATGGCGGTGTTCATGAACATCGCCAGGATGATCGGCGCCGGACCGTTGATGGTCATGGAGACGCTGGTGGTCGGCGCGCACAGGTCGAAGCCGGAGTACAGCTTCTTCATGTCGTCCAGCGTGGGCACGTTGACGCCGGAGTTGCCGATCTTGCCGTAGATGTCCGGGCGCGGCGCCGGGTCCTCGCCGTAGAGGGTGACCGAGTCGAACGCGGTGGACAGGCGCGCGGCCGGCTGGCCGGCGGACAGGTAGTGGAAGCGGCGGTTGGTGCGCTCCGGCGTGCCCTCGCCGGCGAACATGCGGATCGGATCCTCGCCGGTGCGGCGGTACGGATAGACGCCGCCGGTGTAGGGATAGCTGCCGGGCAGGTTCTCCTTGCCGAGGAAGGTGAGCAGCTCGCCCCACGAGCGGTAGGTGGGCGCGGCGATCTTGGGGACCTTCTGGTGGCTCAGGGACTCGCGGTAGTTCTCGACGCGGATCGCCTTGCCGCGGACCTGGTACTCGGTGGCCTCGTCGGTGATGGACTTCAGCCGCTGCGGCCACTCGCGCAGCAGGCGCAGGGATTCGCTGGAGAGCGACTGGACGGCGTCGTTGTAGCGCTGGCGCAGGTTGAACAGGGTGCGGTCGGCCTCGGGCGCCATGGCCCCTCGCCCCTCGGGAGAGGGGTTGGGGAGAGGGTCGGTCCCGCTGCGAAGGTCGTCGGCCGACGTACCCTCACCCCCGGCCCCTCTCCCGGTGGGAGAGGGGTGCAGAGCGGTGGTGTCGTACAGGGACAGCGGCTGCGGCAGCAGCGGGTCGCCCAGCTCGCGCAGGACTTCCCAGTAGTGCTGGGCGCGGGCGGCGGTGTCGGCCTCGCATTCAATGCGGCGGTTGATCGCCCTGCCCTGTTCGGCGATCTCGGCCAGGTAGCGCACGCGACTGCCCGGGATCAGCACGGTGGCGCGCGGTTCCTTGAGCGAAGTGTCGATGCCGGGCCGGTAGTCGCAGCGGCCACCCTCGCCCACACCGAGCTTCCCGCGCAGCAGCCGGCACAGGTTGGCGAACATCCAGCTCACGCCCGGGTCGTTGAACTGGCTGGCGATGGTCGGATAGACCGGGATGTCCTCGTCCTTCGCCTGGAAGGCGTTGCGGTTGCGCTTCCACTGCTTGCGCACGTCGCGCAGGGCGTCCTCGGCGCCGCGGCGGTCGTACTTGTTCAGCACGATCAGCTCGGCGAAGTCGAGCATGTCGATCTTCTCGAGCTGGCTGGCCGCGCCGTAGTCGGAGGTCATCACGTACACCGGGAAATCGACCAGGTCGACGATCTCCGAGTCGGACTGGCCGATGCCGGCGGTTTCCACGATCACCAGGTCGAAACCCAGCGACTTGAGGTAGCCGACGCAGTCCTTGAGCACCGCGTTGGTGGCCACGTTCTGGCGGCGGGTGGCCATCGAACGCATGTACACGCGGTGGCTGCGCAGCGAGTTCATGCGGATGCGGTCGCCCAGCAGCGCGCCGCCGCTGCGGCGGCGGGTCGGGTCGACCGAGACCACCGCGATGCGCATGGCCGGGAAGCACGACAGGAAGCGGTTGAGCAGCTCGTCGGTCACCGAGGACTTGCCGGCGCCGCCGGTGCCGGTGATGCCGATCACCGGCGTGCGGCCGGCCGCCAGCTGCCACTGCTTGCGCAGGCGCGCCAGCTCGGCCTCGCCCACCATGCCGTCCTCGATCGCGCTGAGCGCGCGACCGATCGCGATCTCGTCTTCCAGCCCGGGCGCGGAGGAAAGGGGGTCAGGTTCCCGTTTCCCCTGGGCCGGAGCAGCGCCGGCGCCGCCGCCGGAAGAGTGGACCTGACCCCGGTTCGCGGTCGAATCACCCGTCACGAATGACGAATCACGCGAGCGCTGGGCGCGCGCAACCACGTCCTCGATCATCTCCACCAGCCCCATCTTCATGCCGTCGTTGGGGTGGTAGATGCGCTCGACGCCGTAGGCTTCCAGCTCGCGGATCTCTTCCGGGGTGATGGTGCCGCCACCGCCGCCGAACACGCGGATGTGCGAGGCGCCGCGCTCGCGCAGCATGTCGACCATGTACTTGAAGTACTCGACGTGGCCGCCCTGGTAGCTGGACAGCGCGATCGCGTCGGCGTCCTCCTGCAGCGCGGCGCGGACGACGTCCTCGACGCTACGGTTGTGGCCGAGGTGGATGACTTCGGCACCCTGCGCCTGGATCAGGCGGCGCATGATGTTGATCGCCGCGTCGTGGCCGTCGAACAGGCTGGCCGCGGTGACGAACCGCAACGGGGAGGCGTCCGGACGGGCGGCGGGGATCTGGCTTGCGGGGGTGCTCATGCGCGCTGCTGGCTGTTCGGGAATCAAGGACTTGTCCCCGATTCTAGTGCTTTCACCGGAAACTTCTGGGTGCGCTGCAGCGTGACTTTGGCCGAGTGGCCGGGAACGCGGCGTGCAGGCAAACCATACGCAGGAGTCGGGCGCCGCTCTCTGTAGAGCGGGCCTTGGCCCGCTGCTCTTCATGGGCGCTAGCCACACCCGGCGTGGGAGTCGGGCAAGCCCGACTCTACAAAAGCACCGCTCGCTCTTCGTAGAGCGGGGCTTGCCCCGCTGCTTTTCATGGGCGCTGGCGCACCTAGCGTGGGAGTCGGGCGGGCCCGACTCTACAAAGGCGCGGCGTGCCCTTCGTAGAGCGGGGCTTGCCCCGCTGCTCTTGCCCTGCCCCCGGACCAGGTCGCCGCGTCGCCCGTCAGAACCGCCCTTCGATACCGAGCGTCACCGTGTCGGCGCTGTTGATCTCGGTGTCGTAGTAGTAGCCGTTGTAGTAGTAATCCGTGGCGTAGGCGTAGCGGGTGTAGACCAGGCTGATGTTGAAGTGCCGGTTCACGTCCACGCCGATGCCGAAGCTGGCGTAGCCGCCGTCAACGTCCACGTCGTCGTCTGCGGTCCAGTAGCCCAGGCGGGCGATGGCGAACCAGGGATTGCGCTCGCCGAAATTGAAGCGGGCATTGGCGCCGATGTTGGCGTAGCGGATCGACGGAAACACCCAGCCGTCCTTCGTCCGCTGGTCCAGACGTCCGCCACCGATCTCGAAGCCGATCAGCGACACATCCCCTGCCAGCCACCGGTAGCCGAAGTTGCCCGACACGAAGTCCTGGTGCACGTCGTCGTAGACCCAGCCCTGCCCGGCCTGCACGCCGGCGAAGAATCCGTCCTGCAGCGGTTTCTTGCGGCGCGCCTGGTAGGGCGACGGCGGCGGCACATACGGCACCGGCGCGCGCAGGACCGGCGGCGTCGGCGTGGCCTGGACGGGTTCGTTCGCCTGCGCCTGCGCGTACTGCGGCGAAGACTGGGCGGAACCGGCTTGCGCGGGCTGGGCCTGCTGCGGCTGCGTGGCGGCGGGTTTCTGGCCCTTGCGGTACGCGTTCCACGCAGGCGAGATGGACTGGGCCTGGGCCTCGGCAATCCAGCTGGCCAGCAGGACGGACACGGCGAGTACTGCGGTCTTCTTCATGCGCTTCCCCCGTTGGACGTGAGCATCCGCGCATCCACGCGCGGATGGAGCGGTCCGCCGCGGCCCTGCCGTCCATGGGCATGGAGGCGTCCCCGGGCACGCGGATCGTCCGCGTTACAGCGGTTCTGCTACGCATCGACCTGGCGGCCTGCGAACCCCGTCGCGGCCGCCCTTCCCCATCGGGGCCGCAGAGGCGGCCCGTTGTCCGATTGTGCCAAGCCCGCGACCAGGGGAAAACCCGCCGGTCGATGCCGGACTCAGGCGATGCCGAACGGCAGGTTGGGCGAAGAGACCACGCGCTCGCCCACGTCCTCGCCATGCAGGAAGCGCAGTGCGGCCTCGATCACGCGCGGCTCGCCGGCGATGCGGTGGTGGCCCAAGCCACTGGTGCTGAGCAGGCGCGCGTCCGGCCACAGCCGCGCGTAGCGCTCGCCCTCTTCCCACGGCACGTCGCCGTCTTCGAGGTCGTGCACGACCAGCGCCGGCACGCCCAGCGCGGGCACGTGATGCTGGATCCCGAACGCGTCGACCGGCACGCCGATCTCGCGCTCGAAGCGCTGGAACATGCGGTCCACCAGCGGCGACGCCAGCCCGACCATGCGGCCGAAGCGGTTGCCGGCCTCGCGCAGGTCGGCGGCGGGCGCGATGAGCACCACGCGCCCTGCCTGCACGCCCCCGTGCAGGGCCAGTGCCGCCGCGGCGCCGCCCATCGAGTGCGCGACGATGGCGGCGGCGGGGCCGTGCTGGCGCGCCACCGTGGCCAGGGCTTCGGCGAACGCCGGCAGGATCGCGCGGCCGTCGCGGTTGCGGCCGTGCGCGGGATGGTCGAAGGCGACCACCGCGTAGCCGGCCTGGCGCAGCGGTTCCACCCACGGCCGGCAGCGCAGGCCGAAGCTGGACCAGCCGTGCGAGAACAGCACGTAGGGCTCGACCGCGGGGTCGCCCCAGGTGTACGTGGTGAGCGTGCCGACGGCGCTTTCGACCTGGCCGATCACGGCATCGTCGGCCGGCGCCGCCATGGCGCGCGCATGCGAGGACGGCAGCGGCGTGCCGAACAGCCGCGCGGCCCGGCGCACCGTCGCGCCGGGCATCACCCAGCCGCCAATGGCGAAGGCGGCGCGCAGCAGCCGCGGGACACCCGGATTTCGAACGGTCGTGCTTTTTTGTGGCGGAGCGAAGGGAGCAACGGTAGCCATGGCGATCCTCCGTGGGGGAGTCAGCGGCGGGGGGCGGCGGCCGGGGTGGCCGGCTGGGATTGCAGGCGGGCGAACAGCTCGTCGAACGCACGGCGCGCCAGTGCCTGGGCCTGCGGGTTGTGCAGGCGCGCGTGGTGCAGGCCGTGCATCAGCGCCTGCAGCTGGAAGGCGACCAAGGCCGGATCGGTGTCGGGACGGAAATGCCCTTCCTCCACCGCCAGGCCGACGGCGCGCTCCAGCGCCTGGCGCCAGTTGTCCATCAGCTGGGCGACGTGGTCGCGCATGGGGCCGGGCCGGCCGTCGTACTCGAGGGTGGCGCCGGCGAAGACGCAGCCTTCCGGATGCGCGGCCAGCCAGCCCAGCCAGGCGTCGATGATCGCGCGCAGCCGCGGCAGGCCGCGTGGACGGGTCAGCGACGGCGCCATCACCTGCCCGGCGAACTGCCCGGCGACCCAGTCCAGGGTCTGCCGCACCAGGTCCTCGCGCGAGCCGAAATGGGCGAACACGCCGCTCTTGGACATGCCCGCGGCCTGCGCCAGCTCGCCGATGGTCAGCCCTTCCAGGCCGCTGTGCGCGGCCATGCCGGCCGCCCGCTCCAGCAGCATGCTGCGGGTGCTGGCGCCCTTGGCGGTGGGCGGCTGGCTGGCGGCGACCGGGCTCATGGGCGACGTAATAGCACGACCGTTCGTTTTATTCAAGCCCGGTGAGGCTTCCTGCACGGGCTGGGGGTACAATGCGCGCCTGCGACGCACGCCCCCTTCCCGGCCGAGTCGCTTTTTTGTTTGCGGACCCGGCGCGAGCCACCAACAGCCATACCGTCACGGTCGCCGCAGCCCGGTGCGCCCTGACGCGGAGCCAACCGATGCTTCTGGAAACCCTCGCCACCTCCGGCCACGAGCAGGTCGTCTTCTGCAACAACCCCCAGGCCGGCCTGAAGGCGATCATCGCCGTGCACAACACGGTGCTGGGCCCCGCGGTCGGCGGCGTGCGCATGCGCCACTACGCCGACGAGGCCGACGCGGTGCGCGACGTGCTGCGCCTGAGCCGCACGATGACCTACAAGAACGCGCTGGCCGGCCTGAACATCGGCGGCGGCAAGGCGGTGATCATCGGCGACCCGAAGACCGACAAGAGCGAGGCGCTGTTCCGCGCGTTCGGCCGCCAGGTCGAGGCGCTGGGCGGCCGCTACATCACCGCCGAGGACGTCGGCACCGACGTCAACGACATGGAGCTGATCTACCTGGAGACCGAGTTCGTCACCGGCGTGCACCAGGTCCACGGCGGCTCCGGCGACCCGGCCCCGTTCACCGCCTACGGCACGTTGCAGGGCCTGATGGCCTCGTTGCAGCGCAAGTTCGGCCACGAGGAAGTGGGCAAGGTCAGCATCGCGGTGCAGGGCCTGGGCCACATCGGCATGGAGCTGGTGAAGCTGCTCAAGGAACGCGGCGCCAAGCTGTTCGTTTCCGACCTGGATCCGAAGCTGGTCGACCGTGCGGTGTCCGAGTACGGCGCCGAAGCGGTGAAGCCCGAAGAGATCTACGACGTGCAGGCCGACGTCTTCGCGCCCTGCGCGATGGAAGGCTCGATCGACGCCAGCACCCTGGAGCGGCTGAAGGCGAAGATCGTCTGCGGCTCGGCCAACAACCAGCTGGCCAGCCACGCCATCGGCGACGAGCTGTACCGCCGCGGCATCCTCTACGCGCCGGACTACGCGGTGAACGCCGGCGGGGTGATGAACGTGTCGTTGGAGATCGACGGCTACAACCGCGAACGGGCGATGCGCCTGATCCGCAGCATCTACCACAACGTCACGAAGATCTTCGACCTGTCCGAGCGCGAAGGGATCAGCCCGCAGTACGCGGCCGACCGCATCGCCGAGGCGCGCCTGGAAGCGATCGGCCGGCTGAAGCTGCCGATGGGCCGCACCCGCCCGCGGATGGGGCACCTGCGCGGCGAGCACTGAGCCCGGCAGCTTCGCCTGCCCCCGTAGAGCGGGGCTTGCCCCGCTGCTCTTCACGGGCGCCGGTGCACTCGGCGGGGGAGTCGGTCTGGCCCGACTCTACAAAAGCGCCGCACGCTCTTCGTACGAAGGCGCGGCGAGCCTTTCGTAGAGCGGGGCTTGCCCCGCT
>NZ_AZUZ01000034.1 GCF_000513955.1 Pseudoxanthomonas suwonensis J47
CCGCTGCCTTTCGCCACGTCGCTTTCGCCAGGCGCAGGGGTCGGGCAAGCCCGACTCTACAAAGGCCCCGTAGAGCGGGGCTTGCCCCGCTGCTTTTTCGCCACGCCGTTTCGCCAGGCGCCGGAGTCGGGCAAGCCCGACTCTACGGGGCTTGCCCCGCTGCTTCCGGGCACCTCCCGCGCAGGCCGCTCAATCCTCCTCGTGCTTCGGCTTGTACGCCTCGGCCAGCTTCTGCTGGACCTGCGGCGGCACCGGTTCGTAGTGGCTGAAGTCCAGCGAGTAGCGGCCCTTGCCGGCGGTCAGCGATTTCAGCTCCGCGGCGAAGCCGTCCAGCTCCGACATCGGCACCTGCGCGTGCACCACCACTTCGCCGCGGGCGCCGTCGGTGCCGGTGATCCGCGCGCGGCGGCCGGCGAGGCTGCCGGTGACGTCGCCCAGCTGCGCTTCCGGCGCGCCCACCTCCAGGTCCACGATCGGCTCCAGCACCTGCGGTTTCGCCTTGGAAATCGCATCGAGGAAGGCCTTGCGCGCGGCGGTGACGAAGGCCACCTCCTTGCTGTCCACCGGATGGTGCTTGCCCTCGTACACGATCACCCGCACGTCCTGGATCGGATGCCCCGAGATGGCGCCGGTCTGCAGCACCTGGCGCACGCCTTTCTCCACCGCCGGCATGAACTGGCCGGGGATGGTGCCGCCCTTGACCTCGTCGACGAACTCGAAGCCGCTGCCGCGTGGCAGCGGTTCGATGCGCAGGAACACCTCGCCGAACTGGCCGGCGCCGCCGGTCTGCTTCTTGTGCCGGTGGTGGCCTTCGGCCTTGGTCGAGATGGTCTCGCGATAGGCGATGCCCGGCGGCCGCGTGGTCACTTCCACGCCGAAGCGTTCCTTCAGGCGCTCCAGCATCACCCGCAGGTGCAGCTCGGACAGGCCGCGGATCACCACCTCGTTGAGCTCGGCGTTGTGCTCGACCACGAAGGCCGGGTCCTCCTCGGCGAGCTTCTGCAGCGCGGTGGACAGCTTCTGCTCCTGGCCGCGGCTGGCCGCCTGCACCGCCAGCCCGAACATCGCCTTGGGGAAGCTGGTCGGCGCCAGCCGCACCGCGTCCTCGTCGTGGCTGTCGTGCAGCACCGCGTCGAAATGCAGCTCGTCGATCTTGGCCACCGCGGCGATGTCGCCGGGCACGGCCTCGTCGATCTCCACGTGCTCCTTGCCGCGCAGGCGGAACAGGTGGCCGACCTTGAACGGCTTGCGCCCGTCGTCGACGAACAGCTGGGTGTCGCGCTTGACCGTGCCCTGGTAGACGCGGAACACGCCGAGCTTGCCGACGAAAGGATCGTTGACGATCTTGAAGACGTCGGCGATCACGTGCCCGCCGTTGGTCGGCTGCACCGCCAGCGGTTCGTCGCCATGGCCGTTGCGCTTGAGCAGCGGCGGCGGGTTGGCCTCGGTGGGATCGGGGAACAGGCGCTCGGCGATCTGCAGCAGCTCCGGCACGCCTACGCCGCTGCGCGCGGAGACGAAGCACACCGGGAACAGGTGGCCCTCGCGCAGCGCCCGCTCGAAGGCGTCGTGCAGTTCCTGCGGCGACAGGCCCTGCTCGCCGCCGTCGAGGAAGTGCTCCATCACGCTTTCGTCCACTTCCACCACCTGGTCGAGGATGCGCTGGTGCCATTCGGCCACCGGACCCAGGTCCGAATCGCCGCTGGCGCTGCCGAAGCAGTCGACCACGCGGCGACCGCCGTCGGCCGGCAGGTTCAGCGGCAGCACTTCCTGGCCGAACATCTCGCGCAGCTGCGCGATCACCCGCGCGCAGTCGGCCTGCTCGTGGTCGATCTTGTTGACCACGAACACCCGGCACAGACCGCGTTCGCGCGCCCGTTCCATCAGCCGCACCGTGCCGTGCTCCACGCCGGTGTCGGCGTCGACCACGATCAGCGCGGTTTCCACCGCCGCCAGCGCCGAGAGCGCGGGGCCGCGGAATTCCGGATACCCGGGCGTGTCGATCAGGTTGAGGTGGTAGCTGCGGTCGGAGACCGGGGCGTGGTCGATGCTGGCGATCGCGATGTCGATCGAATGGCCGCGCGTTTTTTCCATCGGATCGAAGTCGGACACCGTGGTGCCGCGTTCGACCGTGCCTGCCGTGGTCAGGGCGCCGCCGGCATGCAGCAGGGCTTCGAACAGGGTTGTTTTGCCGGCGCCGGGGTGGCCTGCGAGGGCCACGTTGCGTATGTCGCGGGTTGCGTAGGACATGAGGCCGTTCCTCCCTGGATCGGGTCTGAAGGGCCGTCATGGCTGTCCGGGCCGGGAGCCATCCCACTGCAGCCCGGGGCGCAAGCCCGGCGGGCGGTCATGGCGGACGGGTACCTTAACGCGCCCGCACCGGGGCTGCGACGCTGCAGCGCAACAAACGATGCGATAACACGGGCGTCGCTAGGCTTGCGCTCCCCCCCACAACCCCAAGGAACAGAACCATGGGTATTTCGCGCAACGCCACCGCCCACTGGGAAGGCGACCTCAAGACCGGCAAGGGCAGGCTCGATTCGCAGAGCGGCGTGCTCGCCGACACCCGCTACGGCTTCAACAGCCGCTTCGGCGACGAGAAGGGCACCAACCCCGAAGAGCTGATCGCCGCCGCGCACGCCGGCTGCTTCACCATGGCCTTCTCGGCCAAGCTCGGCGAGGCCGGCTTCACCGCGACCTCGATCGATACCCGCGCCGAAGTCGACCTGTCGCTGGAAGGCGGCCCGCAGCTGTCGCAGATCCGCCTGAAGCTGCGCGCCGTGGTGCCTGGCATCGACGAGAAGCAGTTCCGCGCCATCGCCGACGACGCCAAGGAGAACTGCCCGATCTCGAAGGCGCTGTCGGCCGTGCCGATCTCGCTGGAAGCCGAGCTGGGCTGAGCCCCGCGGACCGGTCGGGGGAGGCCGGTCCCATGCGACATGTTTGCCCGGGCGGCGGTTTGCCCGGCATATTCGGGGGCTTCCTGACACGGAGCCACCGATGCCCCAGCGCACCGCCTTCGCCCTGATCCTGGCCCTGGCCGCCAGCGCGGTCACCGCGCACGCCACGGCCGCCACCCAGGCCTCCACGCAGGACGCCGCCACCAGCGCGGCGACGCCGAGCAGCGACGCCGTCGCCATCCTCACCGCCGCGCGCATCCACACCGGCGACCTGCGCCAGCCGCAGGCCACCGCGATCGCATGGGATGCGCAGGGCCGCGTGGTCGCCATCGGCACTGCGGCCGAACTGCGCAAGCGCTGGCCCGCCGCGCGCCGCATCGATGCGGGGAAGGCCACCGTGGTGCCGGGCCTGATCGACGCCCACGCGCACGTGATGGAACTGGGCTACGCGCTGATGCGCGCCGACCTCAGCGGCGCCACCAGCCAGGAGGAAGTGGTCCGCCGGCTCAAGGCCTTCACCGGGACCGCGCCGGCCGACGCCTGGATCCAGGGCTACGGCTGGGACCAGAACCGCTGGCCCGAGGCCACCTTCCCGACCACCGAGCTGCTCGATGCCGCCTTCCCGGATCGTCCGGTGTGGCTGCAGCGCATCGACGGCCACGCTGCCTGGGCGAACACCGCCGCGATGCGCGCCGCCGAGGCGGTGGAAGGCGCGCGCCCGTTCGACGGCGACTGGCAGCCCGACGGCGGCCGCATCGTCCGCGACGGCAGCCGCGCCACCGGCGTGTTCGTCGATTCGGCGATGCGCCTGGTCGAACGCGCCATCCCGGCGTACACCGGGGAGTTCCGCGAGGAGGCGCTGTCGCGCGCGCTGGCCGCGGCGGTGGCCAACGGCCTGACCGGCGTGCACGACATGGGCGTGTCGCGCGAGGACCTGGCGCTGATGCGCCGCTTCGCCGACGCCGGCCGCCTGCCGCTGCGCATCGATGCCTACGCCGACGGCGACCGCGAGGCGCTGGCCGACCTCTGCGCGAACGGCCTGTACCGCCACGACAGCGGCCGCCTGCAGATGACCGGAGTGAAGCTGTTCGTCGACGGCGCCCTGGGCAGCCGCGGCGCCGCGCTGCTGGCCGACTACAGCGACGACCCCGGCAACCGCGGCCTGCTGGTCACCGATCCGGCCGCCTACGGCGCGGCGGTGATCAAGGCACGCGACTGCGGCGTGCAGGTGGCCACCCATGCGATTGGTGATCGCGGCAACCGCATCGTCCTGGACACCTACCAGTTCGCGCTGGACGGGAAGGGCGCGCGCCCGGACCACCGCTGGCGCATCGAACACGCCCAGGTGCTGGCGCCGGAAGACTTCCCGCGCGTGGCCCAGCTGCGCCTGGTCGCCTCGATGCAGCCGACCCACGCCACCTCCGACATGCCCTGGGCCGGCGACCGCCTCGGCCCGCAGCGCCTGGAAGGCGCCTACGCCTGGCGCCGCTTCCTCGACCTGGGCGTGCCGCTGGCGCTGGGCTCGGACTTCCCGGTCGAGTCGGTCGACCCTCGCCTGGGCCTGTTCGCCGCGGCCACCCGCACCGACCGCGACGGCCACCCGGAAGGCGGCTGGCTGCCCGGGCAGAAACTCAGCGCCGCCGAGGCGCTGCGCGGCTTCACCGCCGGCGCCGCCCATGCCGGCCACGACGAGGCCGAGGTCGGCCGCCTGGTGCCCGGCCTGCGCGCCGACTTCGTGGTCCTGGACCGCGACCCGCTGGCCATCCCCGCCTCGGACCTCGACGACCTCAAGGTCAAGTCGACCTGGGTCGACGGCGAGCCGGTCTACCAGGCCCCCTAACGGCGCGCCCCCTGTCGTCCGTCGCCTCCCCGTGCGTGGGAGGCGGCCAAGGCCGCCGTTGTAGAGCGGGCCTTGGCCCGCTGCCTTCGGCGTCCGCCGCTTCGCTGGGCGGGGGAGTCGGCCAAGGCCGACTCTACGGGGGGCCCGGGTCCGCCGCCGTTCACGTGGCCGCTGGCCCCGCCGGAGCAAAACCCGGATAATCCGCAAAAGCCGGTCGGGGACACTCCCTTGGGAGCACACCCGCCCGGCTTTTTCCGTGTCTGGCTTCCGGCACGGCCGCGGCGCCCCGATGGCGCCCACGTCCGCCCTTCGGGCGGACCGGCCGCGCAGGGCCCGGATCCGGTTCCCGTCCCGCGGCCCCGATGGCCGCCAGATATAGGAGTTGCGGCCATGGGCCAGTCAGTCGTCGTCCTCGGTGCCCAATGGGGCGATGAGGGCAAGGGCAAGATCGTCGACCTGCTTACCGAAGAGATCGGCGCCGTCGTGCGCTTCCAGGGCGGCCACAACGCCGGCCACACCCTGGTCATCAACGGCAAGAAGACCGTCCTCCACCTTATTCCGTCCGGCATCCTGCGCGACGACGCGCTGTGCCTGATCGGCAACGGCGTGGTGATTTCGCCGGCGGCGCTGATGAAGGAGATCGCCGAGCTGGAAGCGGCCGGCGTGGAAGTGCGCAGCCGCCTGAAGATCAGCCCGGCCGCGCCGCTGATCATGCCGTACCACATCGCCCTGGACCAGGCGCGCGAGAAGGCCGCCGGCGGCAAGGCCATCGGCACCACCGGCCGCGGCATCGGCCCGGCGTACGAGGACAAGGTCGCCCGCCGCGGCATCCGCATCGCCGACCTGCATTACCCCGACCAGCTGGCCGAGAAGCTCAAGACCGCGCTGGACTACCACAACTTCGTGCTGACCAAGTACCTGGGCGTCGATCCGGTGGATTTCGACACCGTCTACAAGGAAGCGCTGGAGTTCGGCGAGTACGTCGAGCCGATGAAGTCCGACGTCGCCGGCATCTGCCACGACCTGCGCAAGCAGGGCAAGCGCGTGCTGTTCGAAGGCGCCCAGGGCGCGCTGCTGGACATCGACCACGGCACCTATCCGTACGTCACCAGCTCCAACACCACCGTCGGCGGTGCGCTGGCCGGCACCGGCGTGGGCGCGCAGGACATCGACTACGTGCTGGGCATCGCCAAGGCCTACGCCACCCGCGTCGGCGGCGGTCCGTTCCCGACCGAGCTGGACGACGAGGTCGGCCAGGGCATCCGCGACCGCGGCGCCGAGTATGGCGCCTCGACCGGCCGTCCGCGCCGCTGCGGCTGGATGGACATCGTCGCGCTCAAGCGCGCCGTGGCCATCAACGGCATCTCCGGCCTGTGCATCACCAAGCTCGACGTGCTCGACGGCATGGAGAAGCTGAAGGTCTGCATCGCCTACGAGTACCGCGGCAAGCGCACCGAGTACGCGCCGCTGGACGCGCAGGGCTGGGAAGAGTGCACCCCGGTGTACCTGGAGTTCCCGGGCTGGAGCGAGAACACCCACGGCATCACCAGCTGGGACGAGCTGCCGCCGGCGGCCCGCGCCTACCTGCGCGCGCTGGAGGAGCTGGCCGGCTGCCCGATCAGCATCGTCAGCACCGGCCCGGACCGCGAGCACACCATGATCCTGCAGGATCCGTTCGCCTGATCCACGGCCGTCGAAGCAGCAAGCAAAGAAGCCCCGCGAAAGCGGGGCTTCTTCCAGGACGGGGTCATCAGGTCCACTTCTGCCGCTGATCGAGTCCGCCGTGTTCGAGCCGGGCGGCCAGCGCCGATGGCGCGACCGTAAGCTCCGGCCCGTTCCTACCGTTTGTCACCGTCTCCCCACGAACCCATGACCACCTTCGTTTCACCCGACCGCATCCGCGGCCTGTTCGCGCAGGCCATGTCCGACATGTACCGCAGCGAGGTGCCGCTGTATGGCGACCTGATCGAACTGGTCGGCGAGATCAACCGCGCCGCCCTGGAGGCCGATCCGGCCCTGGCCGCGCGCCTGGAACGCAACGGCGAGATCGAGCGCCTGGACCTGGAACGCCACGGCGCGATCCGCGTCGGCACCCCGGCCGAGCTGGCCATGCTGCGCCGCGTGTTCGCCATCATGGGCATGCAGCCGGTCGGCTACTACGACCTGACCGTGGCCGGCGTGCCGGTGCACTCCACCGCGTTCCGCCCGCTGGACGAGGCCTCGCTGGCGGCCAACCCGTTCCGCATCTTCACCTCGCTGCTGCGCCTGGAGCTGATCGGCGACCCGGCCCTGCGCGCCGAGGCCGAGGCGATCCTGGCCCGCCGCGACATCTTCACCGCCGGCGCCCGCGCCCTGGTGGAGCAGGCCGAGCGCGATGGCGGGCTGGGCGAGGACGATGCCCGCCGCTTCGTCGCCGAGGTGCTGGAGACCTTCCGCTGGCACGGCGACGCCACGGTCTCGCTGGAGACCTACAAGGCGCTGCACGGCCTGCACCGCCTGGTCGCCGACGTGGTCTGCTTCCGTGGCCCGCACATCAACCACCTGACCCCGCGCACCCTGGACATCGACGCCGCCCAGGCCGGCATGCTGGCGCGGGGCCTGCAGGCCAAGGCGCTGATCGAGGGCCCGCCGCGCCGCGCCGTGCCGATCCTGCTGCGCCAGACCAGCTTCAAGGCGCTGGAAGAGGAAGTCTCCTACCCCGACGCCGACGGCAAGCTGGTGCCGGGCAGCCATACCGCCCGCTTCGGCGAGATCGAGCAGCGCGGCCTGGCCCTGACCCCGGCCGGGCGCGAGCTCTACGACCGCCTGCTGGCCGAGGTCCGCCAGGCCGGCGGTGCCGCCGGCAATACCGCCGCCGACTACCCGCAGCGCCTGGCCGCCGCCTTCGCGGTCTTCCCCGACGACGAGGCCACCCTGCGCCGCGAGGGCCTGGGCTATTTCCGCTACCGCCTGACCGAAGCCGGCGCCGCCGTGCCGGCCGGCGAGCGCGCGGCGATGACGCCCGAGGCGATGATCGACGCCGGCTACGCCGAAGCCGACCCGATCGTCTACGAGGACTTCCTGCCGGTCAGCGCGGCGGGCATCTTCCAGTCCAACCTCGGCGGCGGCGAGCAGCGCGCCTACGACGCGCACGCCAACCAGGACGCCTTCGAGGCCGCCCTGGGCGCGACCATCAACGATCCGTTCGCGCTGTACGCGCAGGCGCAGGAGGCCTCGATCGCGAGCCTGCGTGCCTGAGTCGTACTGCTGGCACGCTAAGTGGCGCCGTGTAGTGGCGTAGTCGCAGCCTCGGCTCAGTCTCGGCCGCAAGCCCCGCGGAAGCGGGGTTTTCCTTTCCTCTGCAGCTTGGCGTCAATGCCTACGGTTGTTGCGCCATGCCCCCAGAATCCCGGGCCGTATGCGTCGCATCCCCCGGGGTGGCGCGGCGTAGCCGGCACGCGCCATTAGTTATCGGCGCACCAGCGCCCCGTGTCCCCACTATCATTCTCATCTTGGATCTTGAGCCGGGTGGCTCGAGCCATTGTTGAACTGGGGATTCTCTTGAACCAGCAAGCTCTTTCTGCCTTTATCTGGTCCGTTGCGGACCTGCTGCGCGGCGATTACAAGCAATCCGAGTACGGCAAGGTCATCCTGCCGTTCACTGTGCTGCGCCGCCTGGACTGCGTACTGGCGCCGACCAAGGCCAAGGTGCTGGCCGAACACAAGAAGAGGACCGAGGCCGGAGTCAACCCGGACCCGTTCCTCAGGCGCATCGTCGGTACCGCCGGGTTCTACAACACCAGCCCCCTGGACCTGCCCACCCTGCTGGGTGACCAGGACCACATCCGCCAGAACCTGTACGCCTATATCCAGGGTTTCTCGCCGGAGGCGCGGGACATCTTCGAGCGTTTCGACTTCCAGGCCCAGGTGGAGCGGCTCGCAAAGGCCGACCTGCTGTACCTGGTCACCGAGAAGTTCGCCAGCATCGACCTGCACCCGGAACGGGTGGACAACGCGCAGATGGGCCTGGTGTTCGAGGAGCTGATCCGCCGGTTCTCCGAGCTGTCCAACGAGACGGCCGGTGAGCACTTCACCCCGCGTGAAGTGATCCGGCTGATGGTCAACCTGATTTTTATCGAGGACAGCGAGGTGCTCAGCCCCGGCAATGCGGTGGTGCGCACCGTGTACGACCCGACCGCAGGCACGGGCGGGATGCTCTCGGTGGCCGCCGAGCACCTGCTGGGACATAACCCGTCCGCGCGTCTCACCCTGTACGGACAGGAGCTCAATCCCGAGTCCTACGCGATCTGCAAGGCCGACATGCTGATCCGCGGCCAGGACGTGGGCAACATCGTCTTCGGCAATACTCTCAGCGACGACGGCTTCCCGGCCAGGAAGTTCGACTACATGCTCTCCAACCCGCCGTTCGGGGTGGAGTGGAAGAAGGTCGAGAAGGCGATCCGTGCGGAGCATGAACAGCAGGGCTTCGCCGGCCGTTTCGGCCCCGGCCTGCCGCGCGTGTCTGACGGCTCGATGCTGTTCCTGCTGCACCTGGTGTCGAAGATGGCGCCGGTGGTAAACGGGCAGGGCGGCAGCCGCTTCGGCATCGTGCTCAATGGCTCGCCGCTGTTCACCGGCGGCGCCGGCAGCGGGGAGAGCGAGATCCGCCGCTACCTGCTGGAGAACGACCTGGTGGAGGCCATCATCGGCCTGCCCACCGACATGTTCTACAACACCGGCATCGCCACCTATGTCTGGATCGTCTCGAACAAGAAGGAGGACGACCGCCGCGGCCATGTGCAGCTGATCGACGCCAGCAGCTTCTGGCGCAAGATGCGCAAGAGCCTGGGCTCCAAGCGCAAGGAGATGGACGAGGAACACATCGCCACCGTCACCCGCCTGTTCGGTGAGTTCACCGAGGCCGAGCTTGTCTCCGCGCTCGATGCGAAGGGGCAGGCCGTGGGCGAGCCCGTGCTGGTCACCGCCACCGGCGCCGAACCCGCGCCGGCGGTGCCGGAGGGCGGGCGACTCAAGCGTGTGCCGGTCAGCCGCATCTTCCGCAACGAGGAGTTCGGCTACACCACCATCACCGTCGAGCGCCCGCTGCGCGACGACGCCGGCAATATCGTGCTCGGCCAGAAGGGCAAGCAGAAGGGCAAGCCGCAGCCGGACACCAGCCTGCGCGATACCGAGAACGTGCCGCTGGGCGAGGACATCCAGGCCTACTTCGAGCGCGAGGTGCTGCCACATGCCCCGGACGCGTGGATCGACGATAGCCGCACCAAGGTGGGCTACGAGATCCCGTTCAACCGCCACTTCTACGTGTTCGAGCCGCCACGCCCGCTGGAGGTGATTGACGCCGAGCTGAAGGAGGTGACCGCCAACATCCTGCGGATGCTGGGGGAGATGGGCGAATGAGCCTGCCGAGGTATCCGGAGTACAAGGACAGTGGGGTCGAGTGGTTGGGGGCGGTGCCGGCGCATTGGCGTGTGGTTCGATATAAGACCTTCCTTCGCGAGCGCACAGAGCGTTCAGTGGATGGATCGGAGACGCTGCTATCCGTGTCGGCTTACACCGGCGTATCTCCGCGGACGGAACTCATTGAGGGTGGCGAATTTCTCAGTCGCGCGGAGTCTCTTGAGGGTTACAAGAACTGCTACCCCGGTGACTTGGTCATCAACATCATGCTGGCGTGGAACCGAGGGCTTGGTGTCACAAGGTATGAGGGCATAGTGAGTCCGTCTTATTGCGTGTTTGACGTTGATGGCGGCATATCACCTAGTTTCTTGGATTACATGACTCGAAGCGATCGATCGACGCTCTACTACAAGGCGTTCTCGTCCGGAGTTATTGACTCCCGCTTGCGTCTCTACCCGGACACCTTTGGTGCTTTGTATTGCGTCTTGCCTCCAAAGGTGGAGCAGGATGCAATTGCGGCATTCCTCGATCGCGAAACCGCCAAGATCGACGCTCTGATCGCCGAGCAGGAAAAGCTGCTGGCGCTGCTGGCCGAGAAGCGTCAGGCCACCATCTCCCACGCCGTCACCCGCGGCCTCGACCCCAACGTGCCGATGAAGGATTCCGGCATCCCATGGCTCGGGGAGGTGCCGGCGCATTGGGATGTTTGTCCATTCAAGTACGTTGGGCGCGTCGGAAATGGCTCCACTCCAAACCGCGATAACCCTGACTATTGGGGCCAGAGTGGCTTCCCCTGGCTGAATAGCGCGGCTGTCAATCAACGCGAAGTGACCGAGGCGGAACGTTTCGTTACTGAACTTGCTCTCAAGGAGTGCCACTTGCCGGTGATCCAGCCGCCGGCGGTCCTGGTTGGTCTAACTGGGCAGGGGAAGACACGCGGCATGGCTGCTCAGCTGATGTTTGAGACCACCATTAGCCAGCACCTGGCCTACATGATCCCAGACTCGGAGCGGTTGCACGTGAGTTACCTGCTGCGCGCGGTGGAGACGGCCTACGAGCGACTGCGCAACGATAGTGAGGGGGTGGGAAGTACTAAGGGGGCGATTACCTGCGATCAACTCTCGCGGCTCGACCTGCCGCTTCCCCCACTGGATGAGCAGTACGCCATTGTGGAACGTTTGGGTATGAAGTCGGCAGAGTTCGATAGCCTTGTAGAAGAATCAATGCGTGGCATCGCTCTCCTGAAGGATCGCCGCAGCGCACTGATCGCCGCCGCCGTCACAGGCCAGATTGATGTGCGTGGGCTGGTCGATCGGGAGGCTGCATGACCCGGGCCGACGGCTTCATCGTGGACGGTCGCCTCCCCGACATCGAGTACCGAACCGATAATCCGGAGGAGATCATCTGTCCTCGCGTGACCACGCGCGATGGCGTGCCGATGGTGTACATGCACAACGAGCGGGACGCTCCGCACGAGGGATTCGTCCCCGTTTCCGAATTCCTGGTGCGTCTGGCCCGCAGGGAGCCGAACCTCGCCGTCACCGGCTACCGGGGCAACGGCCGCCAGACCACGATTTCCTTCAACAAGGCCGGGCGCGCCACCCTGTCGCCACGCCTGCAGGCCTGGTTGTCCACGCTCACGGCGCCGCTCGACGGCAAGAGTGCAGCCGTCGTGCGCTTTCTCGCCAGTCTGGCCCCGCTTTACATGGCCGAGGATCGCGACGGCGTGTGGTGCGCCCGTTCCTTGCAGGATGGCACGCTGGTACTGCCGGTCGACGAGTCGGACTGGGACGAGGAGCGGGGCACCGTTCGCGTGTACTGGCAGGGCGACCCGCTACGCACGATGGAGGTTGACGGCGACCAGATCGCGACGCTCGCGCTGGAGCGTTGCGTGCGGCTGCACGGTGTGGGTGCGAGCGAGGAGGCCATTGCCGCCGAGCTGTGGTTCATGGCTCGCCACTTCCACGTCAAGACCGGTTGCCAGGTTTACCTGCCGCAGCTGCCCGAGCCGCCCGATGGCTGGGTGCGGCTGCGGCGCAAAGGAGCAGAGATCGGTCAGGACATTCTCGTCAACCTGATTTCGTCATGACCGGGCAGGAAGATCCCTGGGCCCGCCACGTGCCAGCGCTGTTACGCGCTCTGGCCGACCCAGCGCTTCGCGAGGCGTTGCCGCGACCGGCCAATGCAACGCTTGATGACGCCTGCGCCTATTGGGGTGCGCTGCACTACGCCCTGGTCAATCTGCTTGGCTGGCAGGACGTCGGCGCCGGGCTCGCCTGGTGGTATGGCGCGGGCAAGCCGGTGGTGGATTCGCCGGTCCTGGCGCTGGGACAAGCTGCTGGTGATGCTGAAGGTCGACCCGGATACCGTAACGCTGGAAGACGGCTTCAGTCGGGATACGCGCAACTGCGGGTACCAATGAGATTGATCACCCGGAACAGAACGAAGTGACCACCAGACCGGCCTTGTTGATCGCTTTCTCTACAAGGCAGGACTTGCTACTGAGCTGGTTGCCACTGGATCCTCTTCGAGAACCCCGGATGCGAGGGCGATGCGACGGGCTTCGTCTGCGCCCTTCCGCTCGCTATAGCGATCGACCAGGTAATCGCTTCGTCCGCGGACGAGCAGCGTGAACTTGACGAGCTCTTCCATGACGTCCACAACGCGGTCGTAGAACGGAGAGGCGCGCATTCGGCCAGCGTCATCAAATTGCTGCCAGGCCTTGGCCACCGACGACTGGTTGGGGATCGTCACCATCCGCATCCAGCGCCCCAGCACCCGGAGCGCGTTCACCACGTTGAACGACTGCGAGCCGCCGCACACCTGCATCACCGCAAGCGTGCGGCCCTGGGTGGGGCGTACGCTGCCGTCTTCGAGAGGCAGCCAGTCGATCTGGTTCTTGAATACCGCCGTGATCGTGCCATGGCGCCCAGGTGACACCCACACCTGGCCCTCCGACCACTGCGACCACTCGCGTAGCTGCTGCACCTTTGGATGATCCTTGCCAACGCTGTCGAGCAAGGGCAGGTCGTGCGGGTCGAACACCCGGGTTTCGGCGCCAAGATGGCGCAGGATGCGCTCGGCCTCCAAGGCCAGCTTCCGACTGTACGACTGGGGCCGCAGGGAGCCATACAGCAGAAGGATCCGGGGTGGAGGTGCGCTGGCGTCTGCGCCCAGGAGCTCGTGGCGAGGGCCGGGATGAACCGCCCCGGTATTCCTGGAGGCTCCAACTCTTGAGAGGATGGAGTCATGACCAAGCCAGTGAAGTATTCCCCGGAAGTACGAGAGCGAGCGGTGCGGATGGTGCTGGAGCACCAGGACACGCACAGTTCGCAGTGGGCGGCGATCGAGTCGATTGCCGGGAAGATCGGTTGCACGGCCGAGACGCTGCGCAACTGGGTGCGGCGAGCCGAGCGTGACCAGGGGCTGCGGCCGGGCCTGACGACGGACGAGCGGGCGCGGATGAAGGCGCTGGAGCGGGAGGTGCGCGAGCTGCGGCAGGCCAACGAGATCCTGCGCAAGGCCAGTGCGTATTTCGCCCAGGCGGAGCTCGACCGCCGCTTCAAGCCATGACGGGGTTCGTGGCCGAGCAGCGCCACGCCTACGGAGTCGAGCCGATCTGCCGGGTGCTGGAGATTGCTCCGTCTACCTACTACCGCCACGCGGCCCGGGAGGCCGATCCGGATACCCGCCCGAACCGCTGGTGGCGGGATCGTGCGTTGGAAGTGGAAGTCCGCCGGGTGTGGGACGAGAACAAGCAGGTGTACGGGGTGAAGAAGGTCTGGAAGCAGTTGCTGCGGGAAGGCTGGCAGGTGGCGCGCTGCACGGTGGAACGGCTGATGCGCCGGCTGGGGTTGCGTGGCGTGATCCGCGGCAAGGCGGTGAAGACCACGGTCAGCGACAAGGCACAACCGTGTCCGCTGGATCGGGTGAACCGGCAGTTCCATGCCGATCGGCCGAACGCGCTGTGGGTGAGCGACTTCACCTACGTGTCGACCTGGCAGGGCATGGTGTACGTGGCGTTCGTGGTCGACGTGTACGCGCGTCGGATCGTCGGCTGGAAGGCGTCTACATCGATGACCACGGACTTCGTGCTTGATGCACTGGAACAGGCCCTGCACGCGCGGCAGCGGGAGGGCGAACTGATCCATCACTCCGACAGGGGATCGCAGTACGTGAGCATCCGCTACAGCGAACGCCTGGCCGAGGCCGGGATCGAACCGTCGGTGGGCAGCGTGGGCGACAGCTACGACAACGCGCTGGCCGAGACGATCAATGGGCTGTACAAGGCCGAGGTGATCCATCGCCGGTCATGGCGCAACCGCGAGCAGGTGGAACTGGCCACGCTGGACTGGGTGCACTGGTACAACCACAAGCGATTGCTGGGGTCGATCGGGCACGTCCCGCCAGCGGAAGCCGAAGCAGCTTACTATCGGCAACACATCGGTCAGGCTAGGGCAGCCTGACTCAAACCAAACGGCCTCCAAGAAAGCCGGGGCAGTTCAGGAAGTAGGTCGGCGTCCAGATTGGGGAGGCTCGCGATCGCGAGGGATTGCTGTTCGTTATTCATTCGATTATTCTAGAAGGATGGAAACAAATCAGGCAATCGCCGCGCTGACGGCACTGGGCCACGCTACCCGGCTTGCGATCTTCCGCCTCTTGGTTGAAGCCGGCCCTGACGGCCGCATGGCCGGCGAGATCGGCGAGGCGCTGGCCGTGCCCGGCGCGACCCTGTCCTTCCACCTGAAGGAGCTGATGCATGCAGGCCTGATCCGCAACGAGAGCCGGGGCCGCAACGTCTGTTACCGCGCCAACTTCGATGCCATGAACGCCCTGGTCGGCTATCTGACCCACAACTGCTGCGCGGGCTCGGCGGACGAACGCTGCGAACCAGCTGCAGCACCCGCCTGCGCTTGCTGACCGCCACCTTCCGATTCACCCGACCCCGGAACCCGCCCCATGAAGCGTCGCGTCCTCTTCCTCTGTACTGGCAATTCCGCTCGCAGCGTCCTGGCAGAAGCCACGCTCCGCGCCTGGGCAGGCCACCGTTTCGAAGTTTTCAGCGCCGGGAGCCAGCCGACCGGAGCGGTCAATCCCTACGCCCTCAGCCAACTGGCAGCCGACGGCATTGCCACGGTCGGATTGCGCAGCAAATCATGGGATGAGTTCGCGTCCGCGGATGCCGTGCCGATGGACCTGGTGGTGACGGTGTGCGACTCGGCCGCCGCCGAAACCTGCCCCGCGGTGTTCGGCGACTTCATGCGCGCTCACTGGGGGCTGCCCGACCCCGCCGCGGTGGAAGGCACTGACGAGGACAGGCGCGAGGCATTCCGCCAGGCCCACCGCATCGTCAAAGCACGCCTGCAGGCGCTGTTGGCGCTGCCGACCGAAGTCTGGGATGACCGGGCCGCCCTGAAGGTCGCACTCGACCGCATCGGCTTCGTCGAGCCCGAAGACGAGGTTCCCGCCCATGGCTGAGGCAGCGCCCCGCATGGGCCTGTTCGAGCGCTACCTGAGCCTGTGGGTTGGACTCTGCATCGTTGCCGGCACCGTCCTGGGCCACTTCCTGCCTGACACCTTCGCAGCCCTTGGGCGCATGGAGGTCGCCAAGGTGAACCTGCCGGTCGCCGCCCTGATCTGGCTGATGATCATCCCGATGCTGCTGAAGGTCGACTTCGGCGCCATGCGGGATGTTGGCAAGCACTGGCGCGGCATCGGGGTCACCCTGTTCATCAACTGGGCGGTCAAGCCGTTCTCGATGGCGCTGCTGGGCTGGTTCTTCCTCCGGCATGTCTTCGCCGACTGGCTGCCGCCTGACCAGATCGACTCCTACATGGCGGGCCTGATTCTCCTGGCCGCGGCGCCGTGCACCGCCATGGTGTTCGTGTGGAGCAACCTGTGCCGCGGCGATGCCAACTTCACCCTGAGCCAGGTCGCGCTCAACGACGCCATCATGGTGGTGGCGTTCGCACCGCTCGTGGCACTGCTGCTGGGGCTATCGTCGATCACCGTGCCGTGGGACACCCTGGCGCTCTCGGTCGGGCTCTACATCCTGGTCCCGGTCGCAGTCGCCATCCTGCTGCGCCGCTGGCTGCTGGCCCATGGCGGGCAGGCAAGACTGGACGCAGTGCTCGCCAGGCTGGGGCCGGTGTCCCTGGTCGCGTTGCTTGCAACGCTGGTCCTGCTCTTCGGATTCCAGGGCCGGCAGATCGTCGAACAGCCGCTGATCATCGCGATCCTGGCCGTGCCGATTCTGATCCAGGTCTACTTCAACTCCGGCCTGGCGTACCTGCTCAACCGGAAGCTCGGTGTTGCCCATTGCGTCGCCGCGCCTTCGGCGCTGATCGGCGCCAGCAACTTCTTCGAGCTGGCGGTCGCCACGGCGGTGGCGCTATTCGGGGTGCACTCGGGGGCGGCGTTGGCCACCGTGGTCGGCGTGCTGATCGAAGTGCCCGTGATGCTGTCCGTGGTCAGGATCGTCAATCGGTCCCAATCCTGGTATGAGCGACAACTTCCGGCGTCGTCGTAGCTCTTGTACACGCCCCCACGCCGTTCACCCGGCGTGCGCAGACTCATCGTTGCGGCCGGTCAGAACCACCGTTCCCGGCATTCGCCGAGAACGGTGATCAGGTCAACGAGCCGCGTGCTTGCGCATCGAGTCACCCTTCAGCTCGATGGCGTGCTTGTTGTGCAGCAGGCGATCCAGGATGGCATCGGCCACGGTCGGCTCTCCCAGGTAGTCATGCCAGGTCTTCACCGGCAGCTGGGAGGTAATCAGAACCGAACCACCCGGAACCCTGTCGTCAATCACTTCCAGCAAGTTTTGCCGCCCCCGGGCGGTGATCGGCGCGACACCCCAGTCATCCAGGATCAGCAGACGCTGATCCGCTAACTCCCCTCCCTCACTTGGCCGGGGTACGCGCCAGGAAGGTGCCAGGGGAGCTTTCCATCTGAAACCGGCGTCACCGCGTCGTTGACCAGATCACGACCAATTGGTTTGGATGGTCAGAACCTCTCGGTTTCGTGATGCGGACTCATCGGCGCCATCACGCAACATCGGCACATGGGGGACCGGGGACCTGGAACTGACGCTGCGCACGCAGGCAGACCTGGAGCGGGCCAGGCCCTTGATCGACCGCAGCTATCAGGAGAACTGAGCTGGCTACGTCCCCCGGTCGTCGGGGGCGGCAGGGGGATTTGCGGGAAGTTGCGGAAAAGGCGACAATCGTCGCCATATGAGCAACACGCCGCCCCGCGCTTTGATGGACCTGCTGTTTGGCAGCACCCGCCAGGCGGTACTGGCCGTGCTGCTGCTGCAGCCGCAGGCCAGCTTCCACCTGCGGGAACTGGCCCGGCTGACCGGCCGCCATGCCGGCACCCTGGGTCGCGAGCTGGACAAGCTGGTCGAGGGCGGGCTGCTGCTGCGGGCGGAGCGGGGCAACCAGGTGCACTACCAGGCCAATCCAGCCTGCCCGCTGTTCGACGAACTGGCTTCGATGTTCCGCAAGACCCACGGCGTGGTCCCAGCGGTACGCGAGGCATTGGAGCCACTGGCCGACCGAATCCAGGTGGCCTGGATCTTCGGATCGACTGCCAAAGGGACCGATACCGAACGCAGCGACATCGACCTGCTGGTGCTGGGCGAGGTGGACTTCGCTGATCTGGTCAAGGCCTTGCATCCGCTGGAGGCTAGCCTGCGCCGCGAGATCAATCCTGTGGTGTACTCGCCCGGGGAGTTCCGGCGCCGGTGGCAGGCGGGCGAGGCGTTTGCCCGGCAGCTCATGGACGGGCCAAAGCTGATGGTCTTGGGAGACAGGGATGACATTGGAGAACCTGCTGGCGATCCGCCAGCTGATGCAGCACTCGGCTGATGCGGTGGCCCTGCGCAAGCTGCTGGAGGCGGCGCGTCGCAACCTGGCCGATGCACAGATTCCGCAGGTAAGCGCCGACAACCGGTTCGACGCGGCCTACAAGTGCGTCTTGCAGTGCGCGATGCTCGGGCTGTGGGGCAATGGCTATCGCACCTCCACCAGCCAGCCCGGCCATCACCAGACCGCCATCCAGTGCCTGGTGCACACGATGGGCGTGGCCCCGGACGAGATCATCGTGCTGGACGCCTTGCGGCGGCAGCGCAACATCACCGATTACGAGGGCGATCCGGTCTCGGAGGCCACGCTCGCCACCTGCCTGCGGCAGGCTGCCCGCCTGCTTGCGCACACGGAGCAATGGCTCCGTGCACACCGCCCGGACGCGTTGGGGGACGCATGAACCTGCACCAGGAACACCACTTCGAGCGCGAGATCTGTGCGCACCTGGCCGCTCATGGGTGGCTCCATGAAGCCGGCGATGCCGCCCGTTACGACCGTACCCACGCCCTGTACCTGCCGGACCTGCTGGCATGGATCGAGCAGACCCAGCCGGAAGGCTGGCAGGCGCTGGCCCGTACCCATGGTCCGCAGCTGGGCCAGCGCCTGGCCGAGCGGCTGCGCAAGAACCTCGACGAGCGCGGCACTCTTGACGTGCTGCGGCGTGGCGTGGAGATGGTCGGCCTGAAGCGCCCGCTGTCACTGGTGCAGTTCCGGCCGGCGTTTTCGATCAACCCGGTGATCGAGCAGCATTACGCGGCCAACCGCTTGCGCGTGGTGCAGCAGGTCAAGCATTCGCCCAACCGGCCCAACGACTGCATCGACCTGGTGCTGTTCGTCAACGGCATCGCGGTGGCCACGGCCGAGCTGAAATCCGACTTCACCCAGAGCGTGGGCGATGCGGTGGACCAGTACCGGCTGGACCGCAACCCGCATCCCAAGGGTGGGGTGGTGGAGCCGTTGCTGGCATTCCCGGGTGGCGCGCTGGTGCATTTCGCCGTCAGTCAGGCCGAGGTGATGATGACCACGCGGCTGGCTGGCACCGATACGTTTTTCCTGCCTTTCAACCGTGGCAATGCCGGCGGTGCCGGCAACGCGCCGGATCCGGGCGGGTTCGCCACCCGTTATCTGTGGGAGGAGGTATGGGCGCGTGACAGCTGGCTGGAGATCCTGGGCCGCTACCTGATCGGCAAGCGCGATGAGAAGAAGCAGCTGAAGACGGTGATCTTCCCGCGTTATCACCAGCTCGATGCCACACGCAAGCTGGTGGCCGACGTCCGCGCCAACGGGGCGGGGCAGCGCTACCTGATCCAGCACTCGGCCGGTTCGGGCAAGACCAACTCCATCGCCTGGACAGCGCATTTCCTGGCCGACCTGCACGACGCAGCCAATGCCAAGGTGTTCGACAGCGTGCTGGTGGTCAGCGACCGCACGGTGCTCGATGCCCAGCTGCAGGAGGCGATCTTCGATTTCGAGCGCACCACCGGCGTGGTGGCCAGCATCACCGGCGATCAAGGTAGCAAGAGCGCGCAGCTGGGCGAAGCGCTCAAGGGCGGCAAGAAGATCATCGTCTGCACCATCCAGACATTCCCCTTCGCACTCAAGGCGGTGCAGGAGCTGGCCGCAACCGAGGGCAAGCGCTTCGCAGTGATTGCCGACGAGGCGCACAGTTCGCAGACCGGCCAGGCGGCGGCCAAGCTCAAGGAACTGCTGAGCGCGCAGGAATGGGCGGAGCTGCAGGATGGCGGCGAGATCGACACCCAGACCCTGCTGGGTGCCCAGATGGGGGCGCGCAGTGCCGAGTCCGGATTGACGTACGTGGCATTCACCGCCACCCCCAAGGCCAAGACGCTGGAACTGTTCGGGCGGCGCGGGCCGGACGGGCTGCCGCAGCCGTTCCACGTCTATTCCATGCGCCAGGCCATCGAGGAGGGCTTCATCCTCGACGTGCTCAAGAACTACACCCCCTACAGCCTGGCCTTCCGGCTGGCGCACAACGGCCAGGAGTTCGACAACACCCAGGTCGAGCGTTCCACCGCGATGAAGGGGATCATGCAGTGGGTGCGCCTGCATCCGTACAACATCGCCGCCAAGGTCCAGATCGTGGTGGAGCATTACCGGGAGAACGTGCAGCCGCTGCTCGATGGACGCGCCAAGGCGATGGTCGTGGTGGGCTCGCGGCGCGAGGCGGTGCGCTGGCAGAAGGCGTTGCGTGCGTACGTGGAGCGGCAGGGCTATCCGCTGGGTGTGCTGGTGGCGTTCTCCGGCGAGGTCGATGACCCGGAGAGCTATCCGGAACCGGTGACCGAAGCCAATGGTCTGCTCAACCCCGGGCTGAAGGGCCGCGACATCCGCGAGGCTTTCTCTGGCCCCGATTACCACCTGCTGCTGGTAGCCAACAAATTCCAGACCGGTTTTGACCAGCCGCTGCTGTGCGGCATGTACGTGGACAAGAAGCTGGGCGGCATCCAGGCGGTGCAGACCCTGTCCCGGCTCAACCGCGCCCATCCCGGCAAGGACACCACCTACATCCTGGATTTCCAGAACGATACCGACGAGATCCTCGCCGCGTTCCGCACCTACTACGAGACCGCAACGCTTGAGGCGACCACGGACCCGAACCTGGTCTACGACCTGCGTGCCAAGCTGGATGCGGCTGGTCACTACGATGACTTCGAGGTTGAGCGGGTGGCGCGGATCGAGCTGGACCCGCAGGCAAAACAGTCGCAGCTGGCCGCTGCCCTGCAGCCGGTCGCCGATCGCCTGCTCAAGCGTTACAAGACCGCGATGGAAGCCCGTGCTGTGGCCGAAGCCGCCGGGGATGGCAAGACCGCCGCTGCTGCCAAGGACACGCTGGACGCACTGGTCCTGTTCAAAGGCGACATGGGGGCATTCGTACGCGTGTACGCATTCCTGTCGCAGATGTTCGACTACGGCAACACCGACATCGAGAAGCGCTTCCTGTTCTACAGGCGGCTGCTGCCGCTGCTGGAGTTCGGGCGCGAACGGGATACGGTGGATCTGTCGAAGGTGGTGCTGACGCACCACAGTCTGCGCAACACCGGCACGCGCAATCTGGCGCTGGCGGGGGCAGAGCCCTATCCGTTGCCGCCGATCGAGGCGATAGGCAGTGGCGGGGTACGGGAGAAAGAGCAGGCCTATCTTGTGGAGATCATCGAGCGGGTGAATGGCCTGTTCGAAGGCCAGATCAGCGACCAGGACCAGCTGCAGTACGTGCAGGGGGCACTCAGGGGCAAGCTGTTGCAGAACGCCACCCTGGCCCAGCAGGCCGCTGACAACACCAAGGAGCAGTTCGGTAACTCGCCGGATCTGTCGCGCGCCCTCGTGGACGCGATCATCGATGCGTTTGAGGTCCATACCACGATGAGCCAGCAAGCCCTCGCTTCGCAGAGGATCCAGGAGGGACTGCGGGAGATCCTGCTGGGTCCGGGGCAACTTTATGAGGCGCTGCGGGCCACGCATCTGGCCACAGAGGGGCCACGCGCGTGAGGCCGTTCACCGGTCCAGACGGGCGCGGTTGAGCCGGGGCTTAGCCTTCCCAACTTCTTGCCAGCATCACCTCGTGGCGTCTTCACGGACCCGCCGTATTCTCGCCGCCCTTCACGGCCGCTCGCGGCGTCCACCCAGGCGTCCTGCCGACAATCCCATCGATGCGGCTTCGACGGACGAGCGTTCCGCACTGGGCGTGCTCAATGCCATCAACAACCACGAGATCGCAGCCGGCCAGCAAGCGCGGGCAAGCAGGTCGGCGGTGAGGTGGCGGCGTACGCGCAGACCCGCCCGGAAGTGCGCGCGCACCTGCAGACCACCCGCGAGCACGTCGCCCGCCACCTGGAGCGCGCCAAGGCGCTGCAGCAGGGCGCTGGCGGCTGACCGCACAGCGCGGGCCTACGGCCCGTCCGGCCGGCCGCCCGCCTCGTCAAGGCGCTGCACCTGCGCCGGTGTCAGCGACCACTCGTAGTCCCGTCCGGCCAGCGAGTAGTACACCTGCTGCGCGACAAACCGTTCGTAGCCGTGGCGGTCGGCGACCGCCTGCGACTTCGCCAGCTGCCAGCCGGAGTAGTTCGACACGCCGATGTAGCGCACCTTGCCGGCGCGCACCGCCTGGTCGAGGGTGGCCATGACCTGTTCGACCGGCGTCATCGCGTCGAAGTGGTGCAGCTGCAGCAGATCGATCTAGTCGGTATCCAGCCGCTGCAGCGCCGCGTCGACGCTGCGGAGCAGGTGGTGGCGCGAGGCGCCGACATCGTTCGGCCCGGGACCCGAGCGCAGGGTCAGCTTGGTGGAGATGATGGCCTGGTCGCGACGGCCCTTGAGCGCCGCGCCGAGCACGCGTTCGGAATCGCCGTCGGAGTACACGTCGGCGGTGTCGAACAGGTTCGCGCCGGCTTCCAGGCACAGGTCGACCAGCCGTTTCGCCTCGTCCACGCCGGTATTGCCCCAGGCGGAGAACAGCGGGCCTTTGCCGCCGAAGGTGCCCGCGCCGAAGCCCAGTGCGGGCACCCTGAATCCTGAACTGCCGAGGTAGCGGTATTCCATGGCTCTGCCTCGATGAGACCGTCGCGATCCGACGCCGGCCACCGTAGGTCCTTCCCCCGGCCGCCGGTAGCAGGCACTCTTGAATGCCGCTTATTCCGGCTTCGAATGAATGGACATGCTGCGTGCCATGCAGGTCTTCGTCCGGGTCGTCGAGCTGGGCAGCCTGTCGGCGGTCGCGCGTGAACGGCACACGACCCAGCCGACCGTCAGCAAGCTCGTCGCCGCGCTGGAGGACCGCCTTGGCGTGCGCCTGCTGGAGCGCAGCACCACGCACGTGGTGCCGACCGAGCAGGGCAGGCGTTTCCACGAGCGCGCCAGGCGCATGCTGGAAGACTTCGACACCGCCGTCGCCGACGCGCGCGGCCTCACCGAGACGCCGGCGGGGCTGCTGCGCGTCACCGAGCCGGTCAGCCTCGGCGTGCTGCGGCTCAATCGCCTGGTCCAGGAGTTCATGCGCGACCACCCGGACCTGGAGGTGGAGCTGATCCTCAATGACCGCGTCGTCGACCTGGTCGAGGAGCGCATGGACGTGGCGATCCGCATCGGCGCGCAGCTTCCGCCGAACATGGTCGCCAGGAAGATCGCCGTATCGCCGCGGCGCCTGGTGGCCGCGCCGTCCTACCTCGACACCCATCCGGCCATCCGCCGGCCCGAGGACGTGCCCGCGCACAACTACCTGCGCTTCGCCTGGGCGAGCGATGTCGTCGAGCTGCACGGACCCGGCGGCGCGCGGACGACGCCCAGCCTCAGCGGCCGCTACCGGATCAACAACTCCATGGCCATCCGCGAGAGCCTGCTGATGGGCACCGGCATCGGCCTGGCCCCCGGCTGGCTGGTGCAGGACCTGGTCGACGCCGGGCAGCTGGCCGTGGTGCTGCCTCAGTGGCAGGCACCGCCCCACGAGGCCTTCGTCCTCTATCCGTCCCGTCGCCACCAGCCGGCCCGCGTGCGCGAGTTCGTGCGTTTCATCGGCGAGCGGCTTGCAGAGCAGCCGGGGTTCGCGGTGCCGGGGTAGATGGGACAGCGGGGACAGCCGGAGCGTGACCGTCCTGGCGGTGCGGCACCAGCGCGAGGACCACCATCACCAGGGGCGCCGGTAGCGTCGGGCGGAGCGGATCGGCCTCCTGCTTGTTCAGCCAGACGGCGTCGTGCCGGGTATCCTGACCCACCCCGAGACACGTGTAGCCCCGATGGCCAAGCCCAACCCCCTCCAGGAACAGCTGCTCAAGGCCGGGCTGGTCAAGAAGTCCAAGGTGGCCGAGGTGGCGCGCGAGCAGGCCAGGGCACGCACGGCCAAGGGCGGCGGGGCCGGGCCGAGCGGGATCGAGCTGGAGGCGCAACGTGCGCGGGCCGAGAAGGCCGAGCGCGACCGGGCGCTGGAGGCCGAACGCAAGGCACAGGCCCACGAGCGCGAGCTGCAGGCGCAGGCCAGGCAGATCGTCCGCGACCGCAAGGTCGCGCGCAGCGGCGAGCTGGAGTACCGCTTCACCGCCGCAGGGGTGATCCGCACCCTGCTGGTGGACGAGGACCAGCGTCGCAAGCTGGCCTCCGGCGCACTGGTCATCGTCGATGCCGGTGAAGGCTTCGAGCTGCTGCCGCGGGTGGCCGCCGACCAGGTGCGCCAGCGCGACGCGACGATGATCGTGGTCGACCATGGCCAGGCCTCGAGCGAGCCGGTCGATCCGGCCGACGAGGACGCCGCCTACTACGCGCAGTTCAAGGTGCCCGACGACCTGATGTGGTGAGCCGGGCAGGGCCGTCCGTGGTCCGCTGGCCGGTACCGGATCACGATGCGGCCACGGGCCTGGTGGGAACCTGACCGGCCACAGGCACGGGCTGGAGCCGTCGATGGCCTACACCAACACCTACCTCGAATCCGAGCCCGTCCGCGCCGACGTGGACGCGCGCGCAGGCGTGCTGCTGCTGGAGTTCGGCGCGCCCTGGTGTCCGCACTGCCAGGGCGCGCAGCCGGCGATCGAGGCCTTCGTGTCCGAGCATCTACGGCTGCAGCATCTCAAGATCGAGGACGGGCGCGGCAAGCCGCTGGGCCGCTCCTTCAAGGTCAAGCTGTGGCCGACGCTGGTGCTGCTGCGTGAGGGCCAGGAGCTGGCGCGGGTCGTGCGCCCGCGCACCAACGAAGACCTGCTGGAGCTGCGCTCGGCGATGGTCGGAGGCTGAGCGGGCAAGGCGGATCCTCGCGCCGCGACACGCCCGGCCCGCGCTACGCATCGCGGCGCCGGATTCAACCCTTCCTTGCGCTGGCGGCTTCCCGGGCGGCGGTGTCGATCACCTCGGCCACGGTGGTCACCTTGTAGCCGCGGGCGCTGAGGTCGTCGTAGACGCCGCGCCAGCCGGAGCCGCCGGCGAAGGCGCCATGGACGAGCACGACGTTCTTCACCGCGCCGGTGCCTTCGGCGGCCTGCGCGGGCGGGGTGGCGGAGGCCGCCAGGGCGATACCCAGCAGGGTGGGGAGCAGCTTGTTCAAGGCGAAGTCCCCGGGTCGTGTGGGCAACCGGCTCGGGGCGGCCCGGCCATTCTCGGGCGCTGAGACGGTACGCGGCCATGCTTCCGGCAGACGAAACAGGAAGGGGACTGCATGGACACCGCACTGACCCGCGTCATCGACGCCATCGCCTTCGCCGCCCATGCGCACCGGTTGCAGAAGCGCAAGGACGCCGAAGGCACGCCCTACATCAACCACCCGGTCGAACTGGTCCGCATCCTCGCCGTGGAAGCCCGGGTCCAGGACACGGACGTGCTCTGCGCCGCCGCGCTGCACGATTACCTGGAGGACTGCTGCGGCGGCGAAGGGCAGCCGACGCTGGAAGAAGGCCGGCGCATGCTGGAGCACCGCTTCGGCGCCAGCGTGCGGCTGCTGGTGGAGGCGGTGACGGACGACAAGTCGCTGCCCAAGGCCGAGCGCAAGCGCCTGCAGGTCGAGCACGCCGCGCACATCCCCGAAGGCGCGCGGCTGATCAAGCTGGCCGACAAGATCGCCAACCTGCGCGACATCGCCACTTCGCCCCCGGCCGACTGGCCGCTGTACCGCCGCCGCGACTATTTCGATTGGGCCGGGCAGCTGGTGGACCGCCTGCGCGGAACCCACGCCGCGCTTGAGGCGGTGTTCGACCAGGCGTTCGCGGCGCGGCCGGTGTAAGGGCTACGGATCCCCCTGGGAAGGCGCCGGTCCGTTCTTCGCCAGCCGGGCATGGCGCAAGCGTAGGCGCCTGCCGCCACGCCCCCTGTACGCCGCCGCTGCCATGGTGTCCGAACCGCCGCCCGCACGGCCGCCGCCATGCACCTCATCCAGCTCTTCCTCCCGCTCCACGACAACCACGGCAAGGCCTTCCCGAAGGCGATGTTCGACGCGGTACGTGCGGAGCTGGCCGAACGGTTCGGCGGCGTCACCGCCTTCGTCCGCGCGCCGGCGGTCGGACTGTGGGACGACGACGACGGCTCGGTGCAGCGCGACGAGGTCGTGCTGTTCGAGGTGATGGCCGCCCGCGTCGACCATGGCTGGTGGGCGGCGTACCGGCAGGCCCTGGAGCGACGTTTCCGCCAGGAGGAAGTGCTGGTGCGGGCCAGTGCGGTAGAGCGCCTGTAGGTTGCGGGCGCTCGCTTATCCCGCCGGTTTGGCGCGACACGGCGGGGAGCCGACCGGACCGGCGTGCGGCGCCCTGGAGGAAGTGCTCAGACCGGTGGTTTGCGCGCGCTGAGGAAGGTCCACAGGTCCTGGTAGGACGGGACCAGCACGTCCTGTTCGCAGCGCTCGACGAAGTGCGCGTCCACGGCCTCGCGGATCAGCGGCAGTACCTCGCGGCGCAGGGCGCGGTCGATCGCGTCGTCGCGGCCGTGTCCGCAGCATTGCATGCTGAGCATGCCGCCCGGGCGCAGGGCGCGGGCGATGTGGCCGATGATGCCGGTGATGAACTCCGCGCGGGACTGGCCTTCGCGCACCGGATCCATGGTCAGGTCGTAGATCACCGCGTCCAGGTCGCGTGCCTTGGCGATCCAGGCGAAGGCGTCCCCGATGACGATGTTCGCGTGCGTGCTGTCGAAGGCGTCGCCACACAGGGCCGGCAGGTGCTCGCGCGAAAGCTGCATCACGCGGGCGTCGATCTCGACCATGGTCAGCTCCGACGGCAGCGTGTCCAGCGGCTCGAAGGTGCGGATCAGTTCGTTGAGGACGCCGCCATCGCCACCGCCGAGGATGGCCACCCGTTCGAGGCGGCGCAGGGCCAGCAGCGGGCTGGTCATCGCCACGCCGTAGGCGACGTCGGATTCGGAGATCTGGAGGTCGTCGTCGAGGAACAGCTGGCCGCCGAAGCGCGGGTGGCGGCTGACGATGACGTGCTGCAGGCCGGTGTGCTCGTCGGCAAGCAGGGTGGTGGCGGCCGGTGCGGCCGGCGGGGCGTGCAGGCGGAAACCGGCGCGGTGGCCGTTGGCTGGATTCAATCCGGGATCCTCCCAGTGAAGTGGAGGTGTCCCATGCTCGCCAATTGCGGTCAGCGGTTCAAGTTCGGGGCTGAATCCCGGGAAAAAGCAGCGTACCCGGCGCGTTCGCCGCGCGGAGTGCATGGATCGGTTCGAGCAGCGATGCCTTCGCACATCCACTCCGGCATCATTCGCCGATGACCGCAACATCGCCTCCCACCGCGCCCGCACCGCTGACCCGCGCCACCGTCGCCCGCCAGGCCTGGCCGATCATCCTGGCCAATGCCTCGGTGCCGCTGCTGGGCCTGGTCGACACCGCGGTGATCGGCCACTTCGGCAGCACCGCGGACCTGGGCGCGCTGGCGCTGGGCGCGCTGCTGTTCAACTTCATCTACTGGAGCTTCGGCTTCCTGCGCATGTCCACCACCGGCTTCGTCGCGCAGGCGGCCGGCGCCGGCGACGAGGCGGAGGTGCGCGCGGCGCTGCTGCGGCCGCTGCTGCTGGGCGTCGCGCTAGGCCTGGCAGTGTGGGTGCTGCAGTGGCCGCTGGTCGCCGGTTATTTCGCGTTGATGGATGCCAGCGCGCCGGTCGCGGATACCGGCACCGCCTACTTCGGCGCGCGGATATGGGGCGCACCGGCGGCGCTGGCGCTGTATGCGCTGTGCGGGGCGCTGATCGGACTGGGACATAGCCGCACGCTGTTGGCGGTGCAGCTGTTGCTCAACGGGCTCAACGCGGCGCTGGACGTGTATTTCGCCGGCGTGCTGGACATGGGCGCGCGCGGCATCGGCCTGGGCACTGCCATCGCCGAATGGGTGAGCTGCGTGGTCGCCGCGGTGCTGGTATGGCGGCTGCTGCGCGAGCGGCATCGCGACGGCGAGCCGTTCCTGCCATGGACGCGCATCCGCGATCGCGCGCGGCTGCGGCGGACGCTGGCCGCCAACGGCGACATCATGATCCGCACGCTGTGCCTGCTGGCCGGCTTCGGTCTCTTCGCCCGCCAGGGCGCAGGGCTGGGCGATGCGACGCTGGCGGCCAACCACCTGCTGCTGCAGCTGGTGTCCTTCAGCGCGTTCTTCCTGGATGGCTTCGCCTTCGTCGCCGAAGCGCGGGTGGGGACGGCGGTGGGCGCGGGCGACCGCGCCAGGTTCCGTCGCGCGGTGCGGCTGACCAGCGAGCTGGCGGTGGTCACCGCCGCGGCGCTGGCGATCGGCCTGTGGCTGGCCGGCGGAGTGATCGTCGGCGGGCTGACCTCGCTGCCGGAGGTGGCGGCGATGGCGCGCACATACCTCCCGTGGACGTCGCTGTACGTGCTGCTGTCGGTGGCGGCGTTCCAGCTGGACGGGGTGTTCATCGGCGCCACCGGCACGGCGCAGATGCGCAATGCGGCGGTGGTGTCGCTGGCGGTGTTCGCGCTGTGCGCCTGGGCCGGCGCGAACACGTGGGGCAACCACGGCCTGTGGGCGGCGATGGTGGTGTTCGTCATCGCCCGCGCCGCCGCGCTGCTGCCGTATTACCGGCGCCTGGACGCCGACCTGTCCTGACCGTCGGCATACCACATCGTAGAGCGGGGCTCGCCCCGCTGCTTTTTCCGGGGCGTCGGTTCACCCGGCGTGGGAGTCGGGCAAGCCCGACTCTACAAGG
>NZ_AZUZ01000035.1 GCF_000513955.1 Pseudoxanthomonas suwonensis J47
CAGGTGCAGCGGGCCAAGGCCCGCTCTACGAAGGCCGCGGCGTGCCGGATGGTCGGCCCGGGCCGCCTTACGGTGCCGTCGCTGCTTCCAGGTCCGCCAGGATCGCCATCGCCTCACCCCGGCTCGACCCGCACATCTCCGGGCCGGGCCGCAGCGAGGCGCAGAACGGCGGCCGCTCCGGCTTCCCGAACAGGCGACAGCGCAGCTGCGCGTCCAGCTGCACACAGGGCACGCCCGCCGGCTTGCCATCAGGCATCCCGGGGATAGGCGAGGTGATCGACGGCGCCGTGCAGCACGCCGCGCACGCGGCGCGGCAGGCGAATACGGGCGGGGCAGGCTGCGGCGACATCGGGGGAGTGTATGCCCCGGCGGTGGATCGCACCGGCCCGGTATGGCGGCACGCGGATTCGCGATCCATCAGGTACTGCGCCCGAAGCGACCGGCAGGTGACAATCTTCTCTGGCGCCGCGCACTGGCGTTGCCACAATCGTCGCAGGACTTCCGAGGAGATACCGATGAGTGCACCCGGTTCGACGGGCAATGTGATCGCCGCGATCTGCAGCTTCTTCGTTCCCGGCCTCGGCCAGCTGGTGCAGGGTCGCGTGCTGTCGGCGCTGCTGTGGTTCCTGGCCGCCTGCGCCGCCGGTGCGATCACCTGGGTGCTGACCCTGTCGCTGTTCCCGTTCGGCTGGTTCCTGGTCAGCCTGTTCTCGTGCATCAACGCGGCGCTGTACCGGCGCCCGAACGCCTGACCGGACGCCGGTAGCGGCTCAGCGCGGCTGCAGCCGGTCGGTCGCCAGCTTGGCGATCTTCCAGAACACGGCCGGGTCGCCGGCCGCCCGCGCGGAAAGCATCGCGCCGTGCACGGTGGCCATGAACAGCGCGGCTTCCGCTGCCGCGCTGCCGGCCAGCTGGAGGCTGCCTTCGCTGGCACCCTGGCGCAGCGCGGCGACCAGCCACGCCTCAAGCTCGGCGAAATGCCGGGTCACCTCGGCCGCGACTTCCTCCGGCAGCGCCGGCAGTTCCGTGGCCAGCAGCGCGTTGATGCAGATCGGCGGATTGGCGTCGCGGATGCAGTTGGCCCAGTAGCGGCAGTAGGCCACCAGCCGCGCCATCGGATCGGGATGCGCCTCGGTCAGCATCTGCAGGCCGCGCTGGGTCGCCTCGCGGTGCAGCGCCACTGCGGCCCTGACCAGCGCGGGCTTGGTCGCGAAGTGGTGGTGGATGCTGGCCTTGCGCACCTGCACCTGGTCGGCGATGTCGGCGAAGCTGAAGCTGTGGTAGCCGCCGGCCGCGACCAGGTCGATCGCGCACAGGAGGATTTCCCGCGCCTTCGGCGAGTACTCCGGTGCCGGGACGGGAGCGGAGCTGGCCATCAGTGCGCCACCTTCGACATGGCAGGCAGGCGTGCCTGGCGGACGAGGCTGCGGATCTGCAGCGGGACGCCGACCAGTAAAGCCTGCAGCAGCGCGCCCTGGGCACCGAGCAGCAGCGGATCCTTCATGTCGGTCACGAACGGATGACCGGCGGGCAGGCGGCGCAGGATCTCGCTGGTCGTGGGCAGCATCAGCAGGAACACGCTGAGGCTCAGCGACGCGGTCTGCACATAGCGCCAGAAGGGCCGGCCGCTCGCGAGTCGCGACAAGCCGTAGCCGCCCAGCAGCGCGACCAGGGTCAGCGTGGCGAAGGCCTTGCTGATCGGCTCATGCGCGATCGGATACACGGTCAGCGCGCCCAGCAGCATGAAACCGAGATAGGCACGGCCGGCAGGGCTGCCGGGAATGATGCGTCCGTGGCGGGCGAGCATCCAGGCGGCGAACGGGATGGCGGGCAGGCTGCCGAGCGTGTGCAGCCTGCCAATCGGTGAAATCGGTGGAACGGCCATGGGAACGGTCCTGGGGGAGAACGCAGCCTGCCTACTGGTAGGTAGGCTGGCAACCATCCCGGTTTCCCCGGCCGGCTGCGGTTCAGCGTTCGCGCGCGCCGGCTGCGTCGAGGGCTTCCAGCAGCGGTTCCAGCGGCAGCGCCGGCGCGGTGCCGCGGTGGCCCTGCACGGTGCGGGCGCGCAGCAGCGAGTTGAGGATGGCTTCCTCGGTCGCCTCGGCGGTGGCCTCGAACAACGGGGTCAGCGCCTCGCCGCCGACGCTGGCGGCCGGCTGCACCGCCGCGCGCGGGTCGCGCCGGTTCTGCTTCGCGGTGGAGAAGGCGATGACGTAGTCGCCTGAGCCGTTGGACATGTCCGAACCGGTGCGTGCCAGGCCGGTCAGTGCACGGTTGGCCACGCGCCGCAGTGCAGAAGCATCCAGCGGCGCATCGGTGGCGACCACGATCATGATGCTGCCGTCGCCGCGCCACGGCGGCGGTTCCTGGCGCGACTGCAGCGCCAGCGCCTCGGGGTTCGGCAGCGACTTCCACACCGGCACGCCGGCCACGGTCAGGTGCCCGCCGTAGTTGCTCTGCACCAGCACGCCCACGGTCCAGCCACCGTCCGCTTCCGGGAGCTTGCGCGAACTGGTGCCGATCCCGCCCTTCCAGCCGAACGCCACGGTGCCGGCGCCGGCGCCGACCGCGCCTTCCTCCACCGCGCCGTACGACAGGCTCGACAGCGCCTGTTCCACCTGCGCCTTGCCGATCGGCCGGGCGCGGATGTCACTGAGGTAGCCGTCGTTGGTCTCGCCGACCACCGGGTTGATCGAGCGCACCTGCTCCATGCCCGGCTGCGCCAGCAGCCAGCCGGCCAGCGCGTCGGCGGCGTTCCACACGTTCAGCGTGCCGGTCAGCAGGATCGGCGTTTCCAGCTCGCCCAGCTCCTGCACCTGGGTCACGCCCAGCAGCTTGCCGAACCCGTTGCCGACCACGATCGCCGCCGGCACGCGCTCGCGGTAGATGTTGCCGCGGTGGGGAACGATGGCGGTGACGCCGGTGTTGAGTTCGCGTCCGCGGACCAGCGTGGCGTGGCCCACGCCGACGCCTTCGACGTCGGTGATGGCGTTGTCCGGGCCAGTGGGCAGCGTGCCGATGACGATGCCGACGTCGCGGGCGCGCGGACGTTCCTGGTGGTTGTCGGGAGTGGCCGCGGATGCGCCGGCGGCGCACAGCAGCAGGGCGAACGGAAGCAGGGCGGATGTGAGTTTCATCCGGCCATCCTAGCCGAGTGCCCCGAAGGCGACTGCACCCGGCGCTTGCGCCGCGCGTAGCGGTCAGCGGAACACGTCGGCGAGCACCTCGGCGATGACGCCGCTGGCGATCGACACCAGCACCAGGTCGTCGCCGTAGATGCCCCACTCGTAGCCGTCGTAGACCGGCAGGTCGAGCAGCATCGGCCCGGGCACGACCTTCTTGGCGATGCCGGGGGGCAAGGGCTTGCCGCGCGCCAGGTTCCTGGCGATGCCCGGCGGCAGCGACTGGTAGCCGACGTAGCCATGGTGCTGGGCGATGCGCCGCGCATCGCCGACGCTGATGGACACGCTCACGAGCGGACCGTGGTCGCGGCGATGGTCGCGGTCGCGTCCATGGTCATGCGCGCTGGCGGGGTGGCCGGGCGGGCCCTGGCGGTCCCCGCCCTTGCCTTCCGGCGGCGCGGCCATGGAAGGCATCGCGAGCAGTGCGGCGAGAACGGCGGCAGCGAGCGGGATGGAGCGGTTCATGGCGGATCCTCCGTGGACGGTGGCTGCCATGGATACACCGCCCACGTACGACGCCGCCGTGAACAGCGTCGACAAAGCGGCGCTGGCGCAGGGCCCCGGTTCAGATCCCGGGGCAGGCGTTCAGTCGGCGGTGGCCAGCGTCTTGTCGCGCTCGCGCAGCTCGGCGTAGACCGCGTCGGTGAGCGGGCGCACGCCGTGCCAGAGCTCGAAGGCCTCGGCGGCCTGTTCGACCAGCATGCCGAGGCCGTCGATCGCTTCCAGGCAGCCGGCCGAGCGTGCCCAGGCCAGGAACGGGATCGCCGCCTCGCCGTAATTGAGGTCCACCGCCACGCTGCGGCTGTTGACCAGCGACAGCGGCGCGGTGAAGCCCGACGACTGGTCGCGGCCTGCGGAAGTGGCGTTGACGATCAGTTCGAAGTCGCCGAGCTCGCGCAGGTCTTCCCAGTAGCGCGAGTGGGCGCGGCCCGGCTCGCCCAGCGCATCGACCAGTGCGTCGGCCCGCTCCGGCGTGCGGTTGACCACGACCAGCTCGCCGATGCCGGCATCCAGCAGCGCGGGGGCCACGCCGCGCGCCGCGCCGCCGGCGCCCAGCAGGAGCACGCGGCGCGCGCGCAGGTCCAGGCCCTGGCGGCCGGTGAGGTCGCGGACCAGGCCGGCACCGTCGGTGGTGTCGCCGTGCCACTGGCCGTCGCGGCGGGTGAGGGTGTTGCAGGCGCCGGCGCGCTGCGCGCGCGAGCTGGCCTGCGTGCACAGCGAGAAGGCGATCTCCTTCAGCGGCAGGGTCACGTTGCAGCCGCGCCCGCCGTCGGCGGCGAAGCACTCCAGCGCGGCGGCAAAGCCGTCCGGCGGCGCGTCGATGGCGGTGTATTCCAGCGGGATCCCGCATTGCCGGCCGAAGGCGGCATGGATGCGGGGCGAGAGCGATTGCGCGATCGGGTGGCCGAAGACAGCGAAGCGGGCGGTGGACATGGCTTTGGTATATATCCGCGGATTAGGAAACCTGGCCGGGAGCGATCACCATGAAGCGCAGACTGGGCGTCGCCTTCGCCTGCAGTCTACTCTGCGGTCCGGCCATGGCGCAGCTGGCCGAGTACGGCCTGGAAGGTATCTGGACCGTGTCCACCCGCGACGCCGAATTGCGTGGCACGGTCGCGCCGGACAGCCAGCGCATCGTCTGGGGTAGCGACCGCGCCGGCGGCCCCGGCGGCGGCGACCTGTGGCAGGCGCGACTGGACGGCAGGCGCTGGGTCGATCCGCAGCCGCTGCCGTTCAACACCGCCGCGGCGGAGATCGAGCCGATGTTCAGTGCCGACGGGCGCTGGCTGTACTTCGCCTCGGACCGTTCCGGGGGCGCCGGTGGGCTCGATCTGTACCGGGTCGAAGTGCATGCCGGCGGCTACGGCGAGCCGCAGCGGCTGCGCGACGGCATCAACAGTCGCGCCGACGAGCGCTCGCTGACGCCGGTGGCGGACGGATCGCTGCTGTTCTCGAGCGACCGCCGCGGCGGCGCCGGTGGCTTCGACCTGTACCACGCTCCGCTGGAGGGCGATGCCACCGTCGTGCCGGTGCCCGGGTTGAACACGCGCGCCGACGAACTGGACATCGCCCTGCTCGACGGCGGCCGCGCAGCGATGTTGTCGCGCGGCCAGGCCGACGGCGCGATGCGCGTGCACGTGGCGACCTGCGACGGCAGCCGCTTCGCCGATGCGCAGCCTTGGGCGCTGTCGTTCAACAGCGACGTGGGCCACACCCGCGCGCCAGTGGCGGATCCCTCGCGACCGAAAGAAGGCACGGTCACCGGTTCCGCGCCATCGCCGAAGGCGGGCCGGAGCGACATCTACCGCATCGTTCTGCCGACCGTCCGCGGCCAGGACGGCTGCCTGTAGACGGACTGGGCGCGCTCTTGTAGAGCGGGCCTTGGCCCGCTGCTGTTCGCGTGCCCCCGGGGACATCCGGCCTAGGAGTCGGGCAAAGCCCGACTCTACGAAGGCGCCAAGGCGTCCGCCGTGGCTCGCTTCGCCGGTGCGGGTCTGGTCGCTCNTGTAGAGCGGGGCTTGCCCCGCTGCTGTTCGCGTGCCCCCGGGGACATCCGGCGTGGGAGTCGGGCAAAGCCCGACTCTACGAAGACGCCACGGCGTTTGCCGTGGNTCGCTTCGCCGGTGCGGTTCTGGGCGCTCTTGTAGAGCGGGGCTTGCCCCGCTGCCCTCGCTCCTCAGCCCTGGCGCAGCCAGCGCGCCACGTCCATGGCGTAGTAGGTCAGCACGCCATCGGCGCCGGCGCGCTTGAACGCCAGCAGTGCTTCCAGGGCGCAGGCCTTCTCGTCCAGCCAGCCGTTGGCGGACGCCGCCTTGAGCATCGCGTACTCGCCGCTGACCTGGTAGGCGAAGGTCGGCACGCCGAAGGCGTCCTTCACCCGGCGGATCACGTCCAGGTACGGCAGGCCCGGCTTGACCATGACCATGTCCGCGCCTTCCTGGAGGTCCAGCTCCACCTCGCGCAGGGCCTCGTCCGAATTGGCCGGGTCCATCTGGTAGGTGTACTTGTTGCCCTTGCCGAGGTTGCCGGCGCTGCCGACCGCGCTGCGGAACGGGCCGTAGAACGCGCTGGCGTACTTGGCCGCGTAGGACATGATCCGGGTGTTGATATGGCCGGCGCCCTCGAGCGCCTCGCGGATGGCGCCGATGCGCCCGTCCATCATGTCCGATGGCGAGAGGATGTCGACGCCGGCGGCGGCGTGCACCAGCGACTGCCTGATGAGCGCCTCGATGGTCTCGTCGTTGAGGATGTAGCCGGTGTCGTCGATCAGCCCGTCCTGGCCGTGGGTGGTGTAAGGGTCCAGGGCCTGGTCGGTCATCACGCCCAGTTCGGGGAAGCGCGACTTCAGCGCGCGGATCGCGCGCGGGATGATGCCGTTCTCGTCCCAGGCCACGCGGCCGTCCAGGGTCTTGGACGCCGGATCCGGCACGCCGAACAGGTCCAGCACCGGCACGCCCAGTTCCAGCGCTTCCTCGGCTACCCGCAGCAGCTCGTCGATCGACAGCCGTTCCACGCCCGGCATCGACGGCACCGGCGCGCGGCCGTGTTCCTCGTGGACGAAGACCGGGTAGATCAGGTCGTTGGTGGTGAGGACGTGCTCGCGCATCAGCCGGCGCGAGAAGTCGTCGCGGCGCATGCGGCGCATGCGGACGTGGGGGTAACTCATCGTGGACTCCACCGGAAGCAGTCCTCCATGATACGCCCCGGCCCTGCCCGGCCCGGCCGCGGCAGGGCCCCCGCGCGGCGTGGTTGGCGACCGGTTCACGCCCCGCGGCGGATGATTCGCCCCGTCCAGCTCCCCCACCTGCGAGGTCCCCGCATGCGCCTGCCTCTTGCTCTCGCCGCCGCCGTCCTGGTCCTGGCCGGCTGCGCCGGTTCCTCGAAGGTGATGGTCGGCCAGGCGCGGCCGCCGATCGACCCTTCGCAGGTCCGCATCTATTCCGCCGTGCCGCCCGGTTCGCAGGAGATCGCCCAGCTGGAAGCCTCCAGCGCGGTCGGCTTCGGCACCCAGGGCCAGACCGACGCGGCCGTGGCCCGGCTCAAGCGCGAAGCCGCGGGGCTGGGCGCCAATGGCGTGGTCCTGATCGGGGTCGGCTCGTCCGGTTCCCCGGCCAGCATGTCGGTGGGTGCCGGCAGCTACGGCCGCCACACCGCCGGCGGCATCGGCATCGGCATCCCGACCACGCAGAAGAAAGCCCATGGCGTGGCGATCTGGGTGCCCGATCCGGGCGCGACCGGCGCGGAGCCGGTGCCGCAGCCGTAACGACGGCAGGGCCGCTTCGCGCGGCCTCGCGTCCCCGCCGAAGCCGCGCCGGCTTTTCGTAGAGCGGGACCTGTCCCGCTGCTGTTCGGGCGCCGGCAATCCCGGCGTGGGAGTCGGGCAGGCCCGACTCTACAAAGGCGCGGCTGTTTGCGGTGGGTTGCTCGCCGCTGCGGGTGCGCGCCCTTGTAGAGCGGGACCTGTCCCGCTGCTGTTCCGCGCGCCCTCAGCGCCCCGGCTGCAGGCAGCGGTCGAAGAAGTCCGCCGTCAGGCGGTAGCGGTGCAGCGCGTCCTTGCCGGCCAGGCCGTGCTTTGCGCCCGGGTAGGTCATCAGCTCGAACGGCTGGCCGCGCTGCTGCAGCGCCGACATCACCGCGGTGGAGTTGGTGAACAGCACGTTGTCGTCGGCCATGCCGTGGATCAGCAGCAGCTTCGGCGCGTCCTCGCCGACCAGGCCGTCGATGTGGGTCAGCACGCGCGCATTGCGGTAGCCCTCCGGGTTGGCCGCCGGCAGGCCCATGTAGCGCTCGGTGTAGTGGGTGTCGTACAGGCCCCAGTCGCTGACCGGCGCACCGGCGATGCCGCAGGCGTAGGCATCGGTGCGGGCCAGCAGCATCAGCGTCATGTAGCCGCCATTGGACCAGCCGTGCACGCCGATGCGCCTGCCGTCGACCCACGGCTGCGACTTCAGCCACTCCACGCCGCGCAGCTGGTCGTCCACCTCCACCGTGCCCTGCACGCCGTACAGCGCGCCGCCGAAATCGCGGCCGCGGCGCGGCGTACCGCGGTTGTCGAGGGTGAACACCACGTAGCCCTGCTGCGCCAGGTACTGGTTGAACAGCAGGTCGCCACCGCCGGCCCAGGTGTTGGTCGCGCGCTGCGCGGCCGGGCCGCCGTAGACGTACACCACCACCGGGTACTGCTTCTTGGGATCGAAGCCGGCCGGCTTGACCAGGCTGTAGTGCAGTTCCGTCCTGCCGTCGGCCGCGGTGAGGCTGCCGAACTCCACCGGTCGCTGCGCGTCGCGGTACGGCGCGTAGGGATGGTCCGGATCGGACAGGTCGTTGCGCAGCAGCGTGGCCAGGTGCCTGCCGTCGTTGGCGAACAGCTCCAGCTGCGGCGGCGTGGTGGTGCTGGACCAGTTGTCGACGTAGATGCTGGCGTTGCGGGCGAACGCGGGCGCGTGCATGCCCGGTGCCTGCGACAGCTTCTCGATTTCACCGCCGGCCAGCGGCACGCGGTACACGTGCTTCTCCAGCGCCGAATCGCGGGTGCCGGTGAACCACACGTAGCCGGCCTTGGCATCGATCGCGACGACCTCGTCCACGATCCATTCGCCGGAGGTCAGCGGGGTCAGGCTGCTGCCGTCCTCCGATGCCAGGTACAGGTGCTGGAAGCCGCTGCGCTCGGACGACCACAGGAAGCGGCCGTCGGGCAGGAAGCGCAGGTTGCTGTGCAGCGGCACCCAGGTCTTCGAGGTCTCGGTGGCCAGCACGCGCTGTGCGCCGCTGCCCAGGTTGGCCTCGACCAGCTCGAGCTTCTGCTGGTCGCGCGACTGCCGCTGGAAGGTCAGCCGCTGCGGATCGCGCCAGTCCACGCGCGCCAGGTAGATGTCCTCGTCCTTGCCGAGATCGATCCAGCGCGGTTTGGCGCCGGACTTCGGCGCGATGGTGCCCAGCTGGATGCGCACGTTCGGCTGGCCGGCGGCCGGATAGCGCTGCTCCACCACCTCGGTGCGGTCCGCGTATACCTCGTAGCGCTTCTGCACCGGCACCTGCGACTCGTCGATGCGGGCGAAGGCGATCGCGCTGTCGTCCGGCGCCCACCAGTAACCGGTGTGGCGGTCCATCTCCTCGTCGGCGACGAACTCGGCCACGCCGTTGCCGATGGTGTCGCTGCCGTCGGCGGTGAGGCGGATCTCCTTGCCGCTGGCCAGGTCGATCACCCACAGGTCGCGGCCGCGCACGAAGCTGACGTAACCGCCGCGTGGCGACACCTTCGGATCGGTGGCGAAGCCGCCGCCGGAGGTGAGCTTGCGCACGGCGTCGCTGCCGGACTTGCCCAGGTCGTACAGGTACAGCTCGCCGCCCAGCGGGAACAGCAGCGCCTTGCCGTCCGGCGCCCACTGGTAATCGACGATGCCGGAAAGCGCGGCGATGCGCTGGCGCTCGCGGCGCGCCTTCTCCTCGTCGCTGAGCGTCTCGGTGCCCGGCAGGACCACCGACGAATCCACCAGCAGCCGGGTCTGGCCGCTGGCGACGTCGTATTCCCACAGGTCCAGGCGGTTGCGGTCGGTGTCCTTGCCGCGCAGGAAGCTCACCCGCGTGCCGTCGGGCGAGACCTTCGGCTTCATCAGGGTGGGCCCGGACAGCGGCGCGCTGCCGGTGATGGCTTCAAGGGTGAGCTTGCGGGGGGCGGCATCGGCGCCCGCGGCGGCGGGCAGGGTCACGGCGAAGGCGAACAGCAGCGGCGAGAGGGCCGTGGCGAAGCGGAGAAAGCGCATGCGGGCGTCCGGAATGGCGTCATGGACCCATTGTAGGCGGCCGTGCCCGGCGCCCGGAGCGTGCCGGAAGGCCGGGCCGGGCCAGCGGCCGTCCCCGTCCGCACGCCGCGCCTCCGATGCGGCCCAGTTCGCCAGAGGCATTGATCGGCCGTGGATTTCCCTGATTGACGCTCCCGCTCCCGCTCCCGCCTCGCACACTCGGACCGACCCCGTGGAGGGACCGGGAGAGGGTGCTGGGGAGCAGCCCTTCCATCAGCCGGACGATGGCGCGGACCTCGCGGGGCACCACGAGAGGGGAAAATCGATGGCAGTGGCAATGCAGCTGGAGCAGAAGCACTCGGGCCTGGGTATCGCGTCCTTCATCCTCGGCCTGGGCGGCGGCCTGCTGACCTTCCTGGTCTTCTTCGTCGCCGGGATCATCGGCGCGACCAACGGCGGCGAGATCGACGAGGAATCCGTCGAAGCCGTGATGATCGGCCTGTTCCTGATGCTGTTCGTATTCCTGGACCTGCTCGCCGTCGGCATCGGCATCGCCGGGCTCATGCAGAAGGACCGCAAGAAGGTGTTCGCGGTGCTGGGGGTGGTGTGTGGTACGGCGAGCGTCGTGCTCTCGGGCTTCCTGATGCTTCTGGGGCTGATGGCTTGACCCTGCAGGGTCCCTTCCGGCCTGCGGATCCACCAGCGGTATTTCCGGAATGCGGTCGCCTGAACCGGCAGGCTGGAACGGCCGCGCAGTCTCCAAACGCCAGGGCGTGCATCGGGGCCGGCGGCTGACAGCCCGGATCGGGCGGTCAGCCATGCTTGCTCACCGCCCGAACAGCTGCTTCCGCTCCTCCTCGCTCAGCGGCTTGCCCGCATCCGGGTTCACCTGCCGGGTCAGCGCGTAGGCGCGCTCGGTGGCGGGGCGGGCGGCGATGCTGGCGTGCCAGCGGCGCAGGTCGGGATAGGGCTCCAGGTCCAGCGGGGCCTTGGTGTACGGGTTGATCCATGGGTAGGCGGCCATGTCGGCGATGCTGTACTCGTCGCCGGCGATGAAGGCGCGGCCCTGCAGGCGCTTGTCGAGCACGCCGAGCAGGCGCTGGGCCTCGCGGGTGTAGCGTTCGATGGCGTAGTCGATCTTCTCCGGTGCATACACGGTGAAGTGGCCGTACTGGCCGGTCATCGGCCCCAGGCCGGCCATCTGCCACATCAGCCACTGGGTGACCTCGATCCTCTCGCGCAGGGTCCTGCCCTGGAAGCGCCCGGTCTTGTCGGCCAGGTACTGCAGGATCGCGCCGGACTCGAACACGCTGATCGGCTCGCCGAGGTCGTTGGGCGCGTGGTCGATGATCGCCGGCATCTTGTTGTTGGGCGAGAACGCCAGGAATTCCGGCTGGAACTGGTCGCCCTTGCCGATGTTCACCGGCTTGATGGTGTAGGGCAGCCCGGATTCCTCCAGGAACAGGGTGATCTTGTGTCCGTTGGGGGTGGGCCAGTAGTACAGGTCGATCATGGCGGGGCTCCGGTGGGGGGGCGCCGGGGGCGCGGTCGAAGGTCGGGCCCCGGAGTGTAAGCGCCGCCGCTGCAGCGCCAGGCGACGACGGGCGGAACGCCCTGTTGCGTCCGCCCGGGCGGGGCGGGCGCGCTTGGCAGCCCCCGGCCGGGCCGTTACCCTGCGCCGTCCTCTTTCCACATGCCCGGTCCATGTCGCAGACGCCCAACACCACCGGGGCTCCCCGCCTGAGCCCGCTGTCCACGCTGATCTTCGCCTCGCGCTGGCTGCAGCTGCCGCTGTACCTGGGCCTCATCCTGGCCCAGTGCGTCTACGTGTTCCTGTTCGGCAAGGAGCTGTGGCACCTGATCCACGAGGCGCCGCACATGGGCGAGCAGCAGATCATGCTGATCGTGCTGGGCCTGATCGACGTGGTGATGATCTCCAACCTGCTGGTGATGGTGATCGTCGGCGGCTACGAGACCTTCGTCTCGCGCCTGGGCCTGGAAGGCCATCCGGACCAGCCGGAGTGGCTGAGCCACGTCAATGCCTCGGTGCTGAAGGTGAAGCTGGCGATGGCGATCATAGGCATCTCCTCGATCCACCTGCTCAAGACCTTCATTGCCGCCGGCACCCTGAACGGCCTGCCGTTCTGCCCGCCGGAGCTGGTCGCCACCGCCGCCTCCAACGTCGGCGCGGCGCGCTGCTCGGCGCTGACCACCGACGGCGTGCTGTGGCAGACCATCATCCACCTGGTCTTCATCCTCTCGGCCATCGGCATCGCCTGGACCGACAAGCTGATGACCGGCACCAGCGCGAAGCGCGAGCACGAGGCGCACTGATCGCCAGACCGGATCGGAAGGGCCGCGAAAGCCGCCCTTCGCTTTTCACCACCCGTGAAAGCCCGCGTCGGAACGTGTTTCTCAAGGATTGAGCCCCGCCCCGGTAGAATGGCGGCATGGATGTCTCCCACCTTCTCGACGGCCTCAACGGCGCGCAGCGCGAGGCCGTGTCCGCGCCGCCCGGCCACTACCTGGTGCTGGCCGGCGCCGGTTCCGGCAAGACCCGCGTCCTCACCCACCGCATCGCCTGGCTGAACGAAGTCATCGGCGTGCCGGCGCACGGGATCCTCGCGGTCACCTTCACCAACAAGGCCGCCGGCGAGATGCGCGCGCGCGCCGACCAGCAGCTGCGCCATGGTGCGCGCGGCATGTGGATCGGCACCTTCCACGGCATCGCCCACCGCCTGCTGCGCCTGCACTGGAACGAGGCACGCCTGCCCGAATCCTTCCAGGTGCTCGACAGCGACGACCAGCTGCGCCTGGTCAAGCGCGTGGCCCAGCAGCTGGAGCTGGACGACGGCCGCTTCCCGCCGCGGCAGATCGCCTGGTGGATCAACGCGCAGAAGGACGAGGGCCGCCGCCCGCAGCACATCCAGGCGGTCAACGACCCGTGGACCGAATCGCTGCGCCGCGCCTACGAGCTGTACCAGGAGCGCTGCGACCGCGCCGGCCTGGTCGACTTCGCCGAACTGCTGCTGCGCGCGCACGAGCTGCTGCGCGACAACCCGGCGCTGCTGCAGCACTACCGCACGCGGTTCCGCGACCTGCTGATCGACGAGTTCCAGGACACCAACGCCATCCAGTACGCCTTCGTGCGGGTGCTGGCCGGCCCCGCTCCAGACGGAAGCGGCGGCCGGGTGTTCGTGGTCGGCGACGACGACCAGGCCATCTACGGCTGGCGCGGCGCCAAGGTCGAGAACGTGCAGCAGTTCCTGCGCGACTTCCCCGGCGCCAGGACCATCCGCCTGGAGCAGAACTACCGCTCCAGCGCCAACATCCTCAACGCCGCCAACGCGGTGATCTCGCACAACCCCGACCGCATCGGCAAGCAGCTGTGGACCGACAGCGGCGAGGGCGAGCCGGTGGATGTGTACGCGGCCTACAACGAGATGGACGAGGCGCGCTTCGTGGTCGAGCGCATCCGCCAGTGGGTGCGCGACGGCGGCAGCTGGCGCGAGGCGGCGGTGCTGTACCGCTCCAACGCGCAGTCGCGCGCGCTGGAAGAGGTGCTGCTGGCCGAGCAGGTGCCGTACCGTGTGTACGGCGGCATGCGCTTCTTCGAGCGCGCCGAGGTCAAGGACACCCTGGCCTACCTGCGCCTGGTCGCCAGCCGCGCCGACGATGCCGCCTTCGAGCGCACGGTGAACACGCCGGCGCGCGGCATCGGCGACCGCACCCTGGACGAGATCCGCCGCCGCGCGCGCGAGGCGCAGGTCTCGCTGTGGCAGGCCGCGACCTCGCTGGTCGCGGAGAACGCCCTGGCCGCGCGCGCGCGGAATGCCGTCGCCGGCTTCCTTGCCCTGATCGAGGCGCTGGACGCGGAAACCGCCGACCTGGCGCTGAAGGACCGCGTGGACCACGTGCTGGCCCGCTCCGGCCTGCGCCAGCACTGGGCCAGCGAGGCCCGCGGCCAGCTCGACGCCGAGTCGCGGCTGGAGAACCTGGACGAGCTGGTGTCGGTGGCCTCGCGCTTCTCCCGCGCCGAGCTGGACGACGACCAGGAAAGCATGAGCGAGCTGGTCGCCTTCCTGTCCTATGCGGCGCTGGAGGCCGGCGAAGGCCAGGCCCAGGCCGACGAGGACGGCGTGCAGCTGATGACGCTGCACTCGGCCAAGGGCCTGGAGTTCCCGCTGGTGTTCCTGGTCGGCGTGGAAGAGGGCGTGTTCCCCAGCAGCAAGTCGCTGGAGGAGCAGGGCCGGCTGGAGGAGGAGCGCCGCCTGGCCTACGTCGGCATCACCCGCGCCCGGCAGAAGCTGGTGCTGACCTACGCCGAGAGCCGGCGCATCCACGGCATGGACATGTACGGGATGCCGTCGCGGTTCCTGCGCGAGATTCCCGGGCACCTGCTCAACGAGGTGCGTCCGCGGGTGCAGGTGGCCCGGCCGATGGCCGCGCCGCCGCGCGCTGCCCCCCCGGTGCTGGAGACGCCCTCGCTGAAGCTGGGCCAGGGCGTGATCCACGCCAGCTTCGGCCGCGGCGTGGTCACCGACTACGAGGGCAGCGGCGCCCACGCGCGGGTGCAGGTGAACTTCGACGACGCCGGCAGCAAGTGGCTGGTGCTGGCCTTCGCCAACCTCAAGCCGGTCTGAGCGCCGAAGCGCTGCTCCTTCCGCCCCATTGCCACGGTCGTGGCGCGGGTGTGCAATGGCCGCAGGCCACCAAGGGAAGGAGAGCGCCATGTACGACCGCATCCTGATCGCCACCGACGGTTCCGAACTGGCCGGCAAGGGCCTGGCCCATGGTCTTGGACTGGCCGCCACCCTGCGGGTGCCGGTGGTCGTGGTCACCGTGACCGAGCCATGGATGCCGGCGTTTGACGATGCGATGGCGCTGGCGGCCGACCCGGACATGCAGAAGCAGTACCAGGAAGGCTGCGCGCGCAGCGCCCAGCGGATCCTGCAGGACGCGCTGGCCCAGGCGACCAGCGCCGGGGTGGCCTGCGAGACCGTGCACGTCCCCGACGGCTATCCCTCCGATGCCATCGTCCAGGCCGCGGCCGACCACAAGGCCGGCCTGATCGTGATGGCCTCGCACGGGCGTCGCGGCTTGGGTAAGGTCCTGCTGGGCAGCCAGACCCAGTCGGTACTGGGCCGTTCGACGGTGCCGGTGCTGGTGGTGCGCTGAGCGCATGGCCGCGGCGGGCGCCGCGGCATAGCGGGAATCGACGATGCGGTGCGGTGCGGTGCGGCGCGGCTCAGGCCGCGCCGCTCAGGTGCTCGTACAGGATCGCCGAGCCGATCACCAGCATGATCACGCCGCCGACAAGTTCGGCGCGCTTGCCGGCCAGCACGCCCAGCACGCGGCCGAGCATGATGCCCACGGTCGCCATCACCAGGGTGCACAGGCCGATCACCGTGGCCACCGCCAGGATCGGCACATCGAGGAAGGCCAGGCTCACGCCCACCGCCATCGCGTCGATGCTGGTGCCCACCGCGGTTACCGCCAGCGCCCAGGCGCCGGTGCGGCGGGAGGCGTCGTCGTCCGCGTCGTCGCGGATGCCGTGCCAGATCATGTGCAGGCCGAGCAGGCCCAGTACGATGAACGCGATCCAGTGGTCCCAGGCGGTCACGTAACGCGATGCGGCGTTGCCGAGCAGCCAGCCGATCACCGGGGTCAGGCCCTCGATCACGCCGAAGATCAGTCCGGTGCGCAGGGCGTGGGAGAAGCGGGGGTGCTGCATCGAGGCGCCCTTGCCGACGGCCGCGGCAAAGGCATCGGTGGACATGGCCAGGCCGATCAGGACGATGGAAAACGGGCTCATCAGGGACAAACCGGGTTGGAAGGCGGACACGACCCGCCGGCGTCCAACCACAGACGCGCCTGCAGGCCGTTGGTCTCGCCAGCGCCGGGCGGCAGTCGCGCCGCGCCCCGGGTGTCCGCGCCACGGCCGCAACGGGCCGAGCATGTTGACGTGGACGGCCAGCGCAGGATGCGCCGGCAGGCTACTCCCCAAAGGAAGGCGCACAGGATACCACGGCGTACCGATCGCCCCGAAAGACGCCGTCTATCGACGCAGCCCCTGCCGCTGGTCACATGCCATGGCAAGGGGAGGGGGTTAGGATCGACCCGGGCCGCCAAGTGCCTGTTCTCCGGGAGGTTCCGCCATGCACCTGCATTCGCGCCGCCGCTTCCTGGCCGGCTCCGCCGCCACCGCTTCCGCCCTTGCCCTGGGTGCACTGCCCCTGCCGATGCGCACGCTGGCCGCCGCCGCGGCATCCGGTCCGCTGCTGACCCGTCCGATCCCCTCCAGCGGCGAACAGCTGCCGGTGATCGGCGCCGGCACTTCGGGCAGCTACGACGTCGCCCCGGGGTCGCCGGAATACGCCGCGCTGCAGGAGGTGGTGCGGATCTTCTTCGAGGGCGGGGCGCGGCTGATCGACACCTCGCCCAACTACGGCCGTTCCGACGAGGTGGTCGGCAGCCTGCTGGCCGACGGCGGCTGGCGCGACAAGGCCTTCATCGCCACCAAGATCGCCGCCGACAGCCGCGAGGCCGCCGAGGCGCAGTGGAAGGACTCGCAACGGCGCCTGCGCACCGACAAGGTCGAGCTGCTGCAGGTCCACAACCTGCGCGACTGGCAGCGCCAGCTGCCGTTCGCCCGCGAGCTGAAGGAGCAGGGCAGGACGAAGTACGTCGGCGTCACCCACTACACCGACGCCGGCCTGCCCGAACTCGAGCGGATCATGCGTGCCGAGAAGCTGGATTTCATCCAGATCCACTACTCGGTCAATTCCACCCGCGCCGCCGAGCGCGTGCTGCCGCTGGCCCAGGACCGCGGCATCGCCGTGCTGATCAACCGCGCCTTCGACGACGGCCGTCTGTTCGCGAAGGTCAAGGACAAGCCGCTGCCGGGCTGGGCCGCGGAGGCCGGTGTCACCTCGTGGGCGCAGATGTTCCTGAAGTTCGCGATCAGCCATCCGGCGGTGACCGTGGTGATCCCGGCGACCGGCAAGCCCGAGCGCCAGGCCGACCAGCTCAAGGCCGGCCGCGGCCCGCTGCTGAGCGAGGGGCAGCAGCGGGAACTGGTCCGCCAGTTCGCCGCCGCCTGAGCCCGGGCCGATGCAGCCGACCTCCGGCGCGAGCGAGCGCACGCCCTGGCTGACCCGTCTGTTCGGGGTGAACCCGCACGAAGCGCCGGCGGTCGCCGCCGGCCTGGCGATGTTCTTCCTGCTGTTCACCGGCTACTTCATGCTGCGGCCGGTGCGCGAGACCATGGGCGTGGCCGGCGGCGTGGACAACCTGCAGTGGCTGTTCACCGGCACCTTCCTGGCCACGGTGGCGGTGCTGCCGCTGTACGGCTGGATCGCCTCGAAGGTGGCGCGGCGGCGGATCGTGCCGTGGGTGTTCGGGCTGGTGGTTGCGACGCTTTTGGGCTTCGGCCTGGGCCTGGTGCTGCAGCCGGACAATGTGTGGGCCGGGCGCGCGTTCTACATCTGGGTCTCGGTGATCAACCTGCTGCTGATCTCGCTGGCCTGGAGCGTGCTGGCCGACGTGTTCGCCAGCAGCGAGGCCAAGCGCCTGTTCGCGCTGATCGCCGCCGGGGCCAGCGCCGGTGGCCTGACCGGGCCGCTGCTGGCCACCTTGCTGGTGCAGCCGCTGGGGCATGGCGGGCTGATGCTGCTGTCGTCGCTGTTCATCGCCGCCAGCGCGGGCATGGCGCTGTGGTTGCACCGCTGGCGCGATCGCCATCCGCTGGAACGTTCCGGAACGCACGCGCCGGCGCAGCGCGAACGGCCGCTGGGCGGCAATCCCTTTGCCGGCGCCACCGCAGTGTTCCGCTCGCCGTTCCTGCTGGGGATCGCCCTGTTCGTGGTGCTGCTGGCCACGGTCACCACCTTCCTGTACTTCGAACAGGCGCGGCTGGTGTCCGAGCTGTTCCCCGACCGCGCGCGGCAGACCCAGGTGTTCGGCCTGATCGACACCGTGGTGCAGGTGCTGGCGATCCTGACCCAGCTGTTCATCACCGGCCGCGTCGCGCAGAAGCTGGGCGTGGGCGTGCTGCTGGTCGGCGTGCCGCTGGTAATGGCCTTCGGCTTCCTGTGGCTGGCGCTGGCGCCGGTGTTCGCGGTGTTCGTGGTGGTGATGGTGGCGCGCCGCGCCGGCGAGTACGCCTTCGTGCGCCCGGGCCGCGAGATGCTCTACACGGTGGTCCCGCCGGCGGACAAGTACAAGGCCAAGAACTTCATCGACACCGTGGTCTACCGCGGCGGCGATGCGCTCAGCGCGTGGGTGAAGCGCCTGCTCGACGTGCTCGGCGACCACCCGGGCCTGGCGATGCTGATCGGTGCCGGCATCGCGCTGGCGTGGGCCGGCACCGGCCTGGGCCTGGGCCGCGGGCTGCGCCGGCGCGAGGCGTAGCGGTCTCCGTCCGCAGGCGCCGCGAGTTGTAGAGCGGGGCCTGCCCCGCTGGAGTGTGGCGTGTCTCCGGAGGCGGGGTAGCCGGGCAGGCCCGGCTCTACCGGGAGCGGTGCCTGCGTGTGTCGTGCCGGGTCGTCGCCGGGCTCAACGGTCGGCGGGCTCGGCTTCCGCTTCCAGTTCCAGGAAGCCGCCGGACTGGCGCTGCCACAGTTGCGCGTACAGGCCGCCGCGGGCCAGCAGTTCCTCGTGCGTGCCCTGTTCGACGATGCGGCCCTGGTCCATCACCACCAGCCGGTCCATCGCCGCGATGGTCGACAGGCGATGGGCGATCGCGATCACCGTCTTCCCCTGCATCAGCCGGTACAGGTTCTCCTGGATCACCGCCTCGACTTCCGAGTCCAGCGCCGAGGTGGCCTCGTCGAGCACCAGGATCGGCGCGTTCTTCAGCAGCACGCGGGCGATGGCGATGCGCTGGCGCTGGCCGCCGGACAGCTTCACGCCGCGCTCGCCGACCTGGGCGTCGTAGCCGCGGCGGCCCTTGCCGTCGACCAGCTCCATGATGAAGTCGTGGGCGTTGGCCTGGCGCGCCGCCTCGATCATCTCCTCCTCGCTCGCGTCCGGGCGGCCATAGAGGATGTTGTCGCGCACCGGGCGGTGCAGCAGCGAGGTGTCCTGGGTGACCACGCCGATCGCCGCGCGCAGCGAGTCCTGGGTGACCGAGGCGATGTCGGTGCCGTCGATGCGGATGCTGCCGCCCTCGCGGTCGTAGAAGCGCAGCAGCAGGTTCACCAGGGTCGACTTGCCGGCGCCGGAGCGGCCGACCAGGCCGACCTTCTCGCCCGGGCGCACGTGCAGGTCCAGGTCCTCGATCACGCCGCCCTTCTTGCCGTAGTGGAAGGTGACGTGCTCGAAGCGGATGTCGCCGCGCACCGGGCCGGCCAGGTCCAGCGGGCGCGCGCCGGGCGCGTCGTCCACCGTGGCCGGCAGGGCGATGGAATTGATGCCGTCCTGCACCGTGCCGATGTTCTCGAACAGCGCCGACATCTCCCACATGATCCACTGCGACATGCCCATCAGCCGCAGCACGAAGGCGATGGCCACGGCGATCGCGCCGACGCCGACGGCATCCTGCATCCACAGGCCGATGCCGGTGGCCGCCACCGCGAACAGCAGCAGCATGTTGAGGGTGTCGTTGCTGACGTTGACCAGGGTGGCCAGGCGCATCTGCCGGTGCACGGTGCCGAGGAACTGGTCCATCGACTCGCGCGCGTAGGACTCCTCGCGGTGCGAATGCGAGAACAGCTTGACCGTGGCGATGTTGGTGTAGCTGTCGACGATGCGGCCGGTCATGGTCGAGCGTGCGTCGGCCTGTTCCTGCGCGACCCTGTTGAGGCGCGGGATCGCGTAGCGCAGCAGGGCGGCGTAGGCGACCAGCCAGCCCACGAACGGCAGCATCAGCCGCCAGTCGGCCGACGCGGCCACCAGCAGTGCGCCGCCGAAATACACGACCACGTAGTTGCCCACGTCCAGCAGCTTGATCACCGTCTCGCGCACCGCCAGCGAGGTCTGCATCAGCTTGGTGGCGATGCGCCCGGCGAACTCGTCCTGGAAGTAGCCCATCGACTGCCGCAGCAGGTAGCGGTGCACGCGCCAGCGGATCCGCATCGGGAAGTTGCCCAGCAGGGTCTGGTGGATGACCAGCGAGCTGAGCAGGTTCAGGCCCGGCATCACCACCAGCACCACGACCGCCATCAGCGCGAACTTCCAGCCTTCCTCCTGCAGGAAGGTGGCGGGGGTGTGGCTGGAGAGCCGATCGACGATCGATCCGGTGAACGCGTACAGCGACACCTCGGTCACCGCGATGGCCGTGGTCAGCAGCGCCATCAGGATCAGCCAGGGCTCGGCGCCGCGCGTGTAGTGGCGGCAGAACGCGTACAGCGTGCGCGGCGGTTGGGTGGTGGCGACGGCCGGATACGGATCCAGCCGGGTTTCGAACCAGCGAAGCATCGGGGGGAATCCTGTCGATGGGCCCGGGGCGGCATCCCGGACCCGCTATTGTCGCGCCGCCGCGCGCGGCGAAGGTGCGCGCTGGCGGGAAAGGCCGTTCAGCCGCCGGGTGGAACGCGGAGGTGGAACGTAGTGGTGCAGGGCCGCCGGCCCAGGCCGCACGCCGGCGCGCCGGGTGCGGGAGCGTAGCGCCGGGGTCCGTGCGGAAGCAGGCTCCGGCGCGGCGCCGTTTACCAGGAGAACAGCTTCCAGTACGTCTGCGGCAGCTTGTCGGCGTCGTCGCGGTCCAGCGCGCCGTCGCCGTCGCGGTCGTACAGGTAGTAGGCCGGGCCGCGCACCGGCGTGATCCTGACCATGCGCAGCTGGCCGGCGACGCGGTACTCCTCGATCAGGTCGCCGTTGTCCAGGGTGCGGCTGGCGACTTCGGCGCCGCTCACGTCCACCGGGGCATCGCCGGTGGTCGCGCATCCGGCAAGGGAGAGGATCGCGGCCAGCGCCGCGGCGGTCAGGCTCGTCTTGGACATGGCGGCTCCTTCGTGTGTACGCCTAGATTATGCGCCGGGCGCCGTGCCGGTTGCGCGGGCGGGCCGGTCACGGCTCGTGCAGGGCCCCGGCGGCGCATGGCCGTAGAATGCCCGGATGACACGCCTAGTCCTGATCGACGGTTCCAGCTACCTCTACCGCGCCTTCCACGCGCTGCCGCCGCTGAGCAACGCCGCGGGCGAGCCCACCGGCGCACTGTTCGGCGTGGTCAACATGCTGCGCGCGACGCTGAAGGAGAAGCCGGACTACGTCGCCTTCGTGGTCGATGCCCCGGGCAAGACCTTCCGCGACGAGATGTACCCGGCCTACAAGGCCAACCGTCCACCAATGCCCGACGAGCTGCGCGCGCAGGTGCAGCCGATGTGCGACATCGTGCATGCGCTGGGCATGGACATCCTGCGCATCGACGGGGTCGAGGCCGACGACGTGATCGGCACCCTGGCGGTACAGGGCGCCAACGGCGGCATGGAAGTGACCATCTCCACCGGCGACAAGGACTTCGGCCAGCTGGTCCGCGAGCCCGGCGTGGACGGCGGCTCGATCATGCTGGTCAACACCATGAGCGGCAGCCGCATGGATACCGCCGCCTCGGTGGTGGAGAAGTTCGGCGTGCCGCCGGAGCGCATCGTCGACATGCTGGCGCTGATGGGCGACGCCATCGACAACGTCATCGGCGTGGAGAAGTGCGGGCCGAAGACCGCGGCCAAGTGGCTGGCCGAGTACGGCTCGCTGGACGGGGTCATCGCCAATGCCGCCTCGATCAAGGGCAAGGTCGGCGACAACCTGCGCGCGGCGCTGGAGCGCCTGCCGCTCAACCGCGAGCTGGTGACGATCCGCACCGACCTGGCGCTGGAGCGCAGCGCCGATTCGCTGCGCCTGCGCGAGCCGGAGGTCGAGACCCTGCGTGGGCTGTACCAGCGCTATGGCTTCAACCAGGCGCTCAAGGAACTGGAAGGCGGCGCGGTGGCCGGCGGCAACGGCGGTCCGGCGACGGTCGCCGAGAAGGAGCCGGGCCGCGCCCGCGGCAGCGGCTACGCGGTTTCGGGCGCGGCCGCCCCGGTGGCCGCACTGGATCCGGCGCTGGCCGCGCCGGGCCGCTACGAGACGGTCACCACCGTGGAGGCGCTGCAGGACTGGATCGCGCGGCTGCGCGCGGCCGGCCAGTTCGCCTTCGACACCGAGACCGACAGCCTCGACCCCATGCGTGCGACCCTGGTCGGCCTGAGCTTCGCCGCCGAGCCCGGCCACGCCGCCTACGTGCCGGTGGGCCACGACTACCCGGGCGCGCCGACCCAGCTGGAACGCGGGCAGGTGCTGGACCTGCTGCGTCCGCTGCTCGAAGACCCGTCGGTGTCCAAGCTGGGCCAGCACGGCAAGTACGACCTGCACGTGCTGCGCCGCCACGGCGTGGAGCTCGCCGGCTACGCCGACGACACCATGCTCGAGAGCTTCGTGCTGGAGTCTGGCAACGCCCGGCACGACATGGACAGCCTGGCCCGCCGCCACCTCGGCTACGAGACGGTCAAGTACGAGGACGTGTGCGGCAAGGGCGCCAGGCAGATCCCGTTCGCCCAGTGCGCACTGGAGGACGCCACCCGCTACGCCGCCGAGGACGCGGACATCACCTTGCGCCTGCACCGGGTGCTGGCCCCGCGCCTGGCCGACGAGCCCAGGCTCGAGCAGGTCTACCGCCAGATCGAGATGCCGCTGGTACCGGTGCTGGCGCGGGTCGAGGCCAACGGCGTCAAGGTCGACGTGGAGGAACTGCGCCGGCAGAGCGCCGACCTGTCGCGGCGCATGCTCGCCGCCCAGCAGAAGGCCACCGAGCTGGCCGGGCGCCCGTTCAACCTGGACTCGCCCAAGCAGTTGTGCGCGCTGCTGTTCGAGGAGCTGAAGCTGCCGGCGCTGGTGAAGACGCCCAAGGGCCAGCCCTCGACCAACGAGGAGGCGCTGGAAGCCATCGCCGACCTGCACGAGCTGCCGCGGGTGATCCTCGACTACCGCGGCCTGGCCAAGCTGCGCAGCACCTATACCGACAAGCTGCCGGAAATGGTCAATCCGCACACCGGCCGCGTGCACACCAGCTACCACCAGGCCGGCGCGGCCACCGGGCGGCTGTCCTCGTCCGACCCGAACCTGCAGAACATCCCGATCCGCACCGAGGACGGCCGCCGCATCCGCCGCGCCTTCGTCGCCCCGCCGGGGCGCAAGCTGGTGGCCTGCGACTATTCGCAGATCGAACTGCGGATCATGGCCCACCTGTCGCAGGACCCGGGCCTGCTGCGCGCCTTCGAATCCGGCGCCGACGTGCACCGCGCCACCGCCGCCGAGGTGTTCGGCCGTGCGCTGGACGAGGTCACGCCGAACGAGCGCCGCGCCGCCAAGGCGATCAACTTCGGCCTGATGTACGGCATGAGCGCGTTCGGCCTGGCCCGCCAGCTGGGCATCGCCCGCGGCGAGGCGCAGGACTACATCGCCCTGTACTTCAGCCGCTACCCGGGCGTGCGCGACTACATGGAGCGCACCCGCGAGCAGGCCCGCGGCCAGGGTTTCGTCGAGACCGTGTTCGGCCGCCGCCTGTACCTGGAGTACATCCACGCCCGCAACCAGGCCCAGCGCGCCGGTGCCGAACGCGCGGCGATCAACGCGCCGATGCAGGGCACGGCGGCGGACATCATCAAGCGGGCGATGATCGCGGTGGACGGCTGGCTGGCCGGGCACCGCGAGCGCGCCCGGATGATCCTGCAGGTCCACGACGAACTGGTGTTCGAGGTCGACGAGGAATTCGTCCCGACCCTGCTGGCCGAGGCCACCGCGCTGATGTCGTCAGCGGCGCAACTGAGCGTCCCGCTGCTGGTGGAAAGCGGGGTGGGCGACAACTGGGACGAGGCCCACTGACGCAGAAAACGGGCGCTTGCGGGCGCCCGTTTCCGTTACAACTGTTACAAGGGGCGAAGATGAATGAATCCGCCCTAAATCCAAGGCTTTCTTGACCGGTTCCTTCACGATCCATCCATGTTCGGAATGGTGATATAGCCCTCGACAGGTGCAACGCCTGTCGACGGATCTCTCCCTTCCCCTGGAGCAGATCTACCCGGAGCGGGACTCCTCCCCAAGTCGCCGTTCCCAGCCCCGTCGAGCCCCCCCTGCTCGGCGGGGCTTTTTATTTCCGCCTTCCCCCGGATCCGGCCCTCAGGGTTGGCCCGCGCGCGACTGGCCCCCCAGCCAGTCGCGCGGGACCAGGTACTCGTGCAGGCGCGCCTCCGGGCTGCCGGGCTGCGGCTGGTAGCCGTACTCCCAGCGCACCCGCGGCGGCAGGCTCATC